>NZ_JBHVXJ010000007.1:0-287604 GCF_042881845.1 Streptomyces sp. NPDC058257
AACCATTCGGGGTCGCGGTCCTTGGCGGGGGTGTCCTCGAAGGTGTCCTGGACGGGCTCATTGATGATCATGATGTGGGTGACCCTCCGATCAACACGTGCGAGCAGCCCGGACCAAGGCGTACGTAGTTGGTGCTGCCCCAGTGGTAGGTCTCGCCGGTGAGCTCGTCGCGCACCGGCACCGACTCGTGCCGTTCGAGGCCGAGTCGCGGCATGTCCAGCGAAACCGTGGCCTCCCGGACCTGATGCGGATCCAGGTTGGCGACGATCAGAACCGTGTCCTGGCCCTCGCGCTTGCTGTAGACGATGACCGCGTCGTTGTCGGACTGATGGAAATGCAGGTTCCTGAGCCGTTGCAAGGCAGGGTGATCGCGCCTGAGCCGATTGAGTGTGGTGATGAGGGGCGCGATGCCGGCGCCGGAGCGCTCGGCCGACTCCCAGTCGCGCGGCCTCAGTTGGTACTTCTCCGAGTCCAGGTAGTCCTCGCACCCCGCACGGACCGGGGTGTTCTCGCACAGCTCGTAACCGGCGTACATGCCCCAGCTCGGCGCGAGGGTGGCGGCAAGCACGGCCCGCACCTCGAAGGCGGCACGGCCGCCGTCCTGGAGATACGCGGGCAGGATGTCAGGCGTGTTCACGAAGAGGTTGGGGCGCAGGTACGCGGCGGTCTCGACGGAGAGCTCGGTCAGGTACTCGGTGAGCTCCTGCTTGGTGTTGCGCCAGGTGAAGTACGTGTAGGACTGCTGGAATCCGGCTTGGGCCAGGGCCCGCATGACGGGAGGCCGCGTGAAGGCCTCGGCCAGGAAGATGACGTCGGGGTCGGTGCGGTTGATGTCGTCGAGGACTTCCTGCCAGAAGGCGACGGGTTTGGTGTGCGGGTTGTCGACGCGGAAGATGCGTACGCCGTGGTCCATCCAGAACCGCAGCAGGCGTACGGTCTCGGCGATCAGGCCGGGCAGGTCGTGGTCGAAGGCCAGGGGGTAGATGTCCTGGTACTTCTTCGGGGGGTTCTCCGCGTAGGCGATGGTGCCGTCGGCGCGGTGCGCGAACCACTCGGGGTGTTTGTGCACCCAGGGGTGGTCGGGGGAGCACTGCAGGGCGAAGTCGAGGGCGACTTCGAGGTGCAGGTCGGTGGCGCGGCGGACGAAGGCGTCGAAGTCGTCCAGGGTGCCCAGGTCGGGGTGGATCGTGTCGTGGCCGCCCTGGGGGGAGCCGATGGCCCAGGGGACGCCGACGTCGTGCGGGCCGGGGGAGAGGGAGTTGTTGGGGCCCTTGCGGTAGGTGGTGCCGATGGGGTGGACGGGCGGGAGGTAGACGACGTCGAAGCCCATCGCGGCGATGGCCGGAAGCCGCTGTGAAGCGGTGCGAAACGTTCCCGACCGCGGGGGCTCGCCCTCGACTGCGACGGCACCCTCCGAGCGCGGGAAGAACTCGTACCAGGACCCGAACAGCGCCCGCTGCCGCTCCACGAGCAGCGGAAATTCCGGGGAGGGCGAGATCCGTTCCCGCAGGGGATGACGCGCGAGAACCGCGTCCACCTGCGGAGTCAGCGCGGCCTCCAGGCGTTCGACCGGGGACCGCAGCTCGTCCTGCAACGCGTTCGCGGCGGCGAGCAGCACCTGCCGCTCCGCTCCCTGAGGGGCTCCGCGTGCCGCTCGCTCGTACAGCAGCGCGCCCTCTTCGAGCATCAGCCCGGCGTCGATATCGGCCGGGACCTTGATCTCGGCGGAGTGCCGCCAGCCCTTCACGGGGTCCGTCCAGGCCTCCACGCGGTACGTCCACTGCCCCTCGACGTCCGGGGTCACGTCCGCACCCCAGCGATCGCTGCCGGGCGCAAGCTCGCGCATCGGCGTCCACGGCCCGGAGCGCCCCCGCGGGTCGCGCAGAACGACGTCGGCGCCGACCGCCAGCGAGCCCTCGGCGAAGACGGTGGCCGTGATCTGGAACGTCTCGCCGGAAACGGCCTTCGCCGGGCGGCGGCCGTGATCGACGACCGGCTGGACGTCCAGGACGGGCATGACGACGGTGGTGGGGACAGAGGTCGTCCCCGGAGCTGACGTCATCGGTCTCTCCTCCACCGAGTTCGAGTGCGGGCCGCTCCCGCGGGAGCCTGTCGTCACCGACCCCAAGGGCCCGGGGGTGTTGACGGTCGGCGCGTGGTTCGTGGGCGCAGGTAGAGCTCGGCCGCGTCGGCGGCGACCCGTGCTTTGCCCTCGCCCATCAGTGCGCACAGGCTGTACGCGGTTTCCTCGAAGCGCACCCGCACGGCACGGTCGGCGGGACGGGCGAGCAGCAGTCGCTCCCACGCCCGGTAGTCGCACAGCCGCCGTGCGACATCGGCCTTGGCAGGCAGCAGCACCACGCTGGTCACCCTCGTTCCGTGTCACGAAGATCAAGCCATATGACTCATGGTGCACGCGTGGGCACCCAGCGTCCTGTTGGGAGTTCAACCACCGGGGCGCCAGGGGTTCCTGTTGCGCAAATGGAGTAGTGCTCGCACGCTGAGACTGACCCAGAAGTGATAAGTGCTCACGTTCCGTGTTCGGGGCTCGGCCGCCAAGGCCGAGGAGGAGCGGGAGCTTCACCGAGAGGAGCCAGGAGCGATGAAATCCGCGATCCCTTGCTACTACCACCTCGACGTGGAGGTCAGCTCGGAGAGGATCGAGCAGATCAGGCGCATTCTGGCCGCGCATCTGCGGCACTGGGGTCTTGGGGTTCTCACCGAACCCGTCAGTCACTGCTCCGGAGTGCTGCTCCACGCGATCGAGGAGCACGGAGCGGACAAGGGGGCCGTCGTGGAGATGTGGTGGAACGGACAGCACCTCATCACCGCGGTGTCGGACAACAACCCCGACCTGCCGCAGCGGCACTACGGGCCGCAGGGCTGCCTGGCGCAGATCGCCGCGCTGAGCGACGGCTGGGGCAGTTGCCCGGCGACGAACGGCAAGATCATCTGGTTCTCGCGCCGCGTCCGGTCGGCCGAACCCGCCCGGCTGGCCCCCGCGACGCCCGCACCCAGCCTGCGTGAGGCACTGGAGGCACCGCGGGAGGAGCCCCGGGAGATCCCCGTACTCGTTCCCGTCCGCACGGACCCGGTCGAGGCGCACTCCCTGGCCGACGCGGCCGCCCCGGCGCCCGTGTGACCGCTCTGCCAGGCCTCACCAGGCCTCACCAGGCCCCGTAGGCCCCGTCCATCCGCAGGGAGGCAGTCGCGTGCGCACCTGGACCGGCGCCCCTTTCCCCCTGGGCGCCACATCCGACGGTGAAGGAACCAACTTCGCCCTGTTCAGCGAGGTGGCCGAGGGCGTCGACCTCGTGCTCGTCGATGACGACGGCACGCACCGGCGCGTGACGCTCTCGGAAGTCGACGGCTTCGTCTGGCACTGCTACCTGCCCGGGGTCGGCCCGGGCCAGCGCTACGGCTACCGGGTGCACGGTCCCTGGGACCCTGCCGCAGGTCACCGGTGCAACCCCGCCAAGCTGCTCCTCGACCCCTATGCCAAGGCCGTCGAGGGGCAGATGGACAACGACGCCGCTCTCTTCGAGCGCGCGGCGCGGGGGCCCGAACCGGCCGACAGCGCCGGGCACACCCCGCTCTCGGTGGTCACCGACCCGTTCTTCGCCTGGGAGGACGACAGGCCGCCGCGGCGGTCGTACGCCGAGACGGTGGTGTACGAGGCGCATGTGCGCGGCCTGACCCGCACACATCCCGGGGTCCCCGCCGAACTGCGGGGCACGTACGCGGGCCTTGCGACCGAGGCGGTCATCGACCACCTCACGTCGCTGGGAGTGACGGCGGTCGAGCTGATGCCGGTCCACCAGTACGTACAGGACGGATTCCTGCGTGATCGCGGGCTGTCCAACTACTGGGGCTACACCTCCATCGGCTTCTTCGCCCCGCACAACGCCTACGCGGCGCGCGGCTCCCGCGGCGAACAGGTCACCGAGTTCAAGTCGATGGTCAAGGCGCTCCACAAGGCGGGGCTCGAAGTGATCCTCGACGTGGTCTACAACCACACGGCGGAGGGCAACGAGAACGGCCCCACGCTCGCCTTCCGGGGTATCGACAACGCCTCGTACTACCGCCTCGCGGAAGGCGATCCGGCGCACTACTTCGACACCACGGGAACCGGCAACAGCCTGCTGATGCGGCACCCCAACGTCCTGCAACTGGTCATGGACTCGTTGCGGTACTGGGTCACCGAGATGCACGTCGACGGGTTCCGTTTCGATCTGGCGGCCACGCTGGCACGGCAGTTCCACGACGTCGACCGCCTTTCGGCCTTCTTCGACCTGGTCCAGCAGGATCCGGTGGTCAGCCGCGTCAAGCTCATCGCCGAGCCGTGGGACGTCGGCGACGGGGGATACCAGGTCGGCAACTTCCCGCCCCTCTGGTCGGAGTGGAACGGCAAGTACCGTGATTCTGTACGGGACTTCTGGCGCGGTGCCGATCACACGCTCGCCGAATTCGCCTCCCGTCTCACCGGCTCGTCCGACCTCTATCAGCACGACCGCCGACGCCCGCGCGCCAGCGTCAACTTCGTCACCGCGCACGACGGATTCACCCTGCGTGACCTGGTCTCGTACAACGACAAGCACAACGAGGCCAACGGTGAGGGCAACCAGGACGGTGAGAACGCGAACCGCTCATGGAACTGCGGAGTCGAGGGGCCCACCGCCGACGAGGGAATTCTTGAGCTCCGCGCACGCCAGCAGCGCAACTTCCTGGCCACCCTCATGTTCTCGCAGGGCATCCCGATGCTCGCCCACGGCGATGAGCTCGGCCGCACCCAGCACGGCAACAACAACGCCTACTGCCAGGACAGTGAGATCTCCTGGATCGACTGGGAACTCACCGACGAGCAGCGGGAGTTGGTCGACTTCACCCACCGTGCCATTGAACTGAGGGCAGCACACCCCGTGTTGCGAAGGCGCCGCTTCTTCCGGGGTGACACCGCGACACATGAGAGTCAGCCGATGCCCGACCTGGTGTGGCTGCGGCCCGACGCGCGCGAGATGACGGACGCGGACTGGCGGCGGCCCGACGCGCACGCCGTGGGCGTCTTCCTCAACGGCGACGCCATCGCGGAACCCGACGCCCATGGAGGGTCCGTGGTGGACGACTCGTTCCTGCTCCTGTTGAACAGCCACCGGGAGCCGGTCGTCTTCGATCTGCCGGACGCCGCGTACGGCGAACGCTGGACGACGCGGATCGACACCTCGGAACCCCGAGGTGTCGCCGACGAGGTGGAGCGCAAGGCGGACAGTGAGGTCTCCGTGGCGCCCCACAGTCTCCTCATGCTCTCCAGGCCTCCCGGAACCGCCAACTGATCACTGCGCCGACCGCACCCGCCTCTCCGGCGCGGGCTCCGCCGCTGCCTCGGACGCGGGGCCGCCTTCACTGAGGCCGAACCGCCCGTGGACCTTTCGCAGGAAGCCGGGCGCGTACCAGGCCGAGCGGCCCAGCAGGCGCATCGCGGCGGGTACGAGGATGCCGCGTACCGCCACGGCGTCGATCAGGATCGCGAGGCCACTGCCCAGGCCGAACATCTGCATGAAGCTCAGCTTGGCCGTTCCGAAGGCGAAGAAGCTGACCGCGAGCAGGCAGGCCGCCGCGGTGACGATGCGTCCGGTGTGCCCGAGGCCGTTGGTCACGGCGGACTCGTTGTCCTCGCCCAGGTCGTGGAGCTCCTTGATCCGGCTGGTGACGAACACCTCGTAGTCCATCGAGAGGCCGAAGGCGATGCAGAACATCAGCACCGTCATGGATACCTCCATGGGCTGGGCCGTGAAGCCGAGCAGGGAGGAGAGGTTGCCGTCCTGGAAGATCCAGGTCATGACGCCGAGGGTCGCCCCCAGGCTGATCATGTTGAGGAGCAGCGCACGCAGCGGCTGTACGACGCTGCCGGTGAACAGGAAGAGCAGGACGAAGGTGGTGAGGGCGACCAGGGCCACGGCGATGGGGAGCCGGTCGGCGATGGAGTCCTTGGAGTCGACCAGCTCGGCGTCCACTCCGCCCACCAGGGGCTGGGTCCCGGCAGGTGGGGCGACCGCCCGCACCTCCTTGACCAGGCTCTGGGCCTCGTCCGACTTCGGTGACAAGCTGCTCACCACGTTGATCTGCTGCGCCTCGGGGCGGGCGAGGGCTCTGTTGCCCGGGTCGGACGCCGTGGACCGTCCGCCGGTGTAGGTCCCCGCGCCGGTCTCGACGCGGATCACGCCATCGAGGCCGGACAGTTCACCGGCGTACGACTCCAGCGGAGCCTTGCTCACCGATGTGTCGATGACGACGTGGAGAGCGGCGTCGTCGCTGCCGTTGAACTTCTCCCGCAGCACGGACGAGACCTGGCGGCTCTCGGCGTTCTCGGGAAGTACGCGTTCGTCCGGTGTGCCGAACGTGATGCCGAGGAGCGGACTCGCCGCCAGGAGCAGGACCGCGAGCACGGGCAGCGCGGTGAGCGCGGGCCGCCGCATGACGGTGGCGGCGAGGCGTCCCCACAGGGGCGCCCGGGTGGTGGAGCGCCCACGGTTCGCCCACGGCAGCCGACCGCTGTTGATCCTGGTCCCCAGGGCGACGAACAGGGCCGGCATGACGAACAGGGTGCTGACGGCCGCGATGACGACGACACCGATGCCCGCATAGCCGAATGAGCGCAGGAAGTACTGCGGGAACACCAGGAGCGCCCCGAGCGCCGCCGCCACTGTCGCGGCGGAGAACGCGACCGTACGGCCCGCGGTGCTCACCGTCCGGCGGACAGCGTCCTCCACGGTCGCCCCTGCCGCGAGCTGCTCACGGAATCGGCTGACCATGAGCAGGGCGTAGTCGATGCCGAGACCGAGGCCCAGCGCCGTGGTCAGGTTGATCGCGAAGACGGACACGTCGGTGACGCTGCCGAGGACGAACAGTTCCGCGAACGTGCCCGCGATGGCGATCACGCCGATCACCAGCGGCAGCAGGGCCGCGACGACGCTGCCGAAGACGAGCAGGAGCAGCAGGAGGGTCAGCGGTACGGCGATGCCCTCGGCCAGCAGGAGATCCTCGCCGGACTGTGTGCCCATCTCGCTGGTGACGGCGCTGCCACCACCGGCCTGGATCGTGAGCGCGCCTTCGCGCGGTCCGGTGTAGGCGTCGATGACGCTCTTGGCGTTCTCGTCGCGCTCCGTGCCCTGCCCCTTCACATGGGCGAGCACCATGGCCTCGCGGCCGTCCTTGGAGCGGAGTTCGGGGCTCGCCGTGTCCCAGTACGAGATCAGGTTCTCGAGGTGCTGCTCCTTCTTGAGGTCGGTCACCAGGGCACGGCCGCTCTGCCGGGCGGCCGGGGTGTCGACGCGGCCTTCGTCGGTACGGACAAGCAGGACGAGGTTCGTCTCCCCGCCGAACTTCTCCTCGATGACCTTCCCGGCCCGGGTGGACTGGGATGCCGGGTCGTCGTAGCCGCCTCCCAGCAACTTGCCGAACGCGCCGGCGCCCAGGACACCCATGAGGGCCACAGCCACCGCGGTGGCGATGAGTATCAGCCGGGACCGGCGAATCGCCAGTTCGGCTATGCGTTCAAACACGCACTTTCTCCTTTGATGTCCATACGGTGAAAACGTCGCTGAACGGCCGGAGTTGACCAGTGGGGGCCGGCGGGAGCGACGTTAGTGAGGAGACAGAGAATTTGGCAGTGTTAGATTTTCTTCACACCCCACACCTCGGGGTGGCCCACAGGAGCGACCGTCGTACGGTCCCCGCAAGCCCGCAGAGGAACTCGCCATGGCCACGCCCACCTTGCGCCAGCGACGCCGTGCCGCGGCCACGCAGGAGATCCTGGACGCCGCCGAGCGCCACATCACCGAACACGGACCCGCCGCTCTGTCCCTGCGAGCGGTCGCCCGCGACCTCGGAATGACCGTGCAGGCGCTCTACCACTACTTTCCGAGCCGGGACGCCCTTGTCACGGCGCTCGTCACCAAGGCGTACGACGACCAGGCCGCCGCCGTGCAGGCTGCCGTCGACACCGCGGCGGACGACCCGGACCTGCCGGGTCTGGTGGTAGCGGCCGAGGGCTACCGTCGCTGGGCCATCGCCCACCCCGAGCACTTCCAGCTCCTGTACGGAACGCCGCTGCGGGACTACTCGGCCCCGGTCGACGGGCCGACCACCCAGGCGTCGCGACGGATGAGCGCGATCTTCGAGCGCGAGCTGTTCGACGGGTTCACCGAGGCCCAACTCGCCGCCGCCGACGCCCCCGTGCTCTCGCCCTCACTGCGGGCATACCTGGAACAGCTGCCGCACTACGGTCTGGGACATCTGCCGCCCCCCGCGACAGCTCTCCTGATGAGCGGGTGGGGACACCTGCACGGCCTCGTCGTCCTGGAGGTGTTCGGACACACCTCTTTCCTCGGTGACCATCAGGCCGAGATCTTCCGCATGGCCATGCGGAACCTGCTCGAGGACGTCCACCGCCGGATCCCGCCGGTGGTGGAGTCCCCACGGGAAGTGCCTACGCCGGGCGCGTGACGGCGACAGCAGGCCGCTGGCCCTCTTCGACCAGGACGGCACTCCCGCGGGCCCCGCGTATCGGCAGGGCTTCCTGGAGCGCGAGCCGCGCGACCGGGGCGCGTTCTTCGCGGCTGCTCCGCACGATCCGCCCCTGGAACAGGGCGTGGCTCCGGCCCGGGAGAGTGCGGGGCCGGTGTGCGACGAGGCCGAGCGGGCGGGCCGCACGGTCGTACGGGCGCGCTGGGCGGGCGCGTCCGCCGCGCTGAAGGACGCTCAGGAGCACGAGGGGCGGACGTGGCCGCTCGGCGGTGGAGTCAGGCGCTGTCGCCGTCCTCAAGGCGGAAGCCGACCTTCAGGCCCACCTGGTAGTGCTCGATCTCGCCGTTCTCGATGTGGCCGCGCACCTGGGTGACCTCGAACCAATCGAGCGAACGCAGCGTCTGCGAGGCGCGGGCGATGCCGTTGCGGATGGCCTCGTCGACGCCCTCGTGCGAGGTGCCGACGATTTCGGTGACCCGATAGGTGTGGTCGGTCATGAGGGTGTTCCTCTCCGCCGTGTGGTGACCTGACAACTGTGAGGTGACGTCACTCCACCGTGCCCCACCACGCGGCGGTGCGCGAGGCGGTGGGCGCGGGGTGTTCGGCGGCACCGTCCAGTTCGAGCCGCGAGACGATGCGGTGGCGGTCGCCGCGGTAGAGCGGGCGCACGTACTCGACGGGACGGTCCTCGGCGTCCGTGGTGATCGCCTGGCCGGGCAATCGAGCTCGACTCCGCGCGCCTACGGCCAACAGATCGACTACGTCCTGCACGTCAAGGATCAGGTTCTCACCCCGGACGCGGTAAAGGCGCAGGTCAGCGCCGCCCGCAGCGAAGGTATCACGTTCAAGGACACCGTCCCGGGCAGCTGAATCCTCGCCTGATCCCTCATCAGGGACCGGTACCGGAATCCTTGAATCCGGTGCCGGTCCCCTCTTGACCGGCTCATTGGTACAGACCAAACTCCCAGCCATACCCGTTCGAGCTGAGAGCTCACCCCCCACGTCGGGCCGACCCTCCCTGTCCGCAGGAAGAAAGTGACCCACGTGAAACCGCGCCGCCGTGTCGCCATGTCCTTGACCCTCACCCTCGCCGCCACCGCACTGCTTCCCGGCTGCGGTGTCCTGCCGGGCGCGGGGGAGGAGAAGCGGACCGTGAGCGTGTGGCTCATGCGGGGCAGCGCGTCGGCGGAGTTCATCGAGCGCTTCACGACGGACTTCGAGAAGCAGAACAGCGGCATCGACCTTCAGATACACCTCCAGGAGTGGACCGGCATCGGCGGCAAGGTCAAGGCCGCGCTCAAGGACGAGAACGGACCCGATGTCATCGAGGTCGGCAATACGCAGGTCGCCCAGTACGTCGACGAGGGCGGGCTCTACGACCTCACCCTGGAGTCCGCGCGCGACCTCGGCATGAAGGACTGGCTGCCGGGCCTCGCCGAGCCGGGCCGGTACAACGGCAGTCAGTACGGCATTCCTTGGTACGCCGCCAACCGCGTGGTCATCTACAACAAGGACCTTTTCGAGCGGGCCGGGATCGAGCAGCCGCCGAAGACGCGCGCACAGTGGATCGCCGATACCCAGCGGCTCGACGCCGGCACCGACCAGGGGATCTACCTGGCGGGCCAGGACTGGTACACCCTGGCCGGGTTCATCTGGGACGAGGGCGGCGATCTTGCCACGGAGGCCAAGGGGTCGCGAGGCGTGTGGGAGGGCAGCCTGGACACGCCCGACGCCCTGCGCGGCATGGAGTTCTACCAGGAGCTGCAGGCGCTGGGCGAGGGGCCCCGGGACGCCGACGAGGAGCATCCGCCGCAGGCCGGGGTGTTCGCCAAGGGGGACGTGGCGCAGATCGTCGCCGTGCCGGGGACGGCGCGGGCCATCGAGGAGAAGAACCCCGAACTGAAGGGGAAGCTCGGCTTCTTCCCGGTCCCGGGCAAGACGGCGGCGAAGCCGGGCGCCGTCTTCACCGGCGGATCCGACCTCGTCGTGCGCGGGAAGACCGAGGACCGCAAGAGCGCGGTCGCGGTGATCGAGGCTCTCGTGAGCAAGAAGTGGCAGAAGGACCTGGCCCGGACCATGAACTACGTGCCGAACAAGACGACTCTGGCCTCGCTCGTCTCGGACGAGGAAGGGGTCGCCGCGATGGCCGAGGGCGCCGCGCGTGGCCGTGCGACGCCGAACTCGCCGAGGTGGGCCGAGGTGGAGGCGGACAACCCGATCAAGAAGTACATGTCGAAGGTCCTCGACGGGGGTGACCCGGCGACGGAGGCGAAGGCGGCCTCGCGCCGGATCACCCGGGAACTGGACGTCCGCGGGTCGTGAGGGGCTTCGTGCGGGGCTAGCGCGCCACGCTGAGCGACAGCGCGAAGCGCGCCCTCTCGTCCGTCCACCAGTGGGTCAGCTTCAGGTCCGCCGACGACAGATCGGACCGCACCCCCTCCTCCCGGAACTTCGCCGAGATCTCGGTGCGCATCTCCTCGTGGCGGTCGAAGTCGACCGCCAGATCGAGCGCCGGGATCTTCACCGTCTGGGCGGCCAGGGAGCGCAGGCGCATCTCGATCCACTCGTGCTCGCGGTCCCAGACGGCCACGTGCGAGAACGCGTCGGGGTCGAAGTCCGCGCCCAGCTCGCGGTTGATCACGGCCAGGACGTTCTTGTTGAAGGAGGCCGTGACGCCCGACCCGTCGTCGTACGCCGAGACGAGCACCGACTCCTCCTTGACCAGGTCGGTGCCGAGCAGCAGCGCGTCACCGGGCGAGAGCAGAGTGCGCACCGACGTCAGGAACGCCGAACGCTCCGACGGAAGGAGGTTGCCGATCGTGCCGCCAAGGAAGGCGACGAGACGCGGGCCCGGTGTGCCCGGCAGGGCCAGGCCGCGGGTGAAGTCGGCGATCAGGGCGTGCACGTTCAGGGAGGGGCGCGAGGCGAGCAGGGTGTTCGCGGCGCCGGTGAGCGCGCTCTCGCTCACGTCCACGGGGACGTACGTGTGCAGGTCGGGAAGCGCGTCGATCAGGTGGCGGGTCTTCTCCGACGATCCCGAGCCCAGCTCGATCAGCGTGCGTGCGCCCGTCACCCCGGCGATCTCCGCGGCGCGGGTCTGGAGGATCTCGCGCTCGGCGCGCGTGGGGTAGTACTCCGGCAGCGTGGTGATCTCGTCGAAGAGCGCGCTGCCCCGCGCGTCGTAGAACCACTTGGGCGGCAGTGTCTTGGGCGAGTTGGTGAGGCCCTGCAGGACGTCGGCGCGCAGGGCCGCGCCGGTGGCGTCCAAGGGCAGGGTGCGGGTCAGCTGGAACGGGCTCACGCGGTGGGCTCCTTGAGCGGGGTCAGCAGAACGTCGGTACGGCTGGCGGCGAGCAGCGTGTGGTCGGGCACCTGGTGCCAGTGCGGATCGTCGTCGTAGGGCTCGGAGGCCACGACGGTGCGGCGGCCCGGTTCGGTGAGATACCAGAGGGTGTCGCCCCAGGCGGTCGCCACGATCGTCTCGCCGTTGGTGAGCAGGAGGTTGAGGCGCGATCCGGGAGCCGCCTGAGCGACCTCCGTCACGGTGTCCGCGAGGGCCTGGCCCTCGTCGTCGCCGTTGCGCAGCCGGTGCAGGACGAGCGCCCACACCAGCGCGGAGTCGCAGCGCGCCTCCAAGGACAGAAGCTCGGCGGGCGGAAGCAGCCGGGCCACGGAGGCGAGCGACCGGGGCCAGCCCGTGATCGCGCCGTTGTGGCTGAAGAGCCAGGTCCCGGCGGCGAACGGCGCCGCCGCCGCTTCCCCGTCCGCGCCCGCCTCGGTCGCGTCGCGCACGGCGGCGAGCAGGGCCCCGGACCTGACGACGCGGGCGAGGTCCGCGAAGGACTGGTCGCCCCAGATCGGCCCGGAGCGGCGGTAGCGCGCGGGCACTGGGTCGCCGTCGGCGTACCAGCCCACTCCGAACCCATCGGCGTTGACCGTGCCGTAGCGCTGCTGCCGCGGGGCCCAGGACTGTCGGAACAGGCTGTGCGCGGGGTTCACGAGGAGCTTCCCGAGGGGCTCGTCGGGTCCCAGGAAGGCCAGATGACGGCACATCAGGCGGCCTCCGTCGCGTCCGCGTCGCGCGCGGTGCGGAAGCCGGAGAAGATCTGCCGCCGCATGGGGTGGTCCCAGTTGCGGAACGTACCCCGGCAGGCCACCTCGTCCACGGAGAAGGCACCGCCGCGCAGCACCTTGTAGTCCCCGCCGAAGAAGACGTCCGAGTACTCGCGGTAGGGGAAGGCGGCGAACCCCGGATAGGGCAGGAAGTCGCTCGACGTCCACTCCCATACGTCGCCGATCAACTGGCGTACACCGAGCGGCGACTCACCGGCCGGATAGCTGCCGACGGGAGCGGGGCGGAGATGGCGCTGGCCCAGGTTGGCACGCTCGGGGGTGGGATCCGCGTCGCCCCACGGGTAGCGCGTCGAGCGGTCGCTCGCCGGGTCGTGCCGGGCGGCCTTCTCCCACTCCTCCTCGCTGGGCAGGCGCCGGCCCGCCCAGCGGGCGTACGCGTCGGCCTCGTACCAACTGACGTGCAGGACCGGCTCGTCGGGCGGTACGACCTCGACGGTGCCGAAGTGGCGGCGCAGCCACTGGCCGTCTTCCCGGCGCCAGAAGAGCGGTGCCGAGAGTTCGCCCCCGCGGACCATGTCCCAGCCCGCCGGGGTCCACCACCGCTGCTGCGCATAGCCGCCGTCGGCGATGAAGCGCTGGAAGCCGGCGTTGGTCACCGGCGTCGTGTCGATGTAGAACGGCGGGACCAGACGGTGGTGAGCCGGACGTTCGTTGTCGAGCGCCCACGGCTCGGTGGACGTGCCCATCGTGAACGGGCCGCCCGGCACGAGGACTTCGTCCGGTCCGTCGAACGGCGGCGCGGGCTCCGGGTCCGGCGCGGTGAGCGCGGTGGCACCAGAGCGCAGCTGATGGGTGATCAGCATCGTTTCGTCGTGCTGCTGTTCGTGCTGTGCGATCATGCCGAACGCGAACCCCGCGTCGGTCAGCGGCGAACCGTGGAACGGTGTGCGTTCCAGGACGTCGAGGGCGCGCCCGCGCACCTCGGAGGCGTAGCGGCGCGCCTGCGCGGGCGCGAGCAGCGGCAGGCTCGGGCGCTCGGAGCGGGGGTGCTCGAAGGCGTCGTACAGGCCGTCGATCTCGGGTCGCATGGCGTCACGGCCCGCCACCGCCCGCAGCAGCCACAGCTCTTCCTGGTTGCCTATGTGCGCGAGGTCCCAGACCAGCGGGGACATCAACGGCGAGTGCTGCGCGGTCAGTTCGGGTTCTTCGACGCATGAGGTGAGGAGCGAGGTGCGGTCCCGGGCGGCGAGGAGCGCCGCCATGGCGCGCTGCCGAAGCGCATCGGGGTCGCTGACGGTTCCGGTCATCGGAGGATGCCCTTCTCGTGCTCGTGGTCGTAGTGGTGGCCTTCCCTGTGCCCGTCGAGCAGATCGTCGGCCGGGCAGCGGCCCCGCGCGACATACCGCTCGGCGTACGCGGCGACCACTCTTTGCACCTCGGTGCTCGCGCCCATCCGGGGCAGCGCCTCGGCCGCCGCGGCGAAACAGGCGGTGGCGGCCTCGCGAAGCTCCGGGTCGGCGAGCCCGTGCCGCGCCGCGTCCAGCCACAGCGGGCTGCGCGGCGCCGCGGGCGCGCCGGGCGGGCACGCGCGCTCGGCCAGCGGCTTCAGGGTGCGGTAGGCGGTCTCGGCCGCCTGCGGGTCGTCGAACAGCGCGCTCGTCACGGCGAGCGGCACGATCCAGCCGTCCGCGCCCGGCTGCGCGTCGACCATCCGCATCTCCAGGTGGCCGCGCGGGCGTACGGGCGGGAAGAGGGTGGTCAGGTGGTATTCGAGGTCTTCGCGGGTCGGCGGGCGAGGCGCGCCGGAGCGGGCCCAGGCGCGGAAGGTCAGCCCCTCCGGAACGGCCCAGGACGCTTCGTTCCCGTCGCCCTCCGCCCTGATGAACATCACCGGCGCGTCCATCACGTGCCGCGTCCAGGCCGCCCGTGGCTCCGTGTCGAGCGGGGGCGCGCCGGACGTGCCCGGATCGATCGACGCCCACACGGCCTGCCGCGTGGAGCGCCAGCCGGTGGAGCGCCCGTCCTGGACCGGCGAGTTGGCGAACACGGCGACCAGTACGGCGCCGAGCAGATGCGCGAGCCGCCACCGTCTGCCGTAGCCGAGCGGGCCCGGCTCCTCGTGCCCCGCGTCCAGACAGATCTGCACGGAAGCGGTGGAGCACATCATGCGGCGGCCCGCGGGGCCCGCGCGGTCGAGATAGCTCTCCATCGCGTCGTAGCGAGGCCTGTGCAGGATGCGCGACGGCGGACGCCAGGGATCGGCACCGAGTCCGGTGAGCGTCAGATTCAGGGTGGCGAGGCGATCGCGTACGAGAGCGAGATCGGCCGATACGTCGGACACGCACTCCATGAGCGAGGCGGCGGGGAGCGAGCTGAGCTCCAGCTGGCCGCCTGGTTCGACGGTGATCAGGGAGTGCAGGGGCAGGGCCCGCAGAGCGGTGTAGGCCGCTTCGAGGCGGGCGGGGGACACGGGCAGATGGAGCCGGTGCGGCTCGTGGATCAGCCATTCCAGTTCGACACCGGTGATGCGGGGTGGTCCGGTCTTGAAGCAGATGCCGGTGACCAGCGCCTCCGCCTCGGACTCGGATACCGCGGTGCCGTACTTCGCGCGGTACTTCGTACAGTCACCCTCGGACATGCAGAGGTCCTCCTGTTCAAGTTCTGCCTGGTCCAGCGGTTGCGGACCGTCCGGTCAACTCGATATGGGGTTGACCGAGTTGGCAGCGCTCGTCCTACCCAAGACCTTGTCAGCCGTTCGCACAAGAGTGCCCCTGGGCCCACGCTCATGCCAGGGAATTCTGTTGCGGCGGATGTCGGGAAGAGCTCACGATGCGTTCATGTGTGAGACGGGGGACGGGACAGAGTCCGACGTGGAGGAGCGAGCATGAGTGCGCGACTGCGTGGCATCGCGCAGCAGACCGAGGAGATCGTGGCGGCAGGGTGGTATGCCGCTCCGGGTGGCCGCGATGTGGTGATCGCGGATGCGGTGGACGCCGCGCGCTCCGGCACGCGGATGTTCGGTCCGGCGGCCCTTGACGTGACGGTCGTGAGGGACGTGACGCCGCCCGAGCTGAGCTCAACGGTAGTCGAGGTCAGCGGAGAGAGCAGCTTGGAGGCCGCGCACCGGCTCACGGCCGCGGACCCGGGCCCCGTGGCCGTCCTGAACTTCTCCTCCGCGCGCAATCCCGGCGGCGGCTATCTGAACGGCGCCCAGGCGCAGGAAGAGGCGCTGTGCCGCGCCTCGGCGCTGTATACATGTGTGCGCTCGGCCCGTGACTTCTACGACCACCATCGTGCCCACCGCGACCCTTTCTACAGCGACCGGGTGATCCACTCCCCGGCCGTGCCGGTCTTCCGCGACGACAAGGGGCGGCTGCTCGACGAGGCGTACGAGGTGGGCTTCCTGACCTCGGCCGCACCGAACGCGGGAGTCGTCCTGCGGCAGACCCCGGAGCGCGCCGGGCACCTGCCGGCCGCCCTCGCCGGGCGGGCGGAACGGGTTCTGGAGACCGCCGCTGCCTGTGGCTACCGGCGGCTCGTGCTCGGCGCGTGGGGCTGCGGGGTCTTCCAGAACGATCCCGCGCAGGTGGCGGGCGCGTTCCGGGCGCTGCTCGACGAAGGCGGCCGGTTCCACGGGTACTTCGCGCACACCGTCTTCGGGGTGCTCGACCGCACGCGCGGCGCGGTGACGCGGGCCGCCTTCGACGAGGCGTTCGGCGCGGGGTTCAGGGGCCGATCAGTACCCAGTGGCATGCCCCTGCCCCAAGGGCTGTCCCGTAATCCCCGGCGGGCGCACGACGACAGCTACGGCGCCTCGCCGCGTTGTCGCAACGCCCGAATACGCCCAGTATGAGGACGCTCCTCCGCCTTGCGGCGCACCGCATCTGACGACGCGCGCTGATCCACCGGGGATCACGGGACAGCCCTAGCGGTCAGCGCCAGCCGTAGCGCTCCTGAAGCCGCCGCACGACCAGGTTGAACCGCATCCGGTCGAGCGCGCACGCCTCGCGGCGCATGCCCTCGTCGTGCACCCGGAGCACCCGGTCGATGTCGACCCAGGAGTCGCGGCCCTCGCGGTCCCAGGGACCACTGCCGATCGGCACCCTTTCGTTCGCGTGCTGCTTGGTGGAGAGCTGCACGGCGAGCAGCGTGCCGCGCGCCTCGCGGGCGACGACGAGGACGGGACGGTCCTTGCCGCGCCCGTCGTTCTCCTCGTAGGGAACCCACGTCCAGACGATCTCGCCGGGGTCGGGATCGCCGTCGTGTGCGGGTGCGTACGTCGTCTGGACCTGGCCGACCTCACGCGGCTCGGCCTCGGTGGTCGCGGTGCGGCCCGTGCGGCCCGGGTGCGCGGTCGTCTGCGGGTCATCGGTGTTGGCAGTCACGCGGGCCACCGTAGATCCTTTCCGGCCCAACCCGCGGGGCGGGTCCGCCTGCTGGTCCGCGGGGTCGGGTTACGTGCCGCGCTTCACGCGGCCGCCGTCGGCCACCGTTCGTACCAGCGCTGATCCGCCTCCAACTGGGCTGCCAGCGATATCAGGCGCGGCTCGCTGCCCGCGGGTCCCAGCAGCTGGGCGCCGACCGGCAGGCCTCCGGACACCTGTCCCGCGGGAACGTTGACGCCGGGCCAGCCAAGGACGTTCCACGTCCACGCGTAGGGGCAGGCGGCGATCATCGCCCGGTCGGTGCGCCAGCCGCTGAGGGCGGCCATGGTGCCGATGCGGGGTGGGGGAGTGGCGGTGGTGGGGGTGAGGACTACGTCGTACGTCGAGAAGATCTCACCGACACGGCGGTGCAGTACGGCTTCGGCGCGGCGGGACAGGCGCAGCGGGGCGCCGCCGAGGAGGTGCCCCATACGGGCCGCCTCCTTGGTCCGCGGGTCGAGCAGGTGCGGGTCGGGGACCTCACGGGCCCATTCGGTGATGCCGGCCGTCGCGCGCGGCAGGAAGCCGAGGCCGATCTGGCCGTAGCGCGGGTCGGCCTCCTCGACGTCGTGTCCGAGCGCGGCGAGCCGGTCCGCGAGGACGATGACCTTCCGGCGCACCACGGGATGCAGGCGCTTGGGGGTCGCGGTGAACGGCATGCGCAGGGAGAGGGCTATCCGCAGCCGTCCCGGTTCGCGGGTGGCCGCCTCCGAGGCGCGGATGGCGGGCGGCTTGTGCAGGTCCCCGCTGTGACTGCCGCTCGCCGCGTCGAGCAGCAGGGCCGCGTCGGCGACGGTCCTCGCGAGCGGGCCGTTGACGGTGATGCCGTTGAAGGACTCGGGCCAGGGCCACGTCGATATGCGGCCCCGCTGCGGCTTGATCCCGACCAGATGGGTCCAGGCGGCTGGGATGCGCACCGAGCCCGCGCCGTCCGAGCCAAGGGCGGCGGGGACGAGCCCCGCCGCCACCGCGGCCGCCGACCCGCCCGACGAGCCGCCGGGGGTGTGCCCCGTATGCCACGGATTGCGGGTGTCACCGAACCCGGGCCCTTCCGTGAAAGGCCACTGCCCCAGCTCACATGTGTTGGTCTTGCCGATGATCACGGCCCCGGCCGCCCGCAGCCGGCGTACCGACTCGGCGTCCTGCTCCTTCGGCGGGAAGTCGCCACGGCAGCCGAACGCGGTCGGTTCGCCCGCCACGTCCGTGTCGTCCTTCACGGCGAGCGGCACCCCCAGCAGCGGCCGCCCCGCCCCGCCGGACGCCAGCTCCCGGTCGGCGGCGTCCGCCTCGGCGAGCGCGGCCTCGGCGCGCACCAGCTTGAAGGCGTTGAGCACGGGCTGCGAGGCCTCGATCCGCGCCAGCGTGCGCTCCGTCAGCGCGCGTGAGGACACTTCTCCGGCGGCCAGCGCGCGGGCGGTGCGCGCGAGGCCGTCGGCACGGTCGGCAGTCATGTGGGGGCACCTTTGATCGACGGGCAGGTGCACGCACGCTAACCGGCACGGAAGGAACGCGGTACGAGGGAAGGGCAGTTCGCGCCGCGCAGGGCGGCCGGGAGTGCTCCGACGCGGGTCAGGGGCGCCCCGGCGCCCGCCGGGGAGCGCCCCCGCGCCGTCTGGAAGGATGAGCCCCGCCATGGCGCAGATACCGAACAAGACCGCACAGCAGCCCGAGCAGCCCGAGCAGCACTCCGTGCCGACGAGCGCCGACGTGGCGCGTCTGGCGGGGGTCTCGCGCGCGACCGTCTCGTACGTCCTGAACAACACGAGCGCCGTCCGTATCAGCGAGCCCACCCGCCGCCGCGTCCACGAGGCGGCCAAGGAGCTCGGGTACGTCCCGCACGCCGCGGCCCGCAGCCTGCGTGCCGGGCATACCCGTGTCGTCCTGATGCCCACGCCGCAGATCCCGGCGGGCCCGCTCTTCAGCGAGTTCTTCAACGAACTCCAGTGGGCGCTCAGCCGGTTCGACTACACCGTCGTGCAGTACGGCAGCCTCGGTCTGACCGGCGAGGACGCGGCCCGCGCCTGGGCCGAGCTGCGCCCGGTGGCCGTCCTCGCCCCCGACGCGCTGGGGCTCGGCGCGCGCGGAGTGAGCGTCCTGAAGCGGTCAGGTGCCAAGGCCGTCTTCACACTGGGCCCGCAGCGGGCCGAGGGCGCCCACGCGCTGCTCATGGACCAGCGGCTGGTGGGTGACCGCGCCGCGGCGCACCTTCTGGAGCGCGGCTGTCGGCACATCGGCGTCGTGATTCCCGAGGAACGGGGCCTTGAGCCCTTCGCGCGCCCGCGGGCCGAGGGAATTCGCCGCGCACTCGCCCGGCACGGCCAGGACGCCATGATGACCGAGCTGCCCCTGGCCTACGACGAGGAGTCGGCGGCCCGCCTCGCGGCACGCTGGCGCACGCTGGGCGTCGACGGGGTGTTCACGTACAACGACGAGTACGCGATGCTGCTGATGCGGGCGCTGCAGGACGAAGGCATCGCCGTCCCCGAGGGGACGGCGATGATCGGCGCCGACGACTTGATGCTCGGCAGGCTCCTGCGGCCGCGGCTCAGCACGGTCCGCATCGAGCTGCCGTCGGGTCAGAAACTCGCGGAGCTCGTCGACCGGGTCGTGCGTGACCCGGGCATGGAGCCCGAGGTGCACGACGTGCTCGGTGCGACGGCGGTGCACCGCGAGTCCAGCTGACCCTTCTGTTCAGAGGGCTTCTCTGCTTTCTCTGCTCAGGGGTCTTCCGCGTGGTGCCGTCTTCCTTACTGCTCCTGCGCCTGAGCCTTGGCCTGCTCCTCGGCGACGGACTTGCGGACCTCGTCCATGTCCAGCTGCCTGGCCTGCCCGATGACGTCCTCCAGGGCGGCCTCCGGCAGCGCGCCGGGCTGTGCGAACACGGCCACCTGGTCGCGGACGATCATCAGCGTCGGGATCGACTGGATGCCGAAGGCCTGAGCGAGCTCAGGCTGCGCCTCCGTGTCCACCTTGCCGAAGACCATGTCGGGATTGCCTTCGGCGGCCTTCTCGTAGACGGGCGCGAACGACTTGCACGGACCGCACCACTCCGCCCAGAAGTCGATCAGGACGAATTCGTTGTCCGTGACCGTCTGGTCGAAGTTTTCCTTGGTGAGCTCCACAGTCGTGCTGCTCATGGTGTTACCTCTTCCTGCTGCTGTCGGTCGGAGCCGCTGTGCACAACGGCTCGGGCGGCAGACGTATTCCACGCGCTCACCCGGGCTCGTTCCGCGCGCGTACCCATGTGGCCACGTCGCACACCTGCGACCACACTGTCTTCCATGACGGATTCGAAGACGTACGACGTAGTGGTCCTTGGCGCGGGTCCCGTGGGGGAGAACGTAGCGGACCGGGCGCGGGCGGGCGGCCTGAGCGTGGCGATCGTGGAGAGTGAACTCGTCGGGGGCGAGTGCTCGTACTGGGCGTGCATGCCGAGCAAGGCGCTGCTGCGCCCGGTCATCGCCCGGGCGGACGCCCGCAAGGTGCCAGGACTGCGGCAGTCGGTGCAGGGCTCCCTGGACACGGCGGCGGTCCTCGCGCACCGGGACGACTACACCTCCCACTGGAAGGACGACGGCCAGGTCAGCTGGCTGGAGTCGATCGGCGTGATCCTCCACCGAGGCCACGGCCGCATCGCCGGAGCACGCAAGGTGACCGTCACGGGCTCCGACGGGACCGAGCAGACCCTCACCGCCCGCCACGCGGTCGCTGTGTGCACGGGCACCCGCGCCGCGCTGCCCGACCTGCCGGGCATCGCCGACGTGAAGCCGTGGACGAGCCGCGAGGCCACCAGCGCCGACCATGTGCCCGGCAGGCTGGCGGTGGTCGGCGGCGGTGTCGTCGCCGTGGAGATGGCCACCGCCTGGCAGGCGCTCGGCTCGCAGGTCACGCTGCTCGTGCGCGGCGAGGGGCTGCTGCCGCGCATGGAGCCGTTCGCCGGGGAGCTCGTCGCCAAGGCGCTGCGGGAAGCGGGCGCGGACGTCCGCACCGGCGTCTCGGTCACGGCCGTACAGAGGGAGAACGGCACCGTCACGGCGACCCTGACCGGCGGCGACACCCTCGAAGCCGACGAGATCCTCTTCGCCACGGGCCGCGCCCCGCGCACCGACGACCTCGGCCTGGAGACGATCGGCCTCGACCCGGGCTCCTGGCTGCCGGTGGACGAGAGCCTGCGGGTGCAGGGCAGCACCTGGCTCTACGCGGTGGGCGACGCCAACCACCGCGCGCTCCTCACCCACCAGGGCAAGTACCAGGCCCGCGTCGCGGGCGCCGCGATCACCGCCCGCGCCCAGGACGTCCCCCTTCTGGAGACCGACCGCTGGGGCGCGCACTCCGCCACCGCCGACCACGACGCCGTACCCCAGGTGGTCTTCACCGACCCCGAGGCGGCATCGGCGGGCCTCACCCTCGAGGAAGCGGAGTCCGCGGGCCACCGCGTGCGCGCCGTGGACTACGACATGTCGGGCGTGGCGGGCGCCGGCCTCTACGCGGACGGCTATGAAGGCCGTGCCCGCATGATCGTCGACCTCGACCGGGAGGTCCTGCTCGGCGTGACCTTCGTGGGCCCTGGCGTCGGCGAGCTCATCCACTCGGCGACGGTGGCGATCGCGGGGGAGGTGCCGATCGAACGGTTGTGGCACGCGGTTCCGGCCTATCCCACGATCAGTGAGGTGTGGCTGCGGCTCCTTGAGACCTATCGCGGGGCGTAGCCGGCACGGCGCCCGGCGGCGCGCCGCCGTTTGATCCTGGGTCCGTCACCCGCCCCGGTGACGGACCCAGGTGTCTTGTGTGTGGGGGGCAGCGTCCGAAGGCGGCGGGAGGCGGCGGGAGGCGGCGGGAGGCGGCGAGGTGGCCGCCCGGGGGTGGCCGCCCGCTCAGGCCCCCGCGTCCCGCCACGCCGCGTCCCGCAGCAGCCGCAGCCCGTTGAGCCCCACGAGCACGGTGGAGCCCTCGTGGCCGAGCACGCCGAGGGGGAGCGGCAGGCTGCCGACCAGGTCCCAGGTGACCAGGACGGCGATGAACGCCCCGGCGATCACCAGGTTCTGTGCCACGAGCCCGCGGGCGCGCCGGGACAGGGCGATCACCTTCGGGACGGTGGCGAGTTCGTCCCGCACGATGACGGCGTCCGCGGTCTCCAGGGCCAGGTCGGAACCGGCCCGGCCCATCGCGATGCCGGTGTGGGCCGCTGCGAGGGCGGGTGCGTCGTTGACGCCGTCCCCGATGACCAGGACCCTGCGTCCCGCGCCCTCCGCCTCGCGCACCGCCGCGACCTTGTCCTGCGGAAGGAGCCCCGCCCGTACGTCACCGATGCCGACCTCCGCCGCGAGCCGGGCCGCGGCTCGCGCGTTGTCGCCGGTGAGCAGCATCGGAGCCCTGCCGGTCAGGGACTCCAGGGCGGTCACGGTCGCCGCGGCGTCCGGGCGGAGGCGGTCGGCGATGCCGAGGACGCCCACGGGAGTCCCGCCGCGCAGCACGAGCACAGCGGTCTGGCCACTGTCGCCCAACTGCCGTGCGCGAGCGAGGGCCTCCGTGCTCGCCGTGTCACGGGCGTCGCCGCCCAGCGGAGTACCGAGCAGCCGCGCCGGAGCCCCCACCTCGACGACGGCGCCCCCGACCGTGGCGCTCACCCCGATGCCCGGCGCCGATGCGAAGTCCGTCACCGGTGGAATGTCCATGCCGCGAGCGCGCGCCGCGCCCACGACAGCGCGGGCCAGGGGATGTTCGCTGCGGTACTCGGCGGCTGCCGCGAGCGCGAGGAGGGTGTCGTCGGTCAGGCCGCAGGCGGGGAGCGTGTGGACGGCGCTCACCCACGGAGTTCCCCCGGTCAGGGTGCCCGTCTTGTCGAGGGCGACCGCGTCCACCTGCCCCAGCCGCTCCATCACGACGGCGGACTTGACCAGGACGCCGTGCCGCCCCGCGTTGGCGATCGCCGAGAGGAGCGGCGGCATGGTGGCGAGCACCACCGCGCACGGCGAGGCCACGATCATGAACGTCATAGCCCGCAGCAGGGCCCCGGTCAGGTCGTCGCCGAGCGCCAGCGGGACAGCGAACACCGCGAGCGTCGCGACGACCATGCCGAGCGAGTACCGCTGCTCGACCTTCTCGATGAACAGCTGGGTCGGCGCCTTGGTCTCCGACGCCTCCTCGACCATCGCCACGATCCGCGCGATCACCGAGTCAGCCGCGTCACGCCCCACCCGCACCCGCAGCGCACCCGCTCCGTTCAGCGTCCCCGCGAAGACCTCGTCCCCGGTCTCCTTGGCGACCGGCAGCGGCTCCCCGGTGACCGTCGCCTGATCGACGTCACTGGCACCCTCAAGCACCTCGCCGTCCGCGCCGACCCGCTCACCAGGTCGTACGAGGATGACGTCGCCGACCTTCAACTCGGCTGTGCCGACTGTCTCCTCGCCACCCCCGTCGGCCAGCCGGGTGGCCGTGGTGGGCGCGAGGTCGAGGAGGCTGCGTACCGAATCGGCTGTGCGGGCGGTGGCAAGGGCCTCGAGCGCGCCGGACGTGGCGAAAATGACGATGAGCAGCGCACCGTCCATCACCTGCCCGATCGAGGCGGCGCCGAGAGCCGCGACGATCATCAGCAGGTCCACGTCCAGGGTCTTCTCGCGCAGTGCCCGCAGCCCGGCGAGGGCGGGTTCCCAGCCCCCGGCGACGTACGCGACGGCGTACGACGCACCCCACGTCCAGGAAGCGGCCCCCGCCAGCTGGAGCGGCAGTGCGAGCAGGAACGCGACCGTCGCCGCCGACGCCCAGCGGGCCTCGGCGAGGGCGAGGACGCGGGTGCGGCGGCGTGCAGCCGGAGCGAGGCCGGTGGAAGGCCTCTGGTCGTTGCGGGGGAGCAGGGCAGTGGGCATGACGGAGTAACCCTTCACGGGCTGGGAAGCGGCAACGCCCACACCGTACAGGAATGAATGAACAGCTTTTCATGCGTCATGGTGTCGTCGATAGGATGACGCCATGGGTCACGGAGTCGACGACAAGAGCACCGCCACCACGCGTGAACGCCTGGACACCGTGGGGGCCGCCGACGTTGCCGCCACCCTCCAGGCCCTGGCGACACCCTCACGGCTGCTGATCCTCGCCCGCCTGCAGGAGGGCCCCTGCGCGGCAGGGGATCTGGCCGAGGCGGTCGGCATGGAGCAGTCGGCCTGCTCCCACCAGTTGCGCCTGCTGCGCAACCTCGGCCTGATCACCGGCGAACGGCACGGCCGCTCCGTCATCTACGCCCTCTACGACCACCACGTCGCCGAACTCCTCGACCAGGCCCTCTTCCATGTCGAGCACCTGCGCCTCGGTCTGCGGGACGCACCGGCGGGCGGCTAGCCTGAGGACGATCTTCAGCGGCGATCTCTCGGTTCCGTCAGGTGATGCAGGTGATGCAGGTGAGGGAGCGCGGCGTGTGGCCCGCGGTGGCGGTCGTGGCCGTCGGCGGCGCGATCGGCGCGTCCGCCCGCTATGGCGCCTCCCTGATCTGGCCCACCGCCCCCGCCGCCTTCCCGACGGCGACGCTCCTGGTGAACGTCGTGGGATGCGCCGTCATGGGTGTCTTCATGGTGATCCTCACCGAGATGAGGACACCGCACCGCCTGCTGCGGCCCTTCTTCGGCACGGGCGTGCTCGGTGGCTTCACCACGTTCTCCACCTACGCGGTGGACATCGAGCGCCTGGTGGAACGCGGTCACGCCCGCACGGGCCTGGCCTATCTGGGGCTGACGCTGCTCTCGGCCCTCGTGGCGGTGTGGAGCGCGTCGTGGGCGACGCGCCGTGTCGTGGCATGGAGTCGGCCGTGAAGGACCGGAACAGGGAGGGCCGGTGAACTGGATCTGCGTGATCGCGGGGGCGATGATCGGCGCCCCGCTGCGGTTCCTCACCGACCGTGCCGTGCGGGCCAGGCGCGACACGGTCTTCCCGTGGGGGACGTTCGCGGTCAACGTGGTGGGCAGTCTGATCCTCGGCGTGCTCACCGGCGCGACCGTCGCGGGCGCCGCCTCCTCCCACGCCCAGCTGTTCCTCGGCACCGGCCTGTGCGGCGCCCTGACGACGTACTCGACCTTCTCGTACGAGACGCTGCGGCTCTCCGAGGGCGGTGCCCGGTTCTATGCGGCGGCCAATGTCGTGGCCAGTGTGGTCGCGGCACTCGGCGCGGTCTTCGTGGGCGTCGCGTTGGCGGATGCGGTGTGGGTGTGACGGACTGGGCCGGGACATCTGGATCGGAGATACGGCGAGGGCACCGATGGCCGCTGCCATCGGCGCCCTGGGGGAAGGTGACCGGCCTGTCGGCCGGTCCCGACCCGGCGATCAGGCTTCCGCGAAGTCGCCCGAGAGGGCCGCGGCCATCCGCAGGTGCGGGGCCGCGTCCGCGTCCCGTCCCTGCCGTTCGAGCGTGCGCCCGAGGAGCAGCCGGGCGTACTGCTCGACGGGGTCGAGCTCGATGATCGCTCGCAACTCGGTCTCCGCGCGCCGCAGTTGCGCCGAGTGGTAGTAGGCGCGGGCGAGGAGCAGACGCGGGGCGACCTGCTCGGGCACCTCGTCGGCCAGGGCGTCGAGGATGCGCGCCGCCGTGGCGTACTCCTTGGCGTCGAAGAACTGCCGCGCGCGCTCCCAGCGCTCCGCCGCGGTTCCGTGGTCGTAGTACGTCGTGTCCACTGTTGCCTCCTTCGAGCCCTCCAACGACCCCAGGTAGTTAAAAATTCCACTAACTACTCCCGCTGGTCGTTCCGCTGATTCGCCGGTCGTTTCCACCGCCACCGCACCGGCGCGGCGGTTCCTCCGGAATGACCGGAGCGCGTGCCTGACGGCAGGTGCTCCACGGGTCTAGGTTGTGCGGCATGAGCAATCTTGATCGCGAACCGGTCCCGTCCCTGTGCGGCGGGCGCGGGTTCGTCGTCGCCGAACCGGTCCGGGAACTCCTCAGCCCCCGAAAGGTCAAGCTCGGTCAGTCCACGGAGGTCCGTCGTCTGCTGCCGAACCTGGGCCGCCGCATGGTCGGCGCCTGGTGCTTCGTGGATCACTACGGCCCGGACGACATCGCCGACGAACCCGGTATGCAGGTGGGCCCCCACCCGCACATGGGCCTGCAGACGGTCAGTTGGCTGCACGACGGCGAGGTCCTGCACCGCGACTCCACGGGCAGCCTCCAGACGGTCCGCCCCCGCGAACTGGGCCTGATGACCTCGGGCAAGGCGATCTCGCACTCCGAGGAGAGCCCCAGATCGCACGCCCGCCTCCTGCACGGCGCGCAGCTGTGGGTGGCACTGCCCGACGTCCACCGCAACACCGACCCGCGCTTCGAGCACCACGCCGAGCTGCCCCTGGTCACGGCCCCCGGTCTGACGGCGACCCTCATCCTGGGCACGGTCGACGGCACCACCTCACCCGGCACGACCTACACCCCGATCGTCGGCGCAGACCTCACCCTGACCCGCGACGCCGACGTACGCCTCCCGCTGAACCCCGACTTCGAGTACGCCGTCCTGTGCATGTCCGGCGAGACCCGGGTGGACGGCGTCCCCGTACTGCCGGGCTCGATGCTGTACCTGGGCTGTGGCCGCACCGAACTGCCGCTGCGCGCCGAGTCGGACGCGGGCCTGATGCTGCTCGGCGGAGAGCCGTTCGACGAAGAGCTGATCATGTGGTGGAACTTCATCGGGCGGTCGAACGAGGATATCGCACAGGCCCGTTTGGACTGGATGGCCGGCTCGCGCTTCGGTGAGGTGAAGGGTTACGACGGCGAGCGCATCCCTGCGCCGGACTTGCCGCCGGTGCCGCTGAAGCCGAGGGGACGGGTGCGCTGACCAGAGGGTTCCGGCCCTATGGTGTACACGAACCGAGTTGGGCTTCGGCTCTGACGATGGTCAGCCGGAAGTGATGATCGGAGCCCGAGAGCATGACCGACCCGACACAGGATCCCCGCTTTCTCCAGGACCCGTATCCCACGTACGCGGCCATGAGGTCCACCTGCCCGGTGCAGCCCCTGCCCACCGGTTCCGGTGGGCACGCGGGGTACCTGGTCACCGGCTACGCGGAAGCACGGGAAGCTCTCGGCGACGCCAGGCTCTCGAAGGACACGGCCGCGTTCTTCGCGGACAAGGGGTCAGGGCGCCGCCTGCACCCCGCGGTTGCGCACAGCATGCTGGCCAGCGACCCGCCCCAGCACAGCCGTTTGCGCAAGCTGGTGACCGGAGCGTTCACCACCGGGGCCGTCGCAGCGCTGCGCCCCTTCATCGACCGAGTCACCAACGACCTGCTGGATCAGTGGCCCGCAGGCGAGCAGGTCGACCTCGTCGCCGACCTGGCGGTGCCGTTGCCCGTCATCGTGATCTGCGAGCTGCTCGGCGTACCGGAGGCAGATCGAACCGACGTTCAACGCTGGTCCGGAGAGTTGTTCGCCGCCGGCAGGCCGGACCTCATTGACGCGGCATCGCACGCCATGGCCGACTACATGAGTGGCCTCATCGCCGCCAAGCGCGTGCGGCCGGGTGATTCACTCCTCGACCGTCTCATCTCGGCGCGCGACGGTGACGACCACCTCAGCGAGGAGGAACTGGTCTCCCTCGCGGTGCTGCTTCTGGTCGCCGGGCACGAAACCACCACCAATTTCCTCGGTAATGCTGTCCTGGCGCTGCTCCAGCACCCTCACGAGCTGGATCGCCTGCGAAAGAATCTGGACGATGTGCCAGCCGCGTTGGACGAGTTGCTCCGATTCGATTCGCCCGTCGGCACGGCCACTTTCCGGTTCACGACGGAGGCTCTCCACCTCGGCGGCACCGAGATCCCGGGCGGCACCCCCGTGTTGGTGTCCCTCGGCGCCGCCAACCGTGACCCGCAGCGGTTTCCCTCACCCGACCAGCTCGATCTGAACCGGCACACCGCCGCCCATCTCAGCTTCGGCCACGGCATCCACCGCTGTGTCGGCGCTCCCCTGGCGAGGGCCGAGGCGGAGATCGCCCTACGAGCGACCTTGGCCCGGTTCCCAGGAATCCGCCTTGCCGTACCGCCTGATCAACTTGACTGGCGGCGCACCCGCCTTGTTCGTGGGCTGGTGTCTCTCCCCGTCCGGACGTGAACGATCAACGCTCCCGGACTCCGTCCTCACCGGTCGGCGGCGGCGCGCAGTCCGCGTCCGTTGACGATGAACGCGGTCGCGCCGATGGTGAGCGCGCAGGCGATCTGCAGCGCGACGAACCATGGCGGCAGAGCGCCGGGGATCATGTCGATCGCGATGATCGCGATCGGCATGACGATCGAGATGACGCGCACGCGCAGATAGGCCCATCGTGCTCCCCGTGCGGCGAGGACGGTCAGCCAGTACGTCACCGCGGCGCTCGCGACTACTCCGGCCGACCGGCCCCACATGAACGAGGTCACCGTCTGTCCGGTGAGCGCCAGGGCGGCGACCGTGATGAGGACGGCGGCGCCCAGCGCGCCGTAGGCCGCCACGAGGACCTTCACCCTGCCGAAGTCCCTGGCGCGGTGGGGGTTATCGAGTCGAGTGGCGTTCGCCGTGCTGCTGCTCGCGGTTTCCATGTCTCGTTCCTCTGCTCGTGTTCCCTGCTCGTATCTCTGCCTGGTGTCGACGTTAGGAAGCGCGGGAGAGGCGCGGTATGGGTCTGGGCGTAGAGGAGGGTGGGCCTTGACCCACTTCTGGGCCGACCCGGGAGGGAGCGGGCACTGTGCCGTGCACAGTGGGACCACCGAGCCGTACCGGCCACGGTTCATAAAGCAGAAGGAAGGGTCATGCGACAGTTCGCGTCGTGGGGGGCAAGTGTCTGCGTGGGGTTCGTCCGGGCATGCGTGGTGGTGGTCGTCAGCATGCTGGTTCCGGCCGTGTGGGCCGCTGCCGTAGCGCTGGGGATCTGGTGGGGGGCGGGAAACCCGTGGTCGTGGGTCGCTCCGGTCGTCCTGGTGTGTGTGGGCACGTTCGCCCTGTCCCGCCCGGTCTGCCGGATGTTCCGCTTCCTCGTCGTGAAGTGGACGGCCACCGTCGTTCCCGCCGGATACCGGCAGGCCGAGCCGGTGGTGCGGATGTCCACCGGATACTGGTGGAACGGATTCTCCTACGAACGCACCCGCCGTGACGCCCTCATGGACCAGAGGCGGCGGATCCGGTGGAACGACCCGGCGAACTGGCGTGACCTGCGTTTCACGGCTATCGCGCCGCTCACCGCGGGCGTGCTCGCTGCCGTTCCGCCGGCCGGAGTCGCCGCGGCGGTCATCGGGTTCGGCCAGCCGACGCTCTCCGCACGCCTTGTCGGGGTGCTCGGCCTGGTCGTGGCCGCCGCGGGCGCTCCGTACGCCTGGCGGTCCGTCGAGCCGGTGACCGCGCGCTTCCTGCGTGCCTCGCCTGCGATGGCCCTCGCGGACCGGGTGGATGAGCTGACGGCCCAGCGTGCGGACACCACCATCGCCCAGGCCGCCGAGATCCGCCGCATCGAACGGGACCTGCACGACGGAGCGCAGGCCCGCCTTGTCGGGCTCGGGCTTGCTCTCGCGACCGCCGAGAGGCTGATGGAGACCGACCCCGACCAGGCGAAAGCACTGATGCGGGAGGCGCGAGCGGGCGCCACCACCTCACTGGCCGAACTGCGCGAACTGGTCAAGGGAATCAACCCGCCGGTGCTCAACGACCGCGGGCTCGTCGACGCCGTTCGCGCGCTTGCCCTGGACAGTCCGCTCGAAGCGACCGTCAGCGCCGACGTTCAGCTGCGCCTGGACCCACCGATCGAGTCCGCCGCGTACTTCGGCATCGCCGAACTGCTGACCAACGCGGTCAAGCACGCTCATGCCACCCGGGCACAGATCACCGTCGCGCGGGACGACGCAGGCCTCGTCGTCGACGTCGAGGACAACGGAAGGGGCGGCGCGAGCATGCGAGCCGGTGGGGGACTCGACGGGCTGCGCCGCCGTCTCGCGGCCTTCGACGGCGCTCTGGAGATCACCAGCCCGGCAGGGGGCCCGACCCGGGTGAGGATGATGGTGCCATGCGAATCGTAGTAGCCGAGGACCTCTACCTTCTGCGCGACGGAATGGTCCGCCTCATCGAAGCGTGCGGGCACGAGGTGGTGGCGACGGCGGCAACCGGGCCCGAGACGCTCGACGCGCTGCTGACCTGGCGCCCGGACGTCGCCGTCGTCGACGTCCGCATGCCGCCGACCCAGACGGACGAGGGCCTTCGGGCGGCTCTCGCCGCCCGCCGCGAACGGCCCGGCCTTCCGGTCCTGGTTCTCTCCCAGTACGTCGAACAGCTCTATGCCCGCGAGCTGTTGGCCGACGGCACGGGTGGCATCGGCTACTTCCTCAAGGAGAGCGTGTTCGACGCCGACCAGTTCATCGACGCCCTGGAGCGCGTCGCCTCCGGCGGAACCGCCATGGACCCGGCCGTCATCGCGAAACTGCTGTCCAGCGGGTCATCGAACCGGCGACTTGAACGGCTCACCGAACGCGAACACTCCGTGCTCGCTCTCATGGCCGAAGGCTTGTCCAATCAGGCCATCGCGCGTCGGCTCTTCCTGAGTGACAGCGCCATCAGCAAGTACACCACCTCCCTCTTCGGGAAACTCGGCATCACCGATGACGACAACAACAACCGTCGCGTCCTCGCCGTCCTGACCTATCTGAACAACCCCTGATGTCTGAACAACCCTTGATATCTGAACAACCCCTGACGTGGGCTCCTCAGGCGTAGAAGCGGGACAGGCTCCGCAGAACACAGGTCGGCTTGTCGACGCCCCCGATCTCGGTCGTGCCGTCCACGGCGATCTGCCCCCGACGACCGCCGCTGCCGCATCGTCGCCCTCGCCCCGCTAGGTCCGGAGGAGCGCGAGACGTTGCATGTGCTGTTGTCGCGGGCGGCTCGTACGGATGGGGCTAGGGCGCCCAGCGGCGCGGGCCCGTGTGATCGCGGTGCGGCGCGACTCCGGGAGCTCGGCCGGACCGGGTGCATCGTGCCCGGTGCTCCAGAGCTGGATCGGGGCGGCCATCCCCCTCGAACGGCCGCCCCGACTGGTGCGTTCGGGTCAGGAACCCGTGGGCAGCTCCGCCCTCACCTCGCGTGCCGCCGCGACCAGGTTCTCCAGGGAGGCCTTGGTCTCGGGCCAGCCGCGGGTCTTGAGGCCGCAGTCGGGGTTCACCCACAGGCGCTCTGCGGGGATGGCCTCAAGACCCTTGCGCAGCAGGGCCGCTGCCTCCTCTGCGCTGGGGACGCGCGGGGAGTGGATGTCGTAGACGCCGGGGCCCGCCTCGCGCGGGTAGCCGTGCGCGGCGAGTTCGCGGGCCACCTGCATGTGCGAGCGGGCGGCTTCCAGGCTGATGACGTCGGCGTCGAGGTCGTCGATGGCCTGGACGATGTCGCCGAACTCGGCGTAGCACATGTGCGTGTGGATCTGGGTGTCCGGGCGTACGCCGCTGGTGGTGAGGCGGAACGACTCGGTGGCCCAGTCCAGGTAGGCGGGACGGTCGGTGGCGCGCAGCGGCAGCGTCTCGCGCAGCGCGGGCTCATCGACCTGGATTACCGAAGTGCCCGCCGTCTCAAGGTCGTTGACCTCGTCGCGCAGGGCGAGGGCGACCTGGCGCGCCGTGTCGCCCAGCGGCTGGTCGTCGCGGACGAAGGACCAGGCGAGCATGGTGACCGGGCCGGTGAGCATGCCCTTGACGGGGCGGTCGGTGAGGGAGTTGGCGTAGGAGGTCCAGCGCACCGTCATCGGTTCGGGCCGCGAGATGTCGCCCGCCAGGACCGGCGGTCGCACATAGCGGGTGCCGTACGACTGGACCCAGCCGTGCTGAGTGGCGAGGTAGCCGGTGAGCTGCTCGGCGAAGTACTGCACCATGTCGTTGCGTTCCGGCTCACCGTGCACCAGGACGTCGATACCCGCCTTCTCCTGGAAGGCGAGCACCTCGCGGATCTCGTTCCTGATGCGTTCCTCGTAACCGGCCGTGTCGATGCGTCCGGCACGCAGGTCGGCCCGGGCTGTGCGCAGTTCGGTGGTCTGGGGGAAGGACCCGATGGTGGTCGTGGGCAGTTGGGGGAGGCCCAGGCGGGTCCGCTGGGCCGCCGCACGCTCCGGGTAGGCGTGCGCGCGACGGGCATCGGCGCCTGTGACGGCGGCGACGCGGGAGCGTACGGCTGGATCGTGGGTGAGCGCCGAGCCCGAACGGGACGCCAAGTCGGCGCGATTGGCGGAGAGTTCGGCTGTGATGGCGCCCGTCCCCTGGGCCAGGCCGCGGGCCAGGGTGGCGATCTCGGCTGTCTTCTGGTGCGCGAAGGCCAGCCAGCGGCCGATCTGCGGGTCGATGTCCCGTTCGGCGGTCGAGTCCAGCGGGACGTGGAGGAGGGAGCAGGACGCCGAGACGTCGACCCGGTCGGCGAGACCCAGGAGCGTGCCCAGCGTGGAGAGGGACTTCTCCAGGTCGTTGATCCAGATGTTGCGGCCGTTCACGACGCCCGCGACCAGACGCTTGCCGGGCAGACCGCCGACGGCGGCGAGATCCTCGAGCTGACTGGCCGCGGCCTCGGTGAAGTCGAGGGCGATGCCCTCGACCGGCGCCTTGGCGAGCACGGGCAGCGCCTCGCCGAGTCGGCCGAAGTACGAGGCGACAAGCAGCTTCGGGCGGTCGGTGAGGGCGCCGAGGTCGCGATAGGCGCGGGCGGCGGCGTTGAGCTCGGCCGGGGTACGGTCCTGCACCAGGGCGGGCTCGTCGAGCTGCACCCACTCCGCGCCCGCCGCGCGCAGGTCGGCGATGACCTCGGCGTACACGGGCAGCAGGCGGTCGAGGAGCGTGAGCGGCTCGAAGTCGGCCGCGACGCCGGGCGCGGGCTTGGCGAGCAGCAGATAGGTGACCGGGCCGACGAGGACCGGACGGGCCGCGAGGCCGAGCGCGAGGGCTTCCCCCAGCTCGGTGACCTGCTTGGCGGAGTCGGCGGTGAAGACGGTGTCGGGGCCGAGTTCCGGCACGAGGTAGTGGTAGTTGGTGTCGAACCACTTGGTCATCTCGAGCGGCGCCACGTCCTGGGTACCGCGGGCCATCGCGAAGTAGACGTCGATGGGGCATCCCCCGCTATAGCGAAGCCGAGCGCTTGGGGAAGGGGCGGTGTCGACAGCCTCGCGGTGTCGCTGGGGGACGGCGCCGACCATGACGCTGGTGTCGAGGACGTGGTCGTAGTACGAGAAGTCACCGGTCGGCACCTCATGGATGCCGGCGGCGGCCAGATGCTGCCAGGTGGACCGGCGCAGCTGCGCCGCGGTCTCCCGGAGGGCGTCAGCGGTGACACGGCCCTTCCAGTAGCCCTCGACGGCCTTCTTCAGTTCCCGGTTGGGGCCCTGGCGGGGGTAGCCGTACACGGTGGACCGTGCTGCCGCGGCTGCGGACTTCGGTGTCACGGAAATCTCCTTCGCGAGATGACTCCTTGAGATCCCGGAGACGGGACACGGACGCGAAGGGGTGACGAACCGGGCGGAGCGAACGCGCGCCATCGGCGCGGTGCTGCGGTACTCCACCTGATCTGTACGCCGACCCGCCCACGAGGTCACCGGGATGTCCGCACATGAGGGGTCACGTACGGGCAGCGGGCAGGTCTTCGGACTCGCGGGCACACCTGCCGAGGCAGGTTCCTACTGGCCGTCGCTTCCCGGATCCGCGCTCGGATCCAGTGCGTATGACGGCGGTCGTTCCCACTCACCGCTGCGGGGCAGTCCCGGATTCCCACCGGGTTCCCTCTTGCGACGCGTCTGCCTGGCGGGCAGGGCGAACCAGCTGCACTGGTCAGGCTAAGGGGTGGTCGGCGTCTTGGGCAGTACTGATCACATTCCGGACCGTGAGGTGAGACACGGATCCACGGAGCGGGGGACGTGAGAAGGGGAAGAAGTGCAGCCCGAGGACGCGGTCGGCACGCCGGGGCGCCATGCCCGGACGCATGGCAGGGATGGAGGAGGTGTTGGTGGCCAGGACCGCCTCGGGGTCCTGACGACCTCTTCCAGGGGGGGGCGAAGACCGCCCTCTTCGCGGCGGTGTTCTCGACGACGGCTTCGACGACAAGCTGCGGGCGGTGCCGCCACTGGACCGTGGCCGGCGATCGATGAGAACAGCAGCACCTTCGTGCCCTAACTCCTCGACTCCTCGACCATCGACGTGGCCGACGCGCGCAGCGCTCACGCGGCCGTGACGGCGGCCGGGATGCGGGCCCTGGACGCACCGGGCAGCGAGGCCCTCGCCGTCGCCGAGACCGTCGCGGGGATGTCCCCGCCCGTGGCGATGATGGCGAAGGAAGCCGTGTCCCGGGATTCGAGACGACCCTCGCGGAGGGCGTCCGCTTCGAACGCCGCCTCTTCCACGCCGTGTTCGCGACCGCTGATCAGAAGGAGGGCATGTCCGCTTTCGTCGACAAGCGACCGGCCGGTTTCACGCATTCATGAGGTCTTGGGCCTGAGGTCCGACCAGGGGCGTACGCCCCTGGTCGTGCGCGTCCCCGTGCGCCACAGCCGCGGCCGTCCCGCAAGTTGTCAGGAAACTCGGTCGCGCACTATGGTCACCACGCCTTGGTGAACGGGAAATCCGGTGTGATGCCGGTGCGGCCCTCGCCACTGTGATCGGGAAGTCCGGCTCCAGCCCTCGCGGCAGCCACTGGGTGCGAACGCATCCGGGAAGGCGGAGACCGGTCGGTATGACCCGTCAGCCAGGAGACCGGCCAAGGCGCGTTGTCCATCCACGAGGTGCTGGAGAGGGTCTGCTTAGCCATGCACATAGCCGAGGGTTTCCTCCCACCGGCGCACGCGATCGCCTGGGGCGTAGCGTCCGCGCCGTTCGTCGTCCACGGAGTCCGCTCCCTGACCCGTGAAGTCAAGGAGCACCCCGAGAGCACCCTGCTCCTGGGCGCCTCCGGAGCCTTCACCTTTGTCCTTTCCGCGCTGAAAATCCCTTCCGTCACGGGCAGTTGCTCGCATCCGACGGGCACCGGGCTCGGCGCGATCCTGTTCCGGCCGCCGATCATGGCGGTGCTCGGCACCATCACGCTGCTCTTCCAGGCCCTGCTGCTCGCCCACGGTGGGCTCACCACGCTCGGCGCCAACGTGTTCTCCATGGCGATCGTCGGGCCATGGGCCGGATACGCGGTCTACCGGCTCCTGAAGCGGTACGACGTGCCGCTCATGGTCGCCGTGTTCTTCGGCGCGTTCGTCGCCGACCTCTCCACGTACTGCGTCACCAGCGTCCAGCTGGCCCTGGCGTTCCCGGACCCGAGCAGCGGATTCCTCGGCGCCCTGGGCAAGTTCGGCGGCATCTTCGCCGTCACGCAGATCCCGCTGGCCGTCAGCGAGGGACTCCTCACCGTCCTGGTGATGCGGTTGCTCGTGCAGTCCAGCAAGGGCGAACTCACGCGGCTCGGCGTACTGCTGCAGGGCAAGCAGTCGGCAGCGACCGCGAAGAAGACGGAGACGGGGGCCAGCGCCTGATGAGCCGGAACGCGAAGATCAACATTGTGCTCCTCGTCATCGTCGCCGCGCTCGCGGTCCTGCCGGTGGCCCTCGGCCTCGGCGACGACGAAAAGGAACCGTTCGCAGGGGCGGACGCCCAGGCCGAGACCGCGATCACCGAGATCAAGCCGGACTACGAGCCCTGGTTCTCGCCGCTGTACGAACCCCCTTCCGGGGAGATCGAGTCGGCGCTCTTCGCCCTGCAGGCGGCACTCGGCGCGGGCGTCCTCGCGTACTACTTCGGTCTGCGCAAGGGGCGCCGCCAGGGCGCGGACATCGCACGGGAACAGGAAGCATCCGCGGAGCGGACCACCGACGCGGGGGGCGCCCGGCCCGAGACCGAGCAGGTCTGAGCCCGCGTGCTGCCCATCGACGCGGCGGCGCACAGCAGTCGCTGGCGCCGCCGCCACCCCGTGGACAAGGCCGTTCTCGGGCTCGGCCTCACTGTCCTCGCCGTCTCGCTGCCGCCGTGGCCCGGCGCCGCCCTGGTGCTGATCGTGGCGCTCGCCGTGCTGCTCGGGCCCGCCGGTGTGCCGCCGCGCAAACTGTGGCGGGCCTACCGCGTACCGCTCGGCTTCACCGTCACCGGAGCCCTGACCCTGGTCGTCCAACTCGGCGGAACCGAAGGGTTCGTCACGCTCGCCGACGGCGGTCCCGCGCGAGCGGGCGGTCTGCTCCTGCGCACGTCGGCGGCCTCGCTCGGCGTCCTGCTGTTCGCCTTCACCACGCCGATGTCGGATCTGCTGCCCCGTCTGGTGAAGGCGGGCGTTCCGGCGCCGGTCGTGGACGTGGCCCTGGTCATGTACCGGATGAGCTTCCTGCTCCTGGACTCCATGAGCCGGATCCGGCAGGCGCAGGCCGCTCGGCTCGGCCACACCACCCGGGCCGCCACCTGGCGCTCACTCGGCTCCCTGGGGGCCACCGCGTTCGTGCGGGCCTTCGACCGGGCGACCCGGTTGCAGGCCGGGCTCGCCGGACGCGGCTACGACGGAACCCTGCGCGTCCTTGTGCCCGAAGCCCGGATCTCCCGCGGGTTCGTGGCTGCCAGCGCGGCACTCCTCACGGGCCTCGCGGTCCTCACCCTCGTACTGGAGAGGCTCCTTCCATGAGCGACCCGAGCGACCTGAGCGACCCGAGCGAGCCGAGTGCTCCTCGCGAGCGAGAGCCGGGCGCGTCCTTGGTCGCTCTGCGCGCTGCTTCCTACGCGTACGAAGAGGGGCCGACCGTGCTCAGCGGCCTCGACTTCGATGTCACCGAGGGACGCGCTCTCGCGCTGCTCGGGCGCAACGGCAGCGGCAAGACCACCCTCATGCGGCTGCTGAGCGGCGGACTCCGCCCGGACCAGGGCGGGTTGAGCGTCGCGGGTGTCCCCGTGACGTACGACCGCCTGGGTCTGACCCGGTTGCGCACCACCGTCCAGTTGGTCGTCCAGGACCCCGACGACCAGCTGTTCGCCGCCTCGGTGGAGCAGGACGTGTCCTTCGGACCGCTGAACCTCGGGCTGCCCGACGCCGAAGTCCGGGCGCGGGTCGCCGAGGCGCTCGCCGCGCTCGACATCGGCGCCCTGGCGGACCGCCCCACCCATCTGCTCTCCTACGGCCAGCGCAAGCGGACGGCCATCGCGGGTGCCGTGGCGATGCGCCCCCGCGTACTGATCCTCGACGAGCCGACCGCCGGACTCGACCCGGACGGCCAGGAGCGGCTCCTGACCACCCTGCAAGGACTGCGGGACGCGGGGACGACCGTGGTCATGGCCACCCACGACGTGGATCTGGCCCTCCGCTGGGCCGACGACGCGGCGCTGCTCACCCCTTCGGGAGTGCGCACAGGGCCGGTCGCGGAGATGCTCGCCCAACGGGATCTCCTGGCGCAGGCGGGACTTCGGCTGCCGTGGGGGATCGCCGTCTCGGAGCTGCTGCGGACGAAGGGCCTGCTGGAAGGGGACGGCGACGGGCCGCGCACACCGGAGGAGCTGGCCGCCCTCATGGCTCCGGCGATGCCCGGTGCGTCAGCCGGTTGACGGGGCCGGGGCGCGGCTGCGACGGGGCAGGAGTGCCACGGCCAGGAGCGGGATCGCGGCGAGCGCGAGCCACGGGGCCCAGGGCGGAAGGCCGGCGTCGAGGAGCGAGCCGGTCGCGGCGCTGCCCGCGAGGACGATCAGGCCGGAGACCGAGGACAGGGCCCCCGTGTAGAGGCCGAGCCTGCCGTCGGGAGCGAGGTCGGGGACCCAGGCGCGGGCGGCCGGTGCGACCAGCATCTGGCCGAGGGTGAGGAGGACGACGAAGACGGCGGCGGGCAGCAGCCCGGCGACACCGGTCCAGGCGGTCGGGCGCGCGAGGGCCACGACGGCGAATCCGACGGAGATGAGCACGAGCCCGGCCGTCATGGAGCGCCGCAGATCGAGCCGGTCCGCCGCCCAGCGGGTGACCGGCAGCTGCGCGCTCACCACAAGGAGCGAGGAGAGGGCGAAGAGCCAGGCCAGCGGCGCCTGCGACCCGGCCGTGCGCTCCACCTCCTGTGGGAGCGCGAGATAGAGCTGGTTGTACGCCAGGAGATAGGCGCCGTACGCACCGCACACCGCCAGGAAGCGGCGGTTGCGCAGCATGTCGTGCACGCCTCCCCGTACGCGGGTCCGCTCCCGCCCCGGTATGCGCTGGGGCAACAGCCACAGGTGCCCGGCCAGTACGAGGACGAAGACCCCGGATCCGGCGAGGCAGACAGTGCGGAAGTCGACGGAGAGCAGCAGCGCGCCGAGGAGCGGACCGACGAACGCGCCGGCCTGGCCCGCCACGGTGAGCAGGGCCAGGACGCGGGTACGCGGGCCGCGCCCTGCCTCCTCCCGGAGCACCGCCTGCCGGGCGACCTCGGATTCGACGGCGGGCGAGAACAGGGCGGCGGCGAAGCCGATCAGGAGTACCGCGCCGATGACCGACCACGTCTGCTGCGCGTAACCGAGCCAGGCGAAACCGGCGATCCGCAGCAGGCAGCCGGTGAGGACGACGGGCCGCACGCCGTAGCGGTCGGTCAGGGCGCCGCCCACGACGAAGAGCCCCTGCTGGCTGAACGTCCGCAGGCCGAGTACGAGGCCGACCAGCCAGCCCGCCATGCCGATCGCCGCGCCCAGGTGCTCCGCCAGGAAGGGCAGGACGAGGAAGAAGCCGATGTTGAAGGCGAGTTGGGTCAGGATCAGCAGTCGGAGCAAGGGGGACAGGCTCGACCAGGTGCGCTCGCGGCGCGGACGTTTCGTGGTCCGGGTCCGGGTCCGGGTCCGTGGCGGGGCGGGAAGGGGCGGTTCCCGCTTCACCGGGCAGCCGCCCCGGCCGTGCTCAACTCGCGTTCAGGAGGCCGCACGTCGCCCGCGGTGAGCGCACGGTCGGGCCGACGCCTCCGCCGCAGCCACCGAGGAACCGGCACGCCGCCCGCCGCCGTCACCGCGAGGGCTCCCAGGAGGGCGAGCGCGGCTGCCGGGGCGAGCAGTGCCCAGGGGGCGCGTTCGGCGTAGGGCTGGCTCTCCGCGAGGAGGAGACCCCACTCGGGGGACGGGGGCTGGGCGCCGAGGCCGAGGAAGCCCAGGGCCGCAAGGGCCAGCGCGACGCCGGGGAGTCGAAGGAGCGCGTGGCGGGTGACGGGCGGCAGGACCGCCGGCAGCAGATGGCGCCTGAGCCGGTGCCGACGGCCCGCGCCCAGACTCCGGGTCGCCGCCAGGTGGAGGGTGGCGCGCTCCTGGAGGAGCAGGGCTGCGGTGTGGGCGGACAGGGGGACCCAGGCGACGGCGGCCACCGCGATGGCGGGGGTGGCCGCTCCACTGCCCGCGACACCGGTGACGAGGAGGCCCGCGAGCGTCGGCGGTAGGGCGTTGAGCGTGTCGAGGAGAGGCCCGGAGAACCGGGGCAGGAGACCGAGCAGGACACCGGCCACCAGGGCGAAGGCGCTGATCCCCAGGGCCAGGGCGAGGGTGTGGAGCGCGCCGTGCCCGACCCGGGCGAGGACGTCACGGCCCAGTGCGTCCGTGCCGAACGGGTGCGCCCAGGAAGGCGCCTGGAGCCGGGCCGCCGTGTCCAGGGCGAGGGGATCCCGGGTCAGGCTGAGCAGGATGATGCCCAACAGCACCCCGCCGTACAGGAAGGGCAGCCGGCTCGGCGCGGGTGGCGCCGGGCTGTGCAGGGTCGGCAGGGCGCCGTCGCGCAGGGCGGGACCGCTCGTGAGCCGGGCCGCGAGGCGGAAGAGACCGCCCGCCACGGCGGCGAGCAGCACGAGGGCGAGAGCACCTGCCTGAAGGACGGGCAGATCCTGTGCCACCGCGGCCTGCAGAGTGGAGCGGCCGAGCCCGGGAATGTCGAAGATCTGCTCCACCGCGACCGCGCCACCGGTCAGGCCCACGAGGAACAGGCCGAGGTTCGGCAGCAGGCCGGGTACGCAGCGGCGCAGCGCCTGCCACGCGATGCGTCCGCTCGGGATGCCACGGGCCGCGGCGGCCCGCGCCCAGGGTTCGGCGAACGCCCCGGGCAGCAGGTCGTCGAGGAGCCGCCCGAGCAGCGCCCCGGCCGGCAGACCGAGCGATACGGCGGGCAGCACCATCCACTGGGGCCCGTACCAGCCGAGGGCGGGCAGCAGGCCCAGATGCACGCCGACCACGGTGGCGAGCACCGAGGCGATCAGGAACTCGGGCAGCGCGGCAAGGACCGCAGCGCCGCCGCCGGAATGATGGCGCCCGGCCAGCCGACGGCGGGGGCCGAGCCACAGCGTGCGGGCGCACACCGCGCCCGCCGTGACGACGGCCACCACCAGCGCCACGGACATGAGGAGCAACGAGACGCCCAGGGACTGCACGACGGAGGGCAGGACCGCTTCGCCGGAGATCCACGATCGCCCCGCGTCCCCGTGCAGCAGCCCGTCCGTCCACTGGCCGAGCAGATGCAGCGGGCCCTCGTCGAGGCCGAGTTCGGCGCGGATGGACGCCAGGACCTCGGGGGTGGGGGTGCGCTCGGCGGCCCGGGCCTTGAGCACGGTGAGTGCCGGGTCGGTGCGTGAGAGCCAGGGCAGCAGGCCGATTGCGCACAGCAGCGCCGCGGCGATGGCCACGCGCCAGAGCAGCGCCGGTCCGCCCGTTCGGGTGAGGCTGCGCACGCGGCTCTCAGCGCCTCGTGCCAGTGCCGACCAGCGTCCGCTCGTACGGGTCGAGGATCTCGCCGCGCACCGAGCCGCCGACGCCCGTGATGATCCGCTGGTGGACCAGCGGTACGACGGCGTCGGTGCCGAGGATCGCGGCCTCGGCGGCCATGGTCGCGTCCTGCCGCTTCGCCGTGTCGGCCGTGTTCTCGGCCTTCTTCACGGCCCTGTCCACCGATGAGTCGCACAGCAGCGAGAGGTTGTAGCTGCCGTCGCAGGTGTAGTCGCTGGCGAGGACCGACACGGGGTCGCCGGTGTCGAGCATGGTGTTGCGGGCGCCGACGAACGCGTCGAACTTCCCGGCCAGTGCGTCGCCTTCGATGCGGGAGGACTCACGGACCTCGAGCGTCACCTTGAATCCGGCCCTCTGAAGCTGCTGCTTGAGCACCTGGGCGACCTCCGGCAGCTCGGGCCGGTTGTCGTACGTGGCCAGGGTGATCGACTTCCCGGCGGGTGCCGTGGCCCGTGCCTGCCCCTCGGGCTTGTCGCGCTTTCCGTCGGCCCAGGTCAGGGCGGGGCCGAAGATGCCCTTGCCGGTGTCGGCGTGGCCCTCGTACACGTCCTTGGCGAGCGCGGACGTGTCGATCGCGGCGCGGGCGGCGGCGCGCAGGCCGGGGTCCTTGAAGGCGCCCTTCTCGGTGTTGAGCTGGAGCGCCGTGGTGCGTGCCGTTGCGGTCTCGCGGCCGTGGCCCTTGTCGAGGGACGCGGCCTGGGAGACGGGGACGGCCTCGGCGATGTCCACGTCGCCGGTGCGCAGCGCGTTCGTGCGGGCGGTGCCGTCGGCGATGAACCTCGCGTCGACGCCGGACGCCTGGGCGCGACCGTCCCAGTAACCGTCGAAGCGGTCGAGGGTGGCCGCGGTGGCGCCGGTGGTCCTCGTGAGCTCGAAGGGTCCCGTGGCGGTGCCGACCGGACTGACCTTGTGGCCCTTCTCGTACGCCTTCGCGGAGAGCACGGCGAGGCCGGGGCTCGACAGGCGCAGCGGAAGCGCCGGGTCCGGGTCGGCGGTGGTGATCCGGACCCTGTCGTCGCCGACGGGCTCGGCGGTGAGAGCCGCCCCCGACAGGGCGGCCGTGACGGGCTTGGCCTCCGCCGCGTGGGTCAGGGCCGACGAGACCGCGGCAGGGGTGACCCGGGTGCCGTCCTGGAAGTCGGCCTGGCGCAGGGTGAACAGCCAGTCGCGGTCGCTCTCCTGTTTCCAGGACGCGGCGAGCGCGGGGGCGGCGGTGCCGTTCGCGTCCAGCTTGGTCAGGCCCTCGGTGACGCCGAGACGGCTGAGGAGTGTGGCGTCGGCGCCGTACGGAGAGAAGTTCTCGGAGGGTGGGAAGGCCAGCGCGACCTTGAGCCTGGCACCGCCTCCGGTGTCGCCCGGCGAGTCGTTCCTGCTGGCGAAACAGCCGGCGAGCAGGGGAGCGACGAGCAGTCCTGCTATGAGGGGGCGGTGGCGGACGGAGCGCATGGTCCTCGTTCTCGGGGTGGTGTGTGTCCGTAAGTGCGGCAGCAGCCACCGAGGTTATATGACAACCATTTCCATTACGGGTGGAGGGTGTGGCTGAGCCGCGTCCGGGGAGTGTCGGGGGGTCAGGGGCGCATCGGCACTTCGAAATGCACGACGCGCGATTCGCCGGAGTCCTCGCGCTCGTCGTGCACGATCTTTCCCAGTGAGCGCCAGAAGCCTTCGGCGCCGGTCACCGCGGGGTCGGTGTGCAGATACACGGACCGGTACCCGCCGTCCGCCGCGGCGAAATCAAGGAGCTCGCCGACCAGTCGCCGGGCCAGGCCGCGCCGCCGGTGCTCGGCGCGTACGTAGACGCGCCGCAGCTGCGCCGTCTCGCCCGAGGGGAAGCGTTCGGCGATCCAGCCGGGGTTCGGCGGATGCGCCGGGCCGCGTGAGTCGAGCGCGGCTGTGGCGGCGACCGACCCGTCCTGCTGGTCCACCGCGACGAGCAGTGTGTGGCGGGCCGGGCTCAGGTACGCGCCGTCGAGGTCGATGATGTCGGCGTGCCAGCGCGGCACGTACCCCGTGCCGAAGTCGTGGTAAACGGTGTCGAGCATGACGGCTCGTGCGGCGTCGAGGTCGTCGGCGGTGGTCGTTCTGATGCGGTATTCGTGCACTTGCACATCCTAAGCATTAGGCCGGTACGGCCCGTCGTTCGCATTGGTGGGTACGGCCTGCCGTCGGCGGCGTTGCTCGGCGCCTCAGCCGTCGCGGCCCGATTTGGCTGTCCTGGGCGACCAACGTTGCATGGTCATGCGAAGTCATGCATACTCTTCCTATGTCCAAGGTCCTCACCTCCCTGCCCACCGGCGAGCGCGTCGGCATTGCCTTCTCCGGCGGTCTCGACACCTCCGTCGCCGTCGCCTGGATGCGTGACAAGGGCGCCGTCCCGTGCACGTACACCGCCGACATCGGCCAGTACGACGAGCCCGACATCGCCTCCGTGCCCGGCCGTGCCTCGGCGTACGGCGCCGAGATCACCCGCCTCGTCGACTGCCGAGCCGCGCTGGTCGAGGAAGGCCTTGCGGCGCTTGCCTGCGGCGCGTTCCACATCAGGTCGGGCGGTCGCCCCTACTTCAACACCACGCCGCTCGGCCGTGCCGTGACCGGCACGCTCCTGGTGCGGGCGATGCTCGAGGACGGGGTGCAGATCTGGGGCGACGGCTCCACCTTCAAGGGCAACGACATCGAGCGGTTCTACCGGTACGGGCTGCTCGCCAACCCGTACCTGCGGATCTACAAGCCCTGGCTGGACGCGGACTTCGTCACGGAGCTCGGCGGCCGCAAGGAGATGTCGGAGTGGCTGGTCGCGCACGAGCTGCCCTACCGGGACTCGACGGAGAAGGCGTACTCCACGGACGCCAACATCTGGGGCGCCACGCATGAGGCCAAGACCCTTGAGCACCTCGACACCGGGCTCGAGACGGTCGACCCGATCATGGGTGTGCGGTTCTGGGACCCGTCGGTGGAGATCGACACGGAGGACGTGACGATCGGATTCGACCAGGGCCGCCCGGTCACGATCAACGGCAAGGAGTTCGCCTCCCCGGTCGACCTCGTCATGGAGGCCAACGCGGTCGGCGGGCGGCACGGCCTCGGCATGTCCGACCAGATCGAGAACCGGATCATCGAGGCCAAGAGCCGCGGCATCTACGAGGCGCCCGGCATGGCCCTCCTGCACATCGCCTACGAGCGCCTGGTCAACGCGATCCACAACGAGGACACCCTTGCCGCGTACCACAACGAGGGCCGGCGCCTCGGACGGCTGATGTACGAGGGCCGCTGGCTGGACCCGCAGGCGCTGATGATCCGTGAGTCGCTGCAGCGCTGGGTCGGCGCGGCCGTCACCGGCGAGGTGACCGTGCGGCTGCGGCGCGGCGAGGACTACTCGATCATCGACACCCAGGGCCCGGCGTTCAGCTACCACCCGGACAAGCTCTCCATGGAGCGGACCGAGGACTCGGCGTTCGGCCCGGTGGACCGGATCGGCCAGCTCACCATGCGCAACCTGGACATCGCCGACTCGCGTGCGCGGCTGGAGCAGTACGCGAGCCTCGGCCTGGTCGGCTCCGGCCACCCGACCCCGATCGGTGCCGCGCAGGCCGCGTCGACCGGTCTGATCGGCGCCATGGACGGCGGCGGCGCCGAGGCGATCGCCTCGCGCGGCGAGGTCACGGAGGAAGAGTCGATGCTGGACCGTGCCGCGATGGAGTCCGGCACGGACTGACACCGCGCACCGGTCGTACGTACGCACCACGACAACGGGCCCCGGCGGACTTGATCCGCCGGGGCCCGTTGTCGTGTGCTCCGAGAGGCTTCGAGGCCGTCCTCGAACGGCAGGGATGTCCCAGTGGGCCACATGTCCCATTGGGACATGGTGAGGAGTACAGTCGGATGCGTGAGCGCCGGGGGGATCCAAGCGCACAGAACGAAGAACGAGAAGAGGCATCCCAGATGTCAGCGCAAGAACGCCCCGCCGTGCCGAGCGAGATGAAGGCCGTCCAGTACCGCAGCGTCGGCGCCGCCCCCGAGGTGGTCACCGTCCCGCGCCCGGAGCCGGGTCCCGGCCAGGTACTCCTGAAGGTCACCGCCGCGGGCGTCTGCCACTCCGACATCGCTGTGATGAGCTGGCCCGCCGAGGCGCTGACCTTCCCACTGCCGCTCACCCTCGGCCATGAGGGCGCGGGGACGGTCGCCGCACTGGGCGAGGGCGTCACCGGCTTCGAGGTCGGCGACTCCGTGGCCGTCTACGGCCCCTGGGGCTGCGGGGCCTGCCTGATGTGCGCGCAGGGCAAGGAGAACTACTGCGTGCGCGCCGACGAGCTCGGCATCCGCCCGCCCGGGCTCGGGGCGCCCGGCGCCATCGCCGAGTACATGATCGTGGACGACGCGCGCCATCTGGTCCCGCTCGGCGACCTCGACCCGGTGACCGCTGTGCCGCTCACCGACGCGGGCCTGACCCCGTACCACGCCATCAAGACCTCCCTGCCCAAGCTGGCCCCCGGCAGCACCGCCGTGGTCATCGGCACCGGAGGCCTCGGGCACGTCGCCATCCAACTGCTGCGCGCGCTGACCCCGGCACGGGTGATCGCCCTGGACGTCACCGAAGAGAAGCTGCGCCTTGCCCACAAGGTCGGCGCCCACGAGACCGTCCTGTCGGACGAGCACGCGGCGGCGAAGGTCCGCGAGTTGACCGGGGGCCTCGGCGCCCACGCCGTGTTCGACTTCGTCGGCGCGCCGCCCACCATCGCCACGGCGACCGCCTGCGCCGCGGTGGAGGCGGACATCACCATCGTCGGCATCGGCGGCGGGGTCGCGTCCGTCGGCTTCGGCACGACTCCCTACGACGCGGCGGTCCGCGCCCCTTACTGGGGCAGCAGGTCCGAGCTGATCGAGGTCCTCGACCTGGCACGCTCCGGCGTGATCGACGTCCACGTGGAGACGTACGCCCTGGACGACGCACCCAAGGCGTACGAGAACCTGCACGAGGGCCGGATCAGCGGCCGGGCGGTCATTCTCCCCAACGGCTGACCCGGGTCGGGCCAAGGCGGTGGCGCACCGTCGCGCCGACTGCCTCGTGCCTAGACGCGCAGCAGTTGTTCCACGGATTCGCGGTACTGCCGCAGAGCGAGGCGCAGTTCTTCCGTCTGCGCCTCGCTGTCCTGGCCCTGCCAGCTTGTGCGCAGGGTGCGCCGCCGTTCCGCGAGGGTTTCGGTCAGATGCCTGACGGCGTCGTCGAAGAGGCTGTCGGCCTCACTCACCGCCTGGCGGGGATCGTCGACGAAGGCGCTGAGGGCCTGTTGGAGCCGCAGGCCGAGCTTGTCCCGTTCGTCCCGCGGGAGCAGTTCGGATTCGGGGGCGGACTCGGTGACCGGCGGGATGGGGGTGACGGGAGTGACGGCAGCGGGTGCGGGGGAGCCGCTGCCCGTGACCGGCTCGTGCGGTGTGAGGTGCTTGGCGTCCGTCATGATGTGCCGCTTCCCTTCGCGTGACGTCGGGTCAGTGCCCACGGTGCGTGGCCGCGGTCGGCGGGGGACTGCCGGCTGTTCTGGGGCGAGCGGTTCCGGTTCGAGTCGACCGCGTGCTCGGAGGTCAGGGCCTCGAAGAGGTGTCGGGCCTCGACCATGGCCTCGCGCAGTTCCTCGGTGCCGCCCTTTTTATATGCCGCCGTGTGCACGCTGCGGTAGCCGTGGACGGAGTGGGCGTGGTGCACGGAGAGCGCGGCCACCTGCTCGTCGAAGCGCTCGCCGTCGGGGAAGCCCCGGTCCCTGGCCAGGCGGGCGAGGAGCGCGTCGGCCTCGGCGATCGCCTGCTGCGGTGATTCGACGAACTGCTCCTGGACACCGGCCCATTGAGCCAGGTACCGCTCACGCGCGCCGGGCGGCAGGGGCTCGGCCTTGATGGAGCCGTGAAGTCGTACACGGTCACGGAGCTCTTGCTCGGCTGCCCGTACGTCGCCGTCGTGGCGGGCGACTGTGTGGTCGTACTCTGGTCCGAAGCGGTTCTTCAGGCCGCGTCCGCCGCCTCGGGCTCGCCGCAGTCCGACGATGAGGACGGCGGCTGCCGCAATGACGACCACGGCGATGATGACGGCGGTGATCATGGCTGCCTCCCTTTGTCTCGTGGTCCGTTCGGCGCCGGGGCCGGCCGATGGGCGCCCACGCGACGTGGACACCGATCGGGGCGTCTGTGATCAGCGGTCGAACGGCTGGTTGTGGGTTCGCATGGCAGCCGAGTACCCCCATGTTCGGCAATCAGTCGACTGAGGAGCGGTCCGCCCGCGGGCAGGGCCGGTCCGACCGCTGTTCAGGAAGCGCCGAAGGCACGTTCGAGCGGCCGGACCGGGCGAACGGCGCCCCCGCACACCTGCCTGCCGGCCCGCCCGCAGACACGCCCACACTGCGGATGCCGCCGGATCCGCAGCGTCGGATGACATGCTGAAACGACTGGCCAGGTCTTGACCGCAGTAGGGCGAGCGCCGCTGGAACCCGGGCCACGCCAAGGAACCACGCGAAGGACAAGAACGACGTGCTGACCGTGCTGGTCCTCGCCGCCGAACACCGCGCCAGTGACTTGATCCCGCAGATCGAGACCGTCCCGGGCGTGTACGTCATCTCCCATGCGGACGACAGTTTCCTCGCGCTCGCACGGGCCCGCGCCCTGCTGCCCGACGTCCTGGTCATCGACCTCAGCGCCCGCTTCGCGGGCGACGCCGCCACGGTCATCGACCAGGCCCGCCGACTCGAACCGCCCAGCCACATCCTGGTCCACGCGGGCGACGCCGTGGTGGGGACCGTTTCGCCCACCGGAGCGGTCGGCCCCGGGCAGGACGACTCACCGCAGGGCCTGGTGCACACGCTGACACGGCTCGCCGCCGAAGCCCCGCCGCTGTGACCGGACCGGTGCTCCGGCCGAGCCGGGCCGGGCAGCCCCGCTACAGATCCGCGACCCGCGCCGAGAGCCCGTAGTCAAGCTCGGAGCCGTCCACGAGGAGCGCCTCGACGGTGCGGGTCCCGGGGTCGATGTCTGCCTCCATCCCGTCGCCCGTGTACCGGGGGAAGCCGGAGGCTCCGGTCTCGCCCGTGGCCGCCACGACGGCCGAGCGCAGGGCGTCGCGGGCATCGGTCGTACTCTCGCCGTTCCCCGAGAACTCGGGCACCAGCAGGATCTCGAAACGCTGCGGGACAGTGTTCATGCTCGCGACGCTAGACAGGAGTGGCGCACCACGCATGTCCACCGCTGCCGCGCGGTGCCGCACGCGCCCCTCATCCGAGGATCAGCTCGACCCGCAGCGGCCCCGGAAGGGCGGCCTGTGCCGTCGGATCGACGCGGACGGTGGCCTCGGCCGTGCCGGGCGGGCCCGAGAGAGGGTCCGCCCGGCAGGTGAGCGTGTACACGCCCGTCGTGGGGGCGCTGAGGGAGAACCGTCCCTCGGCGTCCGTCAGGGCAGCGATGTCCGGCAGGGGCTGGGGCCCGTCGGTGAACAGGACGTGGGCGCCCGTCACCGGGTTGCCCGACGCGTCGCGGACGACGCCGGTGATCTCCACTGCGGACCTGCTGCCGTTCATCGGGGTGAGCTCACGCCTTCCACGCCACGTAGTTGTTGAAGACCGGGGTGGTGAACCGGGTTCCCGAGTTCACCCGCGAGCCGCCGTAGGCGTGGATGCCGAAGCCGTAGCGGCCGGTGCTGTCGATGCGGTAGACGGAGCTGCCGCTCTGCCCGCCGGCGGTGTCGATGTCGTAGTACACCTTGCGTGGGGCGACCGAGTCGATCCCGCGTGCCGCGTACCACTGCGTCCCTGACGGCTTGTCGCCTGGGTAGCCGGAGATGTTGCCGGTGGTCTTGAGCAGGTCCGAGTCGGACCAGACGCCGAAGCCGAACCAGCCCGTGGTGGCGCCGATGTTGGAGGGCGTGATGATGGCGCCGTAGTCGAAGTTCTCGTCGCCGTTGTCCGTCCAGCCGGTCACGGAGCGGAAGCTGGTGCAGGTGATGCTGCCATAGGGCAGGGAGGCGGCGTTGCGCCCCGGCATGACCTGAATGCTCTTCACCCAGCCGTCGCGGCCCGCCACACCGCTGCCCTTGATGTAGACGACGTGCCCTGCCGTGGCGAGGGTGTGCGGGCCCAGGAGCCAGCCGGTGCCCTGGTAGAGGGTGTTGTCGCGGGCGGTGATCAGCAGGTAGCAGTGCACCCGCCATGGATACACGCTGGTGTCATTGATCTTTACGCGGTCGTCGGGGCCGTGCACGGTCTCGGGAGCCAGCGGCGGTGGGCCGTAGGACGCCTCTCCGATGTCGGGGAGCGTGGCGGTCGGGGCCGTCCAGGCCTCCGGTGCGAAGTGGTCAGGGCGCCGGTAGCCCTCGACGTTCTCCAGGCCCTCACCCATCGACTGCTGGGCCTGGCCCTCTGTCCCCTCGGAGGGCGGCTGCAGGACCGCTTCCTGCTCGGCGGCCAGGGACTGGGCTCCGTCGTGCGGCTCGTTCGTCACTGGGGTGTGCGGATCTTGCGCCATTCTGGATCACCCGGCTTCTCTTGGAGCTGCGATGTGATGCCTCTCAGGTCGCTGCGGCCGCAACGTTTTAGCGTCGGTTCCCCTTCTTACTGCCGCCGGACAAGAGCGGCAATGAGCCTTTTGCGCCGTCCCGTAGCGGGTGCGCATGTCTTCCGTACGGGTGCCGCGTGTGTCAACAAGGCGGCTCCCGGGGACCGTACGACACACAGGGCGTCAGCTTGCCCCGCCGCCTCACGGCGAGCGGCCCGGTCCAGGTCTCAGCGGTCACGGCCACACACCCGTGCCCCGCCCGCTGCGGGAGCGGGCGGGGCACGATGCCTCAATCACGTCTCCATGGAGCTACGGGCGGACGTAGGGCCGCGTCATGATCTCCATGTTGTGGCCGTCCGGGTCGGCGAAATACGCCCCGCGACCGCCGAACAGCCGGTTGATCCGGCCGGGTTCGGTGTGGTTGGGGTCGGCGTAGTACGTGACCCCGACCGCCTCCAGGCGGGCGATCATGGCGTCGAACTGTTCGTCGGGCACGAGGAACGCGTAGTGCTGCGGCTGGATGTGCTCGTCGCTCGGCGCGTAATAGTCGAGCGTCACGCCGTTGCCGAGATCGACGGGCAGGAACGGCCCGAACGGGGCGCCGACCTTCAGGCGGAGGATCACGGCGATGAACTCGGCCGACAGCCGCCGGTCCTTGGCGAAGACGGCGGTGTGGTTCAACTGGACCGTCGTGACAGGTGAATTGGGCGTGCCAGGTGAACTGGGGTCGTACGGATGCTGCTCGCGCGGCATGGGTGACGTCATGGGCGATGTCTCTTCCGGGTCTTGGGTTCCACTGAAGGTGCGCCGCATGGGGCGCGGGGAGGTAAGGCGGAAGAGGGGACGGCGGGGATCTGGCCCGCCTCGCGCTCACGCCGAGGCCGGATGCCTCACTCGTACGTGGCCCATGGCCGACCCGGCAGTCACCTGAGTGACCTTAATGCGCGCTACGAGGCGGAGCAATGCTGTTTTTATCGGGCCCCGCTGTCATGGTGGGGTCAAGGGGTGGCGGCTTGCCCCTGGGCCGGGCGTTAGCCTCGTCCTTTGACGGCGAGGCAGCGGAAGGGAGACGGGCGTGGCGGAGCAGGAGCGGCGTTCCCGGCGGCGGGGGCAGGGTGAGCTGGAGGCGCAGGTCTTCTCGGCCCTGCGTGAGGCGGAAGGCCCCGCGACAGCGGGCTGGGTGCAGGAGCGGCTCGGCAGCGACCTGGCGTACACGACGGTCGTGACGATCCTCACCCGACTCCTGGACAAGGGTGCGGTGACCCGTGAGCGCGCGGGCCGCTCCTTCGCGTGGACGCCGTCGTCCGACGAGGCGGGTCTCGCGGCACGCAAGATGCGCAAGGTGCTGGACGGCGAGCGCGACCGGGAGGCGGTTCTGGCCAGTTTCCTCACCGCGCTGCCGCCCGGGGACGAGCAGCTGCTGCGGGAGTTCCTGCGGCAGGCCGAAGCGGAGAAGGACGTCTGAACCGTCATGGGGATGTTCGTCCTGCTGCCCCTGGTCCTTCCGCTGACGGCCTGGCCGGTCGCCCGGCTCGCCGAGCAGCGCCTGCACCCGCGGACCGCCACCCGGCTGCTCACGACGGTCGCCGCGGTCATGGCGCTCTGCAGCACTCTGTGCCTGGGCCTGCTGATGGTCGTCGGCACGGCTCAGCTGCCCGGTAACCCGCTGCCGGACGGCTGGTCGGACCCCGAGGTGCGCGCCGCCGTCCCGTACGACGAGGTCGCCGGGCGCCTTGCCATTCCCGGGCTGCTCGCCGTGGCCGTCGCGTGCGGCAGAACACTGTGGCGCCACCGTCAGGTACGCCGCCGCGCCCACCAGGCGCTGGCCGGGCTCCCCGGCACCGCCGTCGCGGTCCTGCCCGACGACGAGCCCTACGCGTACGCGCTCCCCGGCGGCGTCCGCGACCGGGTCGTGGTCACCACCGCCCTTCTCGACTGCCTCGCCCCCGCGGAGCGCCGCGCCCTGTTCGCCCATGAGCGCGCGCACCTCGCGACCCGGCACCACCGCTATCTCCTTGCCGTGCAGCTGGCCGCGCGCGCCAATCCGTTCCTGCGCCCGCTGCGCACGGCCGTGTCCTACACCACCGAGCGGTGGGCGGACGAGGACGCGGCCCACGCCGTCGGCGACCGCAGAACCGTCGCCCGCGCGATCGGCAAGGCGGCCCTCCACTCCCGGGGCGCCCCGGCCCCGACCCTCGCCGGACTCGCAGCGCCGGGACCCGTACCGCGCCGGGTCGCGGCCCTCCTCGGCCCTGCGCCCGCCGCGCGCACCTGGCCGTCCCTGTTCACCTCGGTGGGGCTCGCGGCCTGGGCGGCCGCCGCGGGGGCTGTGGCTTCCGCCATGTCGTCGGCGAACTCCGCCGTCACGATGGTCCTCATCCTGCACGCGGCCACCCCGCTCTAGACCGACAGGCCCGCCGGATCAGTTTGCCGTTCCTTTACAGTGGCTGTAGAAGCGCTACCGCTTCCCTGCCACCGCCCTCGTACGACACCGCGTACGAGTACGAGAAGGAGCCACGGACCCGCAATGGGTGAGCCTCCCAGTACGAACCGTGCCATTTCCCGCCCGCTGTCCGAGCGCGAGGGAACGGGGGTGGCACGGTGACCGAGATCCTGCTTCTGCTGCTCGCCCTGCTCCTCACGCTCGCCTGCGCGGTTTTCGTCGCGGCCGAGTTCTCCCTGACCACCGTCGAACGCAGTGACCTGGAGCGCGCCGCCGAGGCGGGCGAGCGGGGTGCCGAGGGGGCCCTGAAGGCCGTCCGGCGCCTGACCCTGCAACTGTCCGGCGCGCAGCTGGGCATCACCGTCACGTCCCTGGTGATCGGCATGCTCGCCGAGCCCTCGCTCGCGGCCCTGCTGCGCGGGCCGCTCGAAGCGGCCGGGCTCGACGGGGCCGCGTCCCCGGTGGCGAGCGTCCTGGGGGTGATCGTCTCCACTGTGGTCCTGATGGTCGTCGGCGAGCTGGTGCCCAAGAACTGGGCGATCTCCCGGCCGCTGGCCGTCGCCAAGGTGGTGGCGGCACCGCAGCGCGGCTTCACCGCCGCCTTCGGCCCTTTCATCCGGCACTTGAACAACACCGCGAACCACGTCGTACGCCGCTTCGGTCTCGAGCCCGCCGAGGAGCTCGCCTCCGCGCGCACCCCCGAGGAACTGGTCGCCCTGGCCAGGCGCTCGGCCGCCGAGGGCGCCCTGGAGGCGGACTCCGCCGAACTGTTCGTCCGCACGCTGCACTTGAGCGAGCTGACGGCGCAGAACGTGATGACCCCGCGCGTGGACGTACGGGCTCTGGAGGCGCACGCCACGGCCGCCGACGCCGCGAACCTGACGCACGCCACGGGCCTGTCCCGCTTCCCCGTCTTCCGCGACAGTCTGGACGAGGTCATCGGCACCGTGCACATCCGCGACGTGCTCGCCCTGGCCCCCGAGAAGCGGCGGCTCACCTCGGTCACCGAGCTGGCCACCGAGCCACTCCTCGTGCCCGACAGCCTGCCCGCGGACCGGCTTCTGGAGCGGCTGCGGGAGACCCGCACGATGGCCGTCGTGATCGACGAGTACGGCGGTACGGCCGGTGTGGCGACGGTGGAGGACATCGTCGAGGAGGTCGTCGGCGAGGTCCGCGACGAGCACGACCCCGTAGAGGTCCCCGATCTGCTGCCCGCGCAGACGGCCCCGGACGGCCGCACGGTGTGGGAGGCCGACGGCGGCGTCCGCATCGACCAGCTCGCCGCGATAGGACTCACCGCGCCCGAAGGGCCGTACGAGACCGTGGCAGGCCTGATCGCCACCCGCCTGTCCCGCATCCCGGCCAAGGGCGACGCCCTCGACCTCGACGGCTGGCAACTGGCAGTCCTGACGGTCGAGCACCACCGCGCCGACCGGATCAGCATCACCGAACCGGTACTCCAGGTGCCCCGCCAGGCCGTGGAGGGGGCACGATGACCACCATCCAGCTCACCATCGGCGCCCTGACGCTGCTCACCAACGCGTTCTTCGTCGGCGCCGAGTTCGCCCTGATCTCGGTACGCCGAAGCCAGATCGAACCCCGCGCCCAAGAAGGCGACAAGCGGGCCCGGGCCACCCTGTGGGGTCTTCAGCACATCTCCGCGATGATGGCCACCGCCCAACTCGGCATCACGGTCTCATCCCTGGTGCTCGGCGCGGTGGCGGAACCCGCCATCGCACACCTCCTCGAACCCGGCTTCGAAGCGGTCCACATCCCGCACGCGCTCGTGCACCCGATCGCCTTCGTCATCGCCCTGTCCGTGGCGACGTATCTGCACATGCTGATCGGCGAGATGGTCCCCAAGAACATCGCGCTCGCCGCGCCCGCCAGGACCGCGCTGCTCCTCGGCCCGCCGCTGGTGGCCCTCACCCGTGCCCTCAGGCCGGTCGTCTTCGGCATCAACGCCTTCGCCAACACCCTGCTCAGGCTGCTGCGGGTCGAGCCGAAGGACGAGGTCGAGTCCGTGTACACGGACGACCAGCTCGCCCGTATGGTCATCGACTCCAGTGCGGCCGGGCTCCTGTCGGCGGCCGACGGCGAGCGGCTGCGCGACGCCCTGGAGCTCGGCACCCGGCCGGTCGGCGAGATCCTCGTACCGGCGGCCAAGATGCGCACCGTCGAACACACCGTCACCCCGGCGCGCCTGGAGCGGGTGGCCGCTGACGCGGGCTTCTCCCGCTTCCCGGTGACAGGGCCGGAGGGCACCCTGCTCGGCTACCTCCACATCAAGGACACCCTGGGCATCGCCGAGCGGGACCGGCCGTTCCCGCGCGGCGCGCTGCACGCGATCACACGGGTGCACATCGACACTCCGCTCGACGACACCCTCACCGCGCTGCGGGCGGCGGGCAGCCACTTGGCCGCGGTCACCGGCGAGAGCGGCACGGTGCTCGGGTTCGTCACCATGGAGGACGTCCTGACCGAGCTGGTCGGACCCTCTCCGGCGGCGTTCGGCTGATTCACAGGCGGCGTGACTGTACGTGTGGGGGCTTCGGTGGCTAGGGTGCCGGTGATGTTCTACACAGGTGTAGCACCCGCAAATACTGTAAGACGCGAGACCGCGGGCCCGGGTTCCCCCGGGAGGTCCCGTGAGTGAGCCTGTCCGGTCGGTGGACCAAACCGGGGCGCTGCGAACGCCGTTGCCCGCCGCGCGCAGTGCCCCTCCGGCGGCGCCACAAGCCCCCACCGTGGCGCCGAAACCGCCGGTCAAGCAGCGAGACGCGTTCTTCGACAACGCGAAGTACCTGGCGATCGTGCTGGTCGCGATGGGCCATGCGTGGGAGCCGCTGCGCGGCGACAGCCGTGCGGCGGCCGCGCTCTACATCACCGTCTATACGTTCCACATGCCGGCGTTCATCGTCATCTCCGGCTACTTCTCGCGGAGCTTCGACGCGAGCCCCGGCCGCCTCAAGCGCCTGGTGACCGGCATCGCCGTGCCGTACGTCATCTTCGAAGTCGCGTACACCTTCTTCAAGCGCTACGCGGACGACGACCCCACGTACCCGATCAGCCTGCTGGACCCCTGGTACCTCACCTGGTTCTTGATCGCGCTCTTCATCTGGCGGCTCACCACCCCGCTGTGGAAGGTGGTGCGCTGGCCCCTGCCGCTCTCGCTCGCCATCGCCGTGCTGGCCTCGGTCTCGCCGGACATCGGTGACGACCTGGACCTCCAACGGGTGCTGCAGTTCCTGCCGTTCTTCGTCCTCGGCCTGTGTCTGAAGCCCGAGCACTTCCAGCTGGTGCGGCGCCGCGAAGCCCGGCTGATCGCGCTGCCCGTCTTCGCGATGGTCATGCTGTTCGCCTACTGGGCGGCGCCGCGCATGAACGCCGCCTGGTTCTACCGCCGGGACAGCGCACAGGAGCTGGCCGCGCCCGGCTGGACCGGGGGCGTGATGACGCTCGCGATGTTCGGCTGCTCGGTGGTCCTCGTCGCGTGCTTCTTCGCCTGGGTCCCCGGGCGCAAGCTCTGGTTCACCGCCCTGGGCGCGGGCACGCTCTACGGCTATCTGCTGCACGGCTTCCTCGCCAAGGGCTCCCGCTTCTGGGACTGGTACGAGCTCGACTGGCTGCACACGCCGCTGGGCGAGATCACGGTCACGCTCGCCGCGGCGACCGTCATCACGGCGCTGTGCACACCGCCGGTGCAACGTCTCTTCCGGTTCGCGATGGAACCCGACATGGAGTGGGCGTTCAAGAAGGACGCGAAGGCGCTGGCCCGCGAGCGGGGCACGCGCCGGCGCTGAGGGACAAGTGCCGGGCCCTGCGACTACCTCCTCGGCGCGCTCAGCTGTGAGCGGGTAGTTGCAGGGCGAAGCGGCGGACGGCCTCGGTGAAGGCGGCAGGGTCGTCGAAGTTCGCGAGATGTCTCGCCCGTGGGATCAATTCGACGCGGGCGTGCGGATGCGCGCGGACGAAGTCCCTCTCGCCGGACCGGAAGACGCTGTCCTTCTCGCCGTTCAGGATCAGGACGGGAGCCGCCACATGACGCATCGCATCCGCGTCGAAGCGGCCAAGGACCTCGCCCCAGGCGGCCGGCAGCGTGTGGAAGGCGTAGCCGGAGCGGACGGTGGCGTCCACCACCTCGGGCGGATAGAGCCGACGCAGCAGCCTGTCGTTCCAGCGCGTCAACCGGTCCGCCGGTATGCGGGGGACGAGCCCGGCGGCCCACCGGTACGGCGTCGCCCACGGACCACGAGTCGAGGCGCTGGCGCCCGCGAGGACCAACCCCCGCAGCTGCTGCGGGCAGCGCCGCGCGAACTCCAGCGAGGCGTACCCACCGAGCGAGTGTCCGACGACCAGCGCCGGGCCGTGGCCGAGCGAGTCCACCGCTGAGGCGATGATCTCCGTCGCCGCGTTCAGACTCCAGGGTTCGGCGCAGCGGGCGCCGTGGCCCGGCAGGTCGACGGCGGCCACCGGGAACTCCATGTGGAGCGCGGCGAGCTGCGGGCTCCACTGTCCCGCGCTGAACCGAGTCCCGTGTACGAAGACGATGGGCGGTGCGTCCGCAGCCGTCATGATTCCCCCAGATCAGAGTGTGGTCGGCCCGCGTCAGTTGGGCGCGGGCCCGAATCGGCGTCGGTAGGCCGAAGGAGTCAGTCCCGTCTCGCGACGCATCAGGGCGCGCAGATTGGCGGTGGTGCCGAGCCCGCTGCGCCGCGCGACCGTCTCGAAGGGGGCCACGCCCCGCTCGATCAACCGGCAGGCCAGCGTGAGGCGTTCGCCGGTGAGCCAGGCCAGGGGCGTGGTGCCGAGCTGGGCCTGGAAGCGGCGGTGCAGGGTCGCGGTGCTGAGTGCGGCGCGCGCCGCGAGACCCGGCACCGACAGGGCCGAGTCGAGCCGTTCCTGGGCCCAGACGAGTACAGGGGCCAGGGACTCGTCCGGTACTTCGGGCACCGGGCGCTCCACGAACTGCCGTTGTCCGCCGTCCCGATGGGCGGCGAAGACGAGGCGGCGGCTGACCGCGTTGGCGACCTCCGCTCCGTGATCGCGGCGGACCAGGTGGAGTCCGAGGTCGAGTGCGGCGGCACTGCCCGCGGCGGTGAGGATGTCGCCGTCGTCGACGAAGAGCACGTCCGGTTCGAGCCGTACGCCGGGGAAACGGGCCCGGAAGTCGTCCGCCCACTGCCAGTGCGCGGTGGCGCGGCGACCGTCGAGCACTCCGGCCTCCGCGAGCGTGAAGGCGCCGCTGCAGAAGCCGACGAGCCGGGCTCCCCGGGCGTGCGCCCGGCGAACGGCATCCAGGACGGCCGGGCGGCGAGGGACCTCGATGTCGGGACGGTTGGGCACGATCAGGGTGTCCGCCGAATCGGCAGCGTCCAGTCCGGCGACGCCCGTCAGCGTGAAGAACCCGTCCCGCATCAGGGTGTGCGGCTCGGGCGAACAGAGGCTGAACTCGTAGAGATCACGCCCGAGTTCGGGCCTGCGAAGGCCGAACACCTCGGTGGCGCAGCCGAGCTCGAAGGGGTTGGAGTTCGCGTCGACGATGACGACGACGCGGTGCGGAGTCCCCGCTCCGGCAGCCTGAGAGGATCCTTGCGGCATACGCCATTTCTACCACTCACGGAGTCGGCGGCGAACGCCGGAGGCTGGACACATGAGCAACGAACCCATCGTCCTGGGCAGCGCCCTCGCCTCCTTCGACGCCCTGTGGAGCCCCCGCATCGTCACCCGCGTCAACGACTACGACGTACGTGTGGCGAAGGCGGACGGCGACCACCTGTGGCACGTTCATGACGACACTGACGAGTTCTTCCTGGTCCTCGAAGGCGAACTGCGCATCTCCCTGCGCGAGCCGTCCGGCGAACGCACGGTCGACCTCCCCGCGGGCACGGTCTTCACGGTCCCGCGCGGCACGGAACACAAGCCGTCTGCCCCGTCCGGTGCCAAGATCCTCCTCTTCGAGCCCACGGGCACCCCGACGGTCGGTGACCGGCACGAGGAGATCCCGGATCACGTCGACGCGACGACGGGTCACAGCCTCGATCCCTGAGAGTGACCCCGGTGACCCCCTGGGCACCGGTACCTGACAGCGGTATGCCAGGTGTTGACCCCGCAATCACGAGAGAGTGGGCCAGACATGTGGACCGCTGGATTCTGGAAGGCCACCGCGGAGCGCGCGCTCCGTACCTTCGCGCAGTCGCTCGCCGCTGTCCTGATCGCCGGGGCGACGACCCTCCTGGACGTCGACTGGAAAGTGGCGCTCGCCACCGCGGGGATGGCGACGCTGCTCGCCGTCCTCACGGCGGTCGGCGCCGCGAACGTAGGGGCGCGCGGGCCGGGCGTCACGGAGACGCCGACCCCCCACAGGGAACACACCGCGCCCTGACAGGAGTCAGGTCCTGACCACCCGGCCGGCCTCCACCGAGATCCGCTCGCCCCAAAAGCGCTCCCGAAGCCTCCGGTCGTGCGACACGACGACCAGCGTGCCCCGGTACTGCGCGAGCGCCTGGTCGAGCTCCTCGACCAGGGCGGGGGAGAGGTGGTTCGTCGGCTCGTCGAGCAGGAGGAGGTCGGCCGGACGTGTCACCAGGCGGGCAAGGGCCAAGCGGCGGCGCTGTCCCACGGAGAGCCCCTTCACCGGCACGACCAGGTCCTCCTCGCGGAAGAGACCGAGGGACAGAAGTGCCTCCGCGTGGTCATCGGGCAGCCCCGCGAGCCCCGCGGCGAAGGCGTCGAGGAGCGGCCTCGCCGTGTCCTCGTAGGACCCGCTGATGTACTCGGTCTCCTGCGGCAAGTAGCCGACGCGGGACGGGAGGTGGACCTCCCCGCGATCCGGAGTGAGCACCCCGGCCAGGACACCGAGCAGCGTCGACTTGCCCGCGCCGTTCACGCCGGTCACCAGCGTGCGCGAACCCGGTTCGAGGAGCAGGCTCTCGACGGCGAGACGCTCGCCCACCACGACGTCCGTCAGGACTGCCGGGCGTACGAAGGGGTGGTCGCCGCCCTCGATGCCCTCACCGGGCGTGAAGTGCAGCGGGTCGGGTGGGCGCGGCACCGGCTCCGCGCGCAGCCTGCGCAGCCGCTCGCGCGCGTTGCGCACGACACCGGAGATCTGGCCCTCCACGGACCGCTGATGGCCCGCGAACCGAGGACTGTCACTCATCCGCCAGCCCACCGAGAGCCGCTCGGAACCGCCCTCCGCGAGCCGCTCCTGGCGTTCGACCTCCTGGCTCCACTCCCGGTAGCGCTCCTCCCAGCGCCGCCGGGCCGTGGCGCGCTGCTCCAGATAGCCGTGCCAGCCGCCGCCGAAGCGGGCCACGCCGCGGCGGTCGCCGTCGACCTCGACGATCGCCTCGGCGACCCGGTCGAGGAAGACCCGGTCGTGGGTGACGGCGACGACGGTGCCCCGGTGGGCACGCAGCCGCTCCTCCAGCCAGCCGAGGGCCTGGTCGTCCAGGTGGTTCGTCGGCTCGTCCAGGAGGAGCAGTTCGGGCTGCGGGGCCAGGACGCAGGCGAGCGCGAGGCGCGCGGCCTCGCCGCCGGACAGCGACCCCAGGCTCCGGGAACGCTCCAGGTGGGGCACGCCGAGGCCGTGCAGGGCCGCGTCGAGGCGCGCGTCGGCGCGGTAGCCGTCACGCGCCTCGAACGCGGCGATGAGGTCTCCGTACGCGGCGAGTTCGGCCTCTCCCGCCGAGCCGAGCGACTCCTCGGCCCGCCGGATCCGCCGCTCCAGGTCCCGCAGTTCGGCGAGCGCGTCGTCCACCGCGTCCCGCACGGTGGCGTGCGGCGGAAGGCGCAGGGTCTGCGCGAGATAGCCGGTGCCGCCGTCCGACACGACGGCCACCTCGCCGTCGGCGGGCACGAACTCGCCCGCCATCAGGCGCAGGAGCGTCGACTTCCCCGAGCCGTTCTCACCGATGACACAGGCCTTCTCGCCGGGCCGCACCGACAAGGAGACCTGTTCGAGCACAGGCCGCTCCGGATACCCGTACGACACGTCGCGCAGGACGAGTTGACTCACAGTGCGCATCCCCCTCGGATCAACGGGTTGCCCCTCGGTTGTACGGGTCGCCCCCTCGGTCACACGGGCTGACCGAACAGCTCCCGCAGTACGTCCTCCATCGTGACCATGCCGGCCAGCCTGCCGTCCGAGCCGAGCACCGCCGCCACATGCGTGCGGCTGCGGCGCATCGCGGTCAGCACGTCGTCCAGCGGTGTGGTCTCGCGGACCTGGGCGATCTTCCGCATGTCGGGCACCCGGAACGGAAGATCGCGCGGCATCCGGTCGAGCGCGTCCTTGACGTGCAGATAGCCGACGATACGAAGGCCGTCGTCCACGACGGGGAAGCGCGAGAAACCGGACTCCGCCGAAAGCCGCTCAAGCTCCTCCGGCGTCACGCCCACCCGGGCGTAGACCACGCTCTCCAGCGGGAGCACCACATCCCTTACGGGACGGCGGCCCAGCTCCAGGGCGTCGTGCAGCCGCTCCTGGGCGCGGTCGTCGATCAGCCCCGCCTCGCTGGAGTCCTTGACCATCCGGGCGAGCTCGTCGTCCGAGAAGGACGCGCTCACCTCGTCCTTCGCCTCGACCCTGAGCAGCTTCAGCAGGCCGTTGGCGAACGCGTTGATGGCGAAGATGACCGGGCGCAGCGCCCGCGCGATCGCGACGAGCGGCGGGCCGAGCAGCAGCGCCGTGCGCACCGGCTCGGCCAGCGAGATGTTCTTGGGGATCATCTCTCCGAGCAGCATGTGCAGATACGTCGCCACCGTCAGGGCGATGACGAACGAGATCGGGTGGACCATGCCGTGCGGCACCCCGACCCCGTCGAACAGCGGCTCCAGGAGATGCGCGATCGCGGGCTCGGCGACGATGCCGAGCACCAGTGTGCACAGCGTGATGCCGAGCTGCGCGGCGGCGAGCAGCGCGGACACGTGCTGAAGACCCCACAGCACGCTCTTGGCACGCCGGTCGCCGTCCTCGGCGTGCGGCTCGATCTGGCTCCTTCGTACGGAGATGAGGGCGAACTCGGCGCCCACGAAGAAGCCGTTGACCACGAGGGTCGCAAGGCCGATCAACAACTGGACGGCGATCATCGCTCCTCCTCCTGGTGGTCGTCGTTCAGGGGCGCGTGCAGCAGGACGCGGGCCGCGCGGCGGCCACGCGCGTCCACCACGTCGAGCCGCCAGCCGCCCACGTCGAGGCTGTCGCCCTCGGCCGGGATACGGCCGAGCTCGGTCGCGACGAGCCCGGCAAGGGTCTCGTAGGGCCCGTCAGGCACGCGCAGGCCGACCCGGGCGAGCTGGTCGGTGCGGGCCGAGCCGTCGGCGGAGTACTGCGTCCGGCCGTCGTCGTCCGTGCCCGCGGCGGCGATGTCGGACGTCTCGTGCGGGTCGTGCTCGTCCCGCACCTCGCCGACTACCTCCTCGACGATGTCCTCCAGGGTCGCGACGCCCGCCGTGCCGCCGTACTCGTCGATGACCACGGCCATCGTGCGCTTGCCGGAGAGCCGGTCGAGCAGGCGGTCGACGGTCAGTGTCTCCGGTACGAGGAGGGGCTGGCGCATCAGCTCCGCGACGGGGTGGCGGGCCCTGCGCTCGGCGGGTACCGCGAGGACGTCCTTGATGTGCGCGACGCCGACGACCGAGTCGAGGTTGCCGCGGTAGACGGGGAAGCGGGACAGGCCCGTCGCGCGGGTGGCGTTCGCGACGTCCTCGCAGGTGGCCATCACATCGAGGGCCATGACCTGGACGCGCGGGGTCATCACGTTCTCCGCGGTGAGGTCGGCGAGGTTCAGGGTGCGGACGAACAGCTCGGCGGTGTCCGCCTCCAGGGAGCCCTCCTTGGCGGAGTGCCTGGCGAGCGCCACCAGCTCCTTGGGGCTGCGCGCGGAGGCCAGCTCCTCGGTGGGCTGGATGCCGAAGCGGCGGACGGAGCGGTTCGCGGTGTTGTTCAGGTGCGCGATGAAGGGGCGGAACAGGGAGCTGAACAGGCGCTGCACGGTGGCCACCCGTTTGGCGACGGCCAGCGGCGACGAGATCGCCCAGTTCTTGGGGACCAGCTCGCCGACGACCATCAGGAAGACGGTCGACAGGGCCGTACCGATCACCAGGGCCACCGATGAGGCCGCCGACGAGGGGATGCCCACCGAGCGCAACGGGCCCGCGATCAGCTTGGCGATGGAGGACTCGGAGAGCATGCCGACGACCAGATTGGTGACGGTGATGCCCAGCTGGGCCCCGGAGAGCTGGAAAGTGAGGTTCTTGACGGCCTTGAGGGCGCCTGCGGCGCCGCGCTCGCCGCGTTCGGAGGCTCGCTCCAGTTCGCTGCGTTCGACCGTCGTGAGGGAGAACTCGGCCGCGACGAAGACGCCGCACGCCAGCGAGAGCAGCACCGCCACGAGGAGCAGGAGCACTTCGGTCATCGGGTCACCTCCGTCCCATGATCGGGCAGGGACCGGGGGAACGCGCGATGTCGGGTACTGGGAGGCTCGCCCATGGGCGGACGGTCACACCTTTCGTTGACGTTCGAGTGGTCCGTTCATTTTAAGGGATCAGGACAGTCTGCTCCTGCGGATCAAAGGTCCACTCCGGCGGATCGTCCCCGGGTACCCATGGTTCGGCCGCTCAGTCGGCGAGATGCTTCACCCAGCGGCTCCACTGCGGCTGGGGCGCGTAGCCCGCGGCACGCCATGCGTGATGGGCCTGCTCGTTGCGGTCCAGGACCATGGCGTCGCCGCGGCGGCCGCCGAGGCCCACGAAACGCTCCTCGGCCGCGGCGAGGAGCGCCGAGCCGATGCCCTGGCGGCGGTGGTCGGGATGTACGGCGAGACGGTAGAGGTGGCAGCGCCAGCCGTCGAATCCGGCTATCGCGGTTCCGGCGATGACTCCTTCGCGCTCCGCGATCAGCAGGGCCTCGGGGTCCCGTGCGACGAGGCGGGCCACGCCGTCGTGGTCGTCGCTGATGCTCGTACCCTCCGCGGCCGCACGCCAGAACCGGAGCACGGTGTCGATGTCCGAAGGGGTCGCACCGCGGATGTGGAGATCGCTCATGGGGGAGATGTAAGCAGTGCGTCCGCCTGTCTGGCGAGTGGTTTCCGCGTGCGCGGGCGGCCGTGCACCGTCCCGGGCGCCTCTCCTCACTCGCCGCGCAACTGCTCGATGACCGGGCCGAACGCGTCCATGACGGGCTCCAGGACGGTGATGTACGAGAAGCCGTACCGCTCACGCTGGGCGCGCAGCTGCTCGGCTATTTGTTCGACTGTGCCGATGAGGAGGATCGGCAGGCCGAGGGCCTCGTCCTCGGTGAGGTGCGGGATGTATTCGAGTACGGGCTGGATCGCTCCCCGACGGTCGCCGGTCACCTCGACCAGCTGGATCAGCAGGTTCAGCTCCGCCGGTTCGGAGCGGCCCGCTGCGAAGCGCCGGTAGGCGGCGATCCGATCGTCCAGTTCCTCGGGCGTGAGGTGGCTCATCCTTCCGCTGCTGTCGCCCGGAGCCACCTTGGCGCCGGTGAACGCCGCGATGTCGGCGTGCTCGGCGGTCAGCTTCAGCATGCGGTCGCCGTTGCCGCCGACAAGAAGCGGCGGCCGGGGCTTCTGCAGGGCACCCGGCTGGTGCTCGTCGGAGCCGAGGAGTCCGTCCAACTTCTCGATGGTGCGCCGGAGATGAGCCACGCGCTCACCGGGCGTGCCCCAGGGAAGTCCGGCGGCGTCGAGCTCCGGCTTGACGTATCCCGTGCCGAGCCCCAGTTCGAGGCGCCCGTTCGTGAGCGCGTCCGCCGTCGCCACCTCGCGGGCGAGCAGTGTGGGGTTCCAGAATCCGGCGTTCAGGACGAACGTGCCGACGCGGGGCCGCTCAGTGGCCTCGGCGGCGGCGACGACCGACGGGAACGGTGCGGGCATGCCGAGATGGTCGGCGACCAGGATGACGTCGTAGCCGAGTGCCTCTGCCTTGCGGCACTTCTTGCGCCACTCGTCGCCGGTGGAAGCGGTGACCATGTTGACCCCGAAGCGGAACGGGCGGGCCATGAACTCTCCTCATGCGGATGGACAGTTGGGCGCGGCGGCCCCAGTCCATCACTCGTGCGCGATGGCCGCCAGGACATTCATGCGCGATGCGCGCAGCGCGGGCAGCAGTGCGGCGGCGAGGCCGACGATCACCGATCCGACCAGCACCGCGATCACCGTCGTCCAGGGGATCGCGAACGCCGTCATGCCCTGCAACGCGAGCACCTGCTGTGCCGCGACACCCCACACCAGGCCGAGTGCGAGCCCGAGCAGCGCGCCGAACACCGCGATCACCACCGACTCCAGGCGGATCATCCGGCGCAGCTGCCGCCGGGCGAGCCCGATGGCGCGCAGCAGGCCGATCTCGCGGGTGCGCTCGACGACCGAGAGGGCCAGGGTGTTGACCACGCCGAGGACCGCGATGATGATCGCCAGGCCGAGCAGCGCGTAGACGAGGTAGAGCATCACGGCGATCTGCTCGCGGATCAGATCCTTGTAGTCGGCCTGGTCGCGGACCTGAACCTGTGGAAACGGATCAAGTGTCTTCTCCAGCCGCTCGCGCAACGTGTCGGGACCCGTGCCCGAGGCCGCGTTGACGTACAGCGCGGAGTCCTGACCACCCGGCACGAACTCCTCGACGGTCTCCATGCCGAAGAAGAGCCCGCCCTCGACGCCGAACCCCTCGGCTCCCGGCTGATCGGTGAGCGCGCCCACCGTCAGTTCCGTCTTGCGCCCGCCGGGGAACTCCACGGGCAGCTTCGAACCCGTCCGGATCTTGTGGTCGCGCGCGAAATCCCGCTGCATGGCGATGTTTCCGGGCGCGAGCGCCGTGGACGTGTCGCCTGAGACGTACGTGACGTGGGCGACGTCGTCGAGGCGCGGATCGTAGCCCGCCGCGGTCGTCTCCACGCTCTTGCCGTCCGGCGTGGACACCTTCACCGGAGCGAACCGCTGGCGCACGACGAGCCCGACGCCCCCGGTCTTCCGCACCTTCTCGGTGATCTCCCGTGAGAACGGCACGAAGTTGCTGTTCTGTACGACGAAGTCGGCGCCGAGCGTCTTGTCGATCTGTTCGTCGAAGGATTTGGTCATCGACGCGCTCGCCACCGACATGCCGCTCACCAGGGCGAGGCCCACCATGAGGGCGGCGGCCGTGGCGCCCGTGCGGCGCGGGTTGCGCAGCGCGTTGCGCTGGCTCATCCGGCCGACCGAGCCGAACAGGGCGGGGAACGCGCCACCGAGCACCCGGATCACGGGGCGGACGAGGAGCGGACCCGCGATGACGGTGGCGATCAGGGTGAGGACGATGCCTAGGCCGAGCAGGGACGCGGCCGTGGACGTCTTCTCCGAGGTGGCGCAGCCCACGAGTGCGGCGGCGCCCGCCGCACCGACGACCACACCGACGGTCGCGCGGATCTTCAACGGCCTGCCCACGCCCGCGATCTCCGCGTCGGCGAGCGCCGCCATCGGCGAGACCTGGGCCGCGCGCCTGGCGGGGAGGTACGCCGCGACGAAGGTGACGCCGACCCCGACGACGTACGAGGCGACGGGAGTTCCCCACCCGATGACCATCTCGGTCGACTTCAGGTTCATCCCCAGCAGGCCCATCAGCTCGATGAGCCCGGCCGCGAGCCCGATCCCCGCCGCGAGCCCGACCGTCGAACCGGCCACGCCGAGCAGGACCGCCTCGGTGAGGACGGAGCGGCGGACCTGCTTTCGATCGGCCCCGAGCGCGCGCAGCAGGCCCAGTTCGCGGGTGCGCTGCGCGATCAGCATCGAGAAGGTGTTGACGATCAGGAAGATGCCGACCAGGACGGCGATGCCCGCGAAGCCGAGCATCACGTACTTGATGACGTCCAGGAAACCGCCGAGGTCGGACGCCGCCGAATCCGCCTGCTCGTCGGCGGTCTTCAGGTCGTAGCCCGAGCCTAGTTCGGCGGCGATACGTCGCTTCAGTTCGATGTCGCTCACACCGGGAGCGGCGTCCACCGAGATGCCCGTCGCCGCGTCCTTGTCGCCCAGGAGCTCACGCTGGGCGGCCCGAGTGTCCAGGAAGACCAGGGCCGCACCGGGGTTGGTGGTGGTGAAGGTGACGATGCCGACGACCTTGACCTTGAACGAGCCTGGCGCGGCGAGCACCGTGAGGGTGTCGCCGATCTTCACGTCCTTCTTGTCGGCCGTGTCCGCGTCGAGCAGTGCCTGGTGCTTGCCGCGAGGGGTGTGTCCCGAGGTCAGATCGACGGGGCTGCGGTCGGTGACCTGCCAGTTGGTGGCGATGGTGGGGGCGCCGGTGGTGGGCCCCACGGAGTCGTTCTCGCTGTCGACGATCGTGATGTTCTCGACGGCCGCGTCCACACGGGTACGGGCCACCCCGTCGACCTCGGCCAGGCGGCCGGCGAGCCTCGCGGGGATCGTCGGCGTCTGCCCCGAGGGCACCGCCTCGTCGAGGTTCTCCTTCGGCTCGACGGTCACATCGGCGGAGGTCGAGGCGAAGAGCCGGTCGAAGGTGCGGGCGACCGTGTCCGAGAAGATGAGGCTGCCCGCGACGAACGCCACCGAGAGGATCACGGCGAGTGCGGAGAGCAGCAGCCTGCCCTTGTGCGCGAGGAAGCTCCTGAGGGTCGCCTTCAGCATGGCCCCTGACCGCCTCAGTCCCGGTCCGGTTTGCCGTCACTGTCGAGGTCCGGACCCCCGTCGGACTCGGCACGGCTCTCCCGCGGCAGCGCGTGAGCCGCGTCGAACCGCTTGAGGCGTTCCAGGACCGACTCCGCCGTCGGGTGCGGCATCTGGTCGACGATCCTGCCGTCCGCGAGGAAGAGCACCAGGTCGGCGTGGGCGGCCGCGCCCGGGTCGTGGGTGACCATGACGACGGTCTGCTCCAGCTTGTCGACGGCCTCGCGCAGGAATCCGAGCACTTCGAGGCCCGCGCGGGAGTCGAGGTTGCCGGTCGGCTCGTCCGCGAAGATCAGCTCGGGGCGCGCCGCGAGCGCCCGCGCGCAGGCGACGCGCTGCTGCTGGCCGCCGGACAGCTGGGCGGGCCGGTGCTTCAGGCGGTCGCGCAGGCCGAGCGTGTCGATGACGTACTCGAGCCACTCGCGGTCGGGGCGCTGGCCCGCGATGTCCATCGGCAGCGTGATGTTCTCGACGGCGTTCAGGGTGGGGATGAGGTTGAAGGACTGGAACATGAACCCGACGCGGTCCCGCCGCAGCCGCGTCAGCTCCCGCTCCTTGAGCCCCGTGATCTCGGTGTCACCGATCCACACCTGCCCCGCGGAGACCGTGTCGAGCCCGGCGAGCAGGTGCATGAGCGTGGACTTGCCCGAACCGGACGGGCCCATGACCGCCGTGAAACGGCCGCGTGCGATGTCCACGTCGACCGAGTCGAGGGCGAGCACGGTGGTCTCGCCGGAGCCGTAGGCCTTGGTCAGAGCGCGGGCGCGGGCGGCGACCCCGGCGGGCTCCGCAAGGCCTGTGGCCGATACCGAAGCAGGTGTGGGCAAGGCCGCCTCCTGGGTCGTGGCTGTTCAACTCCCGTAATCCCAACTCCCTTGATTCTGCCGAGAGTAGAGGGCTGGGGCGGGCGCCGGTATCCCTCCGAGGTCGTGGACCGGATACGTATGTAAGGGGCACTGGCCCTGTCGTCCCCCGGTTCTCCCGTGCGCCCCTGAGCCTTCCTGCGCCCTCCCGCGCCCTGCCGCGCCCTCTTGTCGGTGCTAGCGCTGCGGCGCTAGCTTGACAGCATGGCGAAGACTCAGCTGAACGTGCGGGTGGACGAAGGCACCGCCCGGGCCGCTCGTGAGCGCGCGCTCGCCCGCGGGATGAGCGTGAACCGCTACATCGAGGAACTGGTCAAACAGGACGCCGGCGAGATCGGGCACACCTTCGTCGAGGCCGCCGCCGACTTTATGAAGCAGTACGAATCCGTCTTCGCCGAAGAGTTCGGTCCCGAGCGCGAGGGTCGTCGTTGAGCCTTTGAACCTCAGAATCGATCTTGCCTGGCTGTTGATGATCGCCGAACACAAGACGCCCGGAGACCCGCAGGTCACCGACTGGGGTGCCCTGGTGGCCGCCGTCAGTCGGCACGAGGCGGAGATTTTCGGCGTGCCCGTCTACGAAAGTCCCCACGACCGCGCCGCCGCCCTGCTCCAGGTACTCCTGCACATCCCCGCCCTGGAACGCTCCAACGCCCTCTTCGCCTCGTCCGTCGCCTACGCCTATCTGGTCGCCAGCGGCATGAAGGTCGTCACCTCGCCCGAGCAGGTGCGGGAACTGGCCCGGCTCGTGAAGGAGGACGGGGCGAGCGTGCACACCATCGCGGAGGAGCTGCGGAGATGGAGTCTTTGACCGTCACCCGGAGCCGGTGCCGGGGTGGGTGAACTCCCAGCCGGTGCCCGGGTGGGTGAACTCCTGGCCCCCTGAGGTCAGTTCACCCACAACTGATCATGCGGCGAGGATAGGTTCGGGGTGAGAGAGCCGCACCCCAGGAGGACGTCCATGCCTGCCGCCATCCAGCCGATGATCATCACCCCGGAGCTCGACCGCCTGTTGCGGTTCTACCAGGAGTTGTTCGGGGCGCGGGAGGTGTCGAGGAGTCCGGAGGAGGGGCCCGCCTTCTTCGTGGACCTGCGCATCGGCGACTCGCAGCTCGGCGTCGTCTCGGACGCGAGCGTGCCGCTCGGCACGCCGCAGCGCATTGTGCTGAGCGTGGCGGTGGAGGCGGTGGACGACCTCCTCAAGCGGGTGGACGCACTCGGCGGCGAGGCGCTCGGTCCTGCCAACGACATGCCGTGGGGGCAGCGTGTCGCGCACATCAAGGATCCGGACGGCAACGCGGTCAACCTCACGCAGGCGATCTGACGCCTGGCGCCGGGCGCCCGTGGGTACGGGGGAGTCAGTCGTTCTCGGGCCGCCGGGCCGTACCGAGCACACAGTACGAAGAGGGCAGCCGCGGGCCTTTAGGGGGCACCAACAGCCTTCGGTACGGGCCGATTTCGAATCCAGCGGCGCGCAGGGCGCCCACCGTGTCGCGGGCGACGTGACAGCCGCCGAAGAGCAGGGGCCAGACCGTGCGGTCCAAGGCGCGCTGCGCGGTCGCCATCGCCGCACCCGGAGCCACGCCGTGCTCGAAGAACCGCAGTTCGCCGCCGGGGCGCAGGACGCGCCGAAGCTCTCCGAGGGCGCGGGGCACGTCGCGCACGCTGCACAGCACCAGTGACGTCACGGCGCCGTCGAAGGCCTCGCTCTTGACGGGCAGTGCCTCGGCGACGCCGGGCACGACGTCGACCGGTACGTCGACCCGTACGGCCGTGGACGCGGCCAGGTGCCGCAGGGTGCGCTCGGGTTCGATGGCCACGACCTCGGACACCGCCGACGGATAGTGCGCGAAGTTCAGACCGTTCCCCGCGCCGACCTCGATCACACGACCGGAGAGACCGGAGAGAAGCTCCTTGCGGTACGCGGCGATCACCCGCTCGGCGGCCACGCTCTGGCGGGCGTAGAAGCGGGCGAAGACGGGGTGGTGCACGGTGTCCCGGGACGCGGCTTTGGCGGAACGAGGTGACATGGGCCCTCCTCGACGGGGCGAGCGGATACCGCAATGGTGCCCAGGCAGCGCCGCTTTCCCCCACACGGACGCGCGTGAGTCGACCGCTCCGGGGCCTTCCCGGGAGTGCCGGAGGTGCCGGTGCGCGGCGTGTCGGGCGGTGGTGCGACGGGGGAGCGCTGAGGTTCGCCGCGCCGGGGCCGCACGAAGGCTGCGGGGAACTGCGCGGGGGCTGCGGGGAGCGGGGCCAAGGACCGCGGGGGAGCCGCACGGACCCGCGGGGAGCCGCACGGGATCTGCGGGGAGCCGCACGGGATCTGCGGGGAGCCGCACAGGAAATGCGGGAGGCCCCTATGAGGAGTCAGCCGCACGGGAACTGCGGGAGGCCCCCTGGAGGAGCGGCAGCGGAGCCCGCCGGTGTCGCTCCGGCGGGCTCAGTGCTCCGGTGTCCTCAGAGCCCCGGAGTTTCCCGAGCCCCCGCGGTCTCCCGTGCCGTGAAAGCCGCAGCGTCCCAGGCGCCCCCCAGCTCCGGTCCCAGCCAGGCCCCGGCTCGGGTGCGGAAGTCGCCCGGCGCGAGTGCGCCCGCGCCCTGCGGCACCGCGCCGAGAAGCGGTGCGCCAGCGGCCTGGGGCAGGTCCGCGAGGTTGCAGCGTGCGGCCAGATCCGGTGCGGTGGGCCAGCTGCCGATCGTCACCCCCAGCGGCTCCAGGCCGCGGGCCCGCAGCGCCTCCGCGGTGAGCGCCGTCGTGTTCAGGGTGCCGAGGCCCGCCGGCGTGACCACCAGGACCGGGGCCGTGAGGAGGCGTGCGGCGTCGGCGAGGGTGGCGCCCTCGTCGTCGTAGCGCACGAGCAGGCCGCCCGCGCCCTCGACCAGGACCAGGTCATGCCCGGCCGCCAACTTCTGCGCCGCCTCGGCCACTTCGTAAGGCCGGACCGGCGCCATGCCTGCCCGCCGCGCGGCGGTGTTCGGCGCGAGCGGCTCGGGAAAGCGGGCGAGTTCGAGGGTGGTGATCCCGTCCCCCGCGAGACGCGTCACCTCTTCCGCGTCGCCCGGCTCGCCTGGCACCACCCCCGTCTGCGCGGGCTTGAGCACCGCGACACTGTGCCCCGCGGCGAGCGCGAGGGCGGCGACGGCGGCCGTCGTGACCGTCTTGCCGATCTCGGTGCCGGTCCCGGACACCACGATGACTGTCATGTCTGCTCAGCCCTCCCTCGCCGCCGCGCACACCGCGCGCCCGATGCGTGCCACGTCGTCGTCGCTCGTGACGAACGGCGGCATCGTGTAGATGAGGTCGCGGAACGGCCGCACCCACACCCCCTCGCGCGTCGCGGCGCGCGTGGCCGCCGCCATGTCCACGTCGTGGTCAAGCTGCACGACGCCGATCGCGCCGAGCACGCGTACGTCCCGTACGCCCGGCAGTCCGGCAGCCTCGGCCAGCGAGCCGCGCAGGCCCGCCTCGATGCGCTTGACCTCGGTCCGCCAGTCCTGCCCGAGCAGCAGCTCGATCGAGGCGCAGGCCACCGCGGCGGCGAGCGGATTGCCCATGAACGTCGGCCCGTGGGCCAGCACAGGCACCTCACCCCGAGAGATGCCGTCCGCGACCCGAGGCGTGCACAGCGTGGCCGCCAGCGTCAGATAGCCGCCGGTCAGCGCCTTGCCCAGGCACATCACATCGGGCGTGACCCCCGCGTGGTCCGCGGCGAACAGCGCGCCCGTGCGGCCGAACCCCGTGGCGATCTCGTCGAACACGAGCAGCACGTCGTGCTCGTCGCAGGCCTCCCGCAACACCCGCAGATAAGCGGGGGAGTGGAACCGCATACCGCCCGCGCCCTGCACCACGGGCTCCACGATCACCGCGGCGAGCTCGTCGGCGTGGCGTCCGATCACCTCGCGCAGGTGGTCGGCGTACGCGTCGTCGTACGCCTCGTACCCCGCGGGCGGCATGTCCGCGAACACCTGCTGGGGCAGCGCCCCCTGCCACAGCTCGTGCATGCCGCCCTCGGGGTCGCACACCGACATGGGCTGCCAGGTGTCCCCGTGGTAGCCGCCGCGCCAGGTCAGCATCCGCCGCTTGGCCGGGCGGCCCAGGGAACGCCAGTGCTGCAGGCACATCTTGATCGCGACCTCGACCGACACCGAACCGGAGTCCGCGAGGAAGACATGCTCGAGGCCGTCCGGAGATATGTCGACAAGGTGCTTCGCGAGGCGCACGGCGGGCTCATGGGTGAGCCCGCCGAACATGACATGACTCATCCGGTCCAGCTGACCGCGCGCCGCGTCGTTGAGCACGGGGTGGTTGTAGCCGTGGATCGCCGACCACCAGGACGACATGCCGTCGACCAACTCACCCCCGCCGCCCGCGAGACGGAGCCGTACGCCGCTCGCCGACTCGACGACCAGGGGCTCCTGGCGGCCGGGCATGGGGCCGTACGGATGCCACACGTGGCGTCGGTCCAGGTCGAGCAGTTCGGGCACGGAGAGGCCGGAAGGGTCAGGCATTGGGCGCCAGATCCGTTCCCGCGCCCCGTCGGCGTACCGCCACCAGATCCGTGCGCGCCCCGGTCTCCGTGGCGTCAGTGGGCGCGGGCGCCGCTTCGGACGAGCCGCACGGCCCGCAGCCGCCCCCGCCGCCCCCGCCGTCCCCGTGCGACCCGCATCCCGCCGCCGCGATCGCGTCCGCGCGGTGCTCGGGCAGCGTCACCGTGCCCGCGCCCTCGACCTCGAAACCGGCGTCCGCGATCATCTCCAGGTCGGTCCTGCCCGCCTGGCCCTCACTGGTCAGATAGTCGCCAAGGAAGATCGAGTTGGCGAGGTGCAGGGCCAGGGGCTGCATCGTGCGCAGATGCACCTCGCGGCCACCCGCGATGCGCACCTCCACGTCGGGGCAGACGAAGCGGACCATCGCCAGGATGCGCAGGCAGCGCTGCGGCGTGAGGTTCCACTCCTTGGCCAGCGGGGTGCCCTCGAAGGGGATCAGGAAGTTGACCGGCACGGAATCGGGGTCGAGGCCGCGCAGCGCGTAGACCACGTCCACCAGGTCCTCATCCGTCTCACCCATGCCCGCGATCAGCCCCGAACAGGCGGAGAGGCCCGCGGCCTGCGCCTGCTGCACGGTGTCTACGCGGTCGGCGTACGTGTGGGTCGTGGTGATCTCGCCGTACGTCGCCTCGGACGTATTGAGATTGTGGTTGTACGCGTCCGCGCCCGCCGTGCGTAGTTTGTCCGCCTGGCCCGCGGAGAGCAGCCCGAGGCACGCGCACACCTCGACGCCCTCGTTCTGCTCCTTGATCGCCTCGATGGTCCGCGAGACCCGGTCGACGTCACGGTCGGTCGGTCCGCGGCCGCTCGCGACCAGGCAGACGCGCTTGGCGCCGCCCGCGACCCCGGCCGCCGCGGACTGCGAGGCCTCGTCGGGCTTCAGCCAGGTGTACTTGAGGATGCCCGCCGTCGAGCCGAGGCGCTGCGAACAGTACGAGCAGTCCTCCGGGCAGAGGCCTGACTTGAGATTGACCAGATAGTTGAGTTTCACCCGCCGCCCGAACCACTGCCGCCGCACCTTCCCGGCGGCGGCCACCACGTCGAGAAGCTCGTCGTCGGAGGTGGCCAGCACGGCCAGCGCCTCTTCGCGGGTCGGCAGCTCGCGCCGAAGCCCCTTGTCCACCAGCGTGTTCAGCAGATCCATGGCGCTGATCCTTACGTACGAGAGCCTCCCTTTCCAAGGAGACTTCGCACAACAGAAACGCTGAGAGGTGTGGGTATTGCCACATCCTGGCCCGGTGGTCGGACGGCTAGGGTCTGTGCACTGTCTACAAATCGGCCAGTGATGACGACCCGGAGGAACCGCCATGGCGAGCTCGCCGTTCGACTGGATCGACGAGCAGGCGAGCCTGCGCGCCAGGGCCGGACTCGTCCGCACCCTGCGCCCCCGCCCCGCCGACGCCGGCGGCCTCCTCGACCTGGCGAGCAACGACTATCTGGGCCTCGCCAGACACCCCGTGATCACGGAGGGCGCCGCGGCCGCGGCCAGGCGCTGGGGCGGCGGAGCGACCGGCTCCCGCCTGGTGACGGGCAGCACCGAGCTGCACGCGGAACTCGAGCGTGAACTCGCCGGGTTCTGCGGCTTCGAGGCGGCCCTCGTCCTCTCCTCCGGATACGCGGCGAACCTCGCCGCGGTCACCGCCCTCGCTCCGCACGGTTCGCTGATCGTCTCGGACGCGGGCAACCACGCCTCGCTGATCGACGGCTGCCGCCTCGCGCGCGGTACGACGCAGGTGGTGCCGCACACCGATCCCGCAGCGGTGCGCAAGACGCTCGACGGGCACGCGGGTCCCGCGGTCGTCGTGTCGGACACGGTCTTCTCGGTCGACGGTGACGCGGCTTCACTGACCGAACTGGATTCCGTTTGTGCGGAGTTCGGTGCCGGTCTCATCGTCGACGACGCCCACGGGCTCGGGGTGCTCGGCGACGGCGGGCGGGGTGCCCCGCAGGCGGCCGGGCTCGCGGGCAACGCCCGCACGGTGGCCACGGTCACCCTGTCGAAGTCCCTCGGCAGCCAGGGCGGCGCGGTCCTCGGCCCCGCCAAGGTCATCGACCACCTGGTCAACGCGGCCCGCACCTTCATCTTCGACACGGGACTCGCCCCGGCCGCCGTGGGTGCGGCTCTCGCTGCTCTGCGCCTGCTGCGCGGGGAGCCCGGGCGCGCCGCACGTGCTCGCGAGGTCGCGGCCGAACTGTATGAACGCCTCACGGCGGAAGGCCTCTTGGCGGTCCGGCCCGACGCCGCCGTCGTCTCCGTGCGCGCGCCGTCGCCAGAAACGGCCGTGCGGTGGGCCGCCGACTGCCGGGGCGCGGGCCTCGCCGTGGGCTGCTTCCGTCCGCCGTCGGTGCCCGACGGCATCTCGCGGCTGCGGCTGACCGCACGGGCGGATCTCACCGGCGCGCAGATCGCCGATGCCGTCCGAGTGATCAGCCGCACCGCACCGCGATAGTCACCGGAGGCCGTGGACGAAGGCCTCCCAGGTGGCGGGCGAGAAAAGCAGGGCGGGCCCTGCCGTGTTCTTCGAATCGCGCACGGCGAGCAGCCCCCGCTTCGGCCCCGAAGCGAGCGGAGCTGTTTCCACGCAGTTGTTCATGCCGTTGCTGCGGCTGCTGCGATACCACCGTGCGTCGTGCAGAGACGTGCTTGAAGGTACGTGCCGAGGCAGTGCAGTCATGGTGCCCCCTTACGCGCCGTCACGTATCCCGGCGATGTGATCCGTTGATTCCTCGGGTGAAAGTGCCTGTCTTCGAAGGGAGTTGAAGGCATCCGTGTACGCCTGGAGGTCCTCTCTCCGTTCGAGGTAGAGGCTACTCGTCAAGTGGTCGAGAACAACCACATCCAGATCAGCAATGTTCGGAAAGGAGAAGATAACGAAAGAGCCGATAAGGCCGATGTGCTCCCCGGCGGCGAACGGCAGCACCTGAATCCGCACGTGGGGCAGTTGTGAGGCCTCCAGTAACCGTTTCAACTGACCCGCGAGGACCTGACTGCCGCCCACCGGCCTGTGGAGCACCGCCTCGTCCAGGACCACGCTCAGGTGCAGCGGAGGAGCCGCGCGCAGCACGTCCTGACGGGCCAGACGCACCTCGACCAGCGCGTCCACCAGCTCGTCCGGCCTTCCGCCGAGCGCTGCCCGCGTCACCGCACGCGCGTAGTCCGGGGTCTGCAGCAGGCCCGGCACGACGGTGGTCTCCAGAGTGCGGACCCGGCAGGCCTGTGACTCCAGGCTGATGAAGTCGCGGTAGGCGGGCGGCAGCAGCTCGCGGTAGGCATGCCACCAGTGGCGGCGCCCGCCCTCGTCCTCCGGGCCCGCGAGCGCGACCAGCAACTGGCGCAGGTGCGGGTCCTTCACCTCGTACGCCTCGAGCAGCAGGCGTACGTCGGTCGCCTTGGCACCGCTACGCCCCGTCTCGATCCGGCTGACCTTCGACTGATGCCAGCCGACCCGGTCCGCCGCCTGGCCGCTGGTGAGTCCGGCGTGCGTGCGCAGCGCACGGAGCTCGGCACCGAGTTTCCGGCGGCGCACCGCGGGGCCGTACCGCATGTCCGTCTCCTTCCCGACGGAGCCTCTTTCCCGGACTCCTCAGGCCTTTCACCGGCGACAGTAGAGGAAGCGTCGTCCTCGCGCCCAAATACGGTCTTCCGTAGCAGAGTTCACCGCTTCGAGCGACAGATATATGCACATCTTGCTGGATGGCCACCTGTGAGCGCCCCGAGAGTGGCAGGCTGGCGCAAAGCACCATTCCGGGACTGTCCTCGTGCCTTCCGTTACGAGTCGGAGCCGAGCCCCGGTGGGAAAGGGACAGCGTCGCCATGGCAGACCTTCAGGAAGCATCCGTCACCCTGCCGAGCGATCCTGCCTCGGTCTCCGCGGCCCGGAAGTACGTCTTGACCGTCCTCACCGAGTGGGGCCTCCCGGACGACACGGAGGTGGCCGACACAGTCCGGCTCATCGTCTCCGAACTCGCCACGAACGCCGTCCAGCACACCCGGGGCCAGTCGCCCACCTTCACGGTGGAGATGGAGCTCGACCGGGAGGAGCAGCTGCGCATCGGCGTCACCGACAGCCACCCCCGCTACCCCAAGCGGCTGCCCGCCGCGGTCCAGCAGGACAACGGCCGCGGCTTGGTGATCATCCGCTGGCTGGCCATGGAGTGCGGCGGCAGGCTGTCGGTCACGCCCACCCCCGAGGGCGGCAAGACGGTCTGGATCGCGCTGCCGTGGACCGCGACGATCCGCGGTGACACGACAGCGGCTCCCTCGGCTTCGCGCTCGCGCTCACCCCGCTGAGCGTTTCGCCCTCACCCCGCCGAGCGTCCGAAGGCCCCCCGGAGCAGCGCCCGGAAGGTGTCCGCCGCGGGATGTGACTCGTCGGAGCGGTGGACGACCGAGATCGTACGGCGCAGATTCCCCGGCTCAAGCGGCCTGACTCCCACCGGGGTGACCGCCGTCCGCGCCACCATCTCCGGTACGACGGCGACCCCGAGACCGGCGCTGACCAGGGCGCACACCAGCGCGTAACCCGGAGTCTCGACCAGGACCGAGGGCGTCGCCCCGGCCCGGACGAGTGCGGACTCCACGCCCTGCCGGGGTGGATGCGTCGGCGCCATGCTGATCAGCGGCTGACCTGCCAGCTCGCTCAGCGGCAGCCGTGACGAGGCGCTCGCGAGCGCGTGGCCGGGCGAGGTCACCAGGACCAGCTCCTCGACCAGGACCGGTTCCGCGGACACGGAGGCGGGCAGCGGCTGCGCGTCCGCGGGCTCGTAGGTGTGGGTGAGGGCCAGGTCGACCTCGCCCGCGGCCACGGCCGCGACGCCGAGCGGCGGTTCATAGCCCCGGACCGTCAGTTCGATGTCCGGATGGGCGCGGCGGAACGCGGTGAGCGCGGGCGGCATCAGATGGATCCCGGCGGTGGTGAAGGTCCCCACGCGCAGTCTGCCGCCGGACAGGCCCGTGAGCCGGGCCAGTTCGTTGCGGGCCTGCTCCATCTCGTCCAGGACCCGGCGCGCCCGCGCGAGAAGGAGCTCGCCCGCGCCGGTGAGGCGTGCCCCGCGGTGATGCCGGACCAGGAGCGCGGTGCCCGCCTCCCGTTCGAGCTTGGCCAGCTGCTGGGAGAGAGCGGGCACGGTGTAGCCAAGGCGTTCGGCGGCGCGGGTGATGGACCCGGCCTCGGAGACCGCCACCAGTGCGGCGAGCCGCGTCGGGTCGTACATGGAAGTCTCCCGGTTCAGGAGCGTGCGGGAGCCGACGGGCGCCGTGAGGGCGTGTGGTGCCGTCCGTCGGCGTGGGGGTAAACGCCTGCTTAAGGCAGACCCAGGATATTCCACATACCTGCTGAAGGCAGAAGGGCGGCAGCCTGGAGGCCATGGACGCACAACTGGTCACCTTCACCGGAGTCGCCGCGGGCATGGTCGCCATGCCGGGCGCCGACTTCGCCGTGGTGGTGCGCAACGCCCTCACCTCCCGCCGCGCCGGAGTCGCCTGCGCGATCGGTGTCGCGGGCGGGCTCGTGGTGCACACGGTGCTCGCGGTGGCCGGGGTCGCGGCCGTCCTGGCGGCGGTTCCCACGCTCTTTAGGGCCCTGCAGATCATGGGAGGCGCCTATGTGCTGTACCTCGGCTACCGCGCGCTGCGTTCGGCGGCGCGTGCGCCGGAGAGCTTCGGCGCACCGGACGGTGAGGTGGAGGCGGCGGCCGGGGGCAGTCTGCGACAGGGCTTCCTCACCAACGCCCTCAACCCCAAGGCGCCCATCACCTTCCTCAGCGTGCTGCCCCAGTTCGTCCCCGCGGGCAGCCCCGCGATGCCCAGGACCCTGCTGCTCGCGTCCATCATCGTGGCCCTGGCCCTCGTGTGGTTCCCGGTCGTCGCGCTCCTGGTGGACCGGCTCGGCCGCTGGCTGCGGAGGCCGCGTACGGCCCGTGCGATCGAGGGCGGTACGGGTGTCGCGCTCAGCGTCCTCGGTCTGGCGCTCCTGACCGAGGCGCTGATGGCGTGACGCCGCCCGGCCCGCCGGTGCCGGTGCCGGCGGCCTGGTCGTCCTTGCCCGCGCCGCGCACCAGGACGGGAAGCAGGCCCCAGAGGCCCGCGCACACCACCAGCGTGCCCGCGCTCGCGATGATCCCGCCGGTGCGGCCCACCGCCACGTCCACGACCAGGAGCACGGAACCGGCGAGCGCGAACACCAGGACCACCATGCCGATACCGGCGAGGCGGGACGACACCCGCACGATCCGCGGCTTGGAGTGCTGCCCGAACAGCGACCTGTGTAAGGCGGCCGGCGCGGTGAACAGCGCGGCGGACAGGACGGCGAGCAGCAGTGTGGTGACGTACGTGGCGCGCTGCACGGTGTCCAGCGAGGGGAAGCGCTCGGTGAAGGCGAGCGTCAACAGGAACGCGAAGAGGATCTGCACCCCGGCCTGCGTGACGCGCAGCTCCTGGAGGATCTCGGAGAAGTTGCGGTCGGCGCGCTCGAAGCTCGTTTCGTCGCGCGGCGGGGGGTTGCCCGGGGTGGGAGCACTGTTGTTTTCGGCCATGGCGCACGAGTATCCGCGTGGACGCCTTCCACGCCCGGCGGACGCGCCGATCAGAGGGCCGGGCGGGGGCGGGCGGAGACCCGGCCGGGGGCGGCCGAGCGGCGGCGGCAGCCGTGAGGCTCCCGCCGCCGTCCGACAGTCGACGTTCGGTGGCGCGTGATCAGCGCACCCTGCCGTACCAGACGCTCTTCGTCCAGATCTTCTCGAGGCGCACCACGGTGTTCGACTTCGGGGCGTGCCAGATCCGGCCCTTACCGGCGTAGATGCCGACGTGGTAGACGTTCCGGCCGGAGTGGAAGAAGACGAGGTCGCCGCGGGAGCGTTTCGACGCCGAGACGTGGCGGGTCTTGTTGTACTGCTGTGCGGCGGTGCGAGGCAGCTTCTTGCCCGCGCGCTTGAAGGAGTAGAGGGTCAGGCCCGAGCAGTCGAACCTGTGCGGCCCCATCGCTCCGTAGCGGTACGGCGAGCCTTTCTTCGAGGCGGCGATCTTGAGCGCTTTGGTCCCGTGAGTGGCGGCCTCTGCTTCCGTCGTGAGCCCTGGGCCCACGAGGGTGCCGCCTACGACGGCGAGTGTGAGGGCCGATACGGAGCCGGCCCTGGTCAGCAGCGACGGAACATGATTCAGCGCGGTCATGCGCAACCCTTCGTCAGCCGCCTGTGAAGGATGACCTGTCGGATTCGGGCTGGCGAAGTTGCCCGGCCGCGGTGTGCGGCTTCACCCCAAGGGTCGGCGTCCGGACCTTCCGGACCGACCCGTCATGCCTGGGTCCTCCACTCCTGCCGATGCACCGATGTCGACCGGTCATCCGGGTGGCGGCAGGACTCGGCGTCCGCCCGGACCGCCCCGCCGCTGTGGCGGGGGCTTGTCGTCGGAAGGGATCTTGACCCGTCAAGGGTGCGAATTCCGAGCCGAAACGGCGTTTTGTGAGGCTCCTCACGGCTGAACCGTTCGGGTGGACAAGGTCTGATTCGGGAGCGGAGCGAGGCACCCGACGATCGTTCGACCAGCACCGGAACGAGGAATTCCGGCCATCGCGTACACATCTGACGCAACCGCGGACGGCCCGAATGACTACCAATGTCTACGCCGAACGAGGTAGCCCGTTTGGTTCGTTTGAGTCCTGCCCCGGACGGTTCGGACGCCGGAGCCGGGGTGATGGAGGCTCAGGACGCCGACAAAGGCGGCACGGTGACCCGTCCGGCTCGCCGCTCCCCGTCCAGCACGCGGAGCGCTCGGGCCAGCGTCGGCGCGTGCACGGCGCTCTCGCCCCGCTGGTGCATGAGTGTCAGGGCGTCCCGCAAGGCGGTCGCGCTGCTCACCAAGGCCTGAGCGGCGCGCAGCCCGCCGTAGGTGTCCGAGGCGCGGGCGGGATTGATCCGGCCGACCAGGTCGACCACTTCGAGATACCGGTCGATCAACTCGCCCTCGGCGCGGGTGAGTGCGGGCAGCGGAGGAAGCTCGGGAGGCAACACCGGTGGCTCACCTCGCGTCCGGGGTGCGCAGGGATGATGTGCGGTTCGTGATGAGCCGGTCCACCAGGCCGTACTCGACCGCTTCGGAGGCGCTGAGGATCTTGTCGCGCTCGATGTCGGCCGCGACCAGCTCCGGGCTCCGGCCGGTGTGTTGGACGAGCAGCCTCTCCAGCTGCGCCCGGGTGCGCAGGAGTTCGTCGGCCTGGATCGCCAAGTCGGTCGCCTGACCGTGGACCGGCTCGGCGAGCGAGGGCTGATGGATGAGGATCCGGGCGCCCGGCAGCGCGCATCGCTTGCCGGGGGTGCCCGCGGCAAGGAGGACGGCCGCCGCCGACGCGGCCTGGCCCAAGCAGGTCGTCTCCACGTCGCAGGTGACGAACCGGATCGTGTCGTAGATGGCCGTCATCGCGCTGAACGAGCCGCCGGGAGAGTTGGTGTAGAGCGAGATGTCGCGGTCGGGCGCCAGGTATTCGAGGTGCATGAACTGCGCCATCACGTCGTTGGCGGAGGTGTCGTCGATCGGCGTCCCGAGGAAGACGATGCGCTCATCGAGCAGCTTCGAGTAGGGATCGAGGGTCCGCTGCCCCGTGGAGGTGCGCTCGGTGAACTTGGGCAGGACATGGCGGGCGAACGGTCGGTTCATGGCACGTCTCTCCTCCGGCGGGGCGGCTGCCCCCAAGGTGTCTGTAAAAAATGTACAGGACGTACGTAACGTCGTGATGGGGGGCATGTTCGAGTGATCCGCCGGAGTCAACAGACGGACCGCGTTTCAGCCGCTCGCTGAAAGCGCATGCCGAGAACGCGGCCACGAACGCCGACCGCCGACCGCCCCGAAAACCGCCCCGAGCCGAAAGCGTCGTATGAGCCCTGAAGCCCACCGAGTCCCCGATGCCGCGGAGCTCGTCCACCTGACCGCCCGCGAACTCGCCGCCCGGATCCGCGACCGCGAACTGTCCGCCCGCGAGGTCGTCCAGGCGCATCTGGACCGGATCGAGCAGGTCAACGGCGCCGTGAACGCCGTGGTGACCCTTACGGCGGAGCGCGCGCTCGACGAGGCGTACGCCGCCGACGAACAGGCGGCGCGCGGCGAACCGCTCGGCCCGCTGCACGGATTGCCCATCGCGCACAAGGACACCCACGACACCCGTGGCATACGGACCACCTATGGGACGCCGCTCCTGGCCGACAACGTCCCGGACCGCGACGAACTGATCGTCGAGCGCATCCGTGCCGCCGGGGCGATCACCGTCGGCAAGACCAACGTGCCCGAGTTCGCAGCCGGTTCGCACACCTTCAACCCGCTCTTCGGCGCCACCCGCAACCCGTACGACCTTCGGCGGTCGGCGGGCGGCAGCAGCGGGGGAGCGGCGGCTGCGCTCGCGTGCGGCATGCAACCGCTGGCCGACGGCAGCGACATGGGCGGCTCCCTGCGCAACCCCGCGTCGTTCTGCAACGTGGTCGGCCTGCGCCCCTCGCCGGGGCGGGTGCCGAGCTGGCCGGACACCACCCCGTGGTCGACGATGGCCGTGCAGGGGCCGATGGCGCGCTCGGTCGCCGACGCGGCCCTGCTGCTGTCCGTCGTCGCAGGGCCCGACCCACGCTCGCCGATCGCCCTGGAGACGCCGGGGAGCGCGTTCGGCGGATCGCTGGAACGGGATCTGACGGGGCTGCGGATCGCCTGGTCGCCGGACCTGGGGGGAGCGGTGCCGGTCGACCGCGAGGTCACCGACGTGTTCGCGCCCGCCGTCACGGTCTTCGCCGACCTGGGGTGCTCGGTCGAGGAGGCCTGCCCCGACCTCTCCGGCGCCGACGAGGTGTTCCGGACCTTCCGCGCCTGGCAGTTCCACCTGGCGCTCGGCGAGCTCGTGGAGACCGCGGCCGACCGCATGAAGCCCAGCCTGGTGCGGAACGTACGGCAGGGACGAACGCTCACCGGTATCGACTTGGAGCGGGCCACCGTGCTGCACGGCGAACTGTTCCACCGGGTGAGGGAGTTCTTCGAGCGGTACGACGCCCTGGTCCTGCCGACCAGCCAAGTGGCGCCCTTTCCCGTCGAGTTGGAGTACCCGGCCGATGTCGACGGGGTTTCGATGTCCGACTACCTGGAATGGATGCGCTCGGCGTATCTGGTGTCCGCGACCGGCAGCCCGGCGCTTTCGGTGCCCGCCGGATTCACCCCGGCCGGACTGCCGGTCGGGCTGCAGATCGTCGGGCCGCACCGTGCCGATCTACGGGTCCTGCAGATCGGTCACGCCTTCGAGCGGGCCACTCGGCACGGCGAGCGCAGGCCCGAGTGGGGTGGCGTTACGCGTCCGGACGGCCGGGTACTCGGGCGCCATGAATCGCTTGGAGCATCTGGACCATCTGGATCATCTGGACAAGGGCCTCGTCGATGAACTGACGCGTGCCGCCCGAGAGGCCGTACGCGACGAGCTGAGAGAGCAGACGCGCAAGCAGCGCCGGACGGCGGCACTGTACGCGGGGGCCGGGGCCGTCGGCCTCTACGCGGGTGCCGCGCTGGCGCTCGCCTTCGGCCTCGCTCTCGCCCTCGGCCTGCCCGGCTGGGCGTCCGCGCTGATCACCGCGGTGGTACTGGGGGGCGTGGCCTATCTGCTGCGCGACGCGGCCCGCCCTTCCACGGCCCGCCCTTCCACGGACGGTCCGTCGACTGCCGGTCCGTCCGCGACCCCTCCGCCCATGTCGCCGCCGACCCCTGAACGTCCGGTGACACAGCCGACCGTGGACGCGGCGGATCCGGGCGTGGATCCCGAGATGCCACACCGCTGGGGCCAGTGAGCCGCGGCATCTCGCTGTGGATGTTTGGCCAACGGATTGCGGGCCACTCGTGAAGACGAGGTGGCCAACTTGAACACACCGTCAGATTCAGCGAAGAGGAAGACGAGTTCGCAGAACTCGAGGACTTCAACCGAACGCGCGGAGAGCGACAAGAGCCACCGCGCGGAGAGCGAAAAGACCCACCGCGCGGAAAACGGCAGGGCGAACCGTCGGCCGGGCCCCATGGAGGTGCTGCGCACGGCGCGCACCCAGCTCGCCGAGCTCACCGGAATGACCGCCGAGTCCGTGTCGTCCTTCGAACAGACCGAGGCCGGCTGGACGTTGGAGATCGAGGTCCTGGAACTCACCCGGGTCCCGGACACGATGAGTCTCCTCGCGAGTTACCAGGTGGAGTGCGACCCGCAGGGTGAGCTCCTTGGCTACCGGCGCGTCCGCCGCTACGAACGCGGGCGCGCCGACTCGCCCAAGCCCGGCGGCCGCTAGAGCCCGTTCCACGCGGGATTCCGCAGTTCTTCGCACAGAGCGGCTCTCTCCACGGAGCGGCTCTCTCCCCAGACTTCCCAGACAAGGAGGGCCGGTCGGCATGACCGTCGTACCTGCACAGCAATCGGGCGGATCGGGAGGCACAAGTGGCCTCTACGACGTCCTGGAGCTCGTACTCGACCGCGGGCTCGTCATCGACGCCTTCGTGCGTGTCTCGCTCGTCGGCATCGAGATCCTGAAGATCGATGTGCGTGTGGTCGTCGCCAGCGTCGACACCTATCTGCGCTTCGCCGAGGCGTGCAACCGCCTCGACCTGGAGGCCGGACCGCACCGGGATCCCGGACTCCCCGACCTGGTGGGCGAGATGACCGAATCCGGTGCGCGCGGCAAGTCCAAGGGCGCGCTGTCCGGTGCCGCAGAGACCATCTCCGACGCGTTCAAGCAGTCCCGTGAAGAGGGCCAGTCGGAGCCCCGCCCGCGCGCACGCAAGAGCACGTCCGCGCGCAGGAAGGAGGAGCAGGAATGAGCACGTACGTCTATGGCATCACCGAGAGTTCGCACCCCTCGCTCCCCGAAGGCATGGGCGGCGTGGGAAAGCCGGCGCGGCCCGTGCGCGTCATCAAGGAAGGCGACCTCGCTGCCATTGTCAGCGACGCGCCCGAAGGACTGCGCGCCAAGCGCAACGACCTGCTGGCCCATCAGAACGTGCTGAACGAGGCGGGCGCGGCAGGCCCGGTCCTGCCCATGCGGTTCGGCAACATCGCCCCGGACGACACGGCCGTCGCGAGCGTGCTCGCGGAACGCGCCGAGCACTACCGGGAGCGGATCACGACGCTGGCGGGCAAGGTCGAGTACAACGTCAAGGCCAGTCACGACGAACAGGCCGCCCTGCACCGTGTGATGGCCGACAACCCCGAGGTCCAGGATCTCGCCGAGGCCAACCGGCAGTCGGGCGGCGGCAGTTACGACCAGAAGCTGCAGCTCGGCGAGATGGTGGTGGCCGCGCTCCAGAGCCGGGAGGCCCAGGACGCGGTGGAACTGCACCGCATCCTGGAGCCTACGGCGCACGCCGTCAGCGTGGGCCCCGAGTCCACGGGATGGCTGGCCAATCTGTCGCTCCTGGTGGAGCGCGAGTCGGCCGAGGTGTTCCTCGCCGCCGTCGAGGAGGCCCGCAAGAGCCATCCGCACGTCGAACTGCGCGTCAACGGCCCGCTGCCGCCCTACAGCTTCGTGGAGCCCGGGCCCTCCGAGCCGGCGGGAGCCACGCCGGAGGCCATGGGCTCGCAGAGCGGCCGGGAGTAAGCACATGGGACTGATCGGCGAAGTGCTGATGCTGCCGTTCGCACCCGTGCGTGGCGGCCTCTGGGCGGTGAACCAGGTACTCGCCGAGGCCGAGCGCCTCTACTACGACCCGGCCACCGTCCGCTCCGAACTCGCCCTTCTCGAGCAGCGGCTCGAGTCGGGGGAGATCGGCGAGGAGGAATTCGACAGCCAGGAGGACGAGTTGCTCGACCGACTGGAAATAGGCCTGCGCACCGGCGCGGGAACCGACAACGGGACCACACGATGAATCGACTTGGATTGGGCCTCGCCGTAGGGGCCGGATACGTCCTGGGACGTACGAAGAAGATGAAGCTGGCCTTCGCGGTCGGCACCATGGTGGCCGGCAAGCGGATGAATCTCAGCCCGCGTGCCCTTGGGGACCTGCTGTCCCAACAGCTCCAGAACAATCCGCAGTTCAAGGAGATCGGCGACCAGCTGCGCGGGGACCTGCGCGGCGTCGGAAAGGCCGCCACCGGAGCACTGGTCGAGCGGCAGATCTCGGGTCTCGCCGACCGGCTGCACGGACGTACGGCGGATGTGCGTGACCAACTGGACGGCGTGACACCGGACATACCCGGACGCGGCAGCGAGGACGAGGCCGAAGAGCCGGACGACACGTACGACGGCCAGGACGACCAGGACGACCAGGATCACGAAGAGTCCGCGGAGGCGGAGCGCGAGGAGCCCGAGAAGAAGCCCCGGCCGCGGAAGAAGGCGCCCGAGCAGCGGGCCGCCCCCAAGAAGGCGCCGGCCAAGAAGAGCCCCGCCCGCAAGACGGCGGCGCAGAAGAGCCCCGCCCGTAAGACGGCGGACAAGGCTCCGGCCAGGGCCGCGGCGAAGACATCCGCGCGCCGCGCCACCGGAGCCCGGGTGCCGAAGGAGGGCGGTCGTGATGAGTGACACCCTGAAGTCCGCGAAGAACGGGGCGAAGGAGAATCCGCTCGCAGGCATCGCGCAGAGCGAAGCCGCCGACCGGCTCAAGTCGGAGGTCCAGGAGTACCTCGGTGCCCAGGCCCAGCGTCTGCTGGTCGGAGTGGGCCACAAGCTCGGCGAGACGACGGGCAAGCTCAACGACATCGCCGAGGGCAACAGTCCGGGCTTCGCCAAGCTGGCCCTCGACGGCGGACGCAAGATGGCCGAGGGCAAGGGCCCGCTGCGGTCCGCCATCGAGGTCGGTGCGGGCCGGGCCAAGGACAATGTGGTCGGCGCCTTCAAGAACATGACCGGCGGCAAGGGCCGCCGGAAGGGCGGGGCCGGCAAGAAGCCGACGGTCATCATGGAGTTCGTGGACGTCGGCGTGCCGCTGCGCACGGCGTACGACCAGTGGACCCAGTACCAGGAGTTCAGCACCTTCGCCAAGGGCGTCAAGAGCGCGAACCGCGCCGACGACACCACCTCCGACTGGCAGGCCAAGGTCTTCTGGTCCAACCGGAGTTGGAAGGCCCACACCACCGAGCAGGTGGCGGACGACCGGATCGCCTGGACCTCGGAGGGCGCGAAGGGCACGACGAAGGGCGTCGTCTCCTTCCACTCGCTGGCCGAAAACCTCACGCGCGTCCTGCTGGTCCTGGAGTACTACCCGAAGGGGCTCTTCGAGAAGACCGGCAACATCTGGCGCGCGCAGGGCCGCCGGGCCCGGCTGGACCTGAAGAACTTCGCACGGTTCATCACCATCAAGGGTGAGGCGGAGGACGGCTGGCGCGGCGAGATCCGCGACGGCGAGGTCGTCCAGAGCCATGAGGACGCGCTCGAGGAGGAGCAGGGCGAGGAGAGCGAGGCGGGCGAATCGGAGAACGTCGCCGAGGACGAGTACGAGAGCGACGACGAGGAGCAGCCCGAGGAGTCCGAGGAGTCCGAGGAGCCGGAGGAGTCCTATGAGGACGAGCAAGAGGACGAGGAGGACGAAGGCGCGGACGAGGCGAGGTACGAGGACGACGAGGCTGAGGACGACGAGGGCGAAGAGGACGAGGCGAACGACGAAGAGCCCGCTGTGAGCGGGAGTCGCCGATGACGATGCCAAGCCGGATGCCCGAGCCGTACGGGCAGGGCGGCGGCGCGAACCTCGCCGACATTCTGGAGAGAGTGCTCGACAAGGGGATCGTGATCGCCGGGGACATCCGGATCAACCTGCTCGACATCGAACTGTTGACCATCAAGCTGCGGCTCATCGTCGCCTCCGTCGACAAGGCGAAGGAGATGGGGATCGACTGGTGGGAGGACGACCCCGCGCTGTCCTCAGGTGCGCGCCGTAATGAACTCGCCCGTGAGAACGCCGAGTTGCGTGCTCAGGTTGCCGAACTGGAGCAAGGCCCGACGGAGCGACGCACGGTGGAGCGAGGAAAGACGGAACAGAGTAAAACGGAACAGAGTAAGACGTCACAGGGTGAAACGGCTCAGGGTAAAACAGCTCAAGGCAGGGCGAAGCGGAGCAGCACGGAGGAGAGCACATGAGCGGACTGCGGTACGTCTACGCCATCTGCCGCCCCTTCGACGCCGCGCTCAAGACCCAGGTGGCCGGGGTGGACGGCGCGCCCCCCGGCCAGCTGCCGCACCACGGCCTGATCGCCGTGGTCGGTACCGTGCCGGAGCGGGACTTCGCGGAAGAGCCGCTCCGGCGTCATCTGGAGGACCTGGACTGGCTGAGCGCGACCGCGCGCGCCCACCAGGCCGTGATCGACGCGCTCACCGTGGTCACCACTCCGCTGCCGCTGCGGCTCGCCACCGTGTTCCGGGACGACGCGGGTGTGCGGGCGATGATGGAGGAGCGGGAGGATGCGCTCCACCGGACGCTCGACCGACTCGACGGCCGTGTGGAATGGGGCGTCAAGATCCATGCCGACGCCGAGACGACCCGCCCGGCCGAGGAGCCGGAGAAGGCCGCGACGGGGCGGGACTACCTGCGCCAGCGCCGACAGCGCAACAGGGCCCATGAAGAGAGGTGGCAGAGCGCCGAGAAGTTCGCGGACCGGCTGCACGACATGCTCCGCGGGCACGCGGAGGATGCCCGACTGCACGCGCCTCAGAACTCCGCGCTTTCCCGGGAATCGGGCCGCAACGTACTCAACGCGTCCTATCTGGTGCCGCGTTCGGACTCGGAGGCCTTCGTGGAACTGGTGCAGGGCGTCCAGGGCGAGGGGTCCGGACTGCGCGTGGAGCTCACCGGGCCGTGGGCCGCGTACTCCTTCGCTGGCCTGGAGGCCGACGGGGACGCCGTGGCGGGGGAGGCGGGACTGTGACAGTCGTCGAACGCCGGGAGGTCGCCCTGGTCGACCTGCTCGACCGGTTGCTCGCGGGTGGGGTCGTCATCACCGGGGACCTCACCCTGCGCATCGCGGACGTCGATCTGGTCCGTATCGACCTGAACGCCCTCATCAGCTCGGTGAACGAGCAAGTCCCCTCACCCTTCGAGGAGTTGCTGTGAGCGAGCGGACGCCGGGCAAGAACCGCCTTGAACTCGAACCGGACACGGTGGAACGCGACCTGATCAAACTCGTTCTGACCGTCGTGGAACTGCTGCGCCAGCTCATGGAGCGGCAGGCCGTGCGCCGATTCGACACCGGGGAGCTCGACGAGGACCAGGAGGAGCGCATCGGGCTCACGCTGATGCTCCTCGACGACCGTATGGCCGAACTGCGCGAGCGCTACGGACTGCGGCCCGAGGACCTGAATCTGGACCTCGGGCCGCTGGGTCCGCTGCTCCCGAGGGAGTAGCTCGCCTCGGCCGCCAGTCAGCTCTCAGGAGGCGGTCGGCTTCGCGAACTCCGCCAGGAACGCCTCGCAGAACGCCTTCAGGTCGTCCGGCTTGCGGCTTGTGATGAGGGCGTTGGGCCCGTCGTGGCAGATCTTCACCTGCTCGTCCACCCAGGTGCCGCCGGCATTGCTGATGTCCGTGCGCAGGCTCGGGAACGAGGTGAGTCCCCGGCCGGAGACGACGTCCGCCTCGATGAGGACCCACGGGGCATGACAGATGGCGGCGACCGGACGGCCGCTGTCGAAGAAGCCGCGTACGAAGGACACCGCACTCTCGTCGAGGCGCAGGGCGTCCGGGTTGGCCACGCCACCCGGCAGGACGAGCCCGTCGAAGGAGTCAGCAGACACCTCACCGACGACCTTGTCCACGGGGAACGTGTCGGCCTTGTCGAGATGGTCGAAGGCCTGGACGCGGCCCGACTCCGTCGACACGAGGACGGGCTCGCCGCCCGCGTCGGTCACCGCCTTCCAGGGGTCGGTGAGTTCGATCTGCTCGACGCCCTCCGGCGCCATCAGGAATGCGACACGCATGGTTGCTCACTCTCCTCGCGGGCCCCGGACGGTCACGTCCGTGGCGCGTTGCACGGTCGGATCACCGGTTCCCTGGTCCCACCAAGGTCAACCAAAGTGGTCGCCGTGACTGACCAGTGGCCAAATGGGTACTCAGAGTCACATGCGAATGAGTGTGATGGATGTGGGCGCCAACGCGGTCCGGCTGGTCGTCGTGGACGCCGAGGGCGGTGTGCCCTTGCCGGTCCACACCGCCAAGTGGAAGGTGAGACTCTCCGAGGAGGTCGGGCCGAGCGGGGTGATCCCCGAGGAATCCGTGGGACAGCTCGTCACGGCGGTCACCGCCGCCGCCGAGACCGCCCGGCGGTGGGGCTCGGCCGAGCCACTGGCCTTCGCCACGACGGTCGTACGCAGCGCGCCCAACCGTCTTGACGTGCTGCGGACCGTGGGCGAGGAGACCGGCGTACGACTGTGCACGCTGCCCGGAGAGGTGGAGGCCGAGCTCACCTTCCTCGGGGCCCGCCGGTGGATGGGGTGGCGGGCCGGACCGCTCGCTCTCTTCGACATCGGCGGCGGTTCGCTCGAGGTGGCCTTCGGGCGCGGGCGGCTGCCGGATTACGTGGCTTCGCTGCCTCTCGGCGCGCGCAGGCTGAGCCGGGAGTTCTTCGACGGCGAGGATCCGCCGAGCGAGCAGAGCGTGAAGGAGCTGCGGCGCAAGGTGCGCCACCAGCTGCGTGACGTCGCCGCGCGGATCCGCTGGGAGGGGCCGCGCACCGCGGTGGCGACGTCACGGACGTTCCAGCAGTTGGCGCGACTCGGAGGCGCGGCACCCGGTCGCCACGGGCCGTTCATGGCACGTCAGTTGAGCCGCGCGGACCTGCGCGAGTGCCGCGACCGGCTCGCCAAACTGCCGGCGGCCGAACGAGCCGCGCTGCCGGGGGTCTCGGCGCCACGGGCCGTGCAGAGTCTGGCCGGGGCCATCGTGGGGCACACGGCGATGAAGCTGACGGGCGTGAAGGCGGTCACCATCTGCCCCTGGGCCATCCGTGAGGGCGTCCTGCTGCGGCACATGGAGGACGGCGGGGCGTGGTGGGCGGAGGCCAGCGCGCGGGAGGGGTTGGCCGGGCCGGTGGCGCGGCCGGCAGTGGCACTGCGGATCGCGGCTCTGCAGAACTGAGGCGCGGCTCTGTGGAACTGAGGCGCGGCGGTGCGGAACTGTCGCCGCCCTGCTGGACAGCGGCGCGGCTCGACGGAATCCTCGCGGCCCCGCCGAGCAGGGTCGCGGCCCCGCGGCACTGCCGTGAATCCGTGGGGCTACCGCGACTCCGCGGGCTACCGCGACTCCGCGGAACTGAGGTGTGCGCGTGCGGAGCTGTCAGCCTTTCGGCGCAGCACCGCACGTTCCTCCGCGTTGGCTCCGCCCCAGACTCCGAACGCCTGACCGCTGTCGAGAGCCCAGGCGAGGCACGGCCGGAGCACCGGGCATCGCAGGCAGATCCGCTTGGCGGCCAGCTCCTCGCGCAGCGCGGGTCCCGTCGCGCTGACGGGGAAGAACAACTCGGGGTCCTCGCGCGCGCAGAGCGCGCCGTGTACCCACTCCATCAACGCCTCCATTCGGGGGTGGAGTTGCCACGGGTGCCCCCGCAACGCGGACGGAAACCGAGGAGTGCCGGGAGGCGGAAGGGGCCGGTGTTGTGCCGGGCTCATCCCTCGTCCGTGCCAGATGCCGCCGGTGGCCCGTGGAGCTCGGCGACGGTCGCGGCCAGTTGCCGCCGGTACGGCTTCGGAATCCCCCCTCCCGTGACGGCGCTGACCAGCTCATCAGCCACGAGGTGCAGCTTGGTGTTCGTGTTCTGGGAGACGGAGACCAGGACGTCCCACGCGTGCTCGGGGCTCAGACCGAAGGAGGCCATCAGCACTCCGCGGGCCATGTCGATGACGGGCCGCGTCTGCATGGCCCGCCGCAGCTGACACAGTTCGGCGCTCGGGCACTGCTCGACCTCGCCGTCCGGAGCGACCTCGCCGTCCGGAGCGGTCTCGCCGTCCGGAGCGGCTTCGCTGTCCCGCGCCAGCCGCGCGGGAAGTGCACGTTCTGTCATGGCGGCAGCTCCGTAGGCGTCCGTGCGTCATCACCTCACCAAGAGTCGGCCCGTCGAGGTTCACCCGTCAAGAGATACCGGAAATGTAGTTCGTCCTTTTGAATGCGTGAATCAAACGCCCTATCTTGGAGCGATGGGTGAAGTACCTGAACCACACAGCGGTTGGACGTTCCTCACCAACCACGCCCGTGTCCTTGCCGCGATCGCCGACGATCCCGCCACCCGCATCCGGGACATCGCCGCACGCTGTCGGCTCACCGAGCGGGCCGTGCAGAAGATCGTCGCTGATCTGGAGGGGGGTGGCTATCTCTCCCACACACGGCAGGGCCGTTCCAACGCGTATCTCATCGAAGCGGGAACCATCCTGCGGCACCCGGCCGAATCAGGCCTCGCCGTCGCGGAACTCCTCACGCTCCTGGCCCAGCACGACGCCGAGAACGGCGAGGGCCCGAGGCGGTAGCGACTTTCCCGATACGGGTCGTGCTCCCCCCTCTGACCTGCGGCGAATCCGTTCCGCGCGAGCCTGATGGCCGTGCCGGGTGCCGGTTAAGCTGGGGAACATGGCCTACGAGATTCCGGTGACGCAAGCCCGGGCAGAGCTCGCCGATCTGATCAACCGCGTCGTCTACGGCGATGAGCGGGTGGTCGTCACCCGTCATGGCAAGCCACTCGTGGCCCTTGTCTCCGCCGCCGACCTGGAGCGACTCGAGCAGTTGCCCAAGGCCGACGAGGAGCAGGTGGTCAGCTCCGTCTCGTCGCTGCGCTCGACCTCCGCCCCGTCGTCCGGCGCGGGGGAGCGGCAGCGCTTCGGTATCGCCGCCGAACACCGGGGCCCCAACGCGACCTAGCTGTACGCATGTTGAGAACGTCAGCGGGTTCTGTGCGAGGAGCGGGGCCGATCGGGGCTGGTCGGCTCGATGCGGCGGGACTGGACGTGCTCGTAGATCATCGTGGTCTGTACGTCGGCGACTTCGCGGCGTTCGGTGAGACGGTCGATGACGAACGCGTACACGCTGTCGACGTCCGGGACGGCGATGTGGATGAGGAAGTCGTGAGCGCCGGAGGTGACGAACAGGCCGATCACCTCGGGCAGTCGGGCGGCCCACTCGCGAAATCCCTCGATGACCGGGCGGGCCGGCGGCCGGATCCGCACCGAGATGAGCGCTTGGACGGGTCGGCCGGCGGCGTCGAGGTCCAAGGCCGCGTGGTATCCGGTGATGACGCCGCGCTCGCGGAGCAGCCTGACGCGTTCCAGTGAGGTCGAGGGGGAGACCCCGGTCCTGGCCGCCAGCTCGCGGTTGGTCTGCCGTGCATCGTTCTGCAGTTCCCGCAGCAGGGCCCGGTCGAGTGCATCAAGTTCCATGAAATCCACTGTATGTCGGACGAAGTTCGGCAAGCGGCGTTACCTGCCGGATTCCTGCCTAGTCTCGCCGCCATGGATACACGGAAGAACGGCCCGGCCTTCGGCGCGGGTCTTGTGCTTGCGGCGGCGGTGCTGTGGGGCACGGTCGGCCCTGCTCAGGTCCTGGCGGACGATCCCATGGAGCCGGCGGCCCTCGGCGGCTGGCGGCTGGTCGTGGGCGGGCTGATCCTCGGAGCGCTCACCGCGCTCCGCCCGGGGAAGCTCCGGATTCTCGCCGAGGGCAGAGTCCTGCGCCCACTCCTGGTCTGCGCGGTCTCGACGGGCGTCTACCAGGCGGCCTTCCTCTCCTCGGTGTCGCGGACGGGGGCGGCTCTGGCCACGGTGATCGCCCTGGGCACCGCGCCCGCGGTGACCGGCGTGTGTGCCCGGCTGGTCGTCGGCGAGCGGATGGGCGCCGGCTGGATGGCCGGCACCGTCGCGGCCGTCGCAGGCTGCGCCCTGTTGCTGGCACCGGGCAGCGGAGGCCGCGTGGATCTGCTCGGCCTGTTTCTGGCGGTGTCCGCGGGTGCCTGCTACGGCCTGTACACCGTCTTCGCGAAGCAGATGGCCGCCGCCAACCGCGCCGCCGACCTGCCCACGCTCTCCGCGCTCTCCCTGCTCCTCGGCTCGCTCCCGCTGCTGCCCTGGATGATCACCGACACCACCCCGCTGCGCGACGGCTCCACGCTCGCCCTGATCGGCTGGCTCGGTGTGGCCACCACGGCTGCCGCGTACTGGCTCTTCACCGCGGGTCTCGTCAGAGTGCGGGCGACCGTGGCCGGGACGCTCAGCCTCGCCGAGCCTCTGGCCGCGGCTCTGATCGGCGTGCTGCTTCTCAACGAGCACCTTCCGCCGCCGGCGTGGGCCGGCTGCGCACTGATCCTCGCCGGAATGATCACCACCTGCCTGCCCGCGATGCCGCGGGGTCGCTCCGCCACACGAGCGACGGAGTTTGTGCCCGATCGCCGCATCACGTGCGCCGGATCCCCCGCCAGCGCCTCTCAGGCCGAACAAAATCCGGATACGACGCCTCGGTCCAGCATTTCTGCCTAGCATTCTCGCGTCTTCCCGCATGAGTAAAGAGGATTTGCATGTCTGTGATGAACGCACCGAGCGCGGCGACAGTGGGCTTCTCGCCCGAAGAGGTGGACTTCAGTCTGTCCACCCGCAAGGCCCGGCTGAAGTGGGTCGTGGTCGTCAACGCCGACCTGCCTCCCGGCCGGGCCGCCAACGCCGCCATCTGCGCCGCCGCCCCCACGGTGACCGCTGTACCCGGCCTCCTCGGCGCCGACGCCACCGACGAGGAAGGCACCATCCACCCGGGCCTGCCCTGGGCCGGCTGCTCCGTGCTCGTCGCCGACTCCGCCACGCTGCGCACCATCCGCGCCAAGGCGGCCTCCCGCACCGACACCTTCATGGCCGACGTGCCCGCCGCCGCCCAGAGCACCCGCGTCTACAGCGACTTCGTCGCGGCCGTGGGCGAGACCCGGACCGAGGACATGGACTACTGCGCGGTCAGCATCGTCGGCCCCCGCAACCCGGTCGACAAGATCGTCGGCAAGCTCCCCCTCATGCCCTGAAGAGAGCCGCTTTCGGCGCGCTGTGGAAAATAGTTGTGGGCCGCTGTCGATCCGGCCACCTCTCGTTCGACGTCATGGTGTGTGGCGCCCCGCCGCACACCATGACGCGACAGGACCTGACGAGGGAACACGTGGATCAACTGCTGAGAGTCATGAACTTCAACGTTTCGGCCGACGGGATCGGTGCCGGTGAGCACCAGAGGCTCGACCTGCCGTTCGGCCTCGATCATGCCGAGAGGCTCTTCGCCTGGGCCGGAGCCACAGCGAGCTGGCCCATGCGCACGGATTCCGGAGGAAGCCGGGGCCTCGACGACTACTTCACGCGAGACTTCGCCCGCAACATCGGCGCCGAGATCATGGGCCGCAACAAGTTCGGGCCGCAGCGCGGGCCCTGGCCGGACCACGAGTGGCGGGGCTGGTGGGGGGAGGAGCCCCCGTTCCACACGCCGGTGTTCGTCATGACCCACCACGAGCGTCCGTCGTTCACGCTCTCCGACACCACGTTCCACTTCGTCGACGGCGACCCGGCCACGGTCCTCGAACGGGCACGGCAAGCGGCACAGGGCAGGGACGTACGGCTCGGCGGCGGGGTCACCTCCATCCGGCAGTTCCTCGATGCCGACCTCGTTGACACCCTGCATGTGGCGGTCTCGCCGGTGAAGCTCGGGTCCGGGCTTCGCCTCTGGGATTCCCCCGATGAGCTGCTCGACCGGTTCCACCTGGAGGTCGTACCAAGCCCGAGCGGCGTGACGCACCACCTGTTCTGGCGACGGTCCTCGCCGACGGAGTAAGCACGCAGCGGTCAGCTGATCGGGGCGATCGTCGGCGAGGTTCTGGAGTGGATCCAGGCGACTTTCGAGGCCGCTGCCGAGGAGGCCCCGCCGCCACCGCCGGACGTGCTGGTCGGTCGCGCCCTGACTCAGGTGCTCAGTCGGAGGCCGGGGGGGGCGAGGAGGGGGGAGTCCTCGTACTTCCCGCGGCTGATCGTCCAGGTGTGGGCGGAGACTCTGCGCAACGAAGAGCTGGCCGCCCTGATGAGGCAGGGGTACGCCACGGGTGCGCGTGGCCTGGGTGAAGATCGTCGAGGGGTATCAGGCGGCGGGCATGATGCGTGACGACATCCCGGCCGACCATGTCGCGCGGATGATGGTCGCCGCGGCCCAGGGGTTCGTCGCGCAGCTCGCGCTGTTCGACGAGGTGCCGGCGGAAGCCCTGCCGGACGGTCTGCGCGGCCTGATGAGCATGGGGAAGCCCGGCCGGTAGGTATGGGGGAGCCCAGCTGATGGTCATGAAGCGGTCAAGCGCTGGTTAACCTCGTTGAAACTCCTCCCAACTAGCCTGCAAAGCCACGCCACCAGGGGTTTTCGTAACCGGGGTGCGCAAGATCAAGCGTACTGCCTGTGTGTTACATCTATACCCGTCGCGGTGGCCGCGGCAGCCGGACCCCGCACGGTCCGGAGCGAGGACTGTGAGGTGGGACGCGTGCAACTGACCCCGCACGAGCAGGAGAGACTGCTCATCCATGTGGCCGCGGATGTGGCCGAGAAGCGAAGGGCGCGGGGGCTGCGGCTCAACCACCCCGAGGCGATCGCTCTCATCACGTCCCACATTCTTGAAGGCGCCCGCGACGGCCGCACCGTCGCCGAACTCATGTCATCGGGGCGCAAGGTGCTCACCCGCGACGACGTCATGGGCGGCATCCCCGAGATGATCCACGACGTCCAGGTCGAGGCCACCTTCCCGGACGGCACCAAGCTCGTCACCGTCCACGATCCGATCGTCTGACGGGGGCCCAGACATGAGTTCCGCGCAACCCGTCATCCCTGGCGAGATTCTCTTCGCCGACGAGCCCGTCGCCTACAACGAAGGCCGCGAGGTCACCCCCCTCACCGTCCTGAACGCCGCCGACCGCCCTGTCCAGGTCGGTTCCCACTACCACTTCGCCGAGGCCAACCCCGGTCTCGACTTCGACCGTGCCGCCGCGCACGGCAAACGGCTCAACATCGCCGCCGGCACCGCCGTGCGCTTCGAGCCCGGAATCCCCGTCGACGTCGAACTCGTCCCCCTGGCCGGTCTGCGTATCGTGCCCGGCCTGCGCGGCGAGACCGGAGGTGCTCTCGATGCCTGAGCTGTCCCGTGCCGCGTACGCGGACCTGTTCGGCCCCACCACGGGCGACCGGATCCGGCTCGCCGACACCGATCTCCTCGTCGAGATCGAGGAGGACCGCTCCGGCGGCCCCGGACTCTCCGGCGACGAGTCGGTGTTCGGCGGCGGCAAGGTCATCCGTGAATCGATGGGGCAGTCGCGCACGACGCGCGCCGAAGGAGCCCCCGACACCGTCATCACCGGCGCCGTGATCATCGATCACTGGGGCATCGTCAAGGCCGACGTCGGCATACGCGACGGCCGGATCACCGGCATCGGCAAGTCCGGCAACCCGGACACGATGGACGGCGTACACCCCGATCTCGTCATCGGCCCCGAGACCGAAGTGCTCGCGGGCAACGGCAAGATCCTCACCGCGGGCGCCATCGACACCCATATCCACTTCATCTCGCCGACCATCGTCGACGAGGCGCTTGCCTCCGGAGTCACCACCCTCATCGGCGGCGGCACCGGACCGGCCGAGGGCAGCAAGGCCACCACCATCACCCCCGGCGCGTGGCACCTGGCCCGGATGTTCGCGGCGATGGAGTCGAGCCCGGTCAACATCGGCTTCCTCGGCAAGGGCAACACGGTCTCCACCGAGTCCATGCACGACCAACTGCGGGCCGGAGCCGTCAGCTTCAAGATCCACGAGGACTGGGGCGCGACACCCGCCACCATCGACGCGTGCCTGAACGTCTGTGAGGACACGGGGGCCCAGCTCGCCGTCCACACCGACACCCTCAACGAGGCGGGCTTCGTCGGCGACACGTTCGACGCCGTCGCGGGCCGCACGCTGCACGCCTTCCACGTCGAGGGCGCGGGCGGTGGGCACGCCCCGGACATGATCACGGCGGTGTCCCTGCCGAACATGCTGCCGAGCTCCACCAACCCGACGCGGCCGCACACCGTCAACACCATCGAGGAACACCTCGACATGCTGATGGTCTGTCATCACCTCAACGCGGCGGTCCCCGAGGACCTCGCCTTCGCCGAGTCGCGGATCCGGCCCACCACCATCGGGGCCGAGGACATCCTGCACGACCTCGGTGCCATCTCGATCATGTCGTCGGACTCGCAGGCCATGGGGCGCATAGGCGAGGTCGTCATGCGTACGTGGCAGACCGCGCACGTGATGAAGCGACGGCGTGGCTTCCTGCCGGGGGACTCGCGTGCGGACAACCGGCGTGCGCGTCGCTATGTCGCCAAGTACACGATCAACGCGGCCGTCGCGCAGGGCGTCGACCACGTGATCGGCTCGGTGGAGAGCGGCAAGCTCGCCGACCTGGTGCTGTGGGACCCGGTCTTCTTCGGCGTCAAGCCGCTGGTGGTCATCAAGGGCGGGCAGATCGCATACGCGCAGATGGGCGATGCCAATGCCTCGATCCCCACGCCGCAGCCGGTCCTTCCGCGGCCCATGTTCGGTGCGCGCGGCAAGGCACCGGGGCTCAACTCGTTCAACTTCGTGACCCAGTCGGCGCTTGACGACGGGCTGCCGGAACGGCTCGGTCTGGCCAAGGAGTTCACCGCGATCCGCTCGACGCGCGGGCGCACCAAGGCGGACATGCGCGAGAACGACGCTCTGCCGAGGGTCGAGGTCGCTCCCGACAGCTTCGCCGTCGCCATCGACGGTGAGCTGGTCGAGCCGTCGCCCGCCGCCGAACTGCCGCTCGCGCAGCGGTACTTCCTGTTCTGACGGGCGCCGTTATGTCCAGAGCCGCACTACTCGTGCTGGCCGACGGCCGGTTCCCCGCCGGAGGGCACGCGCACTCCGGCGGGGCCGAGGAAGCCGTCAAGGCAGGGCGTATCACCGGCGGCGGGGACCTGGAGGAGTTCTGCCGGGGCCGGCTGCACACGACGGGGCTCGTGTCGGCCTCACTGGCGGCGGCGGCCGCGCTCGGGTCCGACCCGCTGGAGCTTGACGAGGCCGCCGACGCGCGGACACCCTCGGCCGCGCTGCGGGTCGCCGGGCGGCGGCTCGGGCGGCAGATGATGCGGGCCGCGCGAGCCGCGTGGCCCGATCCCTCGCTGGACCGGCTGGCGGCTGCCCGGCCCAAGGGAGCGCATCAGCCCGTCGTTCTCGGGCTCGCCGCCCGGGCGGCAGGGCTCGATGCGCAGGACGCCGCCTACTGCTCGGTGTACGAGTGCGTCAGCGGGCCCGCGACGGCGACCGTCCGGTTGCTGAGTCTCGACCCGTTCGACGCGACGGGCGTGCTTGCCCGCCTCGCGCCCGAGCTCGACCTCGTGGCGCGGGCCGCGGCGGACGCGGCGCGAGAGGCGCTGGTCGACGGGGTCGACGCGCTGCCCGCGGCCTCCGCGCCGCTGCTCGAGGTCGGGGCGGAAGCGCATGCGGGGTGGCCCGCGCGGTTGTTCGCGTCCTAGGGAAGCTTCCGGCTCCCCTCGCGCGGCACCCGCCGCAATGCCCTGTCGTACAGGGCGAAACGAATTGCTGAACCATAGGAGTCGCACCATGCACCTCAACCACTCCCACGACGAATCCGCCGCCGTGAGCGCCGACGCCCACCGCCCCGACGGGCGCCGTCGTGCCCTGCGGATCGGGCTCGGCGGGCCCGTCGGGTCCGGCAAGACCGCCACCGTCGCCGCGCTCTGCAAGGAGCTGCGGGACGAGCGTGCCCTCGCCGTCGTCACGAACGACATCTACACCCGTGAGGACGCCGAGTTCCTGTTGCGCGAGGCCGTGCTGCCGCCCGAGCGGATCACCGCCGTGGAGACCGGCGCCTGCCCGCACACCGCGATCCGTGACGACATCTCCGCCAACCTGGAGGCCGTGGAGGACCTTGAGGACGAGGTCGGGCCGCTGGACCTGATCCTCGTCGAGTCCGGCGGGGACAACCTCACCGCCACCTTCTCCAAGGGACTCGTCGACGCGCAGATCTTCGTGATCGACGTCGCGGGCGGCGACGACATCCCGCGCAAGGGCGGCCCCGGCGTCACCACCGCCGATCTGCTCGTCGTCAACAAGACCGACCTCGCCCCGTACGTCGGCTCCGACCTCGCAGGGATGGCCGCGGACGCCAAGGCCCAGCGTGCCGAACTGCCCGTGATCTTCCAGTCGCTGAGGTCCGACGAGGGCATCGCCCCCGTCGCCGCCTGGGTGCGTGCCCAGTACGCCGCCTGGACCGCGTCCGCATGACCGTGCACGCCGTCGCGGCATCCGGGGTGCGCGGCACAGCCCGCATCACCGCGCGAGGTGACGGGCGGGGCGGCACCGCCCTGCCCGTGCTCGACGGTCACGGGCCGATCGTCCCGCGCCGCACCCGGTCGGCCGGAGCAGGCGCCCACGTCACCCTCGTCGGGGCGATGAGCGGCCCCCTCGGGGGTGATCACCTCACTGTCGAGGCCGCCGCCCACGAAGGGGCCCGGCTGCGTATCGGCTCGGCCGCCGCCACGCTCGCCCTGCCGGGGCAGTCGAAGGAGCAGGCGCGGTACGACGTGCGGCTCACGGTCGGTGAGGACGCCGAACTGTGCTGGCTTCCGGAGCAGTTGATCTCCGTACGCGAGAGCGATCTGCGGGTCACCACGCGGGCCGAGCTCGCGGGGAGCGCGAGCCTCGTGCTGCGGGAGGAGCAGGTGCTCGGCCGGACCGGTGAGGAATCGGGACGTCTCACCAGCCGCCTGACCGTGCGCCGTGCCGGCCGGCTGCTCCTGGATCAGGAGCTCTCCTGCGGTCCCGGCGCACCCGGCGGATGGGACGGCCCCGCTGTCCTGGCGGGGAATCGCGCCATCGGGCAGCTCGTCGTCGTACGCCCTGAGTTCGAGCAGAGCCGTCCCGAGCCCGCGCTGCTCGGCGAAGCGGCCGCGCTCACCCCGCTCGCCGGACCCGCCGTGCTCGTCACCGCGGTCGCTCCCGACGCGCTGCGCGTACGGCGCACTCTCGATCAGGCGCTGCGCACACTCACCTGAACAGGGGCATAACCGCTCAGCGGGGTTCCGTGCACCGTCTATCGGATTGGTAAAGAAATACCCGCCCAGTCTGTCGCACTGAACCTGTTGAACGACAGGATCCTCCTACTGTTCGAAAATCGACAGGTAAATCGACAGGGGGAGGAACCAGTTGAGACGCACCACAGCATTCGGCGCAGCCGGCACGCTGATCACGGGCTCGCTCATAGCGGGCGCGATCTTGGCGCCCGTCGCCAGTGCCGACGCCCGCCGGAGCGGCGGAAACGCTGACGCCCGCCAACGCACCAGCTCGGAGGCGCGCGGTGTCGCGCTCGCCGCGCAGCGTGCCGCCAAGGCCGGTATCGACTGGCAGGCGTGCCCCGACGACTGGGGCTTGGACAAGGCGATCAAGTGCGGCTGGGTCAGCGTCCCGCTCGACTACGCCAAGCCCAACGGCAAGAAGATCAAGCTTGCCGTCGACCGCATCGGCAACACCGGGACGAAGAAGGAGCGTCAGGGCGCCCTTCTCTACAACCCGGGCGGCCCCGGCGCCTCCGGCCTCCGCTTCCCCGCCCGCGTGGTCACCAAGGCCAAGCTCTGGGAGAAGACGGCGAAGGCGTACGACTTCGTGGGATTCGAGCCGCGCGGTGTCGGTCACTCGGCGCCCATCTCCTGCATGGACCCGCAGGAGTTCGTCAAGGCCCCCAAGCAGGACCCTGTGCCGGACTCCGAGGCGGACAAGCGCGCCCAGCGCAAGCTGGCCGCCGAGTACGCGGACGGCTGTGCCGAGCGCAGCGGCGAGATGCTGCCGCACATGACGACGCCGAACACCGCACGTGACCTGGACGTCATCCGGGCCGCGCTCGGCGAGAAGAAGCTGAACTTCCTCGGCGTCTCCTACGGCACCTACCTCGGCGCGGTCTACGGGACGCTCTTCCCGTCGCACGTGCGTCGTATGGTCGTCGATTCGGTGGTCAACCCGTCGAAGAAGAAGATCTGGTACGAGGCCAACCTCGACCAGGATGTCGCCTTCGAGATCCGTCTCAAGGACTGGATGGAGTGGGTCGCCAAGTACGACGCCACCTTCCACCTCGGCACCACCGCCGAGAAGGTCAGCAAGAACTGGGACAAGCTGCGTGCCGCCGCGAAGAAGGCGCCCCTTGGCGGGGTCGTCGGCCCCGCCGAGCTCACCGCCTACTTCCAGAGCGCTCCGTACTACGACTCCGCCTGGGTGGGGATCGCGACGAACTTCAGCAAGTACGTCGCCGGTGACGCCAAGCCGCTGATCGAGGCAGCAAGCCCCGACCTGTCGGACACCGCGGGCAACATCGCGTCGGAGAACGGCAACGCCGTCTACACGGCCGTCGAGTGCGCCGACGCCAAGTGGCCCACCAGCTGGAAGAAGTGGGACCGCGACAACACCCGCATCCACCGTGACAACCCGTTCATGACGTGGTCCAACGCCTGGATGAACCTGCCCTGCGCGACCTGGAAGAGCAAGCAGCACGAGCCGGTCGAGGTCAAGACCGGCAAGGGCCTGCCGCCCGTCCTCATCGCCCAGTCGACCCGTGACGCCGCCACGCCGTACGAGGGCGCTGTCGAGCTGCACAAGCGGTTCAAGGGCTCGCGTCTGATCACGGAGAAGGACGCCGGTTCGCACGGCATCACGAACCTGGTCAACCCGTGCCTCAACGACCGTGTCGAGGCCTACCTGCTCACCGGCAAGCTGGACAGCAAGGACGTGACGTGCACCCCGCACGCCACGCCCAAGCCGTGACAGCCCGCCGCTAGGCATCTCAGCAAGGGGCGACCGGGTCCACCCGGTCGCCCCTTCGCTGTGCCGCCTGGAGCTGTCTTCGCTCGTCCGCTTCTTCGCCCGTGCCGGCCCGTGCTCGCCCCCGATGTCGGCAGGGCCGTATGTCAGGGCATCAACTCAGCGGCATCCGGGGGAATTTCCGCCTCCTCGCCGCGGCGTCCCGCTCGGCCTCCTCCGCCTTGACGACCGCTGCGTACTTGTCGACGTACTCCTGCCCGGAGAGCCCGAGAATGGCGTACATGATCTCGTCGGTGACCGCCCGCAGGACCGCCTTCTCGTTCTCCATGCCCGCGTAGCGCGAGAAGTCCAGCGGGGCGCCGAAGCGGACGGACACACGCTGGAAGTTGGGCACCTTCTGACCCGGCGGCTGCGCCTCGAACGTGCCGATCATCGCGCACGGGATCACCGGTGCCTGCGCCTTGAGCGCCATCGCGGCGACGCCGACCTTCCCCTTGTAGAGGCGCCCGTCGTGCGAGCGGGTGCCCTCCGGATAGATACCGAGCAGCTCCCCCTTGCGCAGCACGCCCAGGCCCTCGCGGATCGCGGCCTGGCCCGCCTCCTTGCCGGAACGGTCCACCGGGATCTGCCCGGCGCTGTGGAAGAACGCGGCCGTGAGACGGCCCCTGAGTCCCGGCCCCGTGAAGTACTCGGCCTTCGCGAGGAAGGTGATCCGCCGCTTGATGATGGCGGGCATCAGGAAGTGGTCCGCGAACGAGAGATGGTTGCCCGCCACGATCGCCGCGCCGGAATCCGGTATGTGCTCGAGCCCCTCGATACGCGGCCGGAACATGAGCCGCAGCAGCGGCCCCAGGACGACGTACTTGAGCAGGTAGTAGAACACCCGTTGCTCCTTGACGTAGGTGGACCGGCCTGGGTGCTGCGTCGTCGCAGGTCACGGGTCCTCGCGCAGCGGTCAGTTTAGGTGCGCCGTCCCGACGGGAGAAGGGAGCGACGAAGCCAGTGGCCCGGACCCTTCGCCCGGCGGAAGGCCCATCCGGGCCCCGCGCCGGACTCGTACGGGTGACCGCCCGGCGTGCCGGCTCGGTGAGCGGCTGCCGCGGGGGTGGCCTGGCCTCTCTCCGACGCAGCACGTCACCGTCCCAGGAGGTCCCATGAGGTCCCGCCCCACGTCCCGCCTGAACCCGGCCCTGGCCACCGCCGCCGCGCTGATCTCCCTCGCCGCGGCCGCGCCCGCCCACGCGGCCGACGAGACGGCCCCCGCCCGGTCGAGCGGCGTCTTCCTCACCGTCACCGGGGACCACAACGCCTGGGTCCGCGGGGTGCTGCTCGACTGCGTGACGCAGCAGCCCGGACACCATCCGCACATGGCCGAGGCCTGCGCGGCGATCGACGCGGCGGGCGGCGACTTCGACGCGCTGCCGGCGAAGAAGGGGATCTGCACCAAGCAGTACGCCCCGGTCACCGTGAGCGCGACGGGGACCCACCGCGGCAAGCCGGTCAGCTGGCAGAAGACGTACGGCAACGCCTGCGAGATGGGGTTCTCGACAGGCGCCGTCTTCCGTTTCTGACCGTTTCCGGGCGGGCGTCGCCGCGCCCCGCACCTCTCCTCGCTGCCGCGCGGCGCCCCTCAGGGGGTGCTGCGCGAGAGCACCATCGCCAGCGTGAGCATCCCGATGACGACCCAGCCGAACCACAGCCAGCCGTTGCTACCGAGCGCGACCGTGTAGGCGGTCACCGCCACCAAGCCTCCGATGGTGAACACACCCATCGTCTTCGTCGAATCAGGCATCGCCCTGCCTCCTCCCGGCAGCCCCGACGCCTTGACGCCAGGACCGCGGCCTAAGGCCATCCTGACCCGCGAATACCCTTCGCCGCTAGCGCCCGCGCGCGGCCAGTGAGGCGAGATAGGCGTTGTACGCCTCCAGCTCCTTGTCACCGTCACGGTCAGCGGCCCGGTCCGTACGCCGTGCCTGGCGCTGATCGGAGCGGTACCACTGGAAGAGGAGCGCGAGCAGCACGAGCACCGACGGCACCTCGCTGAACGCCCAGGCGATGCCGCCCGCGGCCGTCTGATCGGCGAGGGCGTCGATGCCGAGCGAGGCGGGCGGGTTCTTGTAGGTGCCGACCATCGGCTCGGACGCCATCATCAGGGCGATGCCGAAGAACGCGTGGAAGGGCATGCCCGCGAACAGCTCCAGCATCCGCATGATGTAGCCGGGCCGGTGCGGGCCCGGGTCGACGCCCATGATCGGCCAGAAGAAGACGAGGCCGACCGCCAGGAAGTGCAGCATCATGCCGATGTGGCCGACCTTGGACCCCATCAGGGTGTCGAAGATCGGCGTGAAGTACAGGGCGTACAGACTCGCGATGAAGAGCGGGATGGTGAACGCGGGGTGCGTGATGATCTTCATGTAGCGGCTGTGCAGGACCCACAGCAGCCACTCGCGCGGGCCCTTGTGACCGCGACGGGCCGCGACCGGCAGCGCGCGCAGGGCGAGGGTGATCGGGGCGCCCATCAGGAGCAGGATCGGCGAGAGCATGCTGATGACCATGTGCTGCACCATGTGCACACTGAACATGACCATGCCGTAGTCGTTCAGCTTGGTGCACATCACGAGCAGGATGGTCAGCACGCCCACCACGAAGGAAATGATGCGGCCGACCGGCCACTTGTCACCGCGTCGCACGAGCCGCACCACGCCCCAGGCATAGAGGGCGAGGGCCACCAGGGAGCCGATGAGGAAGAAGGGGTCGGCCGAGAGTTCGAGCCCGCGCCCCAGCGTGAACGGCGGCAGATCCATGTTCATGCCGTGCCCGCTGTGATCCATCCGCTGGCTCCTGATTCGTGCGGTTGTGCGCTGTGTGTCCGCACCAGACTAGAACGGCCCCCGGACGCCGACGCGTCCGGGGGCCGTTCGTTGAGTCTTGATCTAAAGCTCGATCAGTCTTGACCTGACGTCCGGTCTGAAGCCTGGTCTAGAGGACGCACTCCGCCTCGGCGTAGCGCTCGTCCGGCACCGTCTTCAGCGTCTCGACGGCCTCGGCGAGCGGGACCATCGTGATGTCCGTGCCGCGCAGCGCCGTCATCTTGCCGAACTCGCCGCGGTGCACGGCCTCCACGGCGTGCCAGCCGAAGCGGGTGGCGAGCACGCGGTCGTACGCGGTGGGGGTGCCGCCGCGCTGGACGTGCCCGAGGATCACCGGACGCGCCTCCTTGCCCAGGCGCTGCTCCAGTTCGATGGAGAGCTGCCGGGCGATGCCGGCGAACCGCTCGTGGCCGTACATGTCCTTGACGCCCTCGTCGAAGGCCATGGAGCCCTCGCGGGGCTTGGCGCCCTCGGCGGCCACGACGATCGCGAACTTCTTGCCCGCGGAGAACCGTTCGCCGACCTTCCGCGCCAGTTCCTCGATGTCGAAGGGCCGCTCAGGCACGACGATCGCGTGCGCGCCCGCGGCCATGCCCGAGTGCAGCGCGATCCAGCCGGTGTGCCGGCCCATGACCTCGACGATCAGCACACGCTGGTGCGACTCGGCGGTCGTCTTGAGGCGGTCGAGGGCTTCGGTCGCCACGCCGACCGCGGTGTCGAAGCCGAACGTCACATCGGTCACCGCGATGTCGTTGTCGATCGTCTTGGGCACCCCGACGATCGGCAGACCCGCGTCCGACAGGAGCCGGGCCGCCTTCAGCGTGCCTTCGCCGCCGATCGGGATGACCGCGTCCAGGCCCAGGTCGGCGAGGTGGCCCTTGGCCCGCTCGACGCCGTCGCGCAGATGCGCGGGCTGGACACGGGATGAGCCAAGAATCGTTCCGCCACGTGCCAGGATGCCGCCCACCGCGTCCAGGTCGAGCTTGCGGTAGTCGCATTCGAGCAGTCCACGCCAGCCGTCGTGGAAGCCGATGACCTCGTCGCCGTGGTCGACGACGGCGCGGTGCACGACCGAACGGATGACAGCGTTGAGACCGGGGCAGTCGCCGCCGGAGGTGAGGACACCAATGCGCATAGCCCGCCAACGTCTTTCATAGAGAGGGGCCCTCTGCAACGTGGGCCGAAGTCCGGACCACGTCGTCCGGCGGGAACCCCGCCACCCTATAGGCGGGAGGGGGCGGGGCAGCACCGGGCGTCCGACTGCTGGACTGTGCCGCTCACCTGTGCGGCAAGGGCATCAGGCGGGCTGCTGTGCGGCGTTCATGCGCTCGGCGCGCAGCGCCTCGTACCAGCGGTCGTCCGTCGGCGGCAGCGCGTTCACGTCGAGGGCCAGCTTCAGGAGCAGGTCCGCGATGAGCGGGTTGCGAGCGAGGACGGGGCCGTGCATGTACGTGCCGAAGACGGTGCCGTTGAACGCGCCCTCGGTGCCGTCACCCGTGCCGTTGCCCCGGCCGAGCGAGACGCGTGCGAACGGCCGCGCCGACGGGCCGATGTGCGTGATGCCCTGGTGGTTCTCGAAGCCGGTCAGCGGGGGCAGGCCCAGCTGCGGGTCGATGTCGCCCAGGACGTCGCCGACGCACCGGTCGCCCTCGCCGCGGGTGGAGATCACGTCGAGCAGGCCGAGGCCCGGCTCGCGCTGGCCGAGGTCGTTGATGAACTCGTTGCCCAGGATCTGGTACCCCGCGCACACCGAGAAGACGATCGCGCCGTTGCCCACGGCCCGCTGCAGTCCGCCGTCGCGGCGCAGGCGCTCGGCCGCGAGTCGCTGCGGGCGGTCCTCGCCGCCGCCGATCAGATAGATGTCGCCGGAGGTGGGCACCGGCTGGTCGCTGCGCACGTCGTAGCGCTCGACCTGGAGGCCGCGCTGCTGGGCGCGGCGCTCCACGACCAGGGCGTTGCCCTGGTCTCCGTACGTGCTCAGCAGGTCGGGGTAGACCCACACCAGCCGCAGGCTGTTGTCGCTCATGCTCATTCGTCCCTACGAGGGTCTAGAGGGTCCGGTGGGGTCAGTTGCCGACGCGGCGGCGCAGGTCCTGGAACGCGGTGTAGTTCGCGATCGTCTCGATCCGTCCGGGCGGCGCGAGCTGCACGGCCTCGTCGAGGGACTCGCAGACCCGGAAGTCCAGGCCCGCGACCTCAAGACGCACGGCGAGGTCCAGCTTGCGGTCGCCGAGCACGAAGATCGGGTGTCCCGCCAGGCGGGTGTAGTCGACGTCCCACAGCCAGGAGGTGTCGGTGCCGTCGGCGCCACGGGCGTTCACGGAGAGCACCACCGGGGTGGGCGGCGGGTCGATCAGCGAAAACGTTTCGAGCCAGCCCGCCGGGTTCTTCGCGAGCAGCAGACGCAGATCGCGGCCCTGGAACTGCACGACGTCATAGCGTCCGGCGACCGCCTGCACCTGGTACATCCGCTCCAGGGCGACCTGTGGCGGCACTCCGAAGACGGCGGCGACGGCGGCCGACGTGGTCGCGTTCGCCTTGTTCGCCCGGCCCGGCAGCTGCAGATGGATCGGCCAGGCCGAGCCGTGCGGGTCGAGGACGTGGTCGCCGGAGAGCACCCAGCTGGGCGCGGGACGGCGGAAGCCGCACTCGCCGCAGAACCAGTCGTCCCCGGGGCGCTGCATCACACCGCCGCAGGAGGGGCACGACCAGGCGTCGTCCTTCCACTCCTGTCCCGCGGCCACCCACACCACGTTCGGCGACGAGGACGCCGCCCAGACGACCAGCGGGTCGTCCGCGTTCGCGATCACGACCGCCTTGGAACCGGCCAGGCCCTCGCGCCAGTTCTCCGCCATCATGCGGGTCTCACCGGCGCGGTCCAGCTGGTCGCGCGAGAGGTTGAGCAGCGCGATCGCCTTCGGTGTCACATCACGGGCGACACCGGCGAGGTACTTCTCGTCGACCTCGATCACGCCGAACCTGGCATCCGAGCCGCCCGCGAGGGCCGAGGTGATCCCGGCCGGCATGTTCGCGCCAAGGGCGTTCGACACCACGGGCCCGCTGGCGCGCAGCGCCTCCGCGAGCAGCCGGGTCGTGGTCGTCTTGCCGTTCGTGGCGGAGACGAGCACCACATCGAGGTGCGTGGCAAGACGCCCGAGCAGGTCGGGGTCGAGCTTGAGCGAAACGCGGCCGCCGATCACCGATCCGCTGCCGCGGCCCGCCGCGCGCGACACCGCCGCGGCCGCCTTGCCCGCCGTCACGGCCAGCTTGGCCCGCGGCGACAGCGGGTCCGTGTTGCCTGCCATCAGTTCTGGATCCTCCTTGCGTACGGCGCCGCGACTGCCCCCGGCAACGCGATGAACCTCAGCCTATCGAGATCCACTCACAAGCCCGAACCGCGGCACCACCCCGACCCCGGGGCTTTCCAAGGACCGTACCCTTGCGGCCATGCGACACGGCTCGATCCCGGGCGCCTCAGGGCGCGTACGACCCCTGACTCTGCTCGGCGACCCCGTGCTGCACAAGGCGTGCGAGCAGGTCACCGACTTCGGCCCCGAACTGGTGCGGCTCATCGAGGACATGTACGCCACGATGTACGCCGCCCAGGGCGTGGGCCTCGCCGCCAACCAGATCGGCGTGAACCAGCGGGTCTTCGTGTACGACTGCCCGGACGACGACGATGTGCGTCATCTCGGGCACGTGGTGAACCCGCGCCTCGTGGAGGCGGACGGCATCAGCGTGCGCGGTCCCGAGGGGTGCCTCTCGCTGCCGGGCCTTGAGGCGGGTACGCCGCGCTTCGACCACGCGGTGGTGGAGGGCGTCGACATGCGCGGTGAGCCGGTGCGGGTGCACGGGACCGGCTGGTTCGCGCGCTGCCTGCAGCACGAGTGCGACCACTTGGAGGGCGGCGTCTACACCGATCACGTCACTGGCTGGCGGCGGCGCAAGGTTCTGCGGGCCGCCGCCAAGGCGCCCTGGCGCAGCTGACTTCCCGCGGGCTCCCGAACCTCAGAAGCCGGGGCCGCCGATGCGGTTGCCCGCCGCGGCGAGTCGTCCCCACAGCAGGTCGGCCAGGCTGCTCACCAACTCCGCGCGCGGGCAGGGCCGTTCGCCGAGCCACCAGTCACCGGCCGCGTGCATCATGCCGACGATGCCGTGCCCCCACACGCGTGCGAGCTGGGCGCTGCCAGGGCCGAGGTCGACCCGCTCCTCGATGACCTGCGCGAGCTCCTCGCCCATGCGCCGAAGGACGGGGGCGGAGTGCAGGCCCACGTCGAAGCCCTGCTCGCCGGGGCTCGCGGCGTCCGAGGGATGCATCAGGAAGCGGTAGACCTGCGGGCGGGCCTCGATCGCCGAGAGGTAGGTGTCAAGCGTCTGCTCGACCCGCTCCCTGCGCTCGGCCGGGGCGTCGAGGGCGGCGCGCAGCGAGTCGAGGAGCGCGTCGGTGTGCCGTTTGGCGAGCGCGGCGTACAGTCCGCCCTTGTCGCCGAAGTGCCGGTACAGGATCGGCTTGGTGATGCCGGCCTCGGCGGCGATGGCGTTCATCGAGGCGCCGGGCCCGTCACGCAGCACCACCCGGTCGGCGGCCTCCAGCAACTCGCGCCGCCGGCGCTCCGCAGACCGTTGCTGATCGGTCTGCTCTGTGGTGGTCTCCATAGCGATTCTCTCCCCGCCCATGCGATTGCGTTACGCATGCGCAACGTAACACCCCGCGCTCGGCGCCCATCGAACGGGCGGCCGGGAGTTGACATCGGCTACCGGCCGGTAACAGACTCCAGTTACCGCAAGTAACGTATGTCTTCACCGCAGGTCCTGGAGGGGTCATGGCCGAGTTCACCATGGAGCTCAACGACGAACAGAAGGAGGTCCGGGACTGGCTCCACGGGTTCGCCGCTGACGTGATCCGCCCCGCGGCCGCCGAATGGGACGAGCGTGAGGAGACCCCCTGGCCGATCATCCAGGAGGCTTCGAAGCTGGGGATCTACTCCCTCGACTTCTACGCCCAGCAGTTCTTCGACCCCACGGGCCTGGGCATCGTGATGGCGACCGAGGAGATCTTCTGGGGTGACGCGGGCATCGGCCTGTCCATCATGGGCACGGGCCTGGCCGCCGTCGGCGTCCTCGCCAACGGCACCGAGGAGCAGATCGGCACCTGGATCCCGCAGATGTACGGCGACGTGAACGACGTCAAGCTCGCCGCCTTCTGCTCCTCGGAGCCCGACGCGGGCTCCGACGTGGCGGCCATGCGCACCCGCGCCGTCTACGACGAGGCCAAGGACGAGTGGGTCCTCAACGGCACCAAGACCTGGGCGACCAACGGCGGCATCGCCAACGTCCATGTCGTCGTCGCGGTCGTCGACGCCGACCTCGGCTCCAAGGGTCACGCCTCCTTCATCGTCCCGCCGAACACCCCCGGCCTCTCCCAGGGCCAGAAGTTCAAGAAGCACGGCATCCGCGCCTCGCACACCGCCGAGGTCGTCCTTGAGGACGTCCGTGTCCCCGGTCACTGCCTGCTCGGCGGCAAGGAGAAGCTGGACGAGCGCCTCGCCCGCGCCAGGGAGCGCGCCAAGACCGGCGGCGAGCGCGTGAAGAACGCCGCGATGGCCACTTTCGAGGCCTCCCGCCCGGCCGTCGGCGCCATGGCCGTGGGCACGGCCCGAGCCGCGTACGAAGAGGCCCTGGAGTACGCCAAGACGCGTACGCAGTTCGGTCGCCCGATCATCGACAACCAGGGCATCGCCTTCCAGCTCGCCGACATGCGTACGCAGATCGACGCCGCCCGTCTGCTCGTGTGGCGCGCTTCGTGGATGGCGAGCACGGGCAAGAAGTTCGAGTCGGCCGAGGGCTCCATGTCGAAGCTGTACGCGAGCGAGGTCGCCAAGAAGGTCACCGCCCAGGCGGTGCAGATCCTCGGCGGCAACGGCTTCACGCGTGAGTACCCGGTGGAGCGCATGCACCGGGACGCCGCGATCTACACGATCTTCGAGGGCACGAGCGAGATCCAGCGTCTGGTGATCGCGCGGACACTGTCGGGGATGCCGATCCGCTAGTACGCGTCCGCTGGTACGTGTACAGGGGTGATAGGCAGGCAACCTTGCAAGGTTGCCTGCCTATCTCATACGGTGGCGTACATGAGCGCACCCCCCTCCGGCGACTCGGCTCCCGAGCAGATCGCCGCCGACTTGTCGAACGTCGTCCGGCGACTCGTGCGGCGCCTGCGCGGGGTGACACCGGCGACCGGACTCAGCCCCACGCAGCGTTCCGTGCTCGCCCGCCTCGACCGCAAAGGCCCCGCCACCACCGCGGGTCTGGCCCGCGAGGAGCTCGTCCGGCCGCAGTCCATGCGGCTGACCGTGAGCGCCCTCGAAGAGATGGGGCTCGTCGAGCGCGCCCCCGACCCCGACGACGGGCGGCAGTCCGTCGTCTCCGTGACCGATCAGGGGCATCGCACCCTCACCGAGATGCGGGCCGCCAAGCACGACTGGCTCTCGACGGTCCTCGCCGACGGACTCGATCCGGCGGAGCGCCGCCAACTGGCCGACGCCATCGTGCTGTTGGAGCGGTTGGTGCAGAAGTGAGGACGAAGGCGGACGCCCCGGCCCGCCCCGCGGCGGCCGAGCCTCCCGCCTTCGGGGCGCGGCTCACGGCGCCCCTTCTCCTCGGCTCACTGCTCAACCCGCTCAACACCACGATGATCTCCACCGCCCTGGTGGCGATCGGGCACGACTTCGGCGTCGGCGCCGCCGACACCGCCTGGCTCGTGTCCGTCCTCTACCTCGCGAGCGCCGTCTCCCAGCCCGTGCTCGGCAAGCTCGCCGACAGCATCGGGCCGCGCCGGGTCTTCCTCGGCGGACTCGTGGTCGTCGTCGCCTCCGGGCTCGTCGGCACGCTCGCCCCGGGCTTCGCCTGGCTGCTCGTCTCCCGATTGCTCCTTGGCATAGGCACCTCGGCGGCCTACCCCGCCGCCATGGCCGTCCTGCGCGACGAGTCACGCAGGCTCGGCAGGACGACCCCGCGCACCGTCCTCGGCAGGCTCTCCTTCGCCGCGCTCGGCAGCGCGGCGATCGGACCGACGCTCGGCGGACTCCTCGTCGCGACCGCCGGATGGCGCGGCATCTTCGCCGTCAACGTCCCCGTCGCACTCCTCGCGTACGGCGCGGCGCTCCGCTGGATCCCCAAGGACCCGCCGCGCGGGGAGCGGCCGGGCAAGGCCGTGGCGGGCGGCCTCGATCCGCTCGGTACCCTGCTCTTCACCGGCGCGCTGACCTGCCTCGTCGTCTTCCTGCTCGATCTGGCGCACCCCCTGTGGTGGCTGCTCGCCCCCGTGGCGGCGCTCTCCACCGTGCTGACCTGGTGGCAGCTGCGCCACCCGCGCCCCTTCATCGACCTGCGCATGCTCGGCCGCAACCACGCACTGGCCCGCACCTACCTGCGGCACGGCCTGAGCTACCTGGTCGTGTACTGCGTGATGTACGGCTTCACCCAGTGGCTGGAAGAGGCCCGCGGCCTGTCGTCCCTGCACACCGGGCTCGTCATGCTGCCCATGTCCCTTGCCGCCCTTGCCTGTTCGCTGCTCGGTGCCCGTACGAGGGGCATCCGCGCCCCGCTGGGCATCGCCTCCGTCCTGCTCGTCGTGGGCAGCGCGCTGCTCTTCTTCACCTCAGGCAGTACACCGCTCGCCGTGCTCCTCCTGGCCGGCGCCTGCTTCGGCATCCCACAGGGCCTCATGGGCACCAGCAACCAAGCAGCCGTGCAGAGTTTCGCCCCGGCCGACGAGATCGGCTCCGCCGCCGGGCTGCAGCGCACGGCGCAGTACATCGGCGCCATCGCCGCGTCAGGTCTGATCGGCCTCGCCTACGGGCAGCGTGCCGACGACGCCGGACTGCACCTCATGGGTGCGGTCGGCGCCGTCCTCGCGCTCGCCCTGGTCGCCCTGACCCTCACGGACCGGGCCCTGCGCGCCCGCACCTGACCAACTCCCGGCCCCATCCCCGTACGACCCACGTAGGAAAGAGATCTGATCCATGACTGCCACCACTCTCGACCCCACCACGGCGCTCGTCCTCGTCGACCTCCAGAAGGGCATCACCGGCCTGCCCACGGCCCACCCCTCCGCGGAGATCGTCGAGCGGTCCGCCCGCCTGGCCGGCGCCTTCCGCGAGCGCGGTCTGCCCGTCGTCCTGGTCCGTGTCACCGGTGGCGCCCCCGGGCGCACCGAAGGGCCGGCTCGCGGCGGCGATGTGCCCGCCGACTGGGCGGACCTGGTTCCCGAACTCGGGCGCAAGGACAGCGACATCGTCGTCACCAAGCAGCAGTGGGGCGCCTTCTACGGCACCGACCTGGACCTCCAGCTGCGCCGCCGAGGCGTCACCCAGGTCGTGGTCGCCGGCATCGCGACGAGCATCGGCGTCGAGTCGACGGCCCGCGCGGCCCACGAGCACGGCTACCACGTCACGGTCGCCGTCGACGCCGTGACCGACATGGACGCCGACGCACACCGCAACAGCGTCGAGAAGATCTTCCCGAGGCTCGGCGAGACGGACACGGCGGAGGCGATCGCGAAGCTGCTGTAGCCGGTCAGGACACCCTCACCGCACGCCGTTGCCATCCCCCTTGCCGAGGAGCCACAGCAGGTACGGGCCGCCGACAAGCGCCGTGAGCGCGCCGACCGGGATCTCCAGCGGCGGCACCAGGGTACGGGCCGCGAGGTCCGCACCCACCACGGTGATCGCACCCGTCAACGCGGCGCACACGAGCGGGAGATGGGCGGTCCTGGTGAGACGGCGGGCCAGCTGTGGCGCGGTGAGGGCGACGAAACCGATGGGTCCCGCGGCCCCGGTCGCGGTCGCCGCGAGAATCACGCCCAGTACCGTCAGGCCGAGTTGGGTCGGCCGTACCCGTACTCCGAGGGCCGCCGCGGTGTCGTCGTCCAGGCTCAGATAGCGCTGCGCACGCGCGGCCCAGGGCAGGGCGGGCAGGCACAACAGGAGGATCCAGGTGAGCGGTACCGCCTGTTCCCACCCGCGTCCGTTGAGGCTGCCCGCGAGCCACAGTTTGACCTGCTCGGCGGCGGCCTGGTCGCTGTCCGTGAGGTAGAGCTGGACGATCGCGGACAGGGCCACGCCGATCCCGACTCCCGTCAGGACGAAGCGGTTCGCCCGCATTCCGTGCCGCTGCCACGCCACCGCGTACACCAGCGCCGCCGCACCCAGACCGCCCGCGACCGAGACGGCGGGCAGGGCGCCCGGTGAGGTCACCGTGCCGGTGGCGAGCAGGAGCACGGTCGCCGCAGCGGCGCCGTGTCCGACGCCGAGGACGTCGGGGCTGGCGAGCGGGTTGCGGGTGACCGTCTGCACCAGGGCGCCGGAGACCCCGAGCGCGGCGCCGACCAGTGCCCCGAGCACGATGCGCGGGACGCGCAGTTCCGAGACGACCAGGGTGTACGGGCTCGTCCTGCCGCGCAGGACGTCCCACACGTCGCCCGGCGCGACATAGTTCTGGCCCGCGCAGACCGACACGGCCATCGCCACGGCGAGCAGGACCAGGAGCACGGTGGCCGTGGCGGCGGAACGCCGGTGCAGGAGGAGGGACACGCGGTGGCGGCGCAGGACCGTCTGACCGGCAGCGGGCGGGCGGGCGGCGGTCATCGTGCCACCGTTACCTTTCACGTAGCCCCTGCCTTCCTCCGTACGAGCACGATCAGTACGGGCACCCCCACCAGCGCGGTCATCACCCCGGCCGGTACCTCCGCGGGCGCCCGCACCACCCGCCCCGCCACGTCGGCCGCGAGCAGCAGACAGGCGCCGAGCAGGGCGGAGAGCGGCAGTATCGTGCGGTGGCCGCCGCGGACCATGCGGCGGGCCAGGTGCGGGACGGCCAGGCCGACGAAGGCGATGGGGCCCGACGCGGCGACGGCCGCCGCGGTCAGGACGGTGGCGCCCAGCGCCGCGCAGATCCGCACGGTGTGCACCTTGTGGCCCAGAGCCCGCGCGGTGTCGTCACCGAGGACGAGCGCGTCGAGGCCCCGGGCGCAGCCGAGTACGAGCAGCGCCCCGGCTGCCATGAACGGCAGCATCTGCGTGACGATCCCGGCGTCGCGGCCGGCCAGCGAACCCGCCTGCCAGAACCGGAACTGGTCGAGGGTGGCCGAACTCGACGTCAGCAGCGCGGTGGTGGCGCCCGCCACCATCGCGGAGAACGCCGTCCCGGCGAGCGCGAGCTTGACCGGTGAGGCCCCGCCCCGGCCGCGTGCGGCAATGGCGTACACGACGCAGGCGGCGACGACCGCACCCCCGAAGGCGTACCAGACGTACCCGGAGAACCCGCTCGCCAGGCCGGTCGCGATGGCGAGGACGACCCCGGCCGCCGCTCCCTGGCTCAGCCCGAGGATGCCCGGGTCGGCGAGCGGATTGCGGGTGACGGCCTGGAGGGCGGCCCCGGACAGACCGAGGGCCGCGCCCGCGGCGAGTCCCACAGCGGTGCGGGGCACCCGCAGTGACCGCACCACGAGAGCGTCCGGTGAGTCCGCATGGTGCGCCACCGCGTCGAGAACGGTGGACAGCGGCACCGACCGGGTACCGACGGCCAGGCTGAGGGCGGCGGCGGCGACGGTGAGCCCCAGCGCGACCGCCAGCCAACTCGCCCCAGCTGTACGGGAGCTCATGAGCCGAGCGACGCCGCGAGCTGCTTGACCACCAACCGGGCCGCCGTCGGGCCCGCGTTGAGGTACCACGGGTCGTCGTCGACCTTGACGGCGTGTCCGGACTCGACCCCCTTGAGGGACTTCCACAGCGGCCCGGCGAGCACGCTTCCGGCGTCCGTCTTCTCGGGGTCGCCCTGGACCGAGTAGAAGATCCAGTCGCCGTCCGCGAGATCGATGCGTTCGGTGCTGATGTCCTCGGAAATCGCCCTGAACTTCTGGGGCTTGGGCCGCCCGACGCCCATGTCGACGGCGAGGGACCCGGTGAAGGAGGAGACGCCGAACATCCGGGTCCTGTCGGGTGTGAAGCGCACCATGGACACGGTGCTGGCGGCGCTGTCGGTCCTCTTCCCCTCGGCGGCCGCCTCGTCGGTGATGTCGTCGAGCAGGCTCTTGGCCTGCTCGCCCTTTCCGACGGCCGCGCCGACCAGGAGCAGGTCGCGCTTCCAGTTGATGCCCTGCCCCTTGGTCACGACCGTCGGCGCGATCTTCGACAACTTGGGGTAGAGGTCCGCGAGCGACTGGTTGACCAGGATCAGGTCCGGCTCGGCCGCCTCCAGGCTTTCCAGGTTGGGTGCGGAGCGGGTGCCCGCGTCGGTCATCTTCGTGAGCCGGGACTCCTCACGCGGGAAGGCGTCGCGCAGATAGTCGGGCACGAGCCCGGCGTTGTCGGCGCGCGTGGTGGCCGTGGGGACGAGGCCCAGGGTGAGGAGGTCGTCGAGTTGGCCGGTGCTGAGGGCGGCTATCCGCTTCGGCTGTTCGGAGATCTCGGTCTTGCCCTCGTAGTGGCCGACGGTGCGCGGGAAGTCCCCGTCCGTGGCTTTCGAGCCCATTGTGCCGGTCAGTTCGGCGGGGGCCGCGGTCGGCCCCTCGACGGCTCCGGCCACCTTGTTGCGGGACCCCTCGGCCGCACCCTTGCCATCCGCCCCGCTCCCGCCGCCCGACGAGCAGCCGGTCAGCAGCATCCCGATCACGGACAGGCCGACGACGGCCTTCACGTCCCACGCACGCACAATGATCCCCTCGGAGAGATTAGGTGAGGCTTACCTTATCTCTTGTCGCGAGGGTGAAGTCACCGGCCGCCCGGCGTGTGTGGAACCCGGAGGGTGATCACCGCTACTGATGTTTCTGGGGCTCGTAGACGAACGGCGTCGTCACGCTCAGCGGTACGAACCCCAGGCGCTGCAGAATCGGGCGGCTGTCGTCGGTGGCGTCCACCTGGAGGTAGCGCAATCCGCGCTCGGCGGCGATGCGGGTGCGGTGGGCGATCAGGGCGCGGTAGATGCCCTTGCCCCGCCACTGCGGTGCGGTGCCGCCACCCCAGAGGCCGGCGAAGTCGGTGCCGGGGTAGAACTCCATCCGCGCCGAGCTCACCGGCACGTCACCCGCCATCGCGACCACCGCGACGACGGCGTCCGGGGTCTCGGTCAGCTGGGTGAGGACCCGCTTGGCGAGTCCCGAGCCGTCATCGCCGAACGCCATCTCGTGGGCGTCCGCCATCAGTCGCACGCCGGCCGCGTCCGTCACCGGGAGCAGGCGGACTCCCTCGGGCGGTTCGGGCTCCGTGGACAGGTCGGCTACCTCGGCCACCATCACGGTCTCCGGCGGCTCGGGGACGAAGCCGGCCGCCCGCAGCCGGTCGGCGAGGTCAGCGGGGCGGTCGTGGGAGTACAGCTTCCACTCGAACTCGCGCCCGAGGGACGTGTAGTACCGCACCTGCTCGGCGATGACGGCATCCGCCGTGGCCGCGTCGACGTCCGCCCAGTGGACGCCGTTCCAGTCGTGCTCCGGGCCGATCTGCCGGACGACGGCTCCGGCCCGCTCGACGCGCGCACCGGGGCTTTCCGTCTGCGCGCCGCGCCGAATCTGCCGGTCGTAGGCCGCCAGTACCTCTACATGGTCCATGCGGGTACTTCAGCACCGAGGGTGGGGTGTGACAACCGAATTACCGCTGGTGGAGCTCCGGCTCCATCCCCGGGAGCGGCCAGGGTCACGCCTGCCAGCGACAGCGCAGCGCCGCGGTGGCGAAGCCGGGTCCGAAGGCGACCATGACACCGCGGGCGCCGTCGGCGGGAGGAGCGGCGTGGGTGCGTTCGAGGACTCTCAGGACGCTGACGCCGCCGAGGTTGCCCTCGTCGGCGAGGGTGTCGGTGGAGTGGCGGGTGTCGTGGGGGGCCAGGCCGAGTGAGGTGGCGGTGTCGGAGAGGATGCGGGGGCTGCCGGGGTGGATGACGGCGAAGTCGGGTGCTTCTTCCGGGCCGTACCAATTCTTGAAGTGGGGCAGGACTTCCGCGGCCGCGCTGAGGGCCTTCTTGCTGGAGTCGAAGTGGATGCCCTCCACGTCGATTCGACCGCGCTGCCGATCGAGGCTGTCAGCCAGGACGTACTCGAAGGTGCCGTCGATCGTGAGTCCCGGGCCGAGGGGGGTGTCCGTGACGACCGCCGCGGAGGCCGAGTCCCCGAACAGGGCCTTGTAGATCATCGATTCGATGCTGGTGTCGGAGTGCTGGTAGATGGCCGACAGGACCTCCGCGGCCACCACGAGGACCTTGCTCCCGGGGTGCGCGCCGACCAGTTCAGCGGCACGGATGAGAGTGTGGGCGCCCCCGGGGCAGGCCACCGTGGTCAGTGCTATGCGGCGCACTGTAGGGCGCAGGCCGAGACGTTCGATGAGGTTGACGTCGAGGTTCGGGATCGCCCAGCTGGTGGTGTGCGTGGTGACGATGGCATCGATGTCACCGGCGGCGATTCCGGCCGTGTCGAGGGCTGCGATGGCGGCACGCTCGGCCATGGCGAGAGCGTCACCGAAGGCGACGCGGGCACGTTCGCCCATGTCGGCCGAGCCGGAGACGGTGGGGGAGTCCAGCGGCCGGGTGAAGTGGCGTGTCAGGACACCGCAGTTGCCGACCACGCGAAGGATCGCCCGGAGCCGGGGGTGGTCGGGATGATGGGCGAGTATGTCGTCGGCTATCTCGGCGGTAGTGACTTTGTGGTCACCCAGGACTGTCTTGGGTCTGGAGACATGAACGGGCACGAGGCGACTCCCACGGGCGGTCGTGTCGGATGTGGGGGGTGGGGCACAACGTACTTCAAGGTGCTGAAGTCGTCCCCCTCTCCGAACCGTGGAGGCCGCTGACGTCCCGTCAGTGGGCGCGCAGCATGGGCGCACGCGTGTGGGAGCGCTGTGCGCCGGGGTGGAACACAAGGATCATGAGCCGGGCTCCGGGCGCGGTCAAGGGTTGGGCGGCGCACATGGTGACCCAGCCCGGACCCCGTTCGGCGTGCAGCAGCGGACGCTCGTCGCCGTCCGGGTGGGGATAGGGGTTGCCGGCGTCATAGGGGGCGGCGGTCTCGGGGTCGGCGAGGACCTCCTTCTCTATCTGGCGCAGAGTGCCGTCCTCGGGCCGGGACGCGAGGGCCGCTCGAAGCTGCGGCAGCACCATGGGGGCCCAGGCGGTGTGCCAGTCCATCAGTGTCCGGCGGGCGACGGGGTCCAGGACCATCCACCGCATGATGTTGCCGGGGACTTTCCTGTCGGGGAACATGGTGGTGAGGGCTTCGTTGTAGGCGAGCATGTCCCATGACGCATCAGTGATGTAAGCCATGTGACGGACGCCGTCGACCGCCTCCTGCCACACCCCGGGCACTTCTTTCCCGGACGACTGGTGAAGTGGACCGGGTGGCTCCTGCAGCAGTGCGTACCGGCAGAGCGAAACCCACTCCTGCTCATTGAGCCCAAACAGGCGTGCGACATCCCGCAACAGCGAAGCGGGCGGATTGGGATAACTCCCCGACTCCAACCGGTGATACGTCCCAATGGCCCGGTGCAACAGCTGGTCGACCTGATGCTGGGAGAGCCCGCGGGCCCGTCGCCCCTGGCCCGTGGGGCGGCTGAAGCCGTGCGATTCGGGGGCAATGAGGGCGCGTCGTTCGCGGAGCAGAGCGCGGAGCGCCGTCTTGTTCATGGTGGCTAATCCCTCTTGTACACGCCGAGTTGAGCGCCTCCAGTCTAAATATTCGCAGCGACTTTGGTAGTAAAGATTGCCCGAAGAAAAACGATCAGCCGATGCGGCATCATGGATGGAGCGGAACCGCCGACCTGCAAGCTCCATCGTCGGCGGGCACGCGGACACAAGTGTGGGGCATCTTGACCGGGGAGCTGAAATTGGCTGAAATTCCCCGGCGTTGGGTACCCCCTAGGCCCATTGGGCCGCTGCGGGAAGTGTATGGATCGCTTGTTCGTATTCCGATGTGTGTGGTCGGTAACGGCACACTCGGGACGTACGGCGCATGACTTCCCGAATCGGTTCTTGGGTCCACTGGCTGCGGCCGGTGCCGTCACTCGCCATTACGTAGCGGCCACGGTACCGGCCGCCCGCGGTTGTGCCGGGCGGTCCAGCGACACGATCGGCAGTCGCGTTCATCCGGCGGGGAGCCGGTCACCTCATTCGGCAGGAAGCTGCTTCTCGGCCAGGGCCAGGATCTCCGTCACGCGCAGTCCGAACCGCACGTCGCAGGCGTGCGGCCGACCGGATCGCGCCGACTCGACCAGCGCGTCCACCGCCGAGCGGAACGCGCCGAGCGCCTCGCCCCCGGACGGCATCAGCGCCGTTCCCGCCTCGCCGCGCAGTTCCACCGTCACCCCCGAAGCCTTCGCGGGCGTGCTCAGGCTCAGCGTCGCGCTGCTCGATGCCCCGCCGCTGTGTCGCAGGACCAGATGGACCAGGTCCGCCGGGCCCGCCGCCGCCGTCACGTCGGTCACATCGCCGAGCACCGGCACCAGGACGGACAGGGCGTGCGGGCCGACATCCCACAGACCGCCCCGCCGCGCTCGCCACGGCGACGGGAACGGGCTGGTCCCGTCCGCCGAGTAGAACGAGCCGTACCAGTCGGCGCGCCCCGTGAACCAGCCCTCGATCGCAGCCTGTTGAGCCACCCAGGCCGACGTCGGCCCGGCGAAGCGCAGCGTGAAGAAGACGACGGACGCCACCCGGGCCGCCTCGGCCGCCGCCGCGAGGTCACGTGCCGCGGCCACGGTCGTCGCCACCGGCTTGTCCAGGAGCAGATGACACCCCGCCGCGGCGGCCCGTGCGGCCAGCGGCGCCTGCACGTCCGGCGGCACGGCGAACGTCACGGCGTCGCTCGCGGCGAACAGTTCATCAACGTCCGCGTACGCCGTGGTCGCGTGCCCCGACGCCAGCGCGGTCGCCGCGTCGGACCGCCGTCCCCATACGCCGCTGAACTCCACGTCCGGGTGCGCGGCGAGCGCCGGAGCGTGCGTGGACGAGGCCCAGGGGCCGGTCCCGACCAGTCCAATTCGCAGATTCTTCATGAGCGGCATTATGGCTGACTCCATACCGTCCGCAGTGGCGGTACCCGCGGCCCACAAGGCAGTTGGCCGCTCTTCGCTGTGGTGTTCAAGCCTGGGATGGCTGGAACTGGTTTCCGAACTCAGCGGCGGTGAAAGCCCATTCACCCGCTATGGTGAATTCTCATTCACTTCGTTTCGCCTTCCATTCGCTTCTCTGCACTGCGTGTCCGCGCTGGAGTGATCATGAAGCTCGTCCCGATATCTTCTTCGGCCGGCACAGGCATAGGCGCCCGCCTGACGGTTCCGGTTCTGGCCTTCGGCGGCATTCTCATGGCGGTCATGCAGACGGTGGTCGTGCCGCTGCTGCCCGATCTGCCGCGGCTGACCGGCAGTTCACCGGGTGCGGTGTCCTGGCTGGTCACCGCCACGCTCCTGGCCGGTGCCGTCCTCACACCCGTACTCGGCCGGGCCGGCGACATGTACGGCAAACGGCGGGTGCTGCTCGCCGCGCTCGGCCTGATGACCGTGGGCTCGACACTCTGCGCGCTCACCTCCGACATCCGCCTGCTGATCGCGGCCCGCGCGCTGCAGGGCGCCGCGGCTGCCGTCGTACCGCTGTCGATCAGCATTCTGCGGGACGAGCTCCCGCCGGAGCGCACCGGTTCGGCGGTGGCGTTGATGAGTTCGACGGTCGGGATCGGGGCGGCGCTCGGCCTGCCGCTCGCCGCGCTGATCGTGCAGTACGCGGACTGGCACGCCATGTTCTGGGCGACGAGCGCTCTAGGCGCCCTCGGTCTTGCCCTCGCCTGGTGGACCGTACGCGAGTCGCCGGTCCGTTCGCCGGGACGCTTCGACATAGGGGGTGCGCTGGGGCTTGCCGTCGGTCTGGTCTGTCTCCTGCTCGCGGTGTCGCAGGGCGGGCAGTGGGGGTGGAGCAGCGCGCCCGTGCTCGGCCTGTTCGCCGGTGCCTTCGTCGTCCTTGCCGTGTGGTGGAGGCAGCAACTCCGCTCGAAGCAGCCCCTGGTGGATCTGCGTCTGGCCTCCGGGCGGCGCGTGGCGCTGCCGCACGTGGCGGCGCTTCTGGCGGGGTTCGCCTTCTACGCCAACTCACTGGTCACCGCCCAGCTGGTGCAGGCGCCCGTCGCCAGTGGCTACGGCCTCGGCCTGTCGATCGTGGCGACCGGGCTCTGCCTGCTGCCCAACGGCCTGATCATGCTGGTGCTCTCGCCCGTTTCGGCCCGGGTCTCCACCGCGTACGGCGCCCGCGTGACGCTGGCGATCGGGGCTGCGGCCATGGCTCTGGGCTATGTCGTGCGTATCGCCGACAGCCGCGATCTCTGGGTGATCCTGCTGGGGGCGGCCGTGGTCTCGACGGGAACGACGTTCGCGTACTCGGCCCTGCCCACCCTGATCCTGCGGGCGGTGCCCCTCGCGCAGACCGCGTCCGCGAACGGCGTGAACGTCCTGATGCGCACCATCGGGCAGAGCGTGTGCAGCGCGGCGGTCGCCGCCGTGCTCGTCCGGCACACCACCGTCCTCGACGGGGTGCATGTGCCGACTCTGCCCGGCTATCAACTGGCCTTCGCCATGGGCGGAAGCGTCGCACTCGTCGCCTGCGCCGCGGCCGTCGCCATACCCTCGGACCCGTCACCGGACGGCCCGGAGCGGACCGTCGGGCGGCCAGGGCCCACGCAGGAGACGGCCCTGGAAGGGAGAAGCTGACACCTTGAACACCTCTGACGCCATGACCAGCCCGGCCTCCGGTATGGCGGCGCGGCCCGATGCGGCTGCCACCGGGCCCGCCCGCCGCGACGCCCAGGAGACGAAGGCCGTCATCATCCGCGCCGCCCGCCACCTTCTCGCCCGGCACGCACACGCCGACATCACGCTCAAAGCGGTGGCCGAACGGGCCGGTGTGAGCGCGCCGTTGATCCTGAAGTACTTCGGCAACAAGGACGCGCTCTTCGCCCGCGTCATGTCCTTCGAGACCGACGCCGAGGCACTCCTCGACGCGCCCCTGGCCGAGCTCGGTCACCACATGGTCCACCACCTCCTCACCGGCCAGGCCGAGCACGGCGCCGACCCCATCCTGCGGATCGTCTTCGCCCCGCTCCACCGCGAACAGGGCGACATCCTGCGCGCCAACTTCCGGACTCAGGTGGTGGAACGCCTCAGTGAGCGCCTCGCGGGACGGGATGCGGGTGTGCGCGCGGAGCTTGCGGTGAGCATGTTGCTCGGTCTTGGCGTGATGTACGGGATAGCCCGCGGGCAGCATGTGCGGGGCGCGCCGATCGCCGAGATCACCGAGCGGTACGCGTCCACTGTGCAAGGCTTTCTCACGCCTTGAGTCCGCGTCGTCCCCGGCGCCGGATTCGTCCCCATCGACATTCGGAAACGGAGAGCGCGCGTGAGTGACGCGAGTGAACGCCCTGCCTTGGCATGTGAGTTGGGTATGGAGTCACATCCGGAAGGTGGCTGGTTCGTGGAGACCTGGGCCTCGGGCCACTCCTTCACGCCCACGGGTTACCCCGGCGCGCGAAAGGCCGCCACCGCCATCTACTTCCTGCTCTGTCCGGGAGAGGAGTCCCGCTGGCACGTGGTGCGTTCCGACGAGATCTGGCTGTGGCACCGTGGTGGCCCCCTGGACCTGCGCCTGGGGGGTGACGGCGATCTTCCGAAGGAGGGTTCGGCGCCCATGCGTCTTGGCCCGGGGGTCGAGCACGGTGAGCGCCCGCAGATCCTGGTGCCCGGTGGAGTGTGGCAGGCCGCGCGCCCTGCCGGGGACGAACCGGTCCTGGTGAGCTGCGTCGTCGCGCCCGGCTTCGACTACGCGGACTTCCGGCTGGCGGACTGAGGCTGTTCGTCCTGCGGCGCGTCCTGCGGCGCGCACACCACTGTGGTCGGCTAGCCCTTCCCCCCCGGTGTACGACGGCGACCGCCGCGAGTCCGGCCGCGAGCCCCAATGCCGTCTGTACGCCGAAGGGTTCGCCGAACATCAGGGCGCCTCTCAGGGCCGTCACCGGCGCCATCAGGAACATGAGCGTGTTGACCTGCGTGGCCCCGGAGTGACGCAGGATCAGCCAGTAGGGCCCGTACCCGCCGAAGGTGGAGAGCGCCACCAGCCAGCTGATCGTCACCCAGCACGACGCCTCCGCCGACGGCGCTCGCGGCGCCCGCGCCCGCCGCGAGCGCCGTGAAGACGACGCTGGTCACGCAGCGGACGCACCCCGCATACCAGGTCATCACCGGCCAGAAGGCCTGGATGCTCGCCCTGTTCACCGGCCTCGTCCGTGGCATCGCGCCCCGTGGGGCGGCGCAGCTCGGCAGGACGCTCATGCTGCCGCATGAGGGTGGCCTGGTCGCGCACGGTCTGCACATCGTCCCGGACACGATCGATCACGCCCGCGACGACGCGGCGGTGCTGGTCGGTGACGCTCTCCGTGCTGCCTCCTCCACTCAAGAAAAGCGCAGGTGAGAGCCCCTTTGGGGAAGTCTTTGCCGTTGGCCGGAATGCGCTGTTCCGTGTTACGGGGGCATTGACCGTATGCAGTCGGCGGGAGCACTCTGGCCAAATAGCTGCTAGCTACACCTATTTTCGTCGGGTGGTGGCTCGCAGGCGGCGTGAAGCAGGAGGTAGCGCATGTGCGGCATTACTGGCTGGGTCTCCTTCGACCGTGATCTGCGGTCCGTGTCCGACACCTTGAACGCGATGACCGAGACGATGTCCTGCCGCGGCCCCGACGACCGCGGCACCTGGATCGAAGGACCCGCCGGACTCGGGCACCGCAGGCTCGCCATCATCGACCTGCCCGGCGGGCGCCAGCCCATGACCGCGCGGACGCCGCGCGGCACCGTCGCCCTCGTCTACTCGGGGGAGACGTACAACTTCACCGAACTGCGCCGCGAACTGACCGGGCGCGGCCATCGGTTCACCACCGAATCCGACACCGAAGTCGTCCTGCGCGGCTATCTGGAGTGGGGCGAGGCGGTCGCCGAACGGCTCAACGGCATGTACGCGTTCGCGGTGTGGGACGGACGTGACGACAAGCTCGTCATGATCCGCGACCGGATGGGCATCAAGCCCTTCTACTACTACGAGACCCCGGACGGCGTCCTGTTCGGCTCCGAGCCCAAGGCGATCCTCGCCAACCCGCTGGCCCGTGCCCGGGTGACCACCGATGGTCTGCGAGAGCTCTTCACCTTCGTCAAGACGCCGGGCCACGCCGTGTGGGACGGCATGAACGAGGTCGAACCCGGCACGGTCGTGACCGTCGACCGCAGCGGTCTGCGCCGCCACACCTACTGGCAGCTGGAGACCCGCCCCCACCCCGACGGCCGCGAGGAGTCCGTCGCCAAGGTGCGCGAGCTCCTCGACGACATCGTGCGCCGCCAGCTCGTCTCGGACGTGCCGCGCTGCACGCTCCTGTCCGGGGGCCTGGACTCATCGGCCATGACCGCGATCGCCGCACGTCAACTCGGCGAGGCGGGCGAGACCGTACGCAGCTTCGCCGTCGACTTCGTCGGACAGAGCGAGAACTTCGTCGCGGACGCGCTGCGCTCCACCCCGGACACGCCCTATGTGCACGACGTGGCCAAGGCCTCGGGCACCGATCACCGCGACATCGTCCTGGACTCGCACGCCCTCGCCGACCCCGAGGTACGGGCCAAGATGATCCGAGCCCGCGACCTGCCCATGGGCTTCGGCGACATGGACGCCTCCCTCTACCTCCTCTTCCAGTCCATCCGCGAACACTCGACGGTCGCGCTGTCGGGGGAGTCGGCGGACGAGGTCTTCGGCGGCTACCTGCAGTTCTTCGATGAGGATGCCCGCCGTGCCGACACCTTCCCCTGGCTCGTGCGGTTCGCCGAGCACTTCGGCGACGACGCGGACGTGCTGCGCCCGGACCTGAGCGACGCTCTCGACCTGCCCTCGTACATCCAGAACAGCTACGACACGGCGGTCGCCGGGATCCGACGCCTCGACGGCGAGAGCGACTTCGAGTTCCGGATGCGGAAGATCTGCCATCTGCACCTGACCCGGTTCGTGCGTGTCCTGCTCGACCGCAAGGACCGCGCGAGCATGGCCGTCGGGCTCGAGGTGCGGGTGCCGTTCTGCGACCACCGCCTGGTCGAGTACGTCTACAACGCCCCCTGGTCCCTGAAGTCCTTCGACGGCAGGGAGAAGACCCTCCTGAGGGAGGCGACGGCGGACGTCCTGCCGCGCTCCGTGTACGACCGGGTGAAGAGCCCCTATCCCTCCACCCAGGACCCCAAGTACGCCATCGCCCTCCAGGGGCACGTCAGGGATCTCCTCGCCCAGCCCGCGCACCCGGTCTTCGACATCGTCGACCGGGACCGGGTGACGCGGGCGGCGGTACGTGACGTACCGCAGATCACCCAGGCGTCCCGGCGCGGGCTCGAACGCACGCTGGACCTGGCGCTCTGGCTCGATCTGTACAAGCCGGAGATCGTCCTGACCTGAGCGTCGCTGTCCTGAGTGTCGCCGCCCCGGCCGTCACTGCCCCGAGCAGCTGCGGACCGTCGGCTGCGGTGGAACCCGTTCCTCGGGGTCGGGTTCCGCCGAGGTCGCGAGGGTGTCGAGGAAGCGCTGGAGCGCGGGTGCGCCACCGGGGCCCAGGCTCCGGCGGACGGGCGGCACGGCCGCCGGAGCGCCGGAGCCGCGACTGGCCTTGGCCGCGGGGCAGGGGGGTTGCGTCGCGTCGACGATCACGGCCCGGCGTATGAACTCATCGACCGGGAGCCCGAGTTGGTCCGCGTTCCGCAGGACCGCTTCGTACTCGTCGGGCGTGAACAAGACCTGCACAGGCTTGGCACCGTCCATGAACGCATGATGCCGTCCGATCGTCCGCCGCGCGGTGCGGTTGGCATATTCGCGCTCGAAGGCGTGAAACGGAACGGTATCGACATGAACGGTCGGAAAGAGATGTAGGCCCCGACCGGACGGGGGAATCGCGATCGGGACCTACGTACTGTTCAACGGTGAACCAACGGCCGGTGTTCCCAGGTCGGGGCTCTGTCGCTGTGAGCTGCGTTACGTCCCTGACGGTGTCGGGAAGGGCACTTACCGCGACTGAGGGCCCGGGTCGAACGCCGCGGTAGAACGCGCGACGCGGAACCCCACATCGTCGATCCGGAACGTCGGATGGCTGCGGCGCCGCACCGAGGCCCGGCAGCTCCAGTGCTCGTCGAACCATCCACCGCCACGGAGCACCCGATAGGTGCCGTACACCTCGGCGTCGTAGAGATCCCAGCACCATTCCCAGACGTTGCCCAGCATGTCGTGCAGGCCCCACGCGTTGGGCTGCTTGCCGCCCACCTCGTGGATCCGTCCGGAGCCGTTGCCGCCATGCCAGGCGATCTCGTCGAGCGGCCCGTACCGCGCACCGGTCGTACCGGCCCGGCAGGCGTGCTCCCACTCGGCCTCGGTCGGCAGCCGGTAACCGTCGGCGGACGTGTCCCACTCGGCGCCTTCGGCGCCTTCTCCGTCGGTGCCGAGCCGGTAGGCGGGTGTCAGTCCCTCCCGCAGGGACAGGGCGTCGCAGAACCGGACCGCGTCCAGCCAGGAGACGCCCTCGACGGGCAGCCCCTCGCCGGTCGCGGTGCTCGGCCGCTCGCCGGTGACTCGCGCGTACTGCTCCTGGGTGACGGGGAACGCCGACAGCTCGTGGGCCGCGACCTCGACCGTCCAGCTGCGCCGCGTCCGCCGGTCCGACAGCGTCACCTGCCCCGCCGGGACGCTGATCATCTCGTTCTCCGTACTCAGGTGGACAGCAGGCGGGCCGCACGCATCTGCAAGTAGCGCGTCTCGGGAACGCTCAGCGTACGCTTGGCCGCCAACTGGTACGCCTCCCGGGCCCTTTCGGTCTCGCCCGCCCGCTCCAGGAGATGGGCGCGTACGGCGTCGAGCCGGTGATGGCCCGCCAACCGGTCCTCGAGCGAAGCGACTTCGGCCAGCCCGGCACGCGGCCCGTGCACCATGGCGACGGCTACGGCCCTGCTCAGTTCGGCCATCGGCTCGGGAGTACGGCGCACGAGAATGTCGTAGAGGGCGAGGATCTGCGGCCAGTCCGTGTCGTCGGCGCGCGCCGCCTCGTCGTGCAGCGCGGCGATCGCCGCCTGTAGCTGGTACGCGCCCGCGGGGCCTTGGGACAAGGCCTTCTCGACAAGGGCGGAGCCCTCCTCGATCGCGCGCCGGTCCCAGCGCGAGCGGTCCTGTTCGTCGAGGGGGATGAGCTCCCCGTGGGGGCCGGTGCGGGCCGCGCTGCGGGCCTCGGTGAGCAGCATGAGGGCGAGCAGCCCGGTCACCGTGCCCTCATCGGGCAGCAAGGGGCGCACGGACCGAGTGAGCCGGATCGCCTCGCGCGCCAGATCCGCGCGGTGCAGGCGACTGCCGGAGGTCGCCGTATAGCCCTCGTTGAAGATGAGGTAGAGCACCTGGAGCACCACCGCGAGCCGCTGATCACGGTCCTTCGGGTACGGCTGTCGAAAAGGCACCCCCTTGACCTTCGCCTTCGCCCTGCTGATCCGCTGCGCCATCGTCGCCTCGGGCACCAGATGGGCGCGGGCGATCTCGGCCGTGGTCAGGCCGCCCACGGCGCGCAGCGTGAGCGCGACCTGCGCGGCGGGGCTGAGCACGGGATGGCAGCACAGGAAGAGCAGGGTCAGGGTGTCGTCGTCGGACGGCGCGCGGCTCTCGCCCGGCGCGGACGCCGTGAAGGCGTCCCGGGGCGACAGCTGGGCCGCCTCCTCCTCACGTCTGCGCCGCGCCTCGTCACTGCGCAGCTGATCCATGAGCCGTCGCGAAGCGACCCTGATCAGCCAGCCGCGCGGGTTCTCGGGAACGCCCTCCTTCGGCCATTGCCGTGCCGCGGCGAGCAGCGCCTCCTGTACGGCGTCCTCGGCCTCGCCGAAGTGCCCGTACCGGCGCAGGAGCGCGCCGAGGACCTGCGGCGCGTGCAGGCGCAGCAGGTCCTCGACCACGGCTTCGCCGTTCAGGACGCGTCGTCGGGGGCGCCCATGATGGGGCGGATCACCACGGGATAGAGAGGTGCGCCCTCGGGGACCGGACACTGCTGGATCCGGTTGGCGATCTCGGTCACACGGTCCAGGCTCGCGCAATCCAGGACCCAGAATCCGGCGAGTACTTCCTTCGTCTCGCCGTAGGGACCGTCCGTGATGACCGGGCGGCCATCCTTGTCCACGCCGACCAGGCGGGTCCGGGCGGGCTCGGCCAGACCCTGCGCGTCGACCAGCTCGCCGGACTCGGCCAGGTCGTCGTTGAGCGCGCCCATGAAGCCGAACATCGCCTGCAGATCCTTCTCGCTCCAGGACGGGCTCGTCGCGTTCGCCTTGCCGCTCTGCGCCTCGTAGTCCGCCTGCGTGCCCTGCACCATCACCAGGTACTTCATGACGTCACTCCTCGACTGTGCGGTGGTCACCCTCGGTGGGCAACTCTCACAGGGGACGTCGGGGCCGACCACCTGTTCTCGACATTACGCCGCAAGATTTCCGAGGACATCCGCAGGGACGTCTCAGGCTGCCGTCGCGACCCCTCTCCCACCAGGACGTTTCGGTGGTCGCCGAATCGACGCGCGGCTACGGTCCGGGCATGACCTACGCACAACGAGCCGATCAGTTCCGCGCCCTGCACCGCGCCGGTGAGCCCCTGCTGCTGCCCAACGCGTGGGACCACGCCTCCGCCGCCGCGCTCGCCCACGGAGGCTTCCCCGCGATCGGCACCACCAGCCTCGGTGTGGCGGCCGCAGCCGGCAAGGCGGACGCCACCGGCGGCACACGGGAGGAGACCCTGCACCTGGCCCGCGGCCTGGCCCGACTGCCCGCACTGCTCACCGTGGACATCGAGGGCGGCTTCAGCGAGCGGCCCGATGAGGTCGCGGCGCTCGCGGCGGAACTCGTCCGGGCAGGCGTCGTGGGCGTCAACATCGAGGACGGGCGCCCGGACGGGACGCTGACCGGCACGGCACAGCAGTGCGAGCTGATCCGCGCCATCAAGGAGACCGTCCCCGACCTGTTCGTCAACGCGCGCACGGACACGTACTGGCTGGGCGCCGGGGGAGCGGGGGAGACCGAGCGCCGGGCATCGGCCTACCGACTCGCGGGCGCCGACGGCCTGTTCGTCCCGGGCCTGCAGGACGAGGAGGCGATCGGCGGCCTTGTCGCAGAGGTGATCGACATCCCGCTCAACATCCTCTACGCGCCGGGCGCCCTGACCTACCGGCGCCTCGCGGAACTCGGCGTGCGCCGGGTGAGCAGTGGCTCGCTGCTCTTCCGCGCCGCGCTGCACGCCGCCGTCGGGACGGCCCGCTCGATCGCCCGGGGCGGCTCCGTGCCGGAGGACCTGCCTTCGTACGCTGACACGCAGGCCCTCTCCGCGGCCCACGGCGAGGGCGGCTAGGCCGCAGGCTTCTTGTCCCGCTCGCCCTTCTCGTCCCCGTGCCCCGGCCACCATGCCGCGTGCCCGATCAGGGCGGTCAGCGCGGGTGTGAAGATCATTGCCATGACGAAGGCGGCGATGAGGATGCCGAAGGAGAGGGAGAAGCCCATCTGGGAGAGCGTCGAGTTGCCCGCGAGCATCAGCGTTGCGAACGTACCCGCCAGGATCACGCCCGCCGAGCCGATCGTCGGGCCCGAATGGCGCACCGCCGTGCCCGCCGCGTCGTGCGGGGTGCGGCCCTCGCGGGCCTCCTCGCGCAGCCGCGACACCATCAGGATGTTGTAGTCCGTGCCGAGGGCGACCACGAACAGATACATGATCACGGGCAGCATGAACATCAGCCCGGGCTGACTGCCGATCTGCTGGAAGAGCAGCGAGGTCGCGCCCAGGGTCGCGCCGAAGCCGAGGGCGACGGACACCATCAGGTACCAGGGCGCCACCAGGCTCCGCAGGAGCAGGCCCAGGATGACCATGATGGCAAGGGCGGCCACCGGGAAGACCACCGAGTAGTCGCGGTCCACGGCCTTGTTGATGTCGACGTACACCGCCGTCGTACCGCCGACGAGTGCCTCGGTGCCTGCCGGAGCGTCCTCGTGGGCGATCGGGCGCAGCCGGTCCTTGACGGTCGAAAGGGCCTTGTCGGAGGCGGGCGGGTCCGTGAGGATCACGTCGAACGACGCAGTCGTGCCGTCCGGGTTCATACGGGGGCCGGAGACCTCGCCCACGCCCCGGACGTCGTCCAGCTGCCCCCGGAAGGCGGCTGCCCGCGCCTTGGGGAGCGGGCCGTCGTCGGTCGAGGTGAGGTAGACGGAGGTCGGGTCGGTGGAGCCCGCCGGGAAGCCCTTCTGAAGATTCTCCAGGGCGACCATCGACTCCTTGTCCTTGGGCAGCGAGGAGCCCGCCAGGTCGAAGTTGGCCCGGTAGCCGAGGGCGCCGAGGGTGAGTGCGGCCATGAACACCGCCGACACCAGGGCCCAGACAGCGGGCTTGCGCGCGATGGAGGCGCCAAGGCGCGCGAACCCGGTGCCCTGCGGCTCCCGCTGCCACGACTTCGACGGCCAGAACACCTTCGTGCCGAGCAGCGAGACGACGGCGGGGACCAGTGTGAGCCCGGCCAGCAGCGTCACGAAGACCGCGATGGCCAGGGCGGGCCCCATCGACCGCAGCATGCCGAGCGAGGAGAGCGTGAGGGCGGCGAACGCGACGATGACGGCGCCCGCCGCCGAGGTGATCGCCTCGCCGACCCGCTCGACGGCGTGCACCATGCCGCCCTTGGGATCCTCGCCCGCCCGCAGGGCCTCTCGGTAGCGGAAGAGCAGGAACAGGATGTAGTCCGTGCCGACGCCGAACAGGACGACGGTGAGCAACTGCTGGATGGAGGAGTCGGCCTTCATGTCGAAGGCCTTGTTCGCGGAGGCGATCAGACCGGTCGCCATCGGCGAGATGAGGCCGATCAGGACCACGGGGAGCAGCGCGATGATCGGGCTCCGGAAGATCACCAGGAGCAGCACGATGATGATCACGATCGTGCCGACCCCGACGAGCAGTCCGGCCCGCTCCGACGCGTCGCTCTCGTCGAGCGCCTGCGCGGCGGAGCCGGTGATCCCCGCGGACAGGTCCGTGCCCTTCAGCTCGGGCTTGAGATCGGACCGCAGGTCCTTGACCGCGTCCTGCTGTGCGGTGTCCTCGGGGTCGGTGAGCTTCGGCATCGCGACGACCGACGTCTGCACGAGTTTGTTGGGCGAGACCGCGCCGGGCACGACCGCCTGTACCTCGGGGATCTTCTTGGCCCGCAGGCCCTTGGAGATACGGGTGACGTCCGCGGAGTCGGCCGCCGTCAGCTTCCCGCCGTCGGAACGCCGGAAGACGATGATCGCGCCGACGTTCTGCTGTTTGGGGAACTCCGCTTCCTGTATGTCCGCCGCGCGGATGGACTCGTAATGGTCAGGAAGGAAGCTCGCCTCGTCGCTGCTGGAGGTGAGTTTCGGCGCCAGGGAGATCACGGCACCGGCCGCCACCACCCACGCCAGAATGATCCACCACGGGCGACGGACCACGAATCGGCCCAGGCCAGAGAACATCGGCTGCTGCCTCTCCCTCGCCCCCGAGGCGTAACAGATGCGTTCCGACCAAGGATCTTCCGGACCGGGCGACCCCGCCACTTGAGCCGTTCGGCGCAGCGGCGGGGCGCGCCCGCGGACGCTTGGGCGCCCCCCCCCGAGCGCCCGCGGACGCTTGGGGGCGCCCGCGCGCCGTCAGAAGTTGATCATGTGCCCGGCCAGGCCGTGCACCGCTTCCTTGACCGCCTCGCCGAGCGTCGGGTGCGCGTGGACGTTGCGCGCGACCTCGTGCACCGTCAGGTCCCACTGCTGGGCCAGGGTCAGCTCGGGAAGCAGTTCGGTGACGTCGGGGCCGATCAGGTGGGCGCCGATGATCTCGCCGTACTGGCCGTCACTGATGATCTTGACGAAGCCGACGGTGTCGCCGAGGCCGTGCGCCTTGCCGTTCGCCATGAACGGGAACTTGGCGACCTTGACGTCGAAGCCCTTCTCCTTCGCCTGCGCCTCCGTCCAGCCGAAGCTGGCGATCTGCGGCTGGGAGTAGGTGGCGCGCGGGATCATCGGGTAGTCGAGTTCCATCGTCTCGGCGCCGGAGAGGGTCTCGGCGGCCACGACGCCCATGGACTCGGCGGTGTGGGCGAGCATCAGCTTCGCGGTGACGTCACCGATGGCGTAGATGTGCGGCACGTTCGTCCGCCCGCGGCCGTCGATGTCGATGGCGCCGCGCTCGGTCAGCGCCACACCCGTCGCCTCCAGGCCGAAGCCGGTGACGTTCGGGGCGAAGCCGATGGCTTGAAGGACCTTGTCCGCCTCCAGGACCTCCTGCTTGCCGTCCTTGCCGGTCACGGTGACCTTGACCTGCGGGCCCGACTCGTCGATCGACTCGACGCGGGTCGAGGTCTTCACGTCGATGCCGAGCTTGCGGTACTGCTTGGCAAGCTCCGTCGAGACGTCCGCGTCCTCAAGGGGCGCGATGCGGTCGAGGAACTCGACGATCGTGACCTTCACGCCGTAGTTGTGCAGGACGTAGGCGAACTCGATACCGATGGCGCCCGCGCCCGCGATCACGATGGACTGCGGCACGCTGTCGGCGAGGATCTGCTCCTCGTACGTCACGACGCGCTCGGAGCGCCGCGTGCCGGGCAGCAGCTTCGGCGTGGCGCCGGTGGCGATGACGCAGTTCTCGAACGTGATCGTGTCCGTCGTGCCGTCCGGCTTGGCCACCTGGAGCGTGTTCGCGTCGAGGAACGTGCCCCGGCCGTCGAACTCCGTGATCTTGTTCTTCTTCATCAGGAAGTGGACGCCCTTGACGCGGCCGTCCGCTACCGTGCGGCTGCGGTTGAACGCCTCGCCGTAGTCGAAGGACACGTTGCCGTCGACCTTGATGCCGTACGTCTTCTGCTCGTGCGTGAACAGATGTGCCAGTTCCGCGTTGCGCAGCAGCGCCTTGGTCGGGATGCAGCCGACGTTGAGGCAGACACCTCCCCAGTACTTCTCCTCGACGACCGCTACCCGCTTGCCCAACTGGGCGGCGCGGATGGCGGCCACATAGCCGCCGGGTCCTGCTCCGAGCACGACGACGTCGAAGCGGTCTTCCATGGGGAGGTCCTCTCTGGTGGTGCGTATCGGGTGTCTGTTGGTGCGTATCGGGTGGTACGTGACTCGCGCACGTCCGATCATGCGCCATCCGGCCGCCTCGCGGGCGGCCGGGTGTCCGATGTCATGCCGTCCCTCCCCGGCCGTGTCCTCAACCACCACCGTGGGCAAGCCCGTTGGGGATCGGTACCAGGTTCACCCGGCCGTGGGCCACGGGATAGTGTCGCCGTGACGGAGCAGCACCCCATGTCCCCGTGAGGCACCCATATCCCTCTGGGAGAGGCGGAGAACGCACTGTGGCCGCAGACGAGCTGTCCGAAAGAACGTCCATCCCCTTCGACGTGCCGACGTCGGCACGTGCCTACGGCTGGATGCTCGGAGGCAAGGACAACTACGCGGTCGACCGTGAATTCCTGTTGCGTACGCTGCCCGACTTCCCCGAGTGCGTCGACATCGCCCGGCAGAACCGCGAGTTCCTGTTCCGCGTCGTGCGTCATCTGACCGAGGCGGGGATCCGCCAGTTCATCGACATGGGCTGCGGTCTGCCGACCGACGACAACGTCCACCAGGTCGCGGGGCGCTTCGCACCGGACACCCGTGTCGTCTACGTGGACATCGACCCGATCGTCCTCGCACACGGCAGGGCGCTGCTCGCCGACGACTCCACCACCACTGTCATCAACGGCGACATGCGCGACCAGGACGCGATCCTGGAGCACCCCGACATGACCCGCCTCATCGACTTCGACGAGCCGGTCGCGGTGCTCTTCCTCTCGGTGGTGCACCACCTCACCGACGCCGACGGCCCCCGCCGCGTGCTGCGCACGATCATCGACCGCGCCGCCCCCGGCAGCTACCTCGGCGTCTCACAGGTCGTCGCGGACGACCCGGCCCGCGGCGCCGCGATGACCGCGCACATCTCCGGCGGCGGCGTTCCCTGGCAGACCCGCACCCCGGCCGAACTCGACACCCTCCTGAACGGTCTGGAGCCGGTCGAGCCGGGCCTGGTGAACCTGGTCGACTGGCGCCCCGACGCCGGCCAGCCCCCGCTCGCCCCGGTCCACGAGGACCTGGCCCCCTACCTGGGAGCCACCGAGCAGAACAAGGGGATCTACGAGTACGGGGGTTTGCTCCGCAAGGCATAGCCATACACAATGGTGTGCATGATCCAGCACCTGACCGCCGCCGTGAGGACCTTCGGGGTCCCGTGGCGTCGTGGGTGCGAGCGATCGGGTCGCTAGCTGCCCGGGAATCCGTTCCCGACTGTCCGGAGTTCCGCCTCCGTGACGCCACCCGTTCACTCACAACTGAAGGATCACCATGACTGTGGTTTCTCCCGCGACCGCGGCTTCCCCCGCCGTCGCCCCCACTCTCCGCGACGCCCGCGTCCCCGCCGACGGCATGTACGAAGGCCGCCGCACCCTGCGCCGCGTACCCGAAGGCTGGGAAGAGCGTCCCTACGAGCTGATGGACGTCGTCCCCCAGGGGCGTCTCATCGGCGCCGAGATCCGCGGCGTCGACCTCGCGGAGCCGCTGACGCCCGCGCTGCGCGAGGAGCTGGGCCGTGCCCTCCTGGAGTGGAAGGTGCTCTTCTTCCGGGGTGCCGACATCACCTCCGAGCAGCAGCGCGCCTTCGCCCTCAACTGGGGCGACCTGGAGACCAACCCGCTGCTCGCGCGCGGCTCGGCCGACGACGTCGTGCGGTTCGACAAGGGCGGCAGCGGCATCCCCACGTACGAGAACGTCTGGCACGCCGACGTCACCTTCCGCGAGAACCCCGCGCTCGGCGCCGTCCTGCAGCTGCGCGAGGTGCCTCCGGTCGGTGGCGACACGATGTGGGCGGACATGGCGGCCGCGTACGACAACCTCCCCGACGAGGTGAAGGCCCGCATCGACGGGGCCCAGGCGGTGCACGACTTCATCCCCGGCTTCATCCGCTTCTACGGCCCCGAGAAGCTGATCCCGCTCCAGGAGCAGTTCCCGCCGGTCACGCACCCCGTGGTGCGCAGGCATCCGGAGACCGGGCGGAAGATGCTCTTCGTGAACACCTCCTTCACCACGCACATCGTGGGCATGGAGCGTGCGGAGAGCGACCGCCTTCTGAGCTACCTGGTCCGTCAGGCACAGGTCCCGGAGTACCAGGTGCGGTTCCACTGGCAGGCCGGTGACGTCGCCTTCTGGGACAACCGCTCCACCCAGCACTACGCGGTCGACGACTACGCCCCGCACCGTCGCGTGGCCGAGCGCGTCGCGATCGCGGGAGACCGTCCGTACTGAGCAGTGCTGAGCGGTACCGCTCAGCACTGAGATTCGTCCTCGCTTCGGAAGGACCTTGATGACAGCCGCAGAGCGCTTCCCGCTGACGCCCGAGCCGATCCACGTGCCCGACGCGGTGCTCGACGACCTCAGGGAGCGACTGCGGCTGACGAGGTGGCCCGACGACATCGGAAACGAGGACGGGTACTACGGCGTCCGCCGCGGCTACCTCCAGGAGTTGGCCGACCACTGGCTGCACCACTACGACTGGCGCAAGGCCGAAGCGGCGATCAACTCCTACGAGCACTACCGGGTCACGGTCGACGGCGTGCCGGTGCACTTCATGCGCAGGCCCGGCGTCGGCCCCGCCCCTACTCCGCTCATCCTCACGCATGGCTGGCCCTGGACCTTCTGGCACTGGTCCAAGGTCGTGGACCGGCTCGCCGACCCCGCCGCGTTCGGCGGTGACCCGGCCGACGCGTTCGACGTCATCGTCCCTTCCCTGCCGGGCTTCGGCTTCTCCACGCCGCTGCCGGACCACCCCGAGATGAACTTCTGGAAGGTCGCCGACCTCTGGCACACCTTGATGACCGACACGCTCGGCCACGAGAGGTACGCCGCCGCCGGATGTGACGTCGGCGCCCTCGTCACCGGTCAGCTCGGCCACAAGTACGCCGACGAACTGCACGGCATCCACATCGGCTCCGGCCTCAAGCTCACCCTCTTCAACGGCGACCGGGGCTGGGACCTCAGCGGCGGACAGCCGGTCCCCGAGGGTCTTTCCGAGTCCGGGCACCGCCAATTCCTCTCCCTGGAGCGGCGGTTCGCCGCCCACCTGGCTGTGCACGTGCTCGGACCGAGCACCCTCTCCTACGGGCTGAGCGACTCGCCGGTCGGTCTGCTCGCCTGGATCCTCGAGCGCTGGGACAAGTGGAGCGACAACCACGGCGACGTGGAGAGCGTCTTCTCCAAGGACGATCTCCTCACCCACGCCATGATCTTCTGGGTGAACAACGCCATCGGAACGTCGGTGCGTTACTACGCCAACAACAACCGCTACCCCTGGACGCCCTCGCACGACCGCCGACCGGTCATCGAGGCGCCGACCGGGATCACCTTCGTCGGCCACGAGAACCCGCCCGGTGTCACCACCACCGAGCAGCGCGTCCAGAGCTGGCTCGCCGGCGACCGTGCCGACTGGTACCACCACGTCAACCTCACCGCGCACGAGAGCGGCGGCCACTTCATCCCGTGGGAGATCCCCGACGGCTGGGTGGACGACCTGCGGCGCACCTTCCGCGGCCGACGCTGAGGCGCTGTCACGCCACGTCGCTCAACGCCGGAGCACCCGCTGCCACTTGACCTCGCCGTCCTGCCGCTCGTCCGTCGGGGAGAGCCCCGCGGCGGTGGCGACGGCGGCCGATGCCCGGTGGTCCGGGTGGACGTGCGCGATGATGCCGCGCACGTCCGGCTGCCCCGTCAGCCAGCCGACGAGGCCGCGGGCCGCCTCCACCGCGATGCCCCGCCCCTGCCAGGGAGTCCCCACGACCCAGGCGATCTCGGCGACAAGACCGCCGCTGCCGTCAGCGCCGGGTACGACCGTCGCCTGGACGGTCCCCGCCAGGCAGCCCTCATCGCGCAGCCGCAGCACCCAGTTGTACCAGGAGACCGCCGGGTCCGGGGCCCCCGCCGTCATCCGCCGGTAGCGGGCACGCAGGGCCTGCGGATCGTCGGGAGCGCCTCCGATGAAGGCATGCAGGCCCGGATCGGAGAGCACGACGGCCATCTCGTCCGCGTGGTCGACCTCAAGAGGTACGAGGACGAGGCGGGCGGTGCCGATCTCCTGGGCGAGGACCGTGGTCATCGATGACTCCTTGGGCGTACCCGTGCGGCCGGGCGGGGCGAGAGAGGGAGCAGGGGCGGGATTGTCAGTGGTGGCTGCGAGTATCCCGGCCATGAACCCATTCCACCTCACCGACCTCGAAGAGGCAGTGCGCGGCAGCTGGGGCCCTGACACGTACCCGTCGGACTCCTCCCGCACCTGGCCCCCTGACAACCCGGCCCGCGGCCAGTGCGGCGTCACCGCGCTGCTCCTCCAGGACCTCCTTGGCGGCGAGTTGATACGGGGCGAGGTGCGTGTCGGCGGCGAGTGGACCGACCATCACTGGTGGAACCGTCTCGGCATGGGCCTGGAAGTCGACCTCACCCGCGAGCAGTTCACCGCGCAGGAGATCGTCAGCGGGGGAATCGTCGTCCCACGCCCCGCGCAGGTCAACCGCCTCCGCGAGGAGTACGAGTTGCTGCGCGGCCGCGTCCTGGAGAAGCTGGGCGGCCCATGGTGAGGCAGGAGAGGCCCCGCCCTGCGGTCGCATGACTGACGGTCACGTGCCGGGCATGTCCTGGCGGCGGCCGAGCAGGAAGGCTCGCTCGGCGGTGTTCTCGGTGCGGGCGAGTGCGGCGTCGTAGGCGCGGATCGCCTCTTCGGTGCGGCCAAGGCGGCGGAGCAGGTCGGCGCGGATGGCGTGGAAGAGGTGGTAGCTGTCGAGAGCGAGCTCGTCGACCAGGGGCAACGCCCGCTCGGGGCCCTTGATTTCGGCCACCGCGACGGCGCGGTTGAGGGCCGCGACCGGGCTCGGGGCCACGGCCAGGAGCTGGTCGTACAGCTGGAGGATCTGGCCCCAGTCGGTGTCCGCCGCGCTCGGCGCGTCACTGTGTACGGCGTTGATCGCGGCCTGGATCTGGTAGGGCCCAGGCCGGTCGCGGCGCAGGCAGCGGCGGACGAGCGTCTGTCCCTCGGCGATCAGGGCCTGGTCCCACATGCCCCGGTCCTGGTCGGCGAGGAGGACGAGCTCGTCGTCCTCGGTCGTCCTGGCCGCCCGCCGCGACTCGGAGAGCAGCATGAGCGCGAGCAGCCCCAGGGCCTCCGGCTCGTCGGGCATCAGCTCGGTCAGGAGCCGTCCCAGGCGGATCGCCTCGGCGCAGAGGTCGTCGCGGACGAGCGCGTCCCCCGCACTGGCCGTGTACCCCTCGTTGAAGACGAGATAGACGACGGCGAGCACCGCGCGGAGCCGTTCCGGCAGATCGGCTTCGTGGGGGATCCGGTACGGGATGTGCGCGTCGCGGATCTTTCCCTTGGCCCGCACGATCCGCTGGGCCATGGTCGGCTCCGGCACCAGGAAGGCACGCGCGATCTCCGTGGTGGTCAGGCCGCCGAGGAGCCGCAGTGTGAGGGCGACCCGCGCCGCGGGGGCGAGCGCCGGATGGCAGCAGGTGAAGATCAGACGCAGTCGGTCGTCGCGCACGGGTCCCTCCCCGGCCGGTGTCTCGTGGGCGTGCAGCAGCGCGGCCTGCGCGTGCCGGTCCTCACGGGACGCCTCCCTGCGGAGGCGGTCGATCGCACGGTTGCGTGCGGTGGTGATGATCCAGCCCGCCGGGCTCGGCGGCAGTCCGTCGGACGGCCACCGCTGCACCGCCGTGGTGAACGCTTCCTGAACCGCCTCCTCGGCGATGTCGATGTCGCCGAAGACGCGGACCAGGACGGCCACCGCGCGCCCGTACTCCGCGCGGAAGACCCGCTCGGTCACCTCGGACGTGACCCGGGGGACATCCGACGTCACTGGCGGGATCCGTCCTGCAGCGGCCTGACCTCGATGGGCAGGGTGATGGCACGGGCCACCTTGCGCCCCCAGGCGAGCGCCTCGTCCAGATCGGCCGCCTGGATGACGGTGAACCCGCCGAGATGCTCCTTGCCCTCGACGTACGGCCCGTCGGTCGTGAGCACCTCGCTGCCCTTGAGCCGCAGCACGGTCGCCGTGCTCGGCGGGAAGAGGCCCCCGCCGAAGACCCAGGCGCCCGCCTCCCGGATCTCGGTCTTCACGGCCTCGAGGTCACGCACGATCGGTTCGAGGACCTCCGGCGCCGGTATGTCGCCGTCGGGCTGATAGATGCTGAGCAGGTACTGATTCATGGCTGCCTCTCCCTGGCGGATCACCCCGGGGCCGGCCCTGTGCCGACCTCTCACTGTCTATACGAACGGCGACCGGACGGATCGACATGTCATCGACACGCCTTCGGCATGACCGAGGAGGCCCGCCGGACATTCTCGCCGCGCGCTCTCGGCCAGCGGTCGCGGACGATCGCGTCGAGATGCCGCAGCGCCGCCGTCACCCTCACCGGATCGTCGAAGAACGGGTCGTCGGGGACGGGCAGTGACCCCGCGAGCGCGAGCCCGCGCCCCCGCGGCCACGGCAGCCACCGCTGCTCCGCCTCCACCTGCCCGACCCAGCGGCGGTAGCGCGGCAGCCGTACTGACATGTCGTCGCCGGGCCGGTACGTCGCGTTGTCCATGCCGGACAGCCAAACAGCCGGACAGGCGCGAGCGGCAGGTCCGCCCACGGGGGCAACTGCGCCGCGGGCAACCGGCGGACCAGGTCCACGTCGATGGAGGGATCGCGATCGAGCGCGTGACCGGCGTCGCGTTCGCGGCTGACGTCGCGTTCGTCGGGTCTCTCCGATGACATGTGTGCAACCCCCGTTCATGGACAGCGCCTTGGACGTCGCTCGGGGCGCCGTCCAAGGCGCTGTCGTGGATGTCGAGGCCTCATCCCACCGTCAGGTCCGAGGCCGCGTCCACTCATTTACCTCCGCGACCTCCGGTCGCGGAGGCGAAGGGGTTCAGAACGCGAGGGCGGCACCCTCCGCGACACTCGCCCGCATCTCGCAGCTGTTGCCGAAGGTCGTGGACCATGCGACTCGTCTGCCCTGCCACACACCGTCGACGGTGACCACGACGGGCTTCCACTCCTTCGTGCAGGCCATGCCGGACGACTCGCCGACCAACTGGTCGAACTCGCCGTTGGTGGCGAGCAGTTCCGCGCAGGCGGCGGAGGCCGAGGGGTGGCTCCCCGAGGCCTTGGGCGTACAGGTCAGGGTCACGGCACGTTGCATGGTCGCGGTGTCCGCCTCTTCGCCCTGGCCGACGGCGAGGACCAGCGACGAGGGCGCGTAGAGGCCGGCGGGGGCGGCCTTGGACTGGGCCAGCGCCGTACCAGAGGTTCCGGACATCACACAGGCGGCCACGACAGCGGTGGCGCCCACCGTCTTGAGGAAGAAACGCACGTCAACTCTCCTTTGTTGCGGGGGGTTTCCTGACTTTCTGCTTGCAGACGGGAGTTTTGCCGGTGCGGAGAGTGATCACCAAATGTGTGGTCGATTTCCGGATGCCTGTGTCCGCTCAGCGGTCACCGAATGACCGTTCGGGCAGCTCAGGGCGGACGAAGCCGGTGCGGGGGAGGTGGGTGAAGGGCGTCCAACATATGGACCGGAGGGGATGGTGCAAGTAAGAACAACCGCCTGACCTGCAACGACAGTTGATCTGATTTTCTACCGGAATCCAGGGTCGACCGGAAAGCATCGGTGCTACGAGCTGCTGCCCAGCTTGACGCTGATCCGCTGACCGGCCCCCTTCGTGCCGCTGAGATCCCCGAAGGTCAGCTGCAGGGAGGCACCCGTAACCGCCGACGTGACCGTGGCGGGCTTGGCCGTCACCGCGGACACGGCGCGGTTCCAGGTGAGCGTCAGGGAGGTCCGCGCGCGCATCGGGTCGCTGACGCAGATGACCGCCGTGCCGTCGCTCTTCTCACTGATCTGCACCGAGCAGGGCGCGCTCGCGGTGAGCTTGCCCGCGGTGCCGCCGAGCCAGAAGTTGACCCCGGTGAAGCCGATCGAGGGCACGGAAACCCCTTGCTGACTGTCGGAGTTGACCAGGACCTGAAGCCATCCGGCGTCCGCCGACCGGGCCGCCGTCTGCGCCGCGCTCGCGCCGGGCATCAGGACGTAGGCGTACGTCCCGTTCGTGGGGGCGGTGCCGTGGTCGACGTACATCGTGAGGTACTTGCGGGCGAGCGCGGTCGTGGCGCCGCCCTTGTTGATGTCGCTCCACTTGCCGCTGCGCTCCTCGCGCAGCGCCTTCACCGTCGCGCCGCGCGGGAAGACATAACCGCCGTGGCCCCCGATATGTGCCCACTTGGCGCCGCTCAGGCTCGCCGACCAAGGGGCGGTGGTCGGCTTGGTGAGGCCGTCCACCTGGAAGGGGGCGGTGCCCGTCGGGCCGAGGTTGCGGTTCTCGACGGTCGTCTCGACCGCGGTGCCGTCCGTGCAGACGATGCCCGCGCCCAGGCAGACGATCGCGTCGTCCAGGCAGAACCAGGACTTCTTCGCGCGCAGGGTGCTCTGCAGGCCCTTCAAGTACTGCCCGATGGAGGCGCGTTGACCGTCGCTCGCGCCGCCCACCCACTTCACGTCCGGCCGCGACGCGCCCCAGTCGCCACCCGCCGCGTCCGCGAGCGCTTTGCGCGACGCCGTGCTGCCGGGCAGCCGGTACGGGTCGACGGTGGGCCAGAAGGCGTCGCTGTACTGCCCGTTGGCGTAGGTGTCGCCCCACCAATAGAGCATGCCGGAGCCCGTGTGCCAGCCGCGCAGATTCTCGCCGTTGCCCGTCTCGTAGTACGTGATGCGGGGATCGGCCATGCTGATCGAAGCCGCCCAGCCGGGGCGCCGGTGTGTGGCGCGGGCCATGTCGGGGAAGATCCGGTGGCCGGTGGGCTCGGCGATCGCGCTCACCGAAGCGTCGTCCTCGACCCCCTTCAGACGGGCCAGCGCTGTCAGGCCGAGCGAGGAGTCGCTCAGCGGCGGGCTGTAGTAGTCGCGCCGCATCCAGCCCTTGACCAGACCGCGCCAGCGCGCGTTCTCCGCGGCGCTCGCACCCTGACCGAGCAGCACCACGGCGGACATGATGGGGTGGCCGCGCCGATGGTCGTCGGCCTGAGTCCTGGTGGCGTCGGAGATGGAGAGGCCGCGGCTGATGGCCCGGCCCGCGACGCCGTCCATGACGAGACCGTTGTAGATGAACGGGGCCCACGCCTTCTCCACGGCATCGAAGATGATCTGCTTCTTGGTGTCCGTGACCTCCCAACTGGAGCCGCGCAGCAGGGAGAAGAGCATGCCGAGCCCGCCGAGCATCACCGATCCGTACGACCCCGTGTAGGGCACGGTGGTGTGCTGGATGAACGAGCCGTCGGTGTAGAGGCCGTCGCCGGACGTCACGTACGGGAAGACGGGGGAGAGGGCGTCCCTGGCCAGCGCGATCTTCGCGGCATCGGCGCCGACGACCCCGCGCAGCGCGAGCACCCGGCACAGGTCGACACGGTTCGCGCCGGTGCTCGTCCCGGTGTAGCTGCCCACCGCCGAGTCGGGCACGAAGTGGTCCACGGTCTTGCAGTAGTTGGCCACTTGGGTCGCCGACAGCTGGTCGTACATCAGCACGCAGATATCGAGGAGGCTCTGCGGGGCGCCTATCTGCCAGCTGTACCAGTTGCCGAAGCGCGCCTGGGTCTCGTTGTAGACCTGCGTATGGAGATGGTCGAGACCGGTGAGGATGTCGGCCTTCAGACCCGCGTCGCCGGTCAGGCCCGTCCCCTCCTGCCGGTAGGCCTGGGCCATGGTGCTGAGCCTGCTGTAGCCGGTCACCATGTTCGCCGAGTAGCCGTAGGACTCCTGGTCGGTGTCCGGATCGGGATCGGCGTAGGAGGCGTCCGGCCACAGGGAGCCCGCGGCCGGGGCCATGGTGGCACGCAGCTCTCTCGCGGTGGTGCCGAGTGCGGCGAGGCGGCTCTTGAAGGGCTCGGCCGTGGGCGAGAACCCCTCGCCGAGTATCAAGGTGCGCCACTTGGCGCGCAGCGCCGCGTACTCGTCGGCAGCCACCGCCGCCTCCGCCTCGTCGGAGGGCAGCAGCCCCGAGGCCGTCAGGGCGAGAGCGGAGCCGCCGGTGGTGAGCAGGAACGTACGGCGGGACCAGGGAGAGTGCATGGGGTCTCCGATGGTGGAGGCGGGGAGAGGCAGGGGAGCGGATGGGGCGGGTGGGATCCGCGGGAAGCTGAAAGAGCAAGCGCTTTCTAGCATGGGTCCAGGCCACTGCTCAATGGGTCGGGCCATGCGCTGTAGCGTCAGGGCCATGAACGATCACGCAGTGGTGGATGTGGGCGACGTACGCCTGGCCTATCGGACCTGGGGCGACTCGTACGGAGCGCCCGTCGTGCTGCTGCACGGGCTCGGCGGCTCCTCGGCGACCTGGGAGCAGGTCGGGCAGGTGCTCGGCGAGGAGTGGCGGGTGTACGCGATTGATCTGCGCGGGCACGGGGAGAGCGACTGGCCGGACGAGTACTCGGTCGAGCTGATGCGGGACGACGTGCTCGGCTTCCTGGACGAGCTGGGCCTCGACCGCGTCGGCGTCGTCGGCCACTCCATGGGCGGGGTCGTGGCGTACCTGCTCGCCGAGGATCACCCTGACCGCGTCGAGCGTCTCGTCCTGGAGGAGACGCCGCCGCCCTATCCGCGCGACATGGTCGACGCTCCCCGCCCCGACGAGGCCATCGACTTCGACTGGCCCGTGTCCCCCGCGGTCCGCGCCCAGATCTTCGACCCGGACCCGGAGTGGGCCGAGCGCCTCGGTGAGATCGTCGCACCGACCCTGATCGTGGCGGGCGGCCCGGACAGCAGCATGCCGCAGGAGCACATCCCCGACATGGCCACGGCGATCCCCGACTCCCGGATGATCACGATCCCGGTCGGGCACTCGGTGCACGAGGGGAGCCCGCAGCAGTTCGCGGAGCAGGTCAGCGAGTTCTTCACCAGCTAGTTCCGCAGCTGGTTCCTCGACAGACGGCGGTGCGGGGCGTGGTCCGGCCACGCCCCGCCGCTGACTAGGGTGGGGACGGTGTTCACCTCTCAGGGACCCACACTCCGGGAACTGGCCGTGCAGGCGCTCTCCTCCATCGAGGACGGCTACGACCTGCTGGCCCCGAAGTTCGACCACACCCCGTTCCGCACGCCCGCCCGGATGCTGCACGCGGTCGCGGATTCACTGCGTGGCCTCGGGCCCTTCGACGCGGGTCTGGATGTCTGCTGCGGCACCGGCGCGGGCGTGGAGACGCTGCTGCCGCTGTGCCGGGAGCGGGTGACCGGCGTCGACTTCAGCGCCGGGATGCTGGCCCGGGCGCAGGCCGCTTCGGAGCATGGGGGCCGCGTGGAGCATCAAGACGGTGGGCCCGCGGTGGAGTGGGTGCGGGCCGACGCCCGTGCCCTGCCGTTCGCCGAGGCCTTCGACCTGGCGGTGAGCTTCGGGGCGTTCGGGCACTTCCTGCCCGCCGAGCGGCCACGGCTGTTCGCGGAGATCCGCGGGGTGCTGCGGCCCGGAGGGGTCTTCGCCTTCCCGATCGGGGCGCCGCAGCCCATGACATCGCCCTTGTACTGGGCGCTGCTCGGCTTCGACGGGGTGATGCGGGTGCGGAATCTGCTGTGGCGTCCGCCGTTCGTCATGTACTACCGGACCTTCCCGCTGCGAGGCGTGCTTGAGGACCTGCGCCGGGCCGGGTTCACTGTGCGGCTGCACGCGTTGGACGAGTTCGGTCGCCGTGCCGACGGGAGCCCCAACTGGTGCCTCGTCGAGGCGCGGAAGGCCTGAGCGCCGCACATCGAGACCTCAGGGGCAGCGGTCACAGGCCATCGGTCACTGGAACGCTTTGCGATAGGCCTGCGGGCTGACCCCTGCGACACGCTTGAAGCGGTCACGGAAGGCAGTGGGTGAGCCGAAGCCGACCTGTACGGCGATGCGCTCGACGGAGTGCCCCGTCGTTTCGAGCAGGTGCTGGGCCTGCCGGATCCGCGTGCGGTGCAGCCACTGCAGCGGCGTACTGCCCGTCTGCTCACGGAAGCGGCGCAACAGGGTCCGGGTGCTCATGCCCGCCCGGCCCGCGATGTCCTCCAGAGTGAGCTCGCGCTCGGCGTTCTCCTCCAGCCAGCGCAGGAGTGGCTCGAGTTCCGATCCCTGTGGTGTGGGCGGCGCCTCGGAGACGATGAACTGGGCCTGGCCGCCCTCGCGTTCCAGAGGCATCACCGAGAGGCGGGCCGCGTCGGCGGCGACGGCGGACCCGTAGTCGCGGCGGATCAGGTGCAGACACAGATCGAGGCCCGCGGCGGCACCGGCGGACGTCAGGATCTGCCCGTTGTCGACGTAGAGGACATCCGGGTCGACGTCGATGTCGGGGTAGCACTCGGCGAGCTTGCCGGCCGCCAGCCAGTGCGTGGTGGCGCGGAGCCCGGACAGCAGGCCGGCCGCGGCGAGCGTGAAGGTGCCCACGCAGATGGAGGCGATCCGCGTCCCGTCGGCCGCGGCGTCCCGCAGTGCGTCGAGCACCGCGTCGGGAACAGGCCGGGAGACGTCGGAGATGCCGGGCACGATGATCGTGTCCGCGTCCGCGAGCCCCTCCAGGCCCCACGGCGCCTGGAGCGTGAACAGACCGGCGTCGATCCGCGGCGCGGCGGCGCAGACCCGCACTCGGTAGCCGGCCCGCCCGTCCGGCAGCCGGGTGCGGCTGAAGACCTCGATGGGGGTCGACAGGTCGAACGGAATGACGGCGTCAAGCGCCAGGACGGCCACGGTGTGCATGGCGGAAATGTAAGCCAGAGTCACCATCCCGCCAAGCCTGCGGCCTGGAGATGTGACGTGCTCACACCTCATGAGCTGCCTGAAGAGCCGATGGCGTTATCTGTGCGAAGCATGTCACTAATGCCACTGTCGACGGATGCGGGCGCTGGCTAGTCTCGGCCTCTGGGCCCCGATCGGGGAGCCGCCAGATTTCCCCGGTCCTCGTTGCCCGTTCTCTGTTCCCCCCCGTTCCCCCCGTTCCCCCCGTTCCCCCGTTCTCCGGAATCCCGAGGGCTTCTGCCGTGACCAAGTTCTTCCTGACGCTCCATGTGCTGGCCGCCATCATCGCCATCGGCCCGGTCACCGTGGCCTCCAGCATGTTCCCCGCCACCCTGCGCCGGGCGCGGGCCGACCCGCAGGACACGGCGGCCGTCTCCTCGCTGCGTCTGCTGCAGCGGATCTGCTCCGTGTACGCGTTCGTCGGCGTCGCCGTCCCGGTCACCGGGTTCGCGACCGCAAGCAGCCTGAACGTGCTCACCAGCGCCTGGCTGATCGCATCGATCGTCCTCACGATGGCCGCGGCTGTGGTGCTCATCATCCTGGTTCTGCCACGTCAGGAGGCGGCACTCGCGGCGGTGGCAGGGGAAGGCGGTGACGGCGAGGGCGGCCAACTGGCCGACGGGGCGGGCACGGTGGTCCTGGGCGAGCGCGCGAGTACCCGACTCGCCATGTACACCGGCGTATTCAACCTGCTCTGGGCCACCGTCACCGTACTCATGATCATCAGGCCCGGCTCCACGACAGGAGCCTGACCCCGCAGGCCCGCTGTTGACCTCCGTGGAGCGGAAGCCCTAAATTCGGTGAACGTGCGTTCACCAGCACTTTCCTTACCACGGGGGTATCAGGAATGGTCCGTGCACCAAACGCTCCGCAGGTCGCCGACCGGGCTGCCCTGCCACCGGACGCCGTCCTCTATGTCGAGTTGGCGCTCGACACCGCCGAACAGGAGCGGCTGCGCGCCATCGCACCGGGGCATGTCTGGTTCACCGAACCGGACTCCGACTCGATCGGCGACGCGCAGGTCCTCGCCGACTCCCACATCGCACTCGGCAACCCGAGAGCGGACTGGGTGGCGAAAGCGCCGCACCTGCGGTGGATGCAGCTGACGTCCGTCGGCATCGACCGGTACACCGGCCTCGACTGGCCTGTCCTGGGGCAGCGCCTCGCCGTCACCAATCTCGGAGGGCTCTTCGCCGATCCGGTCGCGGAGACCTGCCTCGCCGGCATCCTCGCGCTCTACCGCGGTATCGACGTGCTGACCGGACTCCGCGCGGGGGAGACCTGGTCGAGACTCGACGTACGGCCGGGGCTTCGACTCCTGGGCGGCGCGAACGTCCTCATCCTGGGCAGGGGAGCCATCGCCCTGCGTCTCGCCGAACTCCTCGCGCCCTTCGGCTGCTCCGTCGCGCACTTCGCACGCGGTGACGGCGACATCCGCACCCGGCAGGAACTCGACGCCCGGTTGCCCGATTTCGACATCGTCGTGGGTCTGCTGCCGGGTACGGACGAGACCGCCGACCTCTTCGACCGGCGGCGCATCGACCGGCTGCGCCCCGGCGCGGTCTTCGTGAACGCCGGGCGCGGCACCCTGGCCGACGAGGACGCACTGGTCGCGGCCCTGGGCTCGGGCCGACTCGGCGGCGCGGCCCTCGATGTCACCCGCGAGGAGCCGCTGCCCGCCGGACACCCGCTGTGGAGCTGCCCGAACGTCATCCTCACCCAGCACACCGCGGGTGGCTCACGCGACGAGACCCAGCGGATACTCGATCTCTTCGAGGACAACTGGCGGCGGTTCGTCGGCGGAGAGCCGCTGCGCAACGTCGTGCGATGGTCCAAGGGGTATTGAGGGGCACCAAAGAGGTATTGAGCGGTGCTACGGGAGGAAGTGGAAGCCCGGTCCCGGATGCATGAGGAAGTCGTGGTGCGAGATGTTCCACGCGTACGCGCCCGCCATCGCGAACACCACCCGGTCCCCGGCCCGTAGCCCCGCCACCGGAACGCGCCGGGACAGGACGTCCTTGGGAGTGCACAACTGCCCCGCGAACGTCACCCGGTTCTGCAGCGCCTCGGACCGTGGCCAGGGGTGGGGCCAGGGCTCCCGCGCCGGGAGCACGGCGCAGGGCTGGTCGTGGCCCTTGGCCGCGGGGGTGCGCAGGTGGTGGGTGCCGCCGCGCACCACGGCGAACTCCTCGCCGTGGCTCTCTTTCACGTCCAGAACCTCTGTGGCGTACCAACCGCAGTACGCGGTCAGTGCCCGCCCCGGCTCGATGCGGAGCGTGAGTTCAGGATGCGCCGCGCAGATCCGGGCTAGGCCGTCGCCGTACCGGGCCCAGTCGAAGCGCGCGCCGGGGTCGGCGTAGTCCACGCTCATTCCGCCGCCGACGTTCACCTCCGTCAGCCGGACGCCGTGCCGCCGGGAGAGCGCCTGCGACCAGGCCACGACGGACTCGGCGACCGCGAGCTGCCGCGGTGCGTCGAGCCCGCTGGCCAAATGGGCGTGCACGCCGAGCAGATGAAGCTGAGGGAAGCCGCCGCCGCTGAAGCCGGAGACCACACCGTCCGCGTCGACCGGATCGATGCCGAACGGAGTGGGGCGCCCGCCCATCGTGAGTGAACTTCCGGCCACAGACGCGTCGTTCAGGTGGAGGTTGAACCGCAGGAGGACGCCGACGCTGGTGTGCGGCACGACGCGGGCGGCCAGCGCGGCCAGCATCCGCAGCTCGTACGGGCTCTCCACGTGGAAGCGCTCAACGCCCAGCTCAAGGGCGGCTGTGATCTCGTCCGGTGTCTTGCCGGGTCCGCCGAAGGCCAGCGGGCGCCCCGCCGCCGCCTTCGCGACATGGGCGAGTTCGCCGCCCGACGAGGCCTCGTAGCCGTCGACGTGCGGGCCGAGCGCGGTCAGTATCTCCGGCTCCGGATTGGCCTTGGCGGCGTAGTAGAGCTCGACCTGCCGGGGGAGCGCGGCGCGCACGGCGGCGGCATGGGCGTCAAGGGCCGACAGGTCGTACAGGTAGGCGGGCAGTTCCTCCGGAGCCAGATCGAGGGCACGCTCACGTACGGCGGGAGTGGGGACGGTCATCCGGCGGTGCTCCAAGGTGCGTCGGTGCGGGCGCCCGGGTCCCGCACATGCTCGGCGAGCGGAAAGGGGGAGGTGAGACGGACATAACCCGCGTCCCGGTCGGCCTTGCGCTCCCAGCGGGTGAGCAGGTTGGCCTTGGCGGGCAGTGGCACTCCGGCGAGCAGGGCGCTGAGCCGGGGCGGGCAGCCGTGCGTGTCGGCGAACTCCTGGAGAGCGGAACGGACTTCGGACCACAGGGCGGGCTCGGTGTGCGGATGGAGGTCGGCGAGGGCGGCGAGCAGCTCGGCGACGTGGTTGACCAGGAGGCAGTACACGACCCGGTCCCAGCCGCGCTGCGCGTCGTACGTCATCGGGCCCGCGACCTCGGGCGGGAGCGCGGCCAGGGTCTTGGCATGCCGCTCGGGGAGGAGCTTGGTGCCCTCTAGGTCGCGGAAGAGCACCTGGGCGGGCATGCCGTCGTCGTCCACGCAGACGAGGACGTTCTGCAGATGCGGTTCGAGCACCAGGCCGTGGTCGAAGTACGCGGCGAGCACAGGCGGCAGCAGGAGCCGCAGATACGTCCGCCACCACTGGAGAGCCCGCTGCGGCCCCGCGCCGCCGAGCAGGCGGGAGATATGGCCCGGCCCCGTCGGATACTCGTCCGCGACGGCCCCGGCGAGCAGCGGCGTCGTACCGGGACGGAGCCGCCCGGTCAGGCCTTCACGGACGATGACGCCGAAGCCCTCCAGGAGGGCGAGGTCAAGGCTGCCGTCGGGGTCCGCGAGCGCCAGACTGCGGTAGGCGGGCTCGCGGAGCACGGCGCTGTCCGGGAAGCGGACGGCGAGATCGTCAAGGGCGCCTTCGAGTACGCGGGTGAGAGCGACGGCGCCCGACAGCTCGTAACGCGCGTTCTTTCGAAGGCAGTTGGTGATGCGGACGTTCAGGCTGAACTTCAGGAAGGTGTCACCGTCGTACAGCGTGCGTACGGAGGCGGTGGCCGCGAAGGGGGAGCCGCCTGGCCCCAGGTCGACGACGTCCTCGCGGTCCAGGGCAGCGCGCAGCCCCGGGTGCTCCCGCAGCAGGCCGTACTGCCAGGGGTGCACGGGAAGCAGCCGGTAGCCGTCCGGCACGGCCCCGAGCCGGTCCAGCGGGTCCGTGGCACCCGGTCGCGCCGACTCCTCGGCGATGAGATGGTCCCGTACGGCGAGGTGGCGCAGCGGGAAGGCGGCCGCGGCTTCGGGGGCGTACGCGGACCAGTCGGCGAGGTCGCCGCCGCGGGCCTTGGGGGTGGGGTGGAAGCGGTGGCCGAACAGCAGGGACTGCTCGGACGCGAGGTAGTCCGCGAGCCACTTCGGGTCCGCATCGGTGGCGGTGGCGGTTCTCGTGGCGGGCGCCGTCGCCGTGGCGGGCGCCGGGCGGTCGGCGGCGATCGCGGCGCTGACGCCCTCATGGCTGGAGGCGATCTGATCGAGGAACTCCTCGTTGCTCACGCCCGTGCGCAGCGAGAGCTCGGCGTGCGTGTACTCGGCGAGCCGCGGCCAGTCCACCTCCCTCCAGCCGCCGTCCCGCTGCTCGGTCACGGGACCGGTGAAGCGATGGGCGCCGAGGAGGGACGTCCGGCGCAGTGCGACGCGCAGGAGAACTCCGCGGCGCGGCAGCCTGAGCAGGAGATCGCCGTCGACGACGGCGGTCTGGTGCTCGGGCCCCGAGACCTCACGCAGCAGGCAGTTGAGGAGGGTGTGCGTGACCGCTTGGTCGGCGCTGGGCAGACGGGTGGGCGCGGCGCCGGCGACGGGGGTGCCCGCGGGGAGGGCGGCGGCCTTGGCGGGCAGTGCGGACGGGGCGGTGAACGTGCCGGTCGGCAAGGACATCAACGGCTCCAGCGGATGCGGGGCGAGCGGCGGAACAGGGCGGGAAGAGTGGCGGCGGCCAGGGGTATCAGAGCGATCGCGGTGCCGGTCGGCAGGGGCGCGGACAGGCTGAAGCCCACGGTCGAGCCCTCTGTTGGGGCGGGTGCCGACGGTGCGCCGGCCATCATGAAGTTGCCGTCCATCGGAGGTAGTTGGGCCCTGTCGTGTAGTGCTTGTTGATGTCGGCGGCCCCGGAGCGCTCCTTGGAGAGCAGGGTGCCCGCGGTGACCATTGCCTTGACGGGCAGTGCCGCAGCGTCAAGGACATACGCCCGCAGGAGCGCGCCCGGCTCGCCGGGACCCGTGCCGAGCCGCTCGACGGCCTCGGTGAGTCTCTCGCGCACCAGCCGGAGCAGCCGCTCCAGCGGGGCGTGGCCGTGCCGGGCGAGCCCGAACGCGTAGGCGCCCGCGCAGAGGTGGACGGTGATGGTGGTGAACAGATCGAGCACGGGACGATCCCCGTCGACGAAGATCCTCTTGTCGTCGAACTCCGCACGGCCCGGCGCCTGTCGCCCCATGACGTCCCGCAGCCGGGCGAGGTTGACGCGCGGCCCGTCGTTGTCCTTGAACAGCAGCCGCAGCCGCGTGCGGCGGCCCCGGCCGTCGCCCGTGTGCTCGTCCATCACCAGGGAGATGTTCTGCTGGTGCGATTCCAGAGCGATCCCGTACGCGAAGAGGGTGGTCTGCCAGTCGAAGAGGAGGGTGAGTACGGCGTCCAGGAGGGCGAGGGGATCGCCGCCGTAGAAGCGGTCGGCGAGGTGGTCGATCAGCAGCCGGCCGCCGCCACCGGGTGCCGGGCACATGAGCGCGGCCATCGGTACGACGACGGCGCCTTCGAGCCCGGCGGGGTAGCGGCGCAGCAGCACGGCGAGGAGTTCATGCCCGGCGTGGGCGAAGCGGGTTTCGTCCGCGTGCAGGACGACCCCCTGAAACCTGGGCTCGCGGGCGATGACGGCTTCGATGAGGCGCTGGCCCGCGGCACCGTCGGTGAGGGTGCCCGGCTTGATCGTACGCCGATTGCGCAGGCCCAGTGTCGCGGTGGCGAGCGGCAGTTTGAGGTGCCGCGTGGGATCGCGGGAGAGAGCGACGGTACGCATCGACAGGGTCGGTACGGCATCGGGTCCGGGGGCGTCGATGAGCTGGGCCCGTCCGGCGAGCCCCGCCTCCCGCAGCGCGTCCCGCAGGGGGCCATCCGCGGTCAAGGGGTGCACGGGGAGCAGGAGATGGCTCCCTTCGAGCTCGGGTGCTCCGGCTGCGCCGGGGGAGAGCCAGGCATCGGTGCTTCCGCCGACGGTGACGGCCTCGCGGGGCAGGGCGAGCTGCCGCAGCGCGAAGGTGGGGTGGAACTCGGGTGCGTACGCGCGCAGTTGGGCAACGGAGAGCCCGGACCGGCCGCGCGAGGTCGGATACACAGGATGATCCGCCCGCGCGGCGAGTGTGTCGTAGCCGAGACCTCCCGCGAGTCCGCTCCAGGCGGCGGGGTCCGCGCCGTGACGGCCGGTGAGCAGGGTGTCCGCCTCGTCCTTCGTTCCGGCGTGCAGCCGCATGGCGTCGAGCGCCTGCCCGCACTCCGCGGCGAAGGCATCGAACCCACCACGGTCCACGGGGTCGGCGAGGTCACGCAGGGCGGACAGAATGCCACCCGCGTCAGTGAGCTCGGAGCCGTCGGACTCCCGCCGCAGCAGCGGGAGCCGAGCCGCGTACGTCCCTTGATAGCCGTCCGCGCGGACGGGCATCAGCAGAGCGTCGCCGGGCCGGGGTGCGGGGATCCTGGCGGTGGCCTCAGCTGTCGCGGAATCGTCCCGCACCGTCGCTCCCACCGGCAGCCTCAGCCACAAGCCGTCCGAATGCCGCACCACGCCGCTCCCGGTGCGCCACCCCACCACGTCCTCGCGCAGGAGAGCGCTCAGCACGCGTAACAGGAGCTCACCCTCGACGTCCAGGCCCGCACCTACGCTGTCGGTGGGGGAAGCGGCCCCGGCCGTACCTCCCGTACTGCCCGTACCTCCCATCACGGTGTGATCTCCCAGCGATGCTCGGCCAGGAAGTCCGCCACGGCTCGGTCCACCGCTGCCTGTTCGGTGCCGGTGGCGCGGACCACGCCAAGGAAGTCCCGGTTGGTGCCGTGCAGTTCGTGCCGCTCACCGACTTCCCGCAGCGGTCGGTACGTCAGCCGTACGCCGCCCAGCGTCACTTCGCACGAACGCGGAGCGGCTGTCAGCGTTCCCGCGCTCCGCGCGCACGGGTAGTCGAGCCGGGCCCTGCCGTCCGTCCGCGCGCCCAGGTCCGAGGGGAGCGGCTCGCCCAGATGCGTACGGAGGATGTACTCGAAGAGGGGTATGTCCAGGAGCTGGGCGAGGAGCAGGTCGCACTGATCGCCGATGGCGCGGTAGTTGACCTCGATGAGCCGTGCCCGTCCCGCCGCCACGACGAACTCCGTGTGGCAGGCGCCGAACCCCACACCGAGCGCGTCCAGTTGGGCGAGGACCTGAGCCGTCACCGCCTCCGGATGCGCCGGGACGAACGTCATCCGCTCCTCGATGAAGTACGGCGGCGGTGACACCTCGGTACGGAAGCCACCCAGGACGTGCCGGACCCGGCCATCGCCCAGAGTCTCCAGGGTGCACAGCTCCCCGGCGAGATACTCCTCGACGACCAGCGCGGCGCCCGGCCGCCGTGTCTGAATCTCCGCGCACCGCCGCTCCAGCTCCCCGGGCCCGTCGACCAGCACCACGTCCTCGCTCGCCACGCCCTCCCGCGGCTTGACCACGCACGGGAACGGCACGTCGAGTGCGCGGAGTTCCGCCGGATCCTGTCCCGCGGAGAGTTCCGCCGACCAGACGGAGTCGACGCTCGCGGCCGCGAGATGGCGCCGCATCTGCGCCTTGTCCTTGGTGCGCAACGCCGTCCGCCAGTCCTTGCCGGGCAGCCCGAAGTATTCGGCGGCCAGCGCGGCCCCAGTCTGCAGATGGTCGCTGTTGGTGAAGACGGCGCCGGGGGAGTGGTGTGCGGAGATCCGGCTGATGACGGCGCGGAAATCGCGTACATCGCACTCAAGGATCTCCAGGCCCCTCAGGATCTCCTGGGCGGGACCGCGCCGGTGGGCGTCCGGTTGATCGGTGAGAAGGGTGACGTCGAGGCCGAGCCCGTGCGCGGCGGGCAGGAAGCCTTCGGTGACGGAGTCGGTGGGGTTGCGGGCAAGGACGTACAGCCGCATGGGTGAGTCCACTTCAGGGTGCGAGCGGATGAGGATGGCAGGGAGGGGCGCCGATCTCGTCGGCGGTTCGATGTCTGTCGCCTTGGCCACGTCCTCAAGGACGTACTCCACGGCTTGGACACTGATGCCCGACATCCACGTCTCGTGCGCACAGCGCCAACGCACCGAATCCGGCGGCGAGTAGACGGAACCGCCGCGCGGAAAGGCTGTCTGGCGGGACGGCCCTAGCGATCTTGGACACGGGGTGAGAGTTTAGGTTAGGTATGCCTAATGATGTCAATTCGCCGTGGTGGTCGGACCACTCGCCACGGGAAGGTGCGCGGCGCGCCGTTCGCGATGAGGCAAACTCAAGGAAAATAAGGTAAGCCTTACCTAGTTCGCGGTGGACGGATCCACCGGCGAGCCATCGATGGACCTGCTTTCCGAGGAGTACCAGTGCCGCTGACCGTGGCCCCGGACCTGGCGCCGACCGCCACCGCCCTGATCCCCGCCGACCTGCTCGCCGCGACCTACCAACGGCTCGCCGCGCACTGTGAGACGCTCGCCGTCACGGTGGTGCGACCCGGTTCCGTCGCGGGGTACGGGTGGTTCACCGGTGCCGAACTGACGTCGCGTCAAGATGCCCGGGAAGCATTCGTCGACGCGGAGGCCGCCCGCGTCCGCGTCGGCCACGACCACACCCCCCGCCCCGATGTCGCCGCCTCCCGCGCCCTGCACGGCTACCTCTGGTCGGTCTCGCTGCTGATGAGCGGCGCCTGGTACCTGGAACGGCGTGTGCCGCGGGTCCGGCCGCAGGACGTGCGCGTCGACATGGAGACCGGCACCTTCGAGGTCGTCCCCGGCTCCTTCGCCTGCCTCCCGGACGACCCGGCGGCCGGGCTCCCCGGAACCCGGGTCCTGCCCGACGAGGAGGCGCTCCGCGTCGAACTCCGCGCCGTCGTCGTCGCGCACATGCGGCCGCTGCTCACAGCGATGGGCCCTCAACTCCGTCGCAGGCAACGAGTGTTGTGGGGCATGGCAGGGGACGATCTCATCTCCGGGATCTGGTACCTGGGGCGCATGCTCGGCCAGGAGGACGAGGCGCTGCGGGCGGTGGACGCCCTGCTCCCCGGCCCGGTCGCCCCCTTCCCGGGCGGCGCCGACTTCCGCCACCTGACGACCCGCGACGGCGAGCGGCACCCGACCCGTACCCGTCTCGGCTGCTGCCTGTACTACACGATCCGTGCCGCCGAGGCATGCGGCACCTGCCCGCGCGTCTGCGACTCGGAGCGGCTGCGGAGGCTGGAGGGGGACATCGCCCCGGCTGATGTGCCCTCGGAAGTCGGCGGTGGAACCGGGCAGTGAGCCCAGGCGCTGAGATCGTGACAGGGAATCTGGCGTAGTCCCTCGCTCACGACAGGATGACGCCTGTGTCCCCGTCCCCGACCGAGCCGCCTTCGCCTTCCGTGCCCTTGGAGGTTCCCGTCGTCGATATCACGCCGGGCGGCCGTCCGGGAGGCGGCGCGGGCGCGCGCGGCGGCGGGGCGGGAGCCCGGGACGGGCGGCTGCGCGGCCGACTGGGGTTCCGTCACACCTGGTTGAGGGAGCTGCGGATCGCCTCGAGGGCCTCGATGATGTTCGTCTCGGCGGCCGCTTTGTCGATGCCGAGTCGGGCGAGGGTGCCCGTGTCGCCCTCCGCCTCCAGGAGTGAGAGCAGGATGTGCTCGGTTCCGATGTAGTTGTGGCCGAGCCGGAGTGCCTCGCGGTAAGTGAGCTCCAGGACCTTCTTCGCCCCCGCGTCGTACGGGATGAGGTCGGGCACCTCGCCGACCGCGGGAGGCAGCGCCTCGGTGACGCTCTCGCGGATGGCGTCGAGCGAACTCCCCTGTGCTGCCAGTGCCTTCGCGGCGAGAGCGTCCGGCTCGGTCAGCAGGGCGAGTGTCAGATGGCCGGGACCGATCTCGTCGTTGCCCGCCGCGCGGGCCTCCTCCTGTGATGCCATGACGACGTTCTTCGCCCGGGTGGTGAACCGGCTGAAGCCCTGTCGCGGGTCGAGGTCGGACATCTCGCCGGGGTCCTTGGCCACGAACCGCTTCTGGGCCGCCTGCCGGGTGACCCCCATGCTCTTGCCGATCTCCGTCCACGAGGCGCCCGAGCGGCGTGCCTGGTCCACGAAGTGGCCGATCAGATGGTCGGCGACATCACCGAGGTGATCGGCGGCGATCACGGCGTCGGAGAGCTGGTCGAGCGTTTCGGGGTGGGCCTTCTTGATGGCCTGGATCAGATCGTCGAGACGGATGGGCTGCGTGGGCTGCAGGGGCTGCGTCATATGTCAACGTTAGGTTGACAGTTGAAAGGGTGTCAACCCTGAGTTGACAGGTGGACTCACTCCGACGAGTGGAGTGGGCGGGGCGGCGCCGCGCCGTGGCTCCCCCTCCGCTCCTCCGCTCCTCCTCTACTCCTGCCAAGGTGAGTTCCGGATGACCTCGACGAAGTCGCCGCGGGTGTAGCCGGGGACGAAGTGCTCCAGGACGTCGGCCTTCACGTTTCCGAACGTGGTCTCCGGCTTGGGGGCGATGCCTTCGGTGAATGCCTCCAGGATCCGCCGCTTGAAGTCGGGACGGGGGTGCAGCGCGGTGATCTCGGCGCGGTCTTCGGCGGTCAGGTCGTCGTATCCGATGCCCAGGACGTCGTACTCCACCCCCGCCGTGACCAGGGCGACCTCCGGCTCCATGAACTCGGGGATGCCCGGGGTCGTGTGCAGGGCGATGGCGGTCCACACCCGGCGCACGCTGTCCTCCGGTACGCCGTGTCCGTGCAGGAAGTCGCGGGCCTCCTCGGCGCTGTCCACCTCGAAGCGGCGGCCGCTGTCCCGGAACCGCTCGCCCAGGCCCAGGTCGTGGAACATCGCGCCGATGTAGAGCAGCTCGGGGTCGAAGCTCAGCCCGCGCCGGCCGCCCTGCAGGCTGCCGAACCAGAAGACACGGCGGGAGTGGTGATAGATCAGCTCGCTCGTCGTGTCCCGGACCAGTTCGGTGGCCGCGGCGGCCAGCTTGGTGTCCGGCACGGACACTCCGGCGGCGGAGGAAGTGTGGACGGTCATGGCGTGACTCCTGTCGTCGAGGAGGGCGGGGGAGGGGGCGGGGGTGTGCGGGTCTCTGTCGGCTGCTGGCACCAGCCTGCTCGACGCACACGTCCGACGGCGATGTCCCTGCGGACAGGTACCCCACACATCTGGACACGCTCTGCCGCTACCGTGGAGCCGTGCCCGAACCGCCGGACGGACCCCGCCCCCACCACGTCTACGTACTGGCCTTCGACGGCGTGCGCCTTCTCGACGTCGCGGCTCCCCTGGAGGTCTTCGCCACCGCGGCCCGGTACACCGGCGGCGGTTACACCGTGCGGGTCTGCACCCCCGACGGGCAGGACGTCAGGACCTCCACCGGACTGCGGATCGCGGCCGACCTGCCGGCGGACGACGTGGGCGCCGCGGACACGCTCGTAGTTCCCGGCCACGCCGAACTCGTCACCTTCGCCGAACGGCCCGAGCTGGTCGAGCTCGTGGCCCGACTGGCGGGCGGGGCCGGGCGGGTGACCGCCGTGTGCACCGGTGCCTTCGCCCTGGCCGCGGCGGGACTCCTGCGCGGGCGCAGGGCGACCACGCACTGGGAGCACGCGGCGAAGCTGGCCCGGCTCCACCCCGACACCACCGTCACCTCGGATGCCATCTACGTCCAGGACGGGCCCGTCCTCACCTCGGCCGGGGTCACGGCCGGTATCGACGTCTGCCTGGCTCTCGTGGAGCAGGACCACGGCCCCGACGCCGCGCGGCGGGTCGCCCGGGACCTCGTGGTCTTCCTGCAGCGGCCCGGCGGCCAGTCCCAGTTCTCCGCCGCCTCACGCACCCCGGCGACCAGCCATCCGGTGCTGCGCCCGCTCCTCGACGCCATCGCCGCCGACCCGGCGGCCGACCACCGCCTCGCGACCCTGGCCGGGCGGGCCGCCGTGAGCCCCCGGCATCTGACCCGCCTCTTCTCGCGGCAGCTCGGCACCAGCCCGGCCGCGTACGTGGAGTCCCTCAGGCTCGAGGCGGCCCGCATGCTCCTCGAAAGCGGCGCGAGCGTCACCGACGCGGCCCTGCGCAGTGGCCTGGGCAGTGACGAGACGCTGCGCAGGGCCTTCGCCCGGCATCTGGGGACGACGCCGTCCGCGTACGCCGCACGCTTCCGCACGACGCGGGTGGGTACGTGAGACGCGCGCCGTCAGGTGCCAGCCGTCAGCTGTCCGCCAGCACACGAGCGAGCGCTGCCCGGCCCGCGACTCCCCAGGTGGGCTTCCCGCCGGGGAGACCCTGCTCCCCCGCCTGGCCGATGTGGACGAGCCCGACGGCCCGGTACAGCGCCCAGCCCCGGGCGCGTCGGATGGTGGCCTCGTCGGCGCGGGCGTACGTGTCGAAGAACCGTGCCGCCGCGCCCGCGGGGAGCAGCAGCCACGCGGCCGAGAGGTCGGTCGCCGGGTCGCCCGCGCAGAGTTCACCGAAGTCGATCACTCCGGACAGCGTGCCGTCGGATACGACGACGTTCGCGGGATGAAGGTCACCGTGCAGCCAGAGGGGCGGACCCGCCGGGCCGGGGGCTGAGAGCGCGTCCTCCCAGATGTCGGGGGCACCGGTGAAATCGACGGTGGAGGCGACGGACTTGAAGCCCTGCGTGAACTCGTGCGCGAAAGTGCTGAGGGGAACGCCCCGCAAGGGATTGGCCGGTGCGTCGGCGGGCGCGTCCACGTGGAGCGCCCTGAGGAACTCCGCCAAGGCGTCGGCGGCGTGGTCGGCCCTGCTGATCGTGGCGCGGTCGAGCGGTTCGCCGTGGACCCAGGTGGCGATGGTCCAGGGCTTCGGGAAGCGCGCGGACGGTGCGCTGATCCGCAGGGGTGTCGGCACCGGGAGCGGAAGGCGCGGGGCCAGAGCGGGGAGCCAGTGGTGCTCTTTGCGCAGGAGATCCGGAGCGCGTTCCGTGCACGGCAGTCGTACGGCCAAATCATCGCCCAGGCGCCAGAGTTGGTTGTCCCAGCCGGTGACCGTGCCGTGGAGGACAAGGTCCGCGAGGTCCGGATGCTGCTCATGGAGCAGGCAGCGGACCATTGCCTCATCGATCTCGGCGACATCGCTCATGTGCGCGGAACCCACTCCTCAGCCTGCCGGTAGTCGGCCGGTGAATATACCCTCCGCAGCCCCGGCCCCGGCCTCGGCCCGCGCGCGCTCCGCCCACCGCACCGCGGGACCCATCGCGAGGCCCGCGACGAGGAAGATCCCGCCGAGGAGCAGCCAGCCGGGTACGCCCCACACCACCAGGAGCGAGGTCAGCAGGAGCGGGCCGAGGGTACGGGATACGGGGACTCCGGTGCCGAAGAACCCCTGGTACTGGCCCACTTGGTGCGCGGGTGCCAGGTCGAAGCTGATCTGCCAGGAGCCCGCGGACTGCTGCATCTCCGCGATGACCTGGAGCACCGCACCCGCCACCAGGATCGCCACGGTCGCCCACACCGGAGGCCCCGTGGCGGAGAACGCGAAGACCACGCACGAGGCGAGCATGACGAGACCGGAGTGCCGCACCGCGCGCGTGGCCGTGCGCGGTCCGCTGACGCCACGGGCCATACGGACCTGGAAGGCCATCACCGCAAGGGTGTTGAGGACGAAGAGCGCCGAGACCAGCCAGCTCGGCGCGTCCGTCCGGTCCACCACCCACAGCGGAATCGCGAGGCTCAGCAGCGGCATTCGCAGCAGCAGGATCGCGTTGAGCGCGGTGATGACGGAGTACGGACGGTCGTGGAGCACGGCCAGGCGTGGCTCGCCCTGCTCGCGGGCCGCGGTCCGCGGCACCGCGGGCAGCCGGAGCAGTACGAGTGCGCAGAGCAGGAAGCTGGCCGCGTCCAGCGCGAAGACCGCCAGGTACGCGCCGCGCGTGTCGTGCCGCAGGGCAAGGCCACCGAGCGCGGCACCGACGGCGAGACCGGCGTTGAGCGTGGACTGGAGGTGGGCCAGTACGCCGGTACGCGCCGCGGGGGTCACCAGACCCGCGAGCAGCGCCTGCCGTGCCGCGGCGAGAGCGCACTGGGCGACGGCGTACAGGCAGGCCGCGAGGAGGAACGGGACGAAGGAGCGGATGAACAGGAAGGAGGCGACCGACGCGCTGGTGACCAGGGCGAGCAGCACCGCCGTGCCGCGCGGCCCCTTGCGATCGGCCAGCGCGCCCAGCGGTACACCCGTCACGGAACCGATGGCCCAGGCAGCCGTGAGGGCCAGCCCGATCTGCGTGGGGGAGAGGCCGACGACCCGGGTGAAGTACAGGGCCGATGTCACGTAGTAGGCGCCGTCGCCGAGCGAATTGCTCAGCTGGGCGGCGGCGAGCACGCGTGGCGCTCCGGTCGGCGGCAGGATCTGAATCGGCACAAGGCTCCCCCGGGCAGGCGGCCGCTGGGCCGTCTCTTCACTGATGAGGGGAGGCTAGCCAGCCAAATGGTCGAGCCTGTGGACCATTTACGCATCGGAAGCCTGGGCCAATTCTTCCCTGCCGGGCGCCTCTGCCGGGCGCCTCTGTCGGGCGCCTCTGTCGGGCGCCCCTGGCGCTCGCCTCCCTGCCGCCGCTGAGTCAGCCCGGTCGGCGCACCATGAAGACGTCGACCGGGTCTTCGCTCTCGACGCTGAAACCGTGCCGCTCGTAGAGGCGCCGGGCCGCGCTGCCCCGCAGGACGTTCAGGCGGACGTCGGCGCCCTCGGCGTCGGTCCGGTCGAGCAGCTCGCGCAGCACGGCCGAACCGAGGCCGCGACCGTGGAGGGCCGGGGCGAGGTAGAAGTGTTCGAGCCACTGCGCGTCCTCGTCCGGTCGCAGGGCCACGCAGCCCGCGAAGGCGCCGTCGGCGACGACGATCGAGGTGTGCCGGGGAGTGAACGCGTCCCGCAGTCTCTGGCGAACCCGAACCTCGTCGAACCGGCCGAGCCGCTCAAGATCCGGTCGCATCACGATCGCACGCAGCTCGACCATGGGTTCGAGGTCGGTGAACTCGGCGGCCCGCAGCACCCATCCCGGGACGGGTGCCGTAGGTGCCGCCGCCTCCGGCGACTGCGTCGCATGCGTGGTCATGGCCGAAGTATCCCCTGGTGACCGCTGGGTGACCGCTGCGGCCTGTCAGCGCATGACCTGCCAGCTGAGCGAGCCGGTCAGGAGCCTTAGTGGTTCCGGGGCGCGGACCGCGTCGGTCGGGTCGGTGGCGCGTGCCGTGACGGTGTGCGCCTGGCCGTCGGCGGGTACCCCGAGCGAGCCGGGGGTCACGCTGCTCTCGCCCCGCGCCTGCCGTGCCTCGCGGCCGTCGACGTACCAGCGCACCCGTGCGTGGGAGGACGCCTCGACGCGCATCCGCTCGGTGCCGCGCAGCTGCCGGTCGGTGGGTGTGACACCGGTGAGGACGGGCGCGTGCTTGTGGAAGCCCGCGATCATCGCCTCGCGTCCGGGGAGATTGAACTCGCGGCCCAGCGTGCGCATGATCGAGTCCTCGGTGGGGCGGTTGACGCCGCGCCCGTGGTAGCCGCCGCCCTCGTACGCGCCGACCTTGCCGCCGTCGGGTGATTCCTGGCCGAGCCAGTTGTGCCACTTCGTCTTCCGCGCGGCCATCTCGTCGGCGCTGAGCTTGGTGAGATTGGGCTCGCCGGGCTCGGGGCCGGTGTAGCTGCTGTCGTCGTACCAGTACTCGTCGGCGAGCTTGCCGAGCGAGTGACCTGTCTCGTGGACGGCGACCTGATCGGAGTCGGGGTGGTCGGAGGAGGCGGTGCCTATGCCGTCGTACCCGGAGGGCGAGGTGATGGCGTTGTAGCCGGCGCCGCCGTACTTGGTGGAGTTGCTGAGCACGATGACGAGGTCGGGGTCGGCGGCCTTGCTGGCGTACGCCTCGACCTTGTTGGTGTCGACGCACAGCAGCCGCTCGATGTCGTCGCAGAAGAACGCCGAGTCCAGGGCGGTGTTCTTGCGGACGTCGCTCGTCGGGTCGCCCGAGACACCGGACTGCTGCGAGTGGGCGTCGACGGCCCAGACGTTGAAGAGGTCCTCGTACTCGGCGTACGGCTCGACGGCGGCCATCTCCTTCCACTTGGTGCGCACGTCGGCGTGGAAGTCCTCCTGCTGGGCCGCGGTGTAGCCGTCGCCGATGAAGACGACGTCGACCTTGGTGTCGCTCGGTCCGGCCTCCACGATCGGCAGGACGTCACCGTCGTCCTTGATCGTGGCCTGCTGCTTCCTGTCGAGCGGGGCGGAGGCGGGGACCTGGGTGTGGCGCGGGTGGCTGTCCGGGCCGTTGAAGTACTCGACCTCGACGGGGTCGGCGGAATCGGCGCCGCCGTCCTTGCCCTGGTCCGCGGCGACCGGCGCGGTGGCGGCGAGCGCTGCCGCCAGGGCGACACCTGCGGCCACGGCGAGACGCTTGCGGGATATGCGGGATATGTGGGACGCGTGTCTACGCATGGAAGATCTCCCGGGGATCTGCGCGGACCTGACGGTCGGCAAGTCCGCGACGTAAGTGGGGGGTTAAGGGAGCTTAAGGCGCGGTTCAATGTAGGGGGTGTCGGGAAGGCAGGCAATGCCCGAGGCGCAAGGTGAGGCTGGGAATGGTGAGTTCGCGCCACGCCGTTCCAAGTCCACGTGTTCCAGGCCTGGATGGGATCGGCTCGCATTCGGAGAGGGCGACGAAGAGATGACGGAGAGTGGACTTGGCGGGCCAGGGCGACCTGGAGGAGGAGTGCGGCTCGACGAGGCCGCCGAGATCGGGCGCCGTGTCCTGCGGCTGCGTACGGAACTCGGCCTGACTCAGAAGCAGTTGGCCCGCCCCGCGTACACACCCGCATACGTCTCCACGGTGGAGTCCGGCAAGGCGAGGCCCTCCGAAGCGGCCCTGCGGTACTTGGCGGAGCGTCTCGGCGTCACTCCCGAGGAGCTCGCGACGGGTCGCCCCGCCCGCCTCGCCGCCGAACTGCGGCTGCGTCTGACCGACGCGCGACGCGCCCTCGCCACCGGAACTCCGAAGGACGCTGCCGCGCTCTTCCGTGCCGTGTGCGGCGAGGCCGTCGAGCACGCGCTGCCCGAGGAGCGGGCCGCCGCGCTCCTCGGTCTCGGTGAGTGCCTCCTCGAATCCGGCGATCTCGACGACGCGCACGAGTGCTTCACCTCCGTGGAGCGGCTGCTCGCCGATGAGCCGTTGCCCCGCCGCGTTCCCGCGATCCGTGGCCGTGCCAACGCCCACCGGCTCACGGGTGAACTCCGTTATGCCTGTCATCTGTTGGAGACCGCTCTCGATCAGCTCAACGCCTCCGGCCTGCACGACCCCGACGCGCTGCTCCTCCTCTATTCGGCGTCCATCGCTCCGTACATGGACATGGGCGCACACGAGCGCGCCGCACACGCCGCCGAACTCGCCCTCGCGCTCTCGCCGCGTGTGGACGATCCGGCGCTGCTCGCCGGGATGCATCGCGGGGTGGCCCGTACGCTCATCGCCCAGGGCCGTATCGCCGAGGCCGACGCATCCCTTGCCAGAGCCCAAGGCCTCTATCAGCAGCTGCACATCCGCACCGAACTCGCCCACTGCCACTGGATGCGCGGCTATGTGCACGCCCAGGACGGCGACCTGGAACGCGCCGAGAGCGAACTGCGCACCGCACACGACATGCTCACCGCCAAGCGGGCCGCGCTCTACGCCGACCAGGTCGAGGTGGAACTCGCGGACGTGCTGCGCCGACGAGGCAAGGTCCAAGAGGCCGAGGCGCTGCTGAGGCCGCTGCTGACAGGAGACAGAGAACCCGCGGAGACCGCGCGGACCCCGGTCCTCAGGTCCGGACGCGGCGCGGTGCACGTGGGTGCCGCGCACCGGCTGCTCGGCCTCATCGCGGAGGAGTGCGGTGACACCGCCGCGGCTGAGGAGCACTACCGCGCCGGACTGCCGCTGCTCGAACGCGCGGGCGCGGCAGGGGACGTGGCCGCACTGTGCTGCCTCCTCGGTGATCTGCTCCGGCGCACGGGCCGGACGGAGGCCGCCCTGGATGTCTACCGCACCGGCCTCGCCCACCGGGCGACCCCGGGCACGACCACGCTGGGCTCCGCCCCCGCGCCACCGCCGATGTGAGCGGGCGGAAGTCCTAATTCCGGTCTACTGGGCGATTGTCCGGCTTTTGTCACGGTGCTGTGCACTCAGGCAACTGATGTCCCCTCATGTCCCTCCGCCTGCTAAAAATACGGGCGGCACAGCGACGAAGACGGACCTGTGCGAACGCATCGCACCGTTTCGAAAGTTGGGCCCGCGAGGGCCACAGGGGGAAAGGCGACAGTCTGATGAACCACGCACGTACGACCGCCGCGGTACTGGCCACGGCGGGGGCTCTCACCGCCGCTCAGCTCGGCCTGGCCGGATCCGCGTCCGCAGCGGACGCACCGAAGGCGCCCAAGGCGTCGGCTGCCTCGGCGCAGAGCTCCGGCTGCCCGATCGACATCGTCTACACGTCCCGGTTCTACATCGGCGCGGGTGGCTGGGTGAAGGGCGACGGCCTGTACTTCGGCCTCAAGAACAAGAGCACCAAGAGCTTCAAGAAGGTCACCTTCACCGTCACCAACGTGAAGAACGTGCGCTTCGGCACGGCGAAGGCGAAGGGCGGCAAGGTCTCGCACAAGACCTCGAAGACCGTCTCCGTCTACGACAAGAGCCTGAAGGGCAAGGCCAGCCTCGGGGTCAGGGTCAAGACGCGCCTGCTGAACACCAGGTCCTACAAGGTCAAGTTCAAGGTCCACGGCAACGGCTGGAACTGCGCCGTCAACCAGGGCACGTGGGGCGCCTGACCGTCGCGCAGCTCACACCTCCGGGGCCCTGATCCGTCCGGGCCCCGGAGGCACGCTTGATCGTGCGGCGAACCTGATCGCTAGTAGCATCCGCCCCACAGGCTGACTGAGCCTGAGTCTGAGGCGACAGTCTGAGGCGACAAGAGGTCTGGAGCGGCACGTGGACGAGGTAGCACAGACGCGACTCGGCGCCGGTAAGTACCTGCTGGTCACCAGCTACCGCAAGAACGGCACCCCGGTGCCGACCCCCGTCTGGGTCGTCGAGGACGGCGCCGCGCTGGGTGCCTGGACGGCCACGGACTCCTGGAAGGTCAAGCGGATCCGCAACCGCGCCGACGTCCTGATCGGCCCCTGCGACCTGCGGGGCAACCCGACCGGCGAGCAGATCCCCGCCACCGCCGAGATCTGCGACCCCAAGGTGACGGCGCGCTACCGCACCCTCATCGCGCGCAAGTACGGCCTGGTCGGCCGCCTCACCCTGCTCGGCAGCAAGCTCCGGCGCGGCGCGAGCAGCACGGTGGGCATCCGCATCACGCCTGCCGGGTGACGCCCCACGTCACGTCATGCTCGGCTCCGGGGCCAGCTCGTTCCTGAAGGCGATGGCCCCGTCCCGTGCCTGCCGCAGGCCGATGCGCGCGAAGTCCCTTTCCAGCTCGGCGAGCTCGGTCAGCGTCTCGCTCCGGTCGCGGCCGAGCCTGGCACGGGACTTGACCAGGCCGAGCCGGGACAGGGCCACGCCACGCGGCTCGCGCATGGCGCTGAATTCCTCCAGGGCAATGGCGTACATCTCGCGTGCCGCGTCGTAACTCCCGTCCCGGTAAAGGACGTTGCCGCGCATCTTGTGGTTGTACGCGAGTGCGCCGGCCAGATCCATGGTCCGGCAGATGACCTCCGCCTCCGAGAGCAGAGTGAGCGCGCGCTCCGCCTCGCCCCGCAGCGAGAGGACGTCGGCGACCCCGCGCAGCGACCAGGCGCGCCCCCGCGCGTCCTGTGCGTCGCCCGCGATCCGGACGCACTCCTCGAACAGCTGGAGCGCCTCGGTGTAGTCGCCGGTGTTCCGCCGCATCTGGGCGATGCCGGACATCGCCCACACCATGTGCCGCGCCTCGCCGTGCTTCCGGCCCTGTTCGAGCAGTTGCTCGTGGAGCGCCGCCACCGCCGCGTAGTCCCCCTGGATGCGTCCGGTCTCGGCGAGCCCGGCGAGCGCGTAGCCGTGCGCGAGGCGCTCCCCGCTGTCGGCGGCCAGCGCGACTCCCCAGGTCAGAAGCCGCCGGGCGAGCCGCAGCCGGCCGCACTGGCGGGCGAGCGTACCGCCGCTCCACAGAGCCCAGGCCATGGCGCCCGCTTCCCCCGCGGCGCGTGCGCTGCGGTAGCTCTGCCGCCAGGCGTCGCCCGCGTCGTCCACCTGGCCGAGCCGCCGGTTGGCCTCGGCCAGGGCCAGTGCGGCACGCGACCTCTCCAGCGCGGTGTCCGCCTCGGCGAGGGCGCGGCCCGCCTGCGTCAGTACCTCCTCGTAGGAGGAGTTCACCCCGAGTGCCGAACCCAACTCGCCTTGATATTCAGGCGCGAATGCCTTGCCGTGCATAGCTCCATGACCCCTCGATCAACTCCGTACGTCGGTCTTCGTACGTTGATCAAGAAGCTACGAGCGAGGCGGGGTCCGGCGAATCCCTCCGCGTATGGGTCATGCCGTACGACTCAAGGGGTACGGGCGGGGCCATGGTCATCATCGGGACGTACGGGGAGGGCGGGGGACCGGCGGCGGTCAGCCGGTCTCCTCTAGCTGCTTTCCTCGGCGGCAGCGGGATCGGCGGCAGCGGAATCGGCGGCGCCCGCCGTCGCCGTCTGCAGCGCCGTGATGCACGCGGCGATCGATTGCTGCAGTTCCTCGAGGCGTCGCAGCATGTCGTCCTCGTAGATGTCGTCGACCTCGGCGTCGTCGAAGGTCAGCTCCTCGAAGACCTTCGTCGCCTTCTGCAGGCTGCTGTAGAACTTCGCGCGGCGCTCCTGCACCCTCAGCTGCGGGTCGCTCTGGACGGTCTGGGCGACCAGGTCCTTCACGGTGTCGTACGCCTCGCGGGCCCACTCGCCAGAGTCCTCGCCCTCGTCGAGCTCGTCGATGAGGGACAGGTGGCGCTCGGCCTCCTCCTTGAGCTCCGCGGGCGCGTCGATCAGCTGGCCCGCAGGCGTCTTGACCTGCCCCTTGTCGACGATCTGGCGTACGTAGTCGACGCGGTCGCCCGCCTTCGCCTCGGCGGCGACGGCCTTCTTGAGGTCGTCGGCCCGGACGATGTCGCGGACGAGCTCGGTGCGCAGCGCCGGGTCCTCGCCGAGCCGGTCCATCAGCGCGCGCCGCGCCGCCTCGGCGGTCCCGGGGTCGGCGAGGATCGCGGCCCGCAGCGCGGTGGGGTTCTCGGCGACCTCCAGGGCCTTGGTGGGGCGGATGCCCTCGGCCTCGGCGGCCTCCGTGATCGCGGTGCCGCGCGGGGAGAGAGCGCTGGAGCGGGAGGTGTAGTAGATCAACCAGGCGTCGGAGTCCGGAAGTTCGATGTCCTCGCCGGGCGTGAGCGCCTCGAAGTGGGGTACGAGACCGTCGTCAGCGGCCTTGTCCCAGGCTTTGTAGTAGCGCATGACGCGCTCGGCGGAGCAGTCGGCGAGATCGCTGAACTCCTTCGCCGAGACCTTCGGCGTCTCGTCGGCGCCCATCCCGCCGGGGCGCACACTGCGCGCCACCTTCAGAGCGAAGGTCCAGCCGCCGGTCCGTGCGTAGGCTCCGAAATCACGGGCGTCTTGGGCCACCGCCTCGGGCGCGCCGTCCGACGGGATCGCGGCGGAGTCGTCCGACGGGTCCGCGGCGGAGTCGTCCGACAGGACCGCCGCGGGGTCGTCCGACGGGACGGCCGCAGGGGCGTCCACCGAGGGGTCGTCGGAGGAGTCGGCGGCTTCAGACGGCGCGATGGCAAGAGTCACGAAGGTTCTCCTGGATGGTGATGACAAGTATCTGAGAGCTGACTCGACACCTTATCTCTCCTATTGCGGTGTTATGAGGGCGAGTTGTTGCGGGGTGAACAGGTGTCCCACGGTACGGAGGTGAAGCCTCCGGTGATCAAGGGTGTGATGTGGGGTCTACACACTCTGACCACATCTCCTACCCGAGGATGACCTGGCGTGCGCGGCACTACAGCGCCCGTGGGCGCAGAGTCCGACTCTGAGTCTGACTTCCGGGCCGTTCGAGCCCTGGACTATTAAGAGGAAACCTGCTGACCGCCCTGACGTGCGCTGATCGTGCCGCGGGGGGTGTCACCCTGCCTGCCAAACTCGACGGGAGCCCCTTTCGCCGTGGCTACGTTCCTCTACAAACTGGGCCGCCTCGCCTTCCGGCGACGCCGCTATGTAGCACTGATGTGGGTGGTGCTGCTCGCCGGCGTCGGCTTCTCCGCGAGCGCGGCACCCGCACCGCCCGAAGACTCCTTCTCCATGCCGGGGACGGAGTCCCAGAAGGCCTTCGACCTCCTCGACGAGAAGTTCCCCGCGGCCAGCGCCGAGGGCGCCACGGCCCGTGTCGTCATCCGCGCCCCCGAGGGCGAGAAGCTGACCGAGACCGGCCCCAAGGCCGACGTCGAGAAGCTGGTCAAGACCCTGGGCGCCGGTCCGCAGGTCTCGGAGGTCGCCGACCCCTTCAAGGCCAACGCCGTCAGCAAGGACGGCACCACCGCGTACGCGTCCGTCACATACAAGGTGGCCGCCACCGAGCTGACCGACAAGGCGCGTGACGCGCTGACCGAGGCCACCGACGACACCCGCAAGGACGGCTTCACCGTCGAGACCGGCGGCGACGCCGTCATGGCCGAGCAGGAGATGGGCGGATCCGCCGAACTCATCGGCATCGCGGTCTCCGCGGTCGTCCTGATCATCACCTTCGGCTCGATGGTCGCCGCGGGCATGCCGCTCCTCACCGCCATCATCGGCGTGGGCATCGGCGTCTCGGGCATCGCGGCCCTCGGCAGCGTCCTCGACCTGTCCGGCACGACCTCGACGCTCGCCATGATGATCGGCCTCGCCGTCGGCATCGACTACGCCCTCTTCATCGTCTCCCGCTTCCGAGCGGAGATCGCGGACGGCCGGGAACCGGAGGAGGCGGCGGGCCGTGCCACCGGCACCGCGGGATCCGCCGTGGTGTTCGCCGGACTCACCGTCATCGTGGCGCTCTCCGGTCTCGCGATCGTCAACATCCCGATCCTCACCAAGATGGGCCTGGCCGCGGCCGGTACGGTCGCCATAGCCGTGCTCATCGCACTCACCATGATCCCCGCGCTGCTGGGCTTCGCGGGCAAGAAGGTGCTGCGCCGCAAGGACCGCAAGAAGCCCGTGAGCGAGCTGCGGGACGAGAACGCCAAGCCGAAGCTGGGCACACGCTGGGCACGCTTCGTACTGCGCCGCCCGGTCCCGGTGCTTCTGCTCGCCGTGGTGGGCCTCGGCGTGGTCGCCGTACCGGCGACCAGCCTGGAGCTCGGCCTGCCCGACGAGGGCACGTCCGCGCCCGACACCACGCAGCGCAAGGCGTACGACATGCTGTCCGAGTCCTTCGGCGCCGGCTTCAACGGCCCGCTGATGGTCACCGTCGACACGGGCAAGGACAAGGGTGCGGCCGCCGCGGCCGGTACCGTCGGCAAGGAGGTCGCCAAGATCGACGGCGTTGCCGCCGTCACGCCGGCGAACGGCAACAAGTCCGACGACACCGCGATCTTCAACGTCGTACCGAAGACCGGCCCCAGCGACCACAAGACCGAAGAGGTCGTCAAGACGATCCGCTCGACGGTCGACGGCCTCGGGGACAAGACGGGCTCCGAGGTCCTGGTCACCGGCGCGACCGCCATGACCATCGACTTCTCGCAGACCCTGGACGACGCGCTCCTGCCCTACCTCGGACTCGTCGTCGGCCTGGCCTTCCTGCTCCTGATGCTGGTCTTCCGCTCGGTCCTCGTACCGCTCAAGGCGGCGCTCGGCTTCCTCCTGTCGGTGGCCGCCGCGCTCGGCGCCGTCGTCGCCGTCTTCCAGTGGGGCTGGCTCGCCGACATCGTCGGTGTGGACCAACCGGGCCCGATCATGAGCATGATGCCGATCTTCATGATCGGCGTGGTCTTCGGTCTCGCCATGGACTACGAGGTCTTCCTCGTGACGCGCATGCGTGAGGCGTACGTCCACGGTGCGCGTCCCGGCGAGGCCGTCGTCACCGGCTTCACGCACGGCGGACGGGTCGTGGCCGCCGCGGCGGTCATCATGATCAGCGTCTTCTCCGGCTTCATCATGGAGAACGACGACATGATCAAGATGATGGGCTTCGGCCTGGCCATCGCGGTCCTCTTCGACGCCTTCGTCGTCCGTATGGCCATCGTCCCCGCTGTGCTCGCCCTCCTGGGCAAGGCGGCGTGGTGGCTGCCGAAGTGGCTGAACTGGCTGCTGCCGAACGTCGACGTGGAGGGCGAGAAGCTGCACAAGCAGCTCGGTGACTTCCCCACGGCACGCCAGGAGGACCAGGACCAGGACCGGGAGCTCGAGTCCGTACGCGGCTGAGCCCCTGACGCGTCGACGCTCCACGAGCAGTGACCCCGTCAGCCCGGTGGCCGATCACGGTCACCGGGCTGACGCCTGCTCGGGGCGGCTTACCGACGGTGGGCTCAGCGCTCCGCGTAGACCATCCAGACCTGACCGGGAGCGAAGGGCATCCGCCGGCCGTTGGAGAGCGTGAAGGACGTGCCGCTCGTGGCGCTCGACCGCTTCCAATGGGTCTTGTACGCCTTGCCGCCCCGCAGGACGGTCGCCCTGCCGCTGCCGACCGTCTTGATGTACGGGGTCGCCGCGCCGTTGACGTCCTTGTAGCGCGACGGAGGCATGTTCACGTGCTGGATCACGATGGTCTTCGCGCCGAGCTGCGACCCCGAGGTGCTGCGGGCCGGCGCCCCGTCGAAGAACGCGAGCCAGCGGCGCTGCTGAGGCGACCAGCGGAAGGTGTGACTTGCCGACGCGTAGCGGACGGTCCGCGTCGTGGCGGCGGAGCCGCCTGCCGGCGCCCGGCCGAAGCGGAAGCCGATGTCGGTGGGGTGGTCGGCCCTCGGGGCCGAGCGCAGCACGGACTTGGGGCGGACGAAGAGATTGTGCGGGGCGGGGCGGCTGTCGCTGCGGAAGTAGGCGCCCGGCACCCGGCCGTGCGAGCGGGCGTACAGCGGTGAACGCGTGAGCATCTTGTTCAGCGAACTGCGCACGCCCGAGTAGGCGAGCGCGGGGCGGCCGAACTGCCTCAGGAGCTCGACGTCGGACTCACGGGCGCTGCGCACCGGCCCCACGTAGCGCGGCAGCCGGCTTGAGTACACCCCCATGAGCCTGCTCATGCCGCCCTCGACCTTCTCCACGTACACGATGTCGGCCTGGGCGAGACCCGTGTGCGGGCGGGCCCCGCGCGCGTTGTCGAACTTGACCGCGAGTACCGGGCCCTGATGGGCGCTCAGGCCGGTGAAGGGCGACCGGTCGCGCTGCGGGGCGCTGTCGTCCGCCGGTGCGCTCCCCTGGGCGGCACCCATGGTGAGCGCGCCCACGGCGACCGTGGCAAGAAGTCTTGTGCCGATGCGGATGCGGCGCCGAGCCCCGGCGGACCCAGGGCCTCTCGTGTGGATCAGGCCGGGCTCGCGGGGGCTGGCACGCACATCTGCGGCGTTGACGTCGGGTTTCCCCAAGCTCTCGGTTTTCCCCAGGCTCTCGGTTTTCCCCAAGCTCTCGGCTTTCGCTCGACCAGGGGAGGCCCCATTCGCTCCGTGCCCACGCCCCCCTCCGCCGTGCGGCCGCACGCACCGGCCCCCGCTCCCTGCTCCGGCCTGATCCACACGAGAGGCCCTAGCTGTCATCGCGGTTCTCCGTTCGTCCCCGAACGCGCGGTTCCGGGACCAGTCGTTCCTGGCAGTGGCAGCCGCAGTCCTTCCTCCCCGGTGCCCGGGGTGAACCCGGTTGGGGCCATCCAGCCGCCAGGACTCACCGCAGCGGCGTACGCGCCGGACCCTCCCGCGGGTCCGGCGCGGTCAGCCGTCTCGCCGTCAGGCGGTGTGCAGGGTGAGGCCGTACCGGTTCAGGATCTCGTTGATCGGCTGGTACCAGGTCTCACCGCCGCTGCTGCAGTTGCCCCAGCCGCCGGAGGTGACGCCCTGGGCCTGGTCACCGCTGATGAACGAGCCGCCGGAGTCGCCTCCTTCGGCGCACACGCTGGTCTTGGTCATCTGGTGGACGGCGCCCTGGCTGTAGTTCACGGTCTCGTTCTTGGCGAGCACGTTGCCGCAGTGCCAGTGCGTGGTGGAACCGGAGCGGCAGATCGAGGCCCCGATCGGCGCCTCCGCCGAACCGCGGACGAGCTGGTCGGAGACGGTGCCCCAGCCGAGCACCACCGGGACGGTCCACCAGCCGTTGCCCACGCTGACGTACGCGTAGTCGTTGTCGGGGAACGAGGAACCCTGGAAGTTGCCGATGTTCGAATTGTCCCAGCCGCGCACCGCGGCTCCCGCCTGCCCGCAGTGGCCCGCGGTGACGAACCCGCCGTGCACCGAGAAGCCGATGGAACAGCGGACGTTGCCGGTGTAGTACGGGTCACCGCCCACGGTCCCCGCGGCGAAGGTGCCCGGCGCCTTGGCGACCGTCTCGACCTGTACGGGGCCCGACTGCCGGGCGCGTTCGACGAAGCGTTGGACATCGTTGTCGTCCTTCTGAGCGGCGACGACGTTCACCACGATCTTGTTGCTTCGCGGTGCCACATGCCAGCTGCTGACGCCCTTGGGCGCGGACAGTGCGTCGATGCGTGCTTTCGCGGCGTCGAGTTCCTTCGCGCTGTGGCGGACCACGCGGACGGTGGCGCCGGTCGCGCGCAGAGCGTCGGTCCTGCCCGCGCTGGTGGTGGCGACGGTCAGCTTTTCGGTGTCCGCGTCGTACCAGGATCCGGCGTATGCCGAACCGGCGGCCCGCTGTGCCGCGCGGTCGACGCGTATCGCGGTCTTCTCGGAGGCGAGGCGTTCGCGTGCCTGGCTCGCGGTGAGCCCGAAGTCGTTCTGCAGGGCGGTGAGCATGCCCGCGGAGGCCGGGGGAGCGCTGGGTGCGGGGGCGGCGCCCGCGGTGGAGGTGAGCGAGGCGCTTGCCCAGGCGCCGACCAGGAGCAAGGACGAGATGGCGATGCGGGCTCCGGTTCTGTGTCTCATGGCAGTGCCCTTTCTGTCGTTCCATCGGGGTGGGGAGGAACAGGGTGATGAGAGCGCTCTCACGATGAGTTCAGGCGGAGCATAGGAGTGGCCTGGCGGTCATGTCCATACCAACTAGGCGCCATCGGAAGGCAATTGGCGCAGGGGTGCCGTTTCCGGTCTCGCTGTTCGTGCCCGAACCGGGCGGCGTCGCCTACCGGCCGAGCGGGGTCGACTGCTCGGCGCTGATGGCCCTTCCGGGCGGGGTGTGCGGCGGCCGGTGTCGCGCGTGCTCAGGCAGCGGCGGACGCGTCGTGGGCGAGAGCCCGCAGGTCCAGATAGGCGCGCTGGATGAAGGCGCCGGTGAGCGCCGGGCTCGTGTTGGCCAGCGCGGTGAGAGCCACGCCGGTCTGCGGGCTGAACCCCGCGAAGGCGGTGAAGCCCCGAGTGCCGCCGGAGTGGTGATAGAGGTCGTGACCCGGGCGGGGTCTGATGTTCCAGATCAGGCCGATGCGACTGCCGGTGCGCGGCAGGGCGATCCTGGGTTTCGTGACGTCGGTGAGGGCGGTCCGCAGCGTGTCGGGGACGGCGGGCGGAGCGGCGGGCTCGAGGAGGGCGTCGAGAGCCGTCAGCAGGTCGCGGGCGCTGGAGCGGACGGCGCCGGCGGCGGGCAGGACGGGCATCTGCCATGCGGGGCGCTCTCTGCGGTGCCAGTGGCCGATGGCCTGTGGCTGGTCGGCGGCGCAGTTGGTACGGGTCAGCCCGAGCGGCCTCAGGACGCGCTCGGAGAGCAGCCGGTCGAAGCCTCCGTCGGCGGGGGCAGGACCGGTGGGGCCGTCCACGGCACGGGTGAGCAGATCACCGAGCAGGCCCACGCCGAAGTTGGAGTAGTGCACCCGGGTGCCGGGCGCGGCCCGCGGCCGGGTGAGGGTGAGGGCGCGGCGCAGATCGGCGGGGGAGTAGCCGGCGTAGGGGTTGCTGAACCAGGACGGTGCGCCGCGGCGCAGAAAGCCGGGCGGCAGGCGGGGCAGGCCCGAGGTGTGGGTGGCCAGATGGAGGAGGGTGATGCGGCTGTCCTGGAGATGGGGAGCGGCGGCACGGGGCAGGAAGCGGGAGATCGGGTCGTCGAGAGCGACTTCGCCGCGTGCCGCCATCTCGGCCAGAAGGAGGGCGGTGAACGTCTTGGTGAGCGAACCGATCTCGAACCGTGTGTCCGGACCTGCCGGTGCCCCGCCGCGCCATGCCGTGTCGCCGGTGACGAGCACGACGTATTCGCAGCCGCGCCGCACCGCCAGGGCCACTGTGCTGGCCCCGGCGGCGCCGCGCAGGCCGCCGAGCAGGTCCGTCGCCCATGCGGGCCCCGCGACAGCCGACTCCTGTCCGGCTCGCACGGCGCCGCGGGGGCTCACCGGTACGCTGTTTCGCCGCCCAGTGCCCGGGACACGGCGAGGGTCCCGGCGACGGCGGCGACCACGGTGGTGTGCTGATGGTCGGCGAAGCGGCGCTCCGGATCGTCGGCGACCGGGTCGCCGTCGCGGGGCATCAGACCGTCCGTGTGCTGGACCCGGGCCAGTCGTTCCCAGTCCGAGGCCGTGCAGTACGGCTCCGTGAGACAGCAGCCGACGATCATCAGCTCGGCGACCAGGTCCCACTGCTCGATCTCGGCCCAGATGTCGATCCACACGGGCAGCCAGGTGGCGACGTAGGCGGTGAGTTCCTCGGTCAGGCCGGAAGGGCGGGCACCCCAGTCGGTGAGGTGGAACACCGTGTGGGTGAGGCAGTAGCCGGTCATCCAGTCGATGAGCCAGGGCTCGGGAGTCGCGCCGAGCCAGGTGGCGCGGGTCAGCGTCGGCCAGTCGTACGAGCGTCCGTCCTGGTCGAGGCCCACGACGCGAGCCGCGTTGGCGACGGCGAGCCGCCGGTTGGGCAGGATCTCGACAGCCCGTACGGAGCGCAGTGCCCCGGTGTGGGCGAGCAGGTTCTCCAGGGGCTCGTGGCGGAGCCCGCCGCGAGCGAAGGGGGCGTACGTTTCCAGGGGGTCGGTCATCATCGAGTACCGCAGCTGCCGTTCGTAGAGCATGTCGCCATCGCCGAGCTGGCGCCAGCAGAAGTCCATGAGCTCGCGGGCGAACCGGAGCTCGGTGCTGCCGGACACCGACTCCCGCAGGACGAGCGAGGCGGCGAGCGCGCTCTCGGCCAGCGGTTTGTACACGCTGTCGGGTTCGCCGAGGTCGGCGGTGGAGTCGGCGGGCAGGGCGCCGAGCTCCCGCTGCGTGTGGAGCCACGCGAGCGCCCGCGAGCTGACCTCGTGCGCGGTCTGAGTCACGGACGTCGTCATAGGCCCTCCAGGGCAAGGAGTCGCCGGCTGATCGCGACGTCGAGAGCGAGCCGCGAGCCGCCGCCGTGCAGGCCGATGTGCTCGACCAGGGGCACCGGGTCGAGCGGCAGGCGGGCGCCCTCGGCGGCCAGCAGGGCGAGCCAGCGGGTGATGCGGGCGGCGGTGGAGAAGTCGCGCCGCAGCACGGCGCGCGTGGCTCCCCGCGCGAGGACGAGTGGCGCCGCACGCGCCGCGTCGTGTACGGGCCCGTCGAGTCCGGGCAGCGCGAGCGGGGAGAGCTGGCCCATCCGCACGGACCAGATCTGCCAGGGGACGCCCGGACGATCGGTGGCGCCGGTGGCCACAGGGGGTTCCGGCTCCGTGAGCTCGGGTGCTCCGGTGGGGCGGCGCACGAGGGCGGTGCCCGGGTCGAGGCCTCCGTCGGCTCCGTGTCCGGCGACGTCGGGGAGAGCGGTCCCCGCTCCCGTGAACCGGGCGAGCAGCGTCGTCGTGGCCCAGTCCCGCCAGGCGACGAGCCAGGGCTCGACGGTTCCGGCCGGGGGCGGGGCGGGAGTGCTCAGCGGGGGCGGAAACACCTCGAAGGACTGGGTCACGGCCGCCGCGTCCTGCGGGTGGAACACGGCCTCGGCCAGAAGATAGGGGGCGAAGGTGTCGGCCCCGAGGATACGGATGGCTGCGAGGGCGGCCTGGGGGTCGTGCGCCGTCTCGACGTGCTCGGCGATCGTGGCCGTGCCCTCGATGCCGCGCAGGGCATCGAGGGCACGGAGAGCCAGATCGGCGGCAGACCCCGCATACGCGGCCTCTGACCGATCAGGACTCACTTGTCCTTCGGCTCCTTCGGTTCCTTCGGCGAGAGCAGCGCCAGGAGAAGCAGCGCGGCGGAGGCCTCCGGCGCGTACGTCGGCGCGTCGCTCAGGATGGCCTCTGGCTCCACCATGGCCGTACTGAGCGCGGTTGCGTCCGTCGAAGTTGTCAGAAGTGGTGTGTGCTGAGCAAGCATCAGTGCCTCCTCGTTGAAAGTCGCCACTCTGTCCAGTGGCGCCCACCCCCGAATAATTTTAGGGCAGTTCATCCTCTATGTCTGTTCGGGGCGGTCGGCCCCGTATCAGCGGGCGTGCCCGGTGCGGAAAAGGCGCCGAGCGAGACTGGGGTGCGGTCTACGCCTTTCCCTTTACGCCCGTGGCCCCGGTGGCCGGGGCGCGGACCGTGACGGCGCGGCATCTGCGGGAGTACGTCGAGAGCTGAGTCGGGGTCCGCGTCCGGTCCGCGTCGACAAGCCGATCGTGCTCGGGCGTGGTGTCCGCGTAGGGTGCGTGAATGAGCATGCTGGATGACGCCCGCGCGGGCATGAACCCTGAGATCCGGCCGCAGGACGACCTGTTCGGCCACGTCAACGGTCACTGGCTGGAGACCGAGGCGATCCCCGACGATCGCTCCAGCTGGGGCCCCTTCGTGCAGTTGGTCGACACTGCCGAGGAACAAGTGAAGGTGATCATCCAGGAGCTTGCGGCGGACGGCGCAGGCTCGGATGACGCGCGCAAGATCGCCACGCTGTACGCCTCGTTCATGGACGAGGAGGCGATCAACGCCCGCGGGCTCGCTCCCGCGCAGCCCTTGATCGACGCCGTCGCGGGGCTGCGGGACAACCGGGAGCTCGCGGCGTTCCTCGGCCGCTTCGAGCGGATCGGCGGCTCCGGTCTCTTCGGCTCCTACATCGACTCGGACGACCGCGACTCCGACCGCTACCTCTTCAACGTCCTCCAGGGCGGACTCGGCCTGCCCGACGAGTCGTACTACCGCGACGAGAAGTTCGCCGAGATCCGCGAGAAGTACGTCGCCTACCTCACCGACCTGCTCACCCTCGGGCAGCACGCCTCGCCAGAGGAAGCCGCGAAGACGGTCCTCGCCCTGGAGACCCGTCTTGCCGCAGGGCACTGGGAGCGGGCCGAGACGCGTGACGTGCAGAAGACCTACAACCTCACCACCCTGGACGAACTGATCGCCCTGGCACCGGAGTTCGACTGGCGCGGCTATGTCGAGGGGCTCGGCGGCTCGGACGCCACCATCGCCGAGACGTGTGTCCGTCAGCCGTCCTACCTCGCCCACCTGTCCACGGCCCTCGCCGAGGTGCCGATCGAGCAGTGGCGCGACTGGGCACTGGTCCGGGTCCTGCGCTCGTGCGCGCCCTACCTCACGGACGCGTTCGTGGAGAAGAACTTCGAGTTCTACGGCCGCACCCTCAACGGCACTCCGGAGCTGCGCGCCCGGTGGAAGCGGGCGGTCGCCTTCGTCGAGGGCTCCATCGGTGAGGCCGTCGGCAAGGAGTACGTGGCACGGCACTTCCCGCCGAGCTCCAAGGCGATCATGGACGACCTCGTCGGCAACCTCCTGGAGGCCTACCGCCAGTCGATCGCCCGCCTGGACTGGATGACGGACGAGACGAAGGAGCGCGCGTACGAGAAGCTCGCCACGTTCCGCCCCAAGATCGGCTACCCGGACACCTTCCGCGACTACTCGGCTCTTGAGGTCTCCGGCGACGACCTGCTCGGCAACGCGCACGCGGCGGACGCCTTCGAGTCCGACCGGCAGCTCGCCAAGATCGGCGCGCCGGTCGACCGTGACGAGTGGTTCATGCTGCCGCAGACGGTCAACGCCTACTACAACCCGGGCACGAACGAGATCTGCTTCCCCGCCGGCATCCTGCAGAAGCCGTTCTTCTCGCCCGACGCCGACCCGGCCGAGAACTACGGCGGCATCGGCTCGGTCATCGGCCACGAGATCGGCCACGGCTTCGACGACCAGGGCGCTCAGTACGACGGCGCGGGCAACCTCAACGACTGGTGGACCGCGGACGACAAGACCGCGTTCGAGGCCAAGTCGAAGGCACTGGTGAAGCAGTACGACGCCTTCTCGCCGCGCAACCTCCCCGACGAGTTCGTCAACGGCTCGCTGACGGTGGGCGAGAACATCGGCGACCTGGGTGGCCTGACCATCGGGCACACGGCCTTCCGTATCGCGCTCGACGGCGTCCCGATGCCGGAGAGTGACGGTCTGACAGGATCCCAGCGGCTCTTCATGAACTGGGCCTACTGCTGGCGCACCAAGCGCCGCAAGGAGCAGGAGCAGCAGTACCTCACCATCGACCCGCACTCGCCGCCCGAGTTCCGGGCCAACATCGTGCGCAACCTCGAGGAGTTCCACGAGGCGTTCGCGACGGCGGAGGGCGACGGGCTCTGGCTGGACCGCGCGGAGCGCGTCAGGATCTGGTGAACTCCCGGCGGCCGCGGCGTTCTTGCCGCGGCCGTCGGCCTGACCCACCACCCGGCGCCGTCGGCCGATGATCGTCGAATCCCGACTGAAGAATTGACGTGCCCTTGTCACGGTCATGCTTTCTGGTCGGCGGTTCACCGCCCTGGAGTCGATGACGAGCGGTGCCCACACCAAGATGGGCGCACCCTGCAACGCATGTGGGGCATCTTCTCCAGCGGGAGTTCGGCGGCATCGTCGAGGCGATCAGCGCGTGCGCCGCGGGCGGCGACGCCCTCGACGGGCCGCACGCCAACCAGCACAACCCCATCTTCACGGGACTGCTGCGGCTCTACGACGAGACGGAGGAGCGCCCCCACCTCACCGCCGCCAAGAACTTCTGGGCATGGTCGTGCCGACCCGTATGTACGGCATCGGCGGCACAAGCACCGGCGAGTTCTGGAAGGCGCCCGGAAGGTGGTGCGCACGGTGAAAAAGGCTTCCTACACGAGGTGATAGGGGTGGTTGGCATGGAAGGCCGGGTGGTCGTGCAGGCGGCGCGCGTAGGCGCGCACGTGGGGCTGGGAGCCGGGCGACTCAGCCGCGTCCGGGGTGAGGTGGACGAGCCTCGCCCACAAGTCCACGTCCGCTGCCGTGAGTTCGTCGCCCACGAGGTAGGAGTGGGCGGCAAGACGGCAGTCGATCCTGTCCAGTGTCGCGGGGGCGAGCGGCCCGGCGAGTAGCTCGTGCCAGGTGTCGATCCGTGCTGCCAAGGCCGGTCGGCGCAGGACGGGCAGCGGGCCGCTGCCGTGTGCGGCAAGGCGGCACGCCAAGTCGCGCAGGATGTCCGGGGTGTGGTTGCTGACGACGTGACCGCTCCACCGGTCGCACAGGGCGGGAACGGTCAGCGGCCCTTCGAAGCGGTGCTCGGTGGCCTCGTAATAGCGGTGCAGCGAGTCGAGCGCGGCGGCGGTGTGCGGTGCCAGGAGGGTGGTGGTGACCGATTCCCTGAGGCCGAGCAGGTCGAGGGTGATCGAGACGCGCAAGGAGTCCGGACATTCTGCCGAGAGATACAGGTGGTAGCGGTGGGGCGCCGGGTAGAAGCCGCCCGCCACGTCGTCGCCGATGCGGCTGCGGATCGGCGCGAAAGAGGCGGCGCGTGGGCCGGTGTCGCGCGGAGCGCATGAATCCGCGTAGGAAGTCAGGTGGGAAGCAGGGCGGGAGACGGTACGGGAACGGTGCGACGTGATCTCGGGCATGGCTCTCCAAGGAGGGCAGGGGCGCCGACCGGCGGCACGCACGGGGCCGGTGACACAGCGGGGAAGAGGAGGGATCCGTGGCCACAGCGGGCCGCAGTGATGAGGCTTCCTGTCCGGAGGCGTCGCTGGTGTGGGAACGCCGCGCGGACATCAGACAGCTGGCACCGAGGCGCTGCACACGCGCAGCAGGTCGATGTGCAGACGTCTGGTCAGGACGCGAGGGCGGGGCCGGGGCGCGGACAGGAGAGGCCGCTGGATGCTGTTCCCCTCACCGACCGCCCTGGACATGTCCACCAGCCCTGCCGTCGAGGCCCGTTGTACCCGGGGCCGCGCTTGCCCCGCCGCCACGGCGGGACCCGGTCGTCACCCGGGGCACCCCGTCGCGGAGGAAGGGTTGCCCGCCAGCGGGCCGGGGCCGATGACCCGCTCGGGCAGGAACGCTGCCGGGCGGGCGCTGACAATCGTGACCGTCCCCGGAAGTTTGAGTCCGGGGGCCCGGCTCCGTCAAGAAGGCCCGCACCAGGAACAGACGGAGTGGTCCGGTGGTTGACTTGACGGAGACAGGCGACGAGGCACGTACGACGATGTGAGAACGCCCATGATCCACGGGCATTGCGCACCGCTACGACCTCACGTAACGTCCCGAGCAGGTTACGAGTGTCAGCGTCAAGCCCTGGCTTGCTGACCGGCAACCCTCCCACGCGGCGGGGTGCTCCAGGTGAGGACCAGGCGGGGCCCGTCCAGGGTTCCGCAAGCGCGAGACCGGCGAGGCCCCAGGCCCGCCGAGTCGGAAGGGCGGAGGTGACGGACGTGCCACCTGTGTCAGCTGTACCGCCCCTGTCGCCCATGCCGCTCCCGCCCGCCCCGCGCGTCATGGTGATCGCCCCGAGCCGCCAGGTGCATCTCTACTCCCGGCCGCACATCGATCTGCAGCGTGTCGCCGGCGCGCTCTGTCGTTCCTGACCCGTCACCCCGCCGCCGCACCCTCGGATCCGAGGGGCCGGTGTTCTCGTACGGTCGTACGGTCGATCAGGAAGGCACACCTTTCGTGTCGTCATCACCTTCGCTGCCCCATTCATCTCATTCCTCCGCTTCTTCCGCCGACTCCGCCACTTCGCTGCACCTCGCCGTCGCGCTCGACGGCGCGGGCTGGCACCCGGCCGCTTGGCGCGAACCGGTGGCCCGCCCGGGCGAGTTGCTCACCGCCCGATACTGGGCCGATCTGGTCACCGAGGCCGAACACGGCCTGCTCGACTTCGTGACGATCGAGGATGGGCTCGGCCTCCAGTCATCCCACTTCACCGAGCCCGACGGACGCACGGATCAGGTACGCGGGCAGCTCGACGCCGTGCTCATCGCCGCCCGTGTCGCCCCGCTGACCAGCCACATCGGACTCGTGCCGACGGTGGTGGCCACGCACACGGAGCCCTTCCACATATCCAAGGCGATCGCCACGCTCGACTACGTCAGCGCGGGCCGCGCGGGCGTACGGGTGCAGGTGTCAGCACGCCGTAACGAGGCCGCGCACTTCGGGCGCCGCACGCTTCCCGCCCTTGAGGCCGTCGAGGACCTCGGCAGGCCGGACGTACGGGAACTGACCCTCGACCTCTTCGACGAGGTGGCCGACTACGTCGAAGCCGTGCGTCGGCTCTGGGACAGCTGGGAGGACGACGCGGAGATCAGGGACGTCGCCACCGGCCGCTTCGTCGACCGCGACAAACTGCACTACATCGACTTCGAGGGCAAGCACTTCAGCGTCAAGGGCCCCTCGATCACCCCACGGCCACCACAGGGCCGTCCCGTCGTCAGCGCGCTCGCCCACGAGACCCCGACCGAGGCCCCGTTCCGGCTCCTCGGCCGCTCCGCCGACATCGGATACGTCACCCCGCGCGACGCCGGGCACGCACGCGACATCGTCACGGCGGTCCGCGGCGAACAGGACACCGCCGGGCGGGCCGACGAGCCCCTCCACCTCTTCGGCGACCTGGTGGTGTTCCTCGACGACGATCCGGCCGCCGCCGCGGACCGCCGGGAGCGTCTGGACGCCCTCGCAGGGCACCCGTACACCAGCGACGCCCGTGTGTTCACCGGCACGCCCTACCAACTCGCCGACCTGCTCCTGGAGTTGAGCCGGTCCGGACTCACCGGCTTCCGGCTGCGCCCCGCCGTCGCCGGCCACGACCTCCCGGCGATCACCCGGGGCCTGGTGCCGGAACTCCAGCGCCGCGGCGCCTTCAGGCGCGCGTACGAAGCCGACACCCTGCGCGGTCTCCTCGGCCTCGCCCGCCCCACGAGCCGCTACGCCACCGCCTGAGCCGGAAGGAACCCGACATGAGCAAGTCACCGGACAAGCCGCTCAAGCAGATCCACCTCGCGGCACACTTCCCCGGCGTCAACAACACCACCGTATGGAGCGACCCCGAGGCCGGGAGTCACATCGAGTTCAGCTCCTTCGCGCACTTCGCTCGGACCGCCGAGCGTGCCAAATTCGACTTCCTTTTCCTCGCCGAGGGGCTGCGGCTGCGCGAACAGGGCGGGGAGATCTACGACTTGGACGTCGTCGGACGCCCCGACACCTTCACCGTGCTCACCGCGCTCGCCGCCGTCACCGAACACCTCGGCCTTACCGGCACCATCAACTCCACCTTCAACGAGCCTTACGAGGTGGCCCGCCAGTTCGCCAGCCTCGACCACCTCTCGGGCGGGCGCGCCGCCTGGAACGTCGTGACCTCCTGGGACGCCTTCACCGGCGAGAACTTCCGGCGCGGCGGGTTCCTCCCGCAGGAGGAGCGGTACTCCAGGGCGAAGGAATTCCTCAGCACGGCGGGCGAGCTCTTCGACTCCTGGCGCGGGGACGAGATCGTCGCCGACCAGGGGACCGGCACGTTCCTGAGTGACGCCAAGGCGGGCGCCTTCGTCCATCAGGGGCAACACTTCGACATCCAGGGGCAGTTCAACGTCCCGCGCAGTCCACAGGGGCGACCTGTCATCTTCCAGGCCGGTGACTCGGAGGAGGGGCGCGAGTTCGCTGCCGAAGGCGCGGACGCGATCTTCAGCCGGTACAGCACGCTCAAGGAAGGGCAGGCGTTCTACACGGACGTCAAGGGCCGCCTGGCCCGTCACGGCCGCACCCACGACCAGCTGCTCATCCTGCCCGCGGCGACCTTCGTCCTCGGGGACACGGATGCCGAGGCGGAGGAGCTCTCCCGGGAGGTGCGGCGCCGCCAGGTCAGCGGCGCCACGGCGATCAAGCACCTGGAGTTCGTCTGGAACCGCGACCTCTCCGCGTACGACCCGGAGGGCCCGCTGCCCGACATCGATCCGGACGTCGGCGAGCACACCATCGCCCGCGGGCGTGCCCAGGTGCGGATGTACCGCGACCCGCTGGCCACGGCTCGGGAGTGGCGCGAGCTCGCGGCCGCGAACAAGTGGTCCATCCGTGACCTCGTCATCGAGACCGGCAGTCGTCAGTCCTTCGTCGGCTCCCCGGCCACCGTCGCCGAGACGATCAACTCCTTCGTCCAGGCCGACGCGAGCGACGGCTTCATCCTCGTTCCGCACATCACCCCCGGCGGCCTCGACGCCTTCGCCGACACCGTGGTCCCGCTGCTCCAGGAACGGGGCGTCTTCCGCACGGAGTACGAGGGCACCACCCTGCGCGACCACCTCGGCCTGGCGCACCCCGACGCCGACGCGGACGCCGGGGCGCGCTTCCCCGAACCCGCTTCCCTGCCCACGCCCGTGCCCGCGTCGGCCGACCACTGAGGAGGATCACCGCCCATGTCAACCATCCCGCTCGGCGTCCTCGACCTGGTCCCGATCTCGTCCGGCTCCACCGCGACCCTGGCGCTGCGCAACTCCATCGACCTGGCCCGGCAGACTGAGCGTTTCGGGTACGCCCGCTACTGGTTCGCCGAGCACCACCTCAACCCGGGTGTCGCGGGCACATCACCCGCGGTCGTCCTCGCCCTGACCGCCGCCGAGACCTCGACGATCCGGCTCGGGGCAGGAGCGGTGCAGCTCGGTCACCGCACCGCGCTCTCCACGGTCGAGGAGTTCGGCCTGATCGACGCGCTGCATCCCGGGCGCCTCGACCTGGGCCTGGGCCGCTCCGGCGGCCGACCGCCGGGTACACCCGCCGCCACGCCGCCGACCGCGACGCCCGTCGTCGACGGCCGCGCGCCAGGCGGGCTGCGCATCCCTGCACGCTTCTCCTACGAGCACCTGCTCGGCTCACCCCGCGTCGCCCTCCAGCGCAAGCTGCTCCAGCAGCCGCACGCCGAGTCGCAGGACTACGGGGAGCAGGTCGACGACATCCTGGCGCTGCTCGCGGGAACGTACCGCTCCGACGACGGCATCGAAGCGCATGTCGTGCCCGGCGAGGGCGCCGACATCCAGGTGTGGATCCTGGGCAGCAGCGGCGGCCAGAGCGCCGACGTCGCCGGTCGGGGCGGCCTGCCCTTCGCCGCGAACTACCACGTCAGTCCGGGCACGGTGCTTGAAGCCGCGGAGGGTTACCGCGCCGCGTTCAAACCCTCCGACGTACTCGACAAGCCCTATGTCAGCGTCTCCGCGGACGTCGTCGTCGCCGAGGACGACGAGAGGGCCCGCGAACTCGCCGAGGGTTACGGCCCATGGGTCCGCAGCATCCGCACGGCCGAGGGCGCCATCCAGTACCCGACGCCGGAAGAGGCACGCCGCCACAACTGGACCGACGCCGACCGGGCGCTGGTCCAGGACCGTACCGAGACCCAGTTCACGGGTTCCCCCGGGCGCGTGGCGGACCTCCTGGAACAGCTCCAAGAAGCCACTGGGGCGGACGAGTTGCTCATCACCACCATCACCCACGGCCACGCCGACCGGGTGCGCTCCTACGAACTGCTCGCCGAGGAGTGGCGCCGCAGGTGACTTGTCCGTCCGCCGGGCGTCCCCACGTCCGGCGGACGGACTGCCCTGTCCACATGGCGGAACCCGCTTGTCGGTCGCACGGCGCCCGGTCAGGATGCAGGCATGAACCCCGCCCTCGTATCCCGTCGCCACGTGGACCTTCTGCGTGTCTCGGCGATGCTGTGTCGGGCCGTCTCCTGTTGTCGCGCGGCCTGTTGCTGAGCGCTCCACCGAGCCTTCGCACCCCTGCACGCGGCTGACTCCGCACGCCGCTGACGCCGTCATTCGACCGGTCGTCGGCCGCCGCACCTGACTCCTTCCTCAGCCCTGGACATCCGGGCATCCCGGCACGTCCCCGCGCCCGGCGCGGGGCGGCCCGCCCGTGTCCGCTCCCTTCCGAGGTGCCCCAGCATGTCCTCCCCTGCCGCCCCCGTGCTGCACTGGTTCCTGCCCACCGGCGGCGACGGCCGCGACCCCGGTGGTGTCACCGCCGTTCAGGGCCGCACCGCCACCGCGACCCGGCGCGGCGCCGACCTCGGGTATCTCGCCCAAGTCGCCCGCGCGGCCGAGCAGTCGGGCTTCGCCAAGCTGCTGACCCCCGTGGGGCTGGGCTGTGTGGACCCCTGGGTGCTCACCCCGGCCGTCGCCGCGGTCACCGAGCGGATCGGCTTCCTCGTCGCCTTCCGCTCCGGTCTCGCCCGGCCGACGCTGATCGCCCAGCAGGCCGACACCTTCCGCCGCCTGTTCGGCGACCGCATCGCACTGAACGTGGTCACCGGCGGCGACCCGGCCGAACAGCGGGCGTACGGCGACCACCTGGCCAAGAGTGAGCGGTACGTCAGGACCGGTGAACTCATGCAGGTGGTGCGCGAGTTGCTCGACGGCAAACCGGTCGACCTCGACGGCCGTCATGTGCGGGTGGAAGGCGCCCGGCTCGACACGTCCGACTCGGCGCCACACATCCCCCTCTACTTCGGCGGCGCATCGCCGGCCGCCGAGGAGGTCGCGGCACGCCATGCCGAGGTGCAGTTGCTGTGGGGCGAGCCCCCGGCCGCGCTCGCCGAACGCATCGCCAGGGTGCGGGGCAAAGCCGCGCTCCTTGGCCGCACCCTGAGCTTCGGCCTCCGGCTCCACGTCATCACCCGCGACACCGCCGCCGAGGCATGGGCGGAGGCCGACCGCATCCTCGCCGGGCTCGATCCCGTGGCGGTCCGGGCCTCCCAGGAGCGCTTCGCCCGCATGGACTCCACCGGGCAGGCCCGGATGACCGCCCTGCACGGCGGATCGGCCGGGAACCTGACCGTCGCGCCCAACCTGTGGGCGGGCATCGGACTCGTCCGCGAAGGCGCGGGCACCGCGCTGGTCGGTTCGCACGACGAAGTGGCCGAGCGCCTCTTCGAGTACCGGCGGCTCGGCATCGACGAGTTCATCCTGTCCGGCTACCCGCACCTCGAAGAGGCCTACCGGGTCGGCGAAGAAGTCGCTCCCCGGCTGCGGACACTCACGGAGGCGGCGTGACCCTGCTCAAGAACACAGAAGCGCCCACGGAGCCCGCAGGCGTGGCCGCTCGGCGGCCGGTACGGCGTGGGTGGGCCACGGCGGCGCCCCTGCGCTGGACGGCACTGCGGCTCCTGGCGCTCGGCGTGCTCCTCGCCGCCTGGCAGGCGGTGGTCGCGGCGGATGTCTGGCCGCGCGTGCTCGTCCCGTCCCCCGGGGACGTCTGGCACGCCTTCGTGCAGGCTTCGACCGTCCACGACGGGGTGCGCGGCTTCAGCGGACATCTGCTCATCGAGCACCTGGCCGTCTCGCTGCGCCGGATCGGCATCGGCACCGCGTACGCGGCCCTCGCGGGCATCCCGCTGGGACTGCTGATCGCAGTGGTGAAACCGCTCGCGGTGGTCCTGGAACCGGCCGTCACCTTTCTCCGTACGCTGCCTCCGCTGGCGTACCTCTCCCTCCTCGTCATCTGGTTCGGCATCGACGAGACCCCGAAGATCTGGCTGCTGGTCATCGCCGCTCTGCCGCCCATCGCGGCGGCCACCGCGGCCGCGGTCCGCGGGGTGCCGGGCGACTTGGTGGAGGCCGCGCGGGCGCTGGGTGCGGGACCCGTGGTGCTGCTGTTGTCCGTGCGTCTGCCTGCCGCCCTGCCGGAGATCCTCACCGGGGTACGGATCGCGGTCGGCATCGCCTACACCTCGGTCGTCGCCGCCGAGACGGTCAACGGAGTGCCCGGCATCGGCGGCATGATCCGTGACGCCCAGCGCTACAACCAGACCGATGTCGTCATCGCCGGGATCATCGCCATCGGCATCTCCGGGATTCTTCTCGACGCGATGTTCAAGGGGGTGGAGCGGGTGGCGGTGCCGTGGCGCGGCCGCGTCTGACGTCCGACTCGCCCCGCACCCCCGACTTCCCTCCCCTTCCCGGGCCGCCCGCTCCACGTCAACGTACGAAGGACTGTCATGCACTCACGCATCCGCCGCACCACCCTCCTCGCCTCGGCCTGCGCCCTGCTCGCCCTGAACGCGACCGCTTGCGGCGACGGCGGCGACGACGCCGGATCCGCCGGCGGAAAGACCCAGGTCCGCATCGCGTACCAGGCGATACCCAATGCCGATCTGGTGGTCAAGAACCACAAGCTTCTGGAGAAAGCGCTCCCGGACGCCGAGGTGAAGTGGGTGAAGTTCGACTCGGGCGCGGACGTCAACACGGCGGTGATCGCCGGGGCGGTGGACTTCGCGCTGGCCGGATCGAGCCCGGTCACCAAGGGGCTCTCGGCGCCGCTGAACATTCCGTACAAGGTGCTGTGGATCCATGACCTGATCGGTGAGAACGAGGCGCTCGTCGCCAAGAAGGGCGTCACGTCCGTCAAGGCCCTCAAGGGCAAGAAGATCGCCACGCCCTTCGGATCCACCTCGCACTACTCCCTCCTCGCGGCCCTCGACGACGCCGGTCTCAAGGCCTCCGACGTGAAGCTGGTCGACCTCCAGCCGCAGGACGCGCTCGGTGCCTGGCAGCGGGGTGACATCGACGCCGCGTACGTGTGGACGCCCAGCCTCACCGAGCTGGAGAAGGGCGGCAAGGTGCTTGTCACCAGCCGTGAGGTCGCCGAGCGGGGCAAGCCCACCGCCGACCTGGGCGTAGTCACCGACGCGTTCGCGGCCGAGCACCCGAAGATCGTGGACGCCTGGCTCACGGCGCAGGACAAGGCCGTCAAGCTGGCCAAGAGCGACCCGGGCAAGGCGGCCGAGGCCATCGGCGCCGAGCTGAATCTGAGCCCCGATGACGGCAAGAGGCAGCTCGCCCAATTGGTGCTGCTCACCGCGGAGCAGCAGCGGGGAGCCGACTATCTCGGCAAACCCGGTGCGCCGGGCGCACTGGCCGGGAACCTGTATGACGCGGCCGTCTTCCTCAAGGGGCAGAAGGCCATCGACAAGGTCCCGGGCCGGTCGGCCTTCGAGAAGGACCTCGCGGTGAAGGAGCTGTCCCGTGCCGCGGGCTGAGACCGGGTCGGACCCGGCCGACATCGAACTGCCCGACATCGAACTGCCTGACAACGAACTGCCCGACAACGAACACCCCGACATCGAACTGTCCGGCGTCAGCGTCCGCTACGGCACGGCCAAGACCCTCGTGACGGCGGTCTCCGACGTGTCCCTGGCGGTGCGGCCCGGCGAGTTCGTGGTGCTCGTCGGCCCCTCCGGGTGCGGCAAGACGACGCTGCTTCGCCTGGTGGCCGGCTTCGAGCGACCCGCCACGGGGACGGTGCAAGTGCGCCGGAAGGTCGGTGTCGTCTTCCAGCAGCCGCGCCTCTTCCCCTGGCGCACGGTGGGCGGGAACCTCTCCTTCGCACTGGCACGGCACGGTCTCGTACGAGCCGAACGCGCGTCCCGAGTAAAGGAGTTGCTGTCCCTGGTCGGACTGCCGGGCATGGCCGGGCGCCGTACCTGGGAACTCTCGGGCGGACAGCGGCAGCGCGTGGCCATCGCGCGGGCCCTGGCCACCGAACCGCAGATCCTCCTCATGGATGAGCCGTTCGCCGCCCTGGACGCGCTCACCCGCGAACGCCTGCAGGAGGAGGTCAGGACGCTGGCGGCGGTCACGGGAACGACCGTCCTGTTCGTCACGCACTCGGCGGAGGAGGCCGTCCTCCTCGGCTCCCGGGTCCTGGTGATGGCGGCGGGGCCGGGGCGCGTGATCGACGAGGTGGAGGTCCCGCTGCCGCGAGCGGCGACGACCGACGTGGCCGCCCTGCGCGGCGCGCCCCGGTTCGCGGCCCTGCGCGCCGAACTCGCGACCGCCACGCGGAACGCGGCGGTTGCCTGACACCTCACACCTGACACCTCACACCTGACATCGGCAGTTGTCCGTTCCGGCCCCGAGCACGATCGTGTGTGCGGGCGATGTCCGGCGTGAGGCGCCGCCAAGGGTCCGGGGGACCGCGGGATGTGATGTCCGGTACGAGGTGGCGCTGGTCGCGGTCGACGAAGGGCGACCATGGACGGGGCTTGTCACCGTCCTGCCACTGTGGCAAGGATCGTCGGGTAGACAGTGCTCTTTGACGCTGCCTCACGCAGTCTCAACGGATACCGGACGGGACCCCTCACATGACGACGCCGAACTGGGCGGACTTCCAGTACGAGATCTATCTCAACGGCATGACTGGTGCCGTGCCCCGGCTGCCCACCGACCTGACCCGCCTGGAGGAGCTGACCGAGCAGCGGCTCGGCCCGGGCCCCGTCGGCTATGTATCCGGCAGCGCGGGCAACGGCAGCACCGCACGCGCCAACCGCGCGGCACTGGAGCGGCGCCGGATCGTGCCGCGCATGCTGCGGGACGTACACGAACGCGATCTGTCCGTGGAGGTGCTCGGCCACCGGCTGCCCGCGCCGCTCGCTCTGGCGCCCGTCGGCGTTCTGTCGATCATGCACCCGGAGGGCGAGTCCGCCGCCGCCCGCGCGGCAGCGGCCCGCGGCGTCCCGTACATCCTGTCCTCGGCCTCCAGCACGCCCATGGAGCAGGTCGCCAAGGAGATGGGGGACGCGCAGCGCTGGTTCCAGCTGTACTGGGCCAAGGACCGCGACGTCACCAAGAGCTTCCTGGACCGTGCGAAGGCCTCGGGCTTCACCGCGCTCGTCGTCACGCTCGACACCCCGCTCCTCGCCTGGCGGCCGCGCGACCTCGACCAGGCGTACCTGCCCTTCCTGCACGGAGTTGGCACCGCCAACTACTTCAGTGATCCCGCGTTCCAGGCCGGCCTCGCCAAGCCGGTGCACGAGGACCCGAACGCGGCCGTGACGCACTTCGTCGGCATGTTCGCCGACCCCGCGAAGACCTGGCCGGACCTGGCGTTCCTGCGCGAGAACTGGGACGGCCCGATCGTGCTCAAGGGCGTCCTGCACCCGGACGACGCGCGCCGCGCCGCCGACGCGGGCATGGACGGGGTGGTGGTCTCCAACCACGGTGGCCGCCAGGTCGCGGGCTCCGTCGCGGCCGCCGACGCCCTGCCCCGCGTGGTGGCGGCGGTCGGCGACCGGCTCAGCGTCCTGTTCGACAGCGGCATCCGCACCGGCGACGACATCTTCAAGGCGCTCGCCCTCGGCGCCCGGGCGGTGCTCGTGGGACGGCCGTACGCCTACGGGCTCGGCCTCGACGGCCAGGCGGGCGTCGACCACGTGATCCGCTGTCTGCTCGCCGAACTCGACCTCACCCTCGCCCTGTCCGGACACGCGGGGCCCGCCACCCTCACCCCCGACGACCTGATCGAGGAGACCGCATGACCACCGTGAAGAACGTCCTGGCCATCGTCTCGCCCCACGTGGGCGGCCGCGCGGCGGGCGGCGCTCTCGCCGGGCTGCTTCCCGCGTCGGCGCACGTCACCGTCGTCGAGTCGGCCGACGAGGACCCCGCGGCCCTGCGCGCGGCGCACGTCATCGTCACCGGCCTCGCGCCCGTCACCGCCGAGCACATCGCCGCGGCGCCGGACCTCGAAGTCGTCCAGTGCGCTAGCCACGGCTTCGACTACGTCGACGTGGACGCGGCGCGCGCACGCGGCATCCACGTCTGCTCGATCGGTTCGAGCGGCGCCGAGAAGCAGAACGTCGCCGAGCAGACGTTCGCCCTCATGCTCGCCCTCGCCAAGCAGCTGATCCCGGCGCACACCGCCCTCACCGCGGCCGACTGGGCGCTCCCGCGCCTCCAGCAGTCCATCACCGAGCTCTCCGGCAAGACCCTGGGAATCGTCGGACTCGGCCACATCGGCGAGGAAGTCGCCCGCCGCGCGGTCGTGTTCGACATGAGCGTCGTCTACGCCGGGCCGAGGCGGGCGGCAGCGGAGAAGGAGGCCCGCCTCGGCGGCGCACGCCACGTCGGACTCGACGAACTGCTCCGCACGTCCGACTACGTCTCGCTGCACGCCCCGCTCACGGAGGAGACCCGCAACCTCCTGGACGCCGAACGCCTCGCCCTCCTGAAGCCGACGGCGTTCGTCATCAACACCTCGCGGGGCGCACTCATCGACCAGGACGCCCTCGCCGACGCGCTGACGGCCGGCACGCTGGCCGGGGCCGGCATCGACGTCTTCGACCCCGAGCCGCCCACCGCGGCCCTGCGCCTGCTGAGGGCGCCGAACGTGGTGCTCTCACCGCATGTCGCGGGCGTCACCCGCGAGACGCTCGTCCGCATCGGCCTCGCGGCGATCCAGAACGTCGCAGGACACCTGGAGGGCAAGCCGCTCGGCGACATCGTCTCCTGACGTCCTGACGTCCTGACGTCCTGACGGCCATGGGGTCACGGGGGTGTGGCAGCGCCCGAGGAGGGCGCTGCCACAACCTGCCTCAACAGCCGTCCCTGCTCTACCAGATCGACTCGACCCACTCGGGGTGGTCGACGAACGGGTTCCGGTTGTGCTGGAACTTGTCGAAGATGACCTGGTTGCGGTTCTTCTCGAACGTGTCCGGCGGGTCCTCGTCGCTCCACTGCTTCAGTACGGACAGGCGCCCGATCGCGGGGGCACTGCCGTTGGAGACCTTGTCGTTGGGCTCCAGGTCGGCGAAGCCGTCCTCGCCGTCGTAGCGCACGGCCATGTAGAGGATCATGCGGGCCACGTCGCCCTTGACGGCGTCACGGGGCTCGAAGGAGTCGGAGTCGGTGTTGTTGCCCGGCGCCTCACCGACCGCGCTGCCGCCGTTGTCGAAGTCCTTGTTGCCACGGACGCTGTTGACCGAGACGTCCTCAGGGCGCAGGTGGTGGATGTCGGTGCCGGGACCGGTCGAGGTGCCGAAGTCGCCGTGGGACTTGGCCCACACGTGCTCACGGTTCCACTGGTCCGGGTCGCCGCCGTTGCTGTCCTTGCTCTGCGAGCGGCCGGTGTAGAGCAGGATCACGTTGCCGCTGTTGTCCGGGTCCTGATCGGTGACCTTGAGCGCGTCCCAGACCTGGCTGTACGACAGTTTGGTCTGGTCGCTGATGATCGTGTGCAGGGCGCTCTTCAGCTCCGGACCGGTCTTGCCGAGCGCGTCCTTGTAGTACGTGTCGTCATAGGCGCCGGCGGATGCGGCCGACGGCGTGGGGGCCGTGGTCGCGGCGTCGGCGGCGGCCGGGACGGTGATCCCGACGAGGAGCGCGGCGGCCGTCATGGCCAGTGGTTTCCAGCGACGTATGTGAGGGACGGGCATGTGGGGGTGTCCTCTCCCGGAGACTCGCGCACCGCGGATCCCTCCAACAGGACCGCCGTTCTACGCGAGTTGACAAGTGGGTAAACCGGAGAGTGGCACGGGTGGGCGCATCACTGTATGAACGTTGTGCGTCGAGTCTGTGACGATGTCATGGACGCGACATGCGGGGCGGAGGGGTCATCTCCTCTACAGGGGACGGACGGTGAGGATCTGCTGCGCGTGTCCGACAGGGCCGTTGATGTCGTGCAGGACGGTGCTGGTGATGCCCTGGCCGGTCGGTCCGAAGGTCACCGTGGTGTCGAGTCCGGTCCAGCGCCCTTCAGGCTGCCGGTGCAGGTGCACGGTGAGGTCGACGTTGGGGAACATCCAGGCGGTGGGCGACTGGCGGACGGCGATGCCGTTGGCGGTGTCGACGAGTGCGATGTAGGACGCCAGCGGGCTCGCGCTCTGCCCGGCGACGAGGTCGAGACCGGTGGAGATCCACGCCGTCGTACGACCCGGCTGCGGGGGCGCGAGCGGGCGGACGTCCAGCGAGGCGATGTATCCGCCGGGCCACACGGAGGCCATGTGCCATGGCGTGAGCGCGTCCGGCGGCGTGAGCTCGTCGGCACCGCCGCCCGCGACGGCGCTGGTGTCACCGGACGCGAGGAGCCAGGCCCTGGCTCGCACCACCGGGCGGTCGGCCATCAGCAGGACGGCCTCGACCAGTTCGATGGTGCGGCCGGGGCGGACGGTCTCCACCCTGATCTCGCACTCGTCGAGGGCGAGGCGCCCGAGGATGTCGAAGCTGATCCGGGCCAGGACCAGGCCACTGTCCGGCCGAGCGGCCAGGTGCCGGTCGATGGCGTGCACGATGAGGCCGCCGAGCGGGCTGAAGTGCTGTTCGTCGATGTCCCAGGCGCCGCCAGCGTGGAGCGTGGGCTTGTAGCGGTGCTCGTCGATGGGCTCGTAATAGCTGCCGGTGTTCAACGGACGCTTCCCTCTCGGCCTCGCGGATGCTGGGTCCCAGTATCCGAAGATCGTACGGGCCGGAGAAAGGCTGCGCAGAGGTCGAGCCCGGACGGCTATTGAAGCCCGTTGAGGTAGTGCTCGCCGATGTCGCGGAGGCGGTGCGCGGCGGAGCCGTGGGCCGTCAGGGCGCGGGCGTTGCGCCAGAACCTGTCGAGGCCGGGGTCGGTCGAAGACGGAGGCGCGTCGGCGGTGACTTCGAGGACGCGGGTGGTGATGTGCAGGGCGGCCTGGGCCGTGACCGCTTCGGCCGCGCCCACGAGGAACGCGATGTCGGCCCGCTCGTCGGCGCCGAGCGCGGGGCCGGTCCCAAGACCCTGGGCCAACGCCTCCGTCGCGCGTTCCGCCACCGCCGCCGCACTGTGTGCGGCCGTGGCCAATTCCCCGTAGGCGAGCAGCAGATAGGGGTCCGTGGGCGGTGGCCCACAGTCGCCGCCGGTGTCGAGCGCCGCCAGCGGGCCCGGGCGCGGCAGGGCGCGACTGATGTCCCGCGCCTCGGCCAGGGCACCCTCCGCGTTGCCCAGGCCGACCTGGACGAGAAGGAGACGGCGGGTCAGTGGGGCGAGCGCGGTGAACGGCGAGATCTCGTGCTCGTCGACGGGGACCGTGCCGAGCACTTGGTCCGCCGAAACCGGTACGTCGTCGTAGCTGACGCCGCCCGCGCCGCTGAGGCGCTGCCCGAGCGGGTCGTGCGCGGGTTCCGTGGAGACGCCGGGGTGGGCGGGGTTCACATGGACGACCACCCATTCACCGGTGTCCGTGCGCCGTGCCGTATGGACGAGCCGGTCGGCGACGGCGACACCCGCGGTGAGGGGTCGGCGCCCGTGCAGGACGTATCCGTCGGCGGTCGGCGTGAGGGCGAGGTCGGTGCCCGTCTGCGCGTCCGGCAATTCGATGTCACCGCCGTAGAGCCACTGCTCGTGCACGGCGCGCAGTTCGAGCGCGGCGGCGTCCTCCGGGGCGGCGAAGAGGCGGGGGCTCCACGACAGGGCGTGATGGTGCGCGAGGAGTTCGGCGATGGAGCTGTCCGCCGCGGCGATGTCCCTGACCGCCGTACAGGCCGTACGCCAGTCGCTGCCCCTGCCGCCCTGGCTGTCCTGGCCGGACGGCGTCAGGAGCGCGGGCAGTCCCGCCTCACGGAGCCGCGAGACCTCGTCGAACGGGGGCTTGCCCGCCCGGTCGCGCAGGTCCGCGTCGACGGCGAGGTCATCGGCGAGTTCCCGGACGACGCGCGGCGAGGCGGAGGGGATCAGCGTTGTCACGGGGACGCCTCACAGATTCCTAGTTTCCCTACCTGATTGATAGGAATAGTGTGCTCGAACTCCTGTAGCGGCAAGGGGGTGTTCAACAGGCGGACGGCGGTGTCTCGCCCTGTGGGATCTCGACGGTTGGACCGTCACGGGCCGCTCCCGCCGATCGCCCCGCCGCCGCACCGAAATTCGGTTACGGAACCACAGCCCGGATGCCTAGCATCGGGGTATGCCAAGACCTTCCGGGTTCACCTACGAGCAGCGTCCCGAGGCCGGTGTGACGATCACCCACCACGGCCGTGTGGCCGGCACGCTGCGAGGTGCGCGCGCCGAGAAGTTCCTCGCCGAGGTCGAGTCGGGCGACGCCCAGCTGGTGATGGCCCGCTGGACAGGTGCGTACAAGCACGGCAATGAGCGCACGGCGCGCGACCACCCACGCAACCGGCGTTGATCGGTTGCCGTGATACTCCGCTCCAACCCGTTCGTGGGCGTGCGCCTTGAAGGAGTGAGCGCGGTCTTCACCAGCGGCTGGGGGGAACCAGTCGGTCCTCGGCCTCACCGGCAGGCCCGCGCTTGCCTGGAGGGCTCGGGGGCTACGGGTTCGTCCAAGCCGCGGGGTCCGCGGCGAGCTCTGTGACGGGGTTCGGCAGTTCGGCGCCCGCGACATCGGCCAGGGACACGCCCTCGAGGATCTGGCGGACATTCGCCCGCAACGCGATCCACAGCGGCAGCAGCGATTCCGCGGGCCCGCTGTAGGTCAGCTCGGGAGGCCGGACGCCGCGCACCGACACGAGGGGGCCCTCCACGACGCGGATGACGTCGGCGATGCTGATGCTGCCCGCGGGCCGGGCCAGGCGGTAGCCGCCGTTGCCGCCGCGCTGGCTGAGGACGAGACCGCCGCGCCGCATGTCGTTGAGGATGCCTTCGAGGAACTTGTGCGGGATGTCCTGGGCCTCTGCGATGGCCTCGGCCTTCAGCGGCCCGTCGTCCTGGCACGCGGCGAGTTGCAGCGCGGCACGTACCGCGTAGTCCGCCCTGGCTGAGATCCGCATGGCCGCATTATGCTGCACCGCCCTGAACGGAACGTATCGCCCCTGGTCATGGAGTGATGTCGTCGAGAGCCGGCCGGCGAGTGACCCGTCGGGCCGCGCGGAACCCGGCCGGACGCTCCGGGTGACGGCCAGATGTCCCGGGGGTGAGAGAGCCGCCCGGCGCACCGGGCTCATTGCAGGGTCGTGAAGCGGGCGGGGAAGGTCTTGCCCCGCTTTCGGCGGGCGACCATGCTCCTGGACATGACCGCGATGACCCTTCTCGTCCCGCGGCTCCACGTGGACCTGGGCCGCCTCGCCTCCGCGGCGTGTCGTCCGCGCGTGGCCTGAGCGCCGCCCGCGCCTTTCGCCGGGCTGCCACCGCTGCCGCTGACGCTCGGTCAGCCGGACTTCCCTCTCCTCTCGCCCTGCCCTCTCTCCCTCGCGTCCGCGCGCCTCGACTCGGCCGGACAGCGATGTCATCCACCGAAGGGATCTCACCCCATGACGTCCGCACCCGCCCCCGCACTGGAGACCCCCACCCTCACCGTTCAGAAAGTGGGCGGCCGGATCGGCGCCGTCCTCTCCGGAGTCCGCCTCGGCGGTGACCTGGACGAGGCGACCGTGGCCGCCGTGCGCGCCGCGCTGCTCGAGCACAAGGTCGTCTTCTTCCGCGATCAGCGGCACCTCGACAAAGAGAGCCACGAGGCCTTCGCCCGCCTGCTCGGTACTCCCGTCGCCCATCCCACCGTGCCTTCCGTGGACGGCCGTTACGCCCTCGGCATCGACAACGAACACGGCGGCCGCGCCAATCAATGGCACACCGACGTCACGTTCGTGCCCGCCTACCCGGCCTTCTCCATCCTGCGCGCCGAGGTCATCCCGCCGTACGGCGGCAACACCCTGTGGTCCAACACGGCGGCCGCGTACAAGGACCTGCCCGAGCCGCTGCGGGTGCTCGCCGACAGCGTGCGCGGTGTGCACACCAACGACTACGACTACGCGGCATCGCGCCCCGGAGCCTCCTCCGCCGCGCTCGACCAGCATCGGAAGGTGTTCACCGCGGTCAAGTTCCAGACCGAGCACCCCGTGGTCCGCGTCCACCCCGAGACCGGTGAACGCACCCTGATCCTGGGCAACTTCCTGCAGAAGCTGAGCGGCTTCCGTGCCGCCGACTCCCGCGCCCTGATCGGCGTACTCCAGTCGCACGTGGAGCGGCCGGAGAACACGGTCCGCTGGCAGTGGCGCGCGGGTGACGTCGCCATCTGGGACAACCGGGCCACGCAGCACTACGGAGTCGACGACTCCGACGACCACGAGCGAACCCTGCGCCGCGTCACCATCGACGGCGACGTGCCGGTCGGCGTCGACGGCCGCCGCTCGGTGCTGCTCGCCCCGGACGCGGTGCCGGAGCCCGTTCACGGGATCGCCTCCGGCGCCTCCACCGACGGCGCGGTCGCGGAGGGGGGCCTCGGTGTCCCCTTCGGCGACGATTCGGCACGCCTTCAATAAACCTGCACATCGAATGCGCAGCGCAGTCACGCTATTCGGCGAATACTCCACACCGAGTCTTGTGCATTGACCACAGAACTCGCGCTTTGGTGCGAGAGTGTCCGCTTTGTTGGAAGGAGTCCTTCCGGTCGCGGGATTTCCTTCTGTGAATCTTGTGAAGGAGCTGCCCCCACGTAGTGAACATGCCTGCACCCAGCGGTGATGTGACGTCGTGAGTGCCGTTGGTCGTTGCCTCGTCGATTGGATGTACGACGTGCGAACGTGCTTTGATCCTCGCCATCGCGGAATTCGCACATCAGGTTCCGCGGTGTTGGAAACACTTTTGCAACATTCATGAGAAGGGCAGCTCACACCATGAACTACACCCCCCAGGTCGAGACCCTCGAGATTTCCGACGCCGACCTCGACAACGTCTCCGGTGGCCTCGTCGCCGGTGTCGCGGGCAACGTCACGGACACCGTTGACTCCATCGCCCCGGTCTCGGGCGTCGTCGGCGGCGTCGTCGGCACGGTCGAGGGTGCCACCGGCCTGAACACCGGCGCGGTCACGGGCCTCGCCGGCGGTCTGACCGCTGGTCTCTGAGCCTCAGCTCACTGAGACGCCATGATTCGTGAGCCCCGGAACCACTGGTTCCGGGGCTCACGAACGCCACGGGCAACCAGACGCCACAGGCAAAGTAAGGGAAGCGTTCCGTGCAGTTCCGCCAACAGGCTCTGTCCAAGCTGCAGTCGCCCGAGGAACTCGACCTTCCCGTGCGCTACGCCCGGCCCCAGGGCCTGCTCGTACTCGCCGTCACCGTCGTCGTCATGATCGCCGCGAGCGTCTGGGCCGTGACCGGCTCGATCTCCTCCACACTTCGGGCACCCGGCATCCTCACCCACGGCCAGGGCAGTTACGTCCTGCAGAGCCCCGTCACCGGACAGGTGACCCGCGTCCTGGCCGAAGAGGGGAAACGGGTCGCCGCCGGAGCGCCCGTGCTCAAAGTCCGTACGGACCAGGGCGACAAGGTCGTACGCTCCATCGCCGCGGGCCGGGTGACCACGCTGGTCGCCAGGATCGGCACCGTCGTCACCACCGGCGCCGACGTCGCGACCGTCGAGCGTGTCTCGGGCAGCGACGACCCGCTCCTGGCGATGCTCTACGTACCCGCGGACAGCGCGGCCACCGTACCCGTCGGCGCCTCGGTGGACCTCACGGTCCAGTCCGTGCCCACACAGGAGTACGGCATGCTGCGCGGCCGCGTGAAGGCGATCGGGCGAGCCGCCCAGAGCGAACAGAAGATCAGCGGGTTCCTCGGCGACAAGGAACTGGCCGGGCAGTTCACCAAGGACGGGCCACCCGTGGGCGTCCTCGTGGAGCTCGAACGCTCCTCGTCCTCCAAGTCCGGCTACCAGTGGTCATCCGGCGGCGGCCCGCCCTTCGCGCTCGACTCCATGACCGTGGCCGACGGCGCCTTCCACCTCGCCGAGCAGCGCCCGATCGATTGGCTGCTTCCGTGACCGCACCACAACCCTCCCCGGCACACCAGCGGCAACTGCCGCCCCCCGGCGGCCGTCGCAGGCACCGCCCCGAGCCCCCGCAGCGCGGCCGCCGCCGCGCCGCGCCGCGACCGGCGTCGAAGGGCAAGCGGCAGAAAACCGTCCGCACCCCCACCGTCCTGCAGATGGAAGCAGTGGAGTGCGGCGCCGCCGCACTCGCCATGGTCCTCGCCCACTACGGCAGGCATGTCCCCCTGGAGGAGCTGCGCATAGCGTGCGGCGTCTCCCGCGACGGTTCACGGGCCAGCAATCTCCTGAAGGCGGCGCGCAGTTACGGCCTGACCGCCAAGGGCATGCAGATGGAACCGGCCGCGCTCGCCGAGGTGAAGGCGCCCGCGATCCTCTTCTGGGAGTTCAACCACTACGTCGTCTACGACGGCTCGGGGCGCCGCCTCGGCCGCCGGGGCGTGCACATCAACGACCCGGACAAGGGGCGCCGCTTCGTCCCCTCGGAGGACTTCGACACCAGCTTCACCGGTGTCGTCCTGGTCCTCGAACCGGGTGAGAACTTCCGCACCGGAGGGCGCAGACCCGGCGTCATGCGGGCGCTCCCCGCACGGCTTCGCGGCACCACGGGCACCATGCTCGCCGCGCTCTTCGCCAGCCTGCTGCTCGTCGCGGTCGGCGCGGCACTGCCCGCGCTCAGCCGCACGTACATCGACCTGTTCCTGATCGGCAACCAGACCTCCCTCCTCGGTGCGCTGTTCGCGTCGATGGGCGCGATGGTGGCGCTCACCGTGGTCCTGACCTGGCTGCAACAGGCGAATCTGCTCCGCGGGCGCATCATCTCCTCAACGCTGAGCAGCGCCCGCTTCCTGCGCCATCTGCTGCGTCTGCCCGTCACGTTCTACGCCCAGCGCAGCCCCGCCGACCTCGTCCAGCGACTCGCCTCCAACGACGCCGTCGCCGAGACTCTGGCCCGCGACCTCACGGCCGCGGGTGTCGACGGCATCGTCGTACTCCTCTACGCGGCCCTGCTGTGGACGTACGACCCTCAGCTCACCCTCGTCGGTGTCGGTATCGCCCTCCTCAACATCGTCGCGATGCGCATCGTCATCAGACTGCGGGCCACCGGCACCCAGAAGCTGCGCGCCGACAGCGCCAAGCTCACCAACACCTCCTACACCGGCCTGCAACTGATCGAGACCATGAAGGCCACCGGCGGCGAGAACGGCTACTTCCGGCGGTGGGCGGGCCAGCACGCCACCACCCTTGAGGAGCAGCAGCGTCTCGGTGTGCCGAGCGCCTGGCTCGGCGTCGCCGCACCGACCCTCGCGACGCTCAACAGCGCGCTGATCCTGTGGATCGGCGGCCTGCGCGCGGTGGAAGGACACCTCTCGATCGGCCTGCTCGTCGCGTTCCAGGCCCTCGTCACCCGCTTCACCGCGCCGATCACCCGCCTCAACGGCGTCGCGGGCCGCATCCAGGACTTCGGCGCCGACGTCGCCCGCCTCAAGGACGTCGAGAACTTTCCCGTCGACACGCTCTACTCCCGCCCCGAACCGGCCGCGAGCACCCGCCGCCTCAAGGGCCACGTCACGCTCGACGGCATCACCTTCGGCTACAGCCCCCTCGACAAGCCGCTCCTGACCGGCTTCTCGCTGTCCGTGGGCCCCGGGCAGCAGGTCGCGCTCGTCGGTGGTTCGGGCAGTGGCAAGTCGACCGTCTCCCGGCTGATCTCGGGGCTCTACAGCCCCTGGGAGGGCACGATCCGCATCGACGGACAGCGCCTGGAGGACATCCCGCGCGGGGCGCTCGCCGCCTCCGTCTCCTTCGTCGACCAGGACGTGTTCCTCTTCGAGGGCACCATCCGCGACAACGTCGCACTGTGGGACCCCTCCATCCCGGACGACGCCGTCGTGGCCGCCCTCAAGGACGCCTGCCTGTTCGACGTCGTGGCCCGCAGGCCCGGTGGCATCCACGGCCGCGTCGAGCAGGACGGCCGCAACTTCTCCGGCGGACAGCGTCAGCGCCTGGAGATCGCGCGGGCCCTTGTCCGCCGCCCCAGCATCCTCGTCCTCGACGAGGTGACCAGCGCCCTGGACGCGCAGACCGAGCAGGTCATCATCGACAATCTGCGCCGCCGCGGCTGCGCCTGCGTCGTCATCGCGCACCGCCTGAGCACCGTGCGCGACAGCGACGAGATCGTCGTGCTCGACCACGGCTCGGTCGTGGAGCGCGGACGCCACGAACACCTCGTCGCCGCCGGCGGACCCTACGCCGACCTGGTCAAGGAGCACTGAGGTGACCTCGGTACCGCAACAGCACGACGCCTACGCCCAAGACTCGGTCGCCGCCGCCTTCGGTGCGCTCGGCACCCCGGCCGACTGCACGGGCCTGCGCAGCGTGCACCTCGAAGGCCCGCAGGTCCTCTGGCTCGTCGTGGCGGGCGCGCTCGACCTGTTCGCGGTCGACGCCGTGCAGCAGGGCCACTGGCACTTCCTCGGCCGCCTCGAACCGGGCACCCTGCTCCTGGGCCCCGTCGAAGGCCCCCAGCACACCCTCGTCGGACGCCCCCTCCAGGGCTGCGAGCTGCGCCGGATCCCGCTGCGCGAGCTGTACCGCCCCGACTACGGCGACACCTGGGCCTACGAGCAGCAGTACCCCAGTCAGTACGACACCCAGGACGCGTCCCTGAGCCTGCTCGAGCACGCCTTCGCGCTCGGCATCGGACGCAGCCACCGGGTGCTCTTCGAGGCACCGCTCGACGGCCGCACCATGGGCGACGACGTGGCGACCGACGACGACATCCTCTGGATGCCGGTGGCGCCGGGCAGCGTGCAGTACGGATCCGCCTACAGCGCCGAGGCCGCGGGCGATCTGCTCGTGGCCGCCGACATGTGGCAGCGCATGGTCAACCAGCAGTACCGGCTGCTCTCGACCCTCGACCGCTGGATCGAACGCCTGGAGCGGGCCCACGAGGACCGCACGGCAGCCGGTATCAAAGCGGGCGAGAGCGTCCGCGAGCAGGCCGACCGGACACTGATCGCCTCCATTGGCCGCTCCGGCAGGGGCGGTGGACGCCGTCCCCCGTCGCGGGGCGACGACGACGCGACGTACGCCGCCTGCCGCCTTGTCGCCGAGGCGGCGGGCATCACGCTGTCCGGCGCGGCGCGGGGCGGTGCGGTGAGCGACCGTATCGACCCGGTGGAGCAGGTCGCGGTGGCCTCGCGGATCCGCACCCGGGCCGTCCGGCTCGACGGGCGCTGGTGGCGCGAGAACACCGGCCCGCTGGTGGGACACCGCGCGGCCAGCGGCCAGCCGGTCGCGCTGCTGTGGCGGCGCGGCGGCTACGAGTCCGTGCATCCCGTGTCGGGGCGGCGCACGCGCGTCGACCAGAGCAACGCGGAGGAGTTCGAGCCGCAGGGGGTCATGTTCTACCGTCCCCTGCCGGAGAAGGGGCTGACGCCCTGGCACCTGTTCCGCTTCAGCCTGCGCGGCACGGGCGGCGACGTGCGCAATCTGGCGATCGCCGGTCTGGTGACGGTCGCGATCGGAGCACTCGTGCCGATCGCCACGGGGCAGGTGCTCGGCGTGTTCGTGCCGAACGGCGAGAAGAGCCTCATCGTCCAGGTGTCCCTGGCGGTGATGATCACGAGCATCGTCTCCGCGGCCTTCATGCTGCTCCAGAACCTCACCATCCTGCGGATGGAGGGCCGCATGGAGAGCGCCCTGCAACCAGCGGTCTGGGACCGGCTGCTGCGCCTGCCCACGCGCTTCTTCGCCTCGCGCTCCACCGGTGAACTGGCGAGCGCGGCGATGGGCGTCAGCGCGATCCGCAGGGTCCTCTCGGGCATCGGTCCCGTCGCGCTGCACGCAGGCACGGTCGGCGCGATGAACCTGGTCCTGCTCCTCCTCTACAGCGTCCCCCTGGCCCTTGCGGCCCTGGGAATGCTGACCGTCATCGCGGCCGTGTTCCTCACCCTGGGCCTGTGGGAACTGCGCTGGCAGCGCCGCCTCGTCGAGCTCAGCAACAAGCTCAACAACCAGGCGTTCCAGACGCTGCGCGGCCTGCCCAAACTCCGCGTCGCAGGGGCGGAGAGCTTCGCGTACGCGGCCTGGGCCGGGGAGTTCGCGCGCAGCCGGGAACTCCAGCAGCGCGCGGGCCGCATCAAGAACGTGACGACGGTCCTCAACTCGGTCTATCTGCCGCTGTGCACCCTCATCATGTTCATCCTCCTCGCGGGCCCGGCCCGCGGCAGCCTCACCGCGGGCGAGTTCCTCACCTTCAGCACCGCCGTGACGATGCTCCTGACGTCCGTCACACAGCTCACCGGAGCGCTCATCTCCGCGGCGGCGGTGCTTCCGATGTTCGAACAGATCAAGCCGGTGCTCGACGAGGCGCCGGAGGTGCGGGGCGCGAGCACCCAGCCGGGCGAACTGCAGGGTGAGATCGAGGCGCGGGCACTCTCCTTCCGCTACTCGGAGGACGGCCCCTTGGTCCTGGACGACGTGTCCCTTTCCATCCGGCCGGGTGAGTTCGTCGCGGTCGTCGGCCCCAGCGGCTGCGGCAAGTCGACGCTCCTTCGCCTGCTCATCGGCTTCGACAAGCCGGTCTCGGGCAGCGTCCTGTACGACGGCCAGGACCTGTCGGCCCTCGACCAGGCCGCCGTCCGCCGCCAGTGCGGTGTCGTCCTGCAGAACGCGCAGCCGCTCACCGGCTCGATCCTGGACTGCATCTGCGGCGCCGAGACGTTCACACAGGAGGAGGCGTGGGAGGCCGCGGCGATGGCGGGCCTCGCCGAGGACATCAAGCGCATGCCGATGGGCCTGCACACGATGATCTCCGGAGGCGGGGCGGTCTCCGGCGGCCAACGCCAGCGCCTGATGATCGCCCAGGCACTGATCCGCCGCCCCCGCGTCCTCTTCTTCGACGAGGCGACCAGCGCCTTGGACAACGAGACGCAGCGCACGGTCATCGACAGCACCCGCGCCCTCAACGCCACCCGCATCGTCATCGCCCACCGCCTCTCCACGGTGATGGACGCGGACCGCGTCATCGTCATGGCGGAGGGGCGAGTCGTCCAACAGGGGCCGCCCGCGCAACTGTTGGCAGACACGGGCGGGCGGCTGCATGAGCTGGTGCGGCGGCAGATGCAGTAGATGCAGCAGATGCGGTGACGTGTCCGGGGATCCGTTCCAGGACCCCGCCCGCGAAGACGTCGTACAGCGGCAGTGTCTCCAGATGGACGTAGCCGATGTGGCAGTCGCAGACGGCGTATGCCGGTGCCGGGTGAGTTCCTGCACGAACTCTCCGCGTTGACCCCCGAGCGGATACGCGCCGAGGACAACGCCGAACTGCGCCGCGTCATGCTGGAGCACTACGGCTACGACCGCTATCTGGACGAGTCCGGCGCGGTGCCCGTGCACCGCGACGAGACTGGTGTGCTCTGGCGGATCCAACTGACCGGTGACGAGGACGTGGTGATGGTCGAGGTGGTCAACTCCACCCCGGAGCCGGACGGCACGAGTCGTACGTACTGGCTGCGTGTCCCGCCCACCACACGGACGGCCAAGGAGGGTGGCGTGGACGTTCGGACTGCATCCGGACGTCTATGGGCCGGAGCGCCAGACCTGAGGCGGATCACGGGGCCGCGGGTCGGCCGGCTCAGGCCCCGGCCGCGTACCGCCAGAAGTCCCGCATCAGCTCGGGGAAGCTGGGCCCGCCCATCTGCAGCTGGCTGTACATGAGGGTGACCGTGCCGCTCGAAGGGATGATGTGCGCTGCCGTACCGGTGCCGCCGACCCAGCCGTAGCGCCCCGGGACGTTCCACGGTTCCACGGTCTCGACGTCCACCGCCCCGCCGAACCCCCAGCCCATCCCTTCGAGGAAGAGACCGGCGGATTGCCTTTCGGGCGTGCTGAGCTGATTGGTGGTCATCTTCCGCACCGAATCGGGCGAGAGCAGCCGATCCCCGTCGGCGGCCGTGCCCCCGGCCAGCAGCATGCGCCCGAAGGCGAGCCAGTCGTCGAGGGTCGAGACGAGACCACCGGCGCCGGACGGGAACGGGGGCGGGCTGCTCCACTGCCCGTCGGGGGAGTCGAGCAGTTCGAGTCCGCTCCGGGGATCGCGTTCGGGGCCTGCCTCGGCTCCGGCCGCGTAGTAACTGGTGAACCGGTCGAGCTTGCCCGGTGGCACCGAGAACGCGGTGTCGGTCATTGCGAGCGGCTCGAAGATCCGCTCGGCCAGGAACTGGGGCAGCGGCACTCCAGTGACCCGGGAGATCAGTACGCCCTGCAGGTCGGAACTGAGGTTGTACAGCCAGCCGTCCCCGGGCTGGTGGAGCAGCGGGATACGGGACAGCGCGGCCATCCAGACGTCCGGTGCCGGGACGGCCTGCGGCTGGGGAGGTCCCTGCTTCAGTTCGCTGAAGAGCGGTGCGAGCGCGGGCAGCGAGAAGTCCGAAGGGAATCCGTATCCGGAGCGGGAGGCGAGCAGATGGAACACGGTGATGGGCCGGACCGCGGGGACCACGTCGTCCAGCGGTGCGGCCGGGGTGCGGACGACGCTCGGCGACGCCAGCTCCGGCAGCCACCGTCCGACCGGATCGTCCAGCGCGATCCGTCCTTCGTCGACCAGCATCATGACGGCGGCGGCGACGATGGGTTTGGTCAGCGAGGCGATACGGAAGATGGAATCCCTTGCCATCGGGGCAGTGCCCTCGACGTCGACGGACCCGACGGCCGCGACCTCCTCGCCCCGGTCACCGCGGGCCACCAGGCCCACCGCTCCCGCCACGGAGCTGTTGCTGACGTGCGTCTCCAGAGTCTTGCGCAAATCGGCCATGCACCCACCATCTCAGCCAGGACCCGGCATCGAGCAGCATTTCGCGCCGTCCATCACGTCTCCTGGCCGCTGCACCGTCCGGCAGCGGGGTGCGTACGCGAAAGCCCGGCCTGTCGGGCCCCGGCGCGATGGCGCCGCGGCCCGGCAGACCGGGTGGGGTGGTGTGGGGGAGCCACCCCGCGCAGGGGAGCTCAGCCCTTGATGTTCACATCGATGCAGGCGTAGAAGGCGTTGGCGGTGTCGGCGATGTTCCACACGGCGAGCACCTTCTGCTTGCCGCTGAGACCTCCGAAGTCGACCTTGTGCGTGACGGTCTCACCCGGCTGGGCGCCCCCGTCGTCGACCTCGGCGATCTTGTTGCCGCCGACGAAGTACTGCCAGGTGCTGGTGCTGTGACGCGCCGTCAGTTTCCAGCTGAACTCCTGTGACGAGCCGACGTCGGTGACCTTCCAGCCCTTGCTGTCGTCGTCCAGATCGGAGAACCGTGAGTTGCCGCCGCTGCATGTCGTCTGCCCCTTGGGGCCTTCGACGCTCTGCGGTTCGTTGGCGATCTCGCCGCAGGACACGGTGCCCTCCGCGCACTGTGCCTGACGGCTCGGGGGTGAGTTGACGTAGCCGTGCGCGCTGGCCGGGGTGACGGAGGCCAGGACGAGCACCGGCGCGAATCCCGCGCCGAGAACGGCTGCCAGCTTCTGCTTCTTGTTCATCTCTGTTCCCTCTGGGTGGGGGGGGGTGAGGGGGCGAGAGACAACCGGGCGCCTCGGTCGACTCATTGGCCTAGACCATACTGGTTGTCAGGGCTCAGTCAACCCTTCAAGTAGCACTCGCGTTGCGGAAGTTACGACTGGGGCTAGGCGGCAAGGCCGAGCGCCAGGGCCCCGACCACCGGTGCCGCGTACAGGAGCGGGAACGGGATGTGCGCGTACCAGCGGGCCCGGATCACGGTGATGACGGCGCCGGTGAAGTACAGCGCCAGGCCGATTCCCGCCGCGACTCCGATCGCCGGCACGAGCAGTCCGACCAGCAGTCCCGCCGCCCCTGCGGCCTTGGCCGCGCCGAGCCAGGGCAGCCACGAGAGAGGGACGCCGTAGTCGGCCATGGGGTCCACGACCCACTTGGCGCGGAGGAAGACGGAGACGGCCGAGAAGCCCACCATGACGGCGGCCAGGACGGTGACGACAACGTAGGCGGTGGACATCAGAAATGCTCCCATCGGACGGGTGCCTGGGCGGACTTGCTCCGGCCGGGCGTCTTGAGCGCTTGAGTGCGTCACTTCCCTGACGGGCCGCACCGCAGGGATGTGACCGGGAGTGTCGTCACGAACGGTGTGACCTGGGACACGTATGGCTGAGGGTGCCGGGCATCAAGACGATGGGACATGTGGCAGAGACAGAAAGCCATTCTGCGGCTCATTCGATCTCCCTAGGGTTGGGGACACCGAGCAAGCACAATCCAGCGGAGTCGGTCCGCCCCCAGAATCCAACCCAGGGAGAGTCCCCGTGCGCGCAGTGATCCAGAAGTCTTTCGGCGGGCCCGATGTCCTCGAGGTCGTGGAGGCCGAACGGCCGAAGCCACTGGCCGGCGAGGTCCTCGTCAAGGTCCACGCCAGTGCTGTCAACCCGGCGGACATCGCCGTCAGGTCCGGTGCCTTTCCGCTGCTCGGTGAGCCGCCGTTCGGCGTGGGCTGGGACATCTCCGGGGTGGTCGAAGAGGCGGGCGCCGGGGCCCGGTTCGCGGTGGGCGACGAGGTGTACGGGATGCCGCTCTTCCCCCGTGCCGCCACCGGGTATGCCGAGTACGTCGCCGTGCCGTCCGGCCACCTCGCCCGTAAGCCCGCCTCGCTCGACCACGTGCACGCCGCCGCCGTCCCCCTCGCGGCGCTCACCGCCTGGCAAGGCCTGGTGGGGGCGGCGGACATCAAGGAGGGCGACCGGGTGCTGATCCAGCGGGCGGCCGGTGGAGTCGGCCACTTCGCGGTGCAAATCGCGAAGGCGCGTGGGGCGCGGGTGATCGCGATCGCCAGTGCGGCACGACAGGACTTCGTACGCGGCCTCGGCGCCGACGAGATCATCGACTACCGGACCACCGACTTCACCGAGGCGGTCAAGGACGTGGACGTGGTGCTCGACTCCATGGCCCAGGGCGATCTCTCGCTCGACGTGGTGCGCCCCGGCGGCGTACTCATCAGCATCCTGGAACACCAGGACCGGGAGCTCGCCGCGCGCGTCGAGGCCGCCGGGCGGCGCTTCGCCGGAGTCATGGTCGAACCGGACTCCGCCGGGCTCGAAGCGCTCGCCGAGCTGATCGACGCGGGCCGGGTCCGGCCCTACGTCGAGGAGACGTTTCCGCTGGCGGAGGCCGGTAAGGCACACGAGCTCGTCGCTGCGGGACACGTACAGGGCAAGATTGTCCTGACGGTCTGAACAGGCCGACCGCGGCGGGCGGCAGCAGCACCAGGAAGGGCGAGGCCGGATGGACATCCTCACCGAGGCACTGGCCTCGATGCGCACCGGACACCCGGCGTCCGCGCGGACCAACGGCCGCGCCCCCTGGGGCCTGACCCTGCCACCCGTCGCGGGCGCGAGCTTCCACGTCGTCCTCTACGGCACCTGCTGGCTGGTCCCGCTGCCCGACGTGCCCCCACACCTGAAGCCGATTCAGCTGAATCCAGGGGACGTGATCTTCCTGCGCGGCGGGCGGGGCCATGTCCTCGCCGACCATCCCTCGACCTCGGCCGAGGAGTGCGAGAGCGAGCAGTTCCGCGGGAGTTCACCGATCGGCTCGATCACGCTCGGCGGCGAGGGCGCCGAGACCAGGCTGCTGTGCGGCAGCTACCACCTGGACCAGGGGCGACCGCACCCGCTGGTGCGCCAGCTGCCCGAGGTGATCCATCTCCCGACGCGGCACGGACACCATCCGGAGCTGAGCGCCGCCGTCCAACTCCTCGGTTCCGAGCTGGAGAACCCGCGCATGGGCTCGGACGGCATCGTGCCCACCCTGATCGACTCGCTCCTCCTCTACATCCTGCGGGCCTGGCTCGACGACCAGCCCCCGGACGCCGCACAGGGCTGGGCCGCCGCCCTGCGGGACTCGGCTGTCGCGCCCGCCCTGACGGCCATGCACGACCACCCCGCGGCTTCGTGGACGGTCGAGTCCCTGGCGGAGCAGGCCGGGTTGTCCCGCGCCGCGTTCGCCCGGAGGTTCGCCACTCTGGTCGGCGAACCGCCGATGGCGTACCTGACCCGCTGGCGCATGACGACAGCCGCGCGCATGCTGCGCGAGTCCGACGCCCCGCTGACAACGGTCGCCGCCCGCACCGGATACGGCTCGGAGTTCGCCTTCGCCAAGGCCTTCAAACGGGAGTACGGCCTGGCGCCGGGAGGATACCGGCGCCAGAGCAGGGCGGCCTAGTGGCTTCCCGTCATCCGAACTGGCCCGGCTGGTAGTCGCCCGCGGGCTGCTGGACGATGACGTTGAGGCGGTTGGCGGCGTTAATGAGGGCGATGAGCGTCACCAGGGCGGAGAGCTGGTCCTCGTCGTAGTGCTTGGCGGCGTTCGCCCACGCCTCGTCCGTGACACCTCCGGCAGCGTCGGCGATGCGCGTCCCCTGCTCGGTCAGCTCCAGGGCGGCCCGCTCGGCGTCGGTGAAGACCTTGGCCTCGCGCCAGGCGGCGACCAGGTTGATGCGGACCGGGGTCTCCCCGGCGTGCGCGGCGTCCTTGGTGTGCATGTCGGTGCAGAATCCGCAGCCGTTGATCTGGCTCGCCCGGAGCATCACCAGGTCCTGGGTCCTCGACGGCAGCGTCGACTCCGAGATGATCACCTTGCTCGCCGAGGCGAGGTGCTTGAAGGCCTTGGCCACGAGCGGGCTGTTGAGCAGGTTCAAGCGGGCTTCCATGGTGCGCTCCTTGGCGTTGTCAGTGTTTACACCTCCTACACGGATGGGGTCGACGTGATTCGACAGGGATGATTGTGACGCGCGTCTCCTTCGCGCGGCGCGACCCTCAGACGGCCACGGCGATGGCCGCGGTCACACCGACGGCGACAATGAGCCCGCGCAGCACGGCGGGTGACAGGCGGCGGCCCACCCGCGCGCCGATCAGACCGCCCAGGGTCGAGCCGAGGGCGATCACGCCGACCACTGTCCAGTCGACGCTCGCCACCGCGATGAAGATGACCGCGGCGACACCGTTCACGATGGACGCGAGGACGTTCTTGACGGCGTTCAGACGCTGCAGGTCATCCCGGAGGAACGACCCGAACAGGCCCATGAGCAGCACCCCTTGGGCCGCACCGAAGTAGCCGCCGTAGACGCCGGTGCCCAGGACGCCCGCCCACAGGGGGACGCCGCCGTCCTCACGGCCGCGGCTGTCGCGCCGTGCGAGCCATTTCTGGAGGCGGGGCTGCAACAACAGCAGCGCGCAGGCGAGCAGGATCAGGACGGGCACCGCGGAACGGAACGTGTCGGCGGACAGCTTCAGGAGCAGCACCGCTCCCGTGACACCGCCCAGGAGCGACGCGAGGCCGAGCCTGATGAGGCGGCGCCGCTGGCCTCTGAGCTCGGCGCGATATCCGTACGCCGCGCTGATCACGCCCGGTACGAGTCCGATGGTGTTGGAGACATTGGCCAGCACGGGCGGGTATCCGAAGGCGAGCAGCGTGGGGAAGGTGATCATGGTGCCGGAGCCGACCACCGCGTTGATGCCGCCGGCCGCGACGGCCGCGGCCGCTATGGCCACTGTCTCGAGTGCGTGCATGGATCGCCTTTCCCGGGGCGGTCGGAGTACCGGAGTGCGGGCAGCCCGGGACGGAGAACTGTGGAGTGGACGGGGCGGGCAGGCCTGGAGCGGACGGGACGGAGAAGTCTGGAGCAGGTCGGCACCCGGCCCGGCCCGCACGCTTCCGGATGAACGTGCGGGCCGGGCCAGGTTGCCGCCTTTGGGCCCGAGGAGATCGTCCCGCCGACCCAACACCCAAGTCAATCCTCGGATTTCCTTGCAGACCTCCAAGCTGTAGCTTCACCATCCATGACTCTCGACGACCTACGCGTCTTCGTGGCCGCCTGCCGAACGGGCAGCCTCAGCGCCGTCGCCCGCGACCTCTCCTGTACGCAGTCGGCGGTCAGCCAGCACATCAAGCGCCTGGAGCGGGAGCTGGGGCTCAGCCTCCTCGAACGCCATCCGCGCGGAGTCGTACCCACCCCGGCCGGACAGCTCCTGCAGAACGCGGCGGCCGGCGGCCTCGGCGACATCGACCACGCCCTGCGTCGGCTGAACGATCTGGCGCACGGCGAGGCCGGATCGGTACGGATCACCACCGGCGCCACGACGGTGCGGCACTTCCTCTCCGACGCGATCGTTGCCTTCCGGCGCCGCCATCCCCAGGTGAGCCTCGAATTCCAGACCGCGCACTCCAGCCGCAGCTGCTTCGACGCCCTCATCGCGGGCGGTCTCGACCTGGCCTGGATCACCCTCGGCGCACCGGTGAAGGGCATCGAGCAACGCCCCGTCATCGAACTTCCCTGGGTGCTCGCCGTCCACCGTGACGACCCCATCGCGGCGAAGCCGCTGATCACCACAGCCGACTTGGCCGAAATTCAGCTCATCGGGCTTCCGGAGGAAACGACCTCCCGCGCACGCCTGGACGCCTGGTTCACCGAGCACGGCGTCAGCCCGGCCTCCGACACCAGCGTCGCCGACTGGGACACCGCCCTCCTGCTCGCCGAACTCGGCCTGGGCCACGCGATCGTCCCCGATCTGCCGGGGTGGCGCGGCCCGGGCCACCCCGATCTGCACCTGATTCCCATACCGGAGCTGCCCACGCTGTGGACCGGCTGGGCGGTACGCCGCTGGGACGCACTGTCCCCCTTGGCCAAGTCCTTCGCCGTCACGGTCGGCCACAACTGCCCTGTCGGACGCGTCCGCGGGCAGGCGTCCGCGGAGGGCCACGGAGAAAGCTGACTGTCAGCGGCTGTCTGACCGTCCGACCGTCTGACCGTCCGACCGTCTGGCCGTCTGGCCGTCTGGCCGTCTGTAGCGTTCGATGAGCTGCTCATGGATTACTCGGGCACGCGGCAGGCACCGATCCAGATGCTGCTTATCGCGCTGATGTAGCGCGCCCCGCAGCGATCCGACGGCACCACGAGCTGGCTCCCCACGGCGTCCAGATCCTGGCCGTCGAGGCAGGTGGCAAGCAGGATGGGCGTATTGCCGAAGTCCGCGTCGATCTCCGCCCAGGACAGGACGGTGTGGTGGCCGTCCCCGCCCCTCACGGCCAGCAGGAAGCGCGAACGGTCCTTGCGGCGCCGGGGATCGAACGCGGGTCCTGCGTCGCCGACGACCTCGCGGAGCAGCGGTCCGGTGAAGGCGTGGTGCTGCGGCCCGTTGGTGGCGCAGTCGAAGACCACGTCCGCCTCGTGCTGCTCCCACTGTTCCCGCAGGTCGGCCACGGTCAGCGTGGTGGGGCGGTCGATCTCCCCGCACATGGCAAGGGCCCCCGTGACCCCCGCACGTACGGGGACCGGGCGCGTGGACGTGCCGGGTCGGCTCATCGGATTCCCCCTCCGGACAGTCGCGGCTGCCGCCAGTCATACCCGGCTGCCGTTCGAGGGAATCGTGGATGCGACCTGTATGCCCGCGTTTTCCTTGCTCTTGTGAGCTTGATACGAAGACTGGGCTGGCGAATTCCAGTTCATCCTCCGAGGCGCGAGGTCGCGGAGGCTCCGAGGTGCTGAAGCGCCGAGGCTCAGCGCCTCAGCGTCTTCGCCCATGCCAGGGACCCCGTCCTCAGCCCTTGAGGCCAACCGTCGCGCACGCCGCCTTGAGCTCGGACGTGCAGATCTCCTTGGTCTTGTAGATGCCGTCCTTGATGACCGTGGACTTGATGGTGTCCCGTGTCATGGGGCGCACGGAGACCAGCAGGGAGGGGATGTTCTTCGTGGTGGCGTTCTCGGACTTGTCCCCGGCCAGGGCGTCGAACTCGACCATGCGTCCCTGGGCGATCCGGACAGCCATCTGCGCGGCGCCGACAGCCTCTTCCGGATAGGGCTTGTAGACGCTCATGTACTGCTCGCCCGTGACGATCCGCTGGACGGCCGAAAGCTCCGCGTCCTGTCCGGTGACCGGCGGCAGGTCGGTGAGCCCGGCGGCCTTGAGGGCCTTGATGGCGCCGCCCGCCATACCGTCGTTGGCGGAGTAGACGGCGGCGATGTTGTCCTTGCCTATCGCGGTGATCGCATCGGTCATGTGGGCGCCGGCGGTCTGCGGCTTCCAGCCCTGGGTGTCGTACGACTTGGCGATGACCACCTGGTTGCGGAGCTGGGAGAGCGCGCCTTCCTTGAAGACGGCGGCGTTCGGGTCGGTCGGTGAACCGTTGATCATGACGATCTTGCTCTTCTTGCGGTTTCCGCTGTCGAGCGCCCTCAGGATCGCCTGCCCTTGGACCTGGCCGACCAGTTCGTTGTCGAAGGCCACGTACCCGGAGACGGGGCCCTCGGCGAGCCGGTCGTAGGCGATGACGGGAATGTTCGCTTCCTTGGCCTTCTTGACCGCCGGTGCGATCTTCTTCGCGTCCACGGCGCTCACCAGGATCACGTCGACCTTGTCGGCGACCATCTGGCCGAGCTGGTCGCTCTGCTTGGCGGCGTTCTCGTCGGCGTTGGCGTAGACGAGCTTGCCCTTGCCGTTGGTGAGCTTCTTGACCTGCTTCTCGATGATGGGGTGGTCGAACTTCTCGTAGCGAGCCGTCTCCGCTTCGGGCAGGAGCAGACCGACGGTGACCGCGTCACCCTTCCTCGCGGTCTTGTTTCCGTCGTCGTCGGATCCCAGGAGGCTGCCGCATGCGGCGAGCGAGAGTGCCAGGGCGCTGACAGATACGGCGACGGTGGCTTCACGCGTACGGGTTCTCATTCGCCCACTTCCTCGATCGGACCGCTTTGTTGTGATCCGAGGTGGCTGAAAGCCAACCCCGGGGCGTTCCCGGCGTCAAGGAGTCAATACATAACAAGATTGCAATGGAATGTGCGTTTCAGTGTTGAACTGTCCTTCGTTTACACGAGACAACAGCGAAGCGCACAAACCAGGGTCGGTCACGATCCGCAGGCGAGCCTCACGAGCCGTCTTCGGCGTCGATGGGATGCCACGCGGCCAGGCCCTCTTCGGCACGGACCCGTCCGAAGACCACGTCGGCGAAGTGGATGCCGAAGCCGATCGTGTCGGGCTCCTGGAGTTCACCGACGAGGCGGCGGCGGAAGTCCGCGGACTGGGCGGAGTCGTGGTCGGAGGCCGCGGACCATTCGGGATGGCCGATCTGAACGGGGGAGTGGAGCGCGTCGCCGAAGGCGATGAGGCGCTGCCCGCCCGAGTCCGGCCCGTCCGGGCCTTGTCCATCCGGGCCCTGCCCGCCCGACGTGATGACGTAGGCGGCGTGCCCGGGAGTGTGGCCGGGGATGAACCGGACACGTACGCCGGGGAAGATCTCCTGGCCGTCCGCCACGGTCCGCACCTTCGGCGCGAGCGCGGCGAGCGTCTCCTTGCTCGTACCGTGCGCCTCCAGGAGATGGCGCTGCGACCATTCGGGCTCGGCCACCAGGTAGTCGGCCCGGGTGAAGACCGGTCCTTCGCTGTCCTGGGCGTGGTGCCACGCCCAGCCGATGTGGTCGACGTGCAGGTGGGTGAAGGCGACCGCTTCGATCTCCTGCGGCCCGCGGCCGAGCGCGGCGAGGTTGTCCAGGAGCGCGCCGCCCCGGATGGCGCCTATCGCGCTGCCGGGCTCGGCGGGAAAGGACTGTGGTCCGAACCCGGCGTCGATCAGGAGAGCCCGGCCGCCGTGCTCGACGAGCAGGCCGCCGATGCCTGCCACGAGGTGACCGGTGTCGTCCACGTACTCGGGATGGGCGGCCCAGTCCTCGTCGGTGGTGCCGGGCAGCCAACCGCGCGGCGTGAGCTGGACGGCACCGTCCGGTACGTACGTCACCTTCGTCTCGCCGAGTCGCAGGGAGCGGATACCGGAAGGCCGGCGCAGCCGTGCGGTCGCGGTCCGGCGCTGGGCGGCAGTGCTCTCTGGGTTCTCTGGGTTCTCTGGGTTCTCTGGGTTCACGGGGTTCATGGAGGAGGACCATACGCATCAAGCTTGAATCATTCAAGCTCATAATATGCAGACTGGATGCACTTGCTAGGCTGGTCCGTATGACGAACCTCGAAGCGCAGGTCATCGCCGAGCGGCAGCTGTGCGGTCTGGTGAACGGGGTGGCCGATCGGATCGCGGAGCACCTCCGTCAGCGCGCCGCCAGGCTGGGGCTCACGGCGCCGCAGGCCACCGCTCTGCGGGAGTTGTCGGGGCCCATGACCATGCGAGAGCTGGCCGAGCGCATGAGCTGTGAGCCCTCCAACGCCACCTTTGTGGTGGACAAGCTGGAGAAGCAGGCCCTGATCGAACGTCGCCCGCACCCCTCGGACCGGCGCGCCAAGCAGTTGGTGCTCACGTCTGAGGGTGTTGCGCTGCGGGAGCGGCTCCTGGGGCTCCTCGCCGAGGATTCGCCCCTCGCCGGTCTCACGCAAAGGGAGCAGGAGGCCCTGCGCGGCCTGCTCCAGCGGGCCATTTCTGGCCCCGGGTGAGACCGGAGGTCCGCATATTTCCGCAATGTGGTGCGGTCTCTCGGCCGGTCGGGCGAAATGTGCGGAGCTTGCCCGTGCCGTGAAGCTCATCTCGTGCTACTGTTGATCGTAGTTGCAGTTGTGGTTCCCATAAGACTTCAAGTGCCTTTGGTGGATAAATTTCCGCCGGGCACTTTTGTATTTCCGGAGAGGTTTTCCGGACGGGGCAATCAACGTGGCGACGCCGGGGTTCGCACAGTGCGGGTCCCGGGCTTGCCCCGAAGGAGATATTTAGTATGGCTACTGGCACCGTGAAGTGGTTCAACTCGGAAAAGGGCTTCGGCTTCATCGAGCAGGAGGGTGGCGGCCCGGACGTCTTCGCCCACTACTCGAACATCGCCACCCAGGGCTTCCGTGAGCTTCAGGAAGGCCAGAAGGTGAACTTCGATGTCACTCAGGGCCAGAAGGGCCCGCAGGCCGAGAACATCGTTCCTGCCTGACGCTGAAGCGTAAGACGACGCTGGTGCCCGCACCTCACGGTGCGGGCACCAGCTCGTTGCTGTTTACAGAAGTTTGTCTTTTATTCGGCTCGTGCTTGCAATTCCTTCGGTTGATATCCGCCGAGAATTCCTCGATGCGTGCCATATCGAGGAAGGTTCTACGTGAACCGTTCAGCTCGCACGAACGACCGCTATTCCAATCCCCGTAACAGCGGCGGCCCCCGCGGTGCCAACTCCCGCAACGGTGGCGGCCCCCGTCCCGGAAACCGCTCCGGCGGCCAGGGACGCCGTCCCGCCGCCCCGCAGGGTGAGTTCGCACTCCCGGTCACCATCACCCCGGGCCTCCCGGCGGCGGAGACCTTCGCCGAGCTCGACATGCCCGCGCCGCTGCTGAAGACACTCACCGATCTCGGCGTGACCGAGCCGTTCCCGATCCAGGCGGCCACGCTGCCGAACGCCCTCGCGGGCCGGGACGTACTGGGCCGGGGCCGCACCGGATCCGGCAAGACCCTCGCCTTCGGGCTCCCGCTCCTCGTGCGCACCGCCGGTCAGCGCGCCGAGTCGAAGCGGCCCCTCGCCCTCGTCCTGGTCCCCACCCGGGAGCTCGCCCAGCAGGTCACCGAGGCACTCACTCCGTACGCCCGTGCCCTGAAGCTGAAGCTCGCCACGGTGGTCGGCGGCATGTCGATCGGTCGGCAGGCCGGTGCGCTGCGGTCCGGGGCCGAGGTGCTCGTCGCGACGCCCGGGCGCCTGAAGGACCTCATCGAGCGCAAGGACTGCCGTCTGGACCGGGTGAGCATCACCGTTCTGGACGAGGCCGACCAGATGGCCGACATGGGCTTCATGCCCCAGGTCACCGAGCTGCTCGACCAGGTGCGCCCCGGCGGCCAGCGGATGCTGTTCTCCGCCACGCTGGACCGCAACGTCGACCTCCTGGTCCGCAGCTACCTCCATGACCCGGTGGTCCACTCGGTCGACCCGTCCAAGGGTGCGGTCACCACGATGGAGCACCACGAACTGCACGTGCACGGTGCCGACAAGATGGCGACCGCCACCGAGATCGCGGCGCGCGAGGGCCGGGTGATCATGTTCCTGGACACCAAGCACGCCGTCGACCAGTTCACCAAGCACCTGATGGGCAGCGGCGTACGCGCTGCCGCGCTGCACGGCGGCAAGTCCCAGCCGCAGCGCACCCGCACGCTCGCCCAGTTCAAGACCGGCGCCGTGACGGTCCTGGTGGCCACGAACGTCGCGGCCCGCGGCATCCACGTCGACAACCTCGACCTGGTCGTGAACGTCGACCCGCCCAGCGACCACAAGGACTACCTGCACCGTGGCGGCCGTACGGCCCGCGCTGGTGAGTCCGGCAGCGTCGTCACCCTGGTCACGCCGAACCAGCGCCGCGACATGAGCCGTCTGATGTCCGCCGCCGGGATCCGGCCGCAGATCACTCAAGTCCGTTCCGGTGAGGCCGAGTTGAGCCGCATCACGGGCGCGAAGGTGCCTTCCGGCGTCCCGATCGCCGGCAGTGCGCCCGCCGAGCGCCCCAAGCAGCGCGGCGGCGCCCCCTTCCGGGGGATGGGCACGCGTCCGGGGCAGCCCGGTCGCTCCGGCGGCGGCTCTCGCCGTACCGCCGAGTCCCGCGAGATGGCGGAGGCCCGTAAGGCCGCACGGGTGCGGCGAGCTGCCTGAGGATAGTTCTTGACCTGTAGGTCAATAACAGCCTAGGCTCCCGGTCATGGGAAGGCCGAAGCAGTTCGATCCGGACTCCGCCGTCGAGCGGGCCATGGACGTGTTCTGGCGCAAGGGGTATGCCGCCACCACGCCCCAGGACCTCGTTGACGCGCTCGGTATCGGCAAGGGCAGTCTCTACAACACCTTCGGCAGCAAGCACGCGCTGTTCGAAAGGGCGCTGCGCCGCTACCGCGACAGTCAGGCCGTGGCTCTCATCGAGATGCTGGAGGAGCCGGGGCCGGTGAAGGAGCGGTTGCGCGCGGCGCTGTGGCTGCTCGTCGAGATGGACCTCGCCGACCCGGACCGGCGCGGCTGTATGGCGGTGAACACCGCGGCGGAGTTGGCCGGGGCGGACGAGATGGCGACCGACCTCGTCCGGCGCATGTTCGACCGCACCGAAGAAGCCTTCTCCACGCTGGTGGAGAGGGGGCAGCGGGCGGGGGAGATCGCCTCCGACCGTGACGCTCGCGCCGTCGGGAGCCTGTTGCTGACCACGGTCGTCGGTCTGCGGCTGGTGGGGCGGGTCGCGGAAGGGCCGGAGCGGCTTTCCAGGGTGATCGACGTGATGGTCGACTCCCTCTGAGTTTCCCGAGCCGTCTGAGCTTCCCGAGCCGTCGCCGCTGAGTTCTCGGCGGAATTCGCCCCTTCACCCCTTCACCCATTCGTCCATTCAGTTTTCAACATTCAGTTCTCGAAAATTCGGCGTTCGGTGGTCCGCGGTTCTGCACTGTTACCGCTGGCGTGCGCCCACGTTTTGTACCTACAGGTCAAGAAGTGTTCTCTTGAAGGAGACGGAACAGTATGAAGCTCGACCTCAATGGCAAGACCGCCGTCGTCACCGGTGCCAGCCGCGGGATCGGCCTGGCCACTGTCAGGGCGCTGGTGGGCGAGGGTGTGCGCGTCGTGGGTGCGGCGCGCACCATCACCCCCGAACTCAAGGAAACGGGAGCCTTCGCGGTTTCGGCCGACCTCGGCACTCCGGAGGGGGTGGGCGCGCTCATGGATGTCGCCTTCGCCGAGCTGGGTGGCGTCGACCTGCTGGTGAACAACGTCGGCGCCGGTGACGCCGTGGAGCCGATCGGCTTCCTCGACACCGACGACACGCAGTGGCAGGGCGTCTTCGACCTCAACCTGCTCAGCGCGGTCCGCGTCAGCCGCGCCGCACTGCCCAGCCTCATCGAGCGCCGGGGTGCGATCGTCAACGTCTCGTCCATCAACTCCCGTCTGCCCGCGGCCGGTCCCGTCGCGTACAGCGCGGCCAAGGCGGCGCTCACCTCGCTGGGCAAGTCGCTGGCCGAGGAGTTCGGACCGCGGGGTGTGCGGGTCAACACCGTCTCGCCCGGCGTGGTGCGCACTGCCATCTGGGAGGACCCCGACGGCTTCGGCGGCAAGGTCGCGGCTGGTTTCGGGGCCGAGCACGGGGCGTTCCTCGAGCGGATCCCGGAGGTGTTCGGCATCACCACCGGGCGGATCACCGAGCCCACGGAGGTGGCGTCGCTGATCACGTTCCTGCTCTCCGATGTGGCGGGCAACATCACCGGGGCGGACCACGTGATCGACGGGGGCACGGTCAAGACGGTCTAGGGGGGGCAGGGTGTCACCTGTGTCCTGCGCGGCTAGCTGATTTGCCTAAAAGTATTAGGTAAATGCATAATCAGTTATGCCGAGGGAGAGGAAGGGCATGGTTCGCGCAGGACTGACCACGGAGCGCCTGGCCCTGGCCGGGGCGGAGTTGGCCGACGAGGTCGGCTTCGACCAGGTGACCGTCTCGGCGCTCGCAAGGCGCTTCGACGTCAAGGTCGCGAGTCTCTACTCGCATCTGAAGAACTCGCAGGACCTCAAGACGAGGATCGCTCTCCTCTCCCTGGAAGAACTGGCCGACCGGGGGGCCGCCGCCCTGGCGGGGCGGGCCGGGAAGGACGCCCTGACCGCGCTCGCCAACGTCTACCGCGACTTCGCCCGGGAGCACCCCGGGCGCTACGCCGCGGCTCAGCTGAGGCTCGACCCGGAGGCGGCGGCCGCCAGCGCCGGCAGCAGGCACGCACAGATGACGAGGGCGATCCTGCGCGGCTACGACCTGACGGAGCCCGACCAGACCCACGCGGTCCGGATGCTGGGCAGCGTCTTCCACGGCTACGTAAGCCTGGAGATGGCAGGAGGGTTCAGCCACAGCCAACCCGACTCGCAGGAGACGTGGTCACGCATCCTGGACGCTCTCGACGCCCTGCTGCGGAACTGGCCCCAGCCTTGACCAGGGCCCCGCGCCGGCCAAGTCGACTCCCGCGCGAGTGGCGACGTACGACCGACTGGTTGGTGCTCCTCGGCGACAACTCGGAAACCTTGATCAGCAGGCGGAGGCCATGGACAGCACCGAGCACGACTGGATCACCACACCCATCACCGCGGACATCCTGCGCGGCGCACTCGATCTGGAGCAGACCGCGCACGGCGTCCTGCCGCACCGGCTGCCCGCACGCGCCCGCGCCCAGTGCTCCGACGGACAGCTGGCCATGGCGGAGTCCCAGCCCTCAGGCGTACGCCTTGTCTTCCGCACCCGGGCCACCGCCGTCGAACTGGACACGCTGCCCACCAAGCGCGTCTACGTCGGCGCCCCGCCCAGGCCGGATGGCCTGTACGACCTGCTCGTCGACGGCCGCCTCGCCGGTCAGGCCGCTGTGAGCGGCGGCAACACCCTGACCATCGACATGAAAGCCGGATCCGCCGAGCGCCGGTCGGGCCCGGTCGGCACCCTGCGATTCACCGAACTGCCCGACGGCGTCAAGGACATCGAGATCTGGCTGCCGCACAACGAGACCACCGAACTGGTCGCCCTGCGCACCGACGCGCCCATCGAGCCCGCACCGGAACGGGGCCGCAAGGTGTGGCTGCACCACGGCAGCTCGATCAGCCACGGCTCCGACGCCGCGAGCCCCACCACCACCTGGCCGGCGCTCGCCGCCTCCCTCAGCGGGGTGGAGCTGATCAACCTCGGCCTTGGCGGCAGCGCGCTGCTCGACCCGTTCACGGCCCGCGCCCTGCGGGACACCCCCGCCGACCTGCTCAGCATCAAGATCGGCATCAACGTGGTCAACGCCGACCTGATGCGCCTGCGCGCCTTCGGTCCCGCCGTGCACGGCTTTCTCGACACCATTCGAGAAGGGCACCCCACCACACCACTGCTGGTCGTCTCGCCCGTTCTGTGTCCCATTCATGAGGACACGCCGGGCCCCAGCGCGCCGGACTTCAGCGCCCTCGGCGAGGGACGGTTCGGGTTCGTCGCCATGGGAGACCCCGAGGAGGTCAGGAGCGGGAAGCTGACCCTCGGCGTGATCCGTGAAGAGTTGGCCCGGATCGTGGAGCAGCGAGCGGCCGAGGACCCGTACCTCTTCTACCTGGACGGTCGCGACATGTACGGGGAGGCCGACTCCGCCGAATTGCCGCTGCCCGACGGGATCCACCCGGACGCCGCCACCCACCGCCGTATGGGCGAACGCTTCGCCGAGCTGGCCTTCACGGCCGAGGGCGCCTTCGCGGGCCGAGGCGCCTGAGGTCGGGTGGGTGCGCCGGGTGCGTGCGCCGGGTGCGTGCGTGACTCACGCGAGATCCGCGCGCCCCTTGGCACCTTGGTCGAGCAGCCACCGCACGACATCATCGGCGTTCTGCGAGCGGGCGATGTCCAGAGGCGTCATGTGGTCGTAGCCGATCCAGTTCACGTCGGCCCCTTCCCGCATCAGGCGCTGGGCGGCGGGGAGTTGACTGCCCTGGCAGGCTCCCCAGAAGGCGCTGGTGATCTCGGCTCCGGTGGGGGAGTCGGGGGCGGCGAGAAAGACCTCGACCTGGTCGAGCAGACCAAGGGTGGCCGCGTCCTGCAGATCAGCGCGAGCGCCGTGTTCCAGGAGTCTGCGGGCAGCCCGCCACTGGCCGAAGCCGCGCGCGTCGGCGAGCGGGGTGCCGCCGCCGATGACGGCGCCGGAGGCCTCGATGTCGGCTCCCGCGTCGATGAGTGCGTCCAGCGCGGTGACGTCGTCGTTGCTGGCGGCCCAGTGCAGAGGTGTCTCGGCGTGAGCGCCGACGAAGCGGGCGTCGGGGTCGGCGCCTGCCGCGGCCAGGGTCGCGATGACCGCCTCGGTATGGGGGTGGTGGCCGGGCCAGTCGGTGGCGATGTGCAGAAGGCTTCGCCGGCCCGCGGTGGGACCGTCCTGGCTGATGCGCCCGGCGGCCAGCGCGGGGTGGTCGGCCAGCAGCTGACGCAGAGCGGGGACGTCGCCCTTCCGGATGGCTTCGGTCACCGAGAGGGCAAGCGGATCCTGTGAGTCGAGGATGTCCATGCGGGGGCGGCCTCCTGCTCGATCGGCCTGGTCCAGATCCATTGGCGACAGGTCTGGACCACTTTACGGTGTGCTGCGTCGCACCGCTTGTATCTCCAGGCGGCACAGTCCAGGAGGTAAGCGTGTCATCCCGAACCTCGCCCCTCGCCCCAGACGATGCCCCGCATCATGTCGTCCGCACGCGCGCCGAAGAGCTCGGGCGCGGCGGACGGTCGGGAGTCGCCCCAGGGGCGGCGCCGTCCCGGCTGTCGATCAAGGCGGTGAAGGCCCGTTGTCCGGCGGGGTGTTCGTGGCCATGGCGGCTTCCACCGGGGAATGTGCCGGATCACGGACATGCTGCGCCCGTAGTGGGAGGATTGGAATGTTCGGCCGCCGCCGCGCGGGTGCGGCGGCGGCCGGGGCGCGAGGCGCCGAGGCTCCCCCTCGATCGGTCCTCGCGCGAGATGCCCTCCGGGCGGCAGGGGCTGCGGAATTAAGCCCCGTTGGCCGTCACACCCTGGAGGGCGGCGGCTGGAGCTGTGTAGTCGGCGATGCGGCTCCAGCCGGTCTCGTGAAAGCGTGGGAGTCTGTCACGGCTCGGGGGCTGGGAGTCCGGGGCAGGGCGTTAGCCCAACTATCCTGGCTGAATGGTATGCCCGCGGCTGGCTGATGGGAAGCGGGCCGGGCGCCCACGGGGCAGCGCATTCCCGCCGCTCGTCCGGCCAGGCCCGTCGGTGTCGCCGTGGGCCGCCGGGCGACCGGGCGGTCACGCCGATGAGGAGTTGGCCGAGGGCGTCGGCGAGTCCGAGGGCATGGGTGAGCTGGTCGGGGGCGTCGGGCCGGGGGTGGTGTGCGACTGGTGGCCCCGGGGCAACTTCCGCCAGAACAGACGGACATCGGGCGTCTTTATGTCGGTCGCGAGACCATCAGCGCTGCAGCGAGCCGGGGCGCGCTCGGCGCACACTGGTGCGGATGCCGGAGTTGCGCATGTGTGGTTGCCGCGCGACAGGGGACTCGATGTTCACGGCGCTGGTCAGTGATCAAACCCTCCGGAGGTCTGCCGCGCCCAGGCTCTCCGGTTCGGACAAGAGCCGGGAGAGCCGCCCTGACCTACAGAACGCCCGCAGCTTCATGTGATTGGGCACCGCTGATGGGGCGGTCCCCTTCTCGACGTGAACCGCTCCACCACCCCACGCCCGGTACGGGGTTCGACATGCATCCCCCCCATCCCGCCCTGTGCGCGGTGCTGAGGGTCGCCGATGCCCTGGCGGGCCCGGCGCACGGCAAAGCCCCCGACCTGAAGGTGAGTTCGGGGGCTTTGCCGTGGCAAGGGCCGCTGCGTCGGTCCGAACCCGTGCACACCAACACCAGACGCTGACGGCCAACCGCCGGGGTCATAGCGTTTTCGATGGGCCGCCGTCGCCGTCGGGCGGTCCGTCGGTGGCGCGCAGGGTGCCGGCCGCGGTGCGGGCCTGCGCGGCGTGGTGCCGGTGTTCGGCGGCCTGCTGAGCGCGGCGATGCTTTTCGTGCTCGCGCGCCAGGTACTCCTCGGCTGTGGCCAGTTCCTCGGCCGCCGCTGTGGCCTGCTCCCGAAGCTGGTCTGCCTGCGTCTGAAGTGCCCTGAGCGGCGCCGGACCCTGCGCGGCTAGCCGCGTGGTGGAGGCGTTTGTCTCCCGGTCGATGGCTTCCTGCTCCCGCAAGTCCGTCGCATCCGTCCGGCGCAGTGCTGCCTCGTTGCGGTCCAGACGCTCCTGGCTGGCGGTCAGCAGGCCCTGGGCCCGGTCGAGCTGCTCGTACGAGCGCGTCCGCATGCTGGGAGTCGGGTCCCCCGCCGCACGACGCCGTGCGTCCAGGCGTTTCTCCTTGGCGGTGAGCTGGTTCTGCCACGTGTCCCCAATTGCTTCCCGCTCATCGGCGGCGGCTTCCCGCTCATCGGCGATGGCCTCCCGGGCGTCAGCGGTGCGCTCCCGTTCGTCGGCCACCCGTTGTTCATCGGAGGCCTCTTGCTCGCGTATCTCGGGGGGCTGTGCGGCGTCGCTCGTAGCGGACGGGCGGTCCAGCGGGTCAGTGCCCATACTTGCAGTATGCCCTGCCTCTGAGGCATACGGAGGGGGCACGCGCCGCCCGGCCGATAGGGGGCGATCTCGGGCGATCCGCCGCCGCCTCACCCACGGGTGCCTCTCGTGTCGGCCGGGCGGTGCCGCGTCAACCGGCCAGAGATGCCAGCACCGTGGCTGTCAGCGCGGAGCGTTCGGTCATGCCGGATACCGAGGTGTTCTCCGACCGGGCGTGGGCGCCTGAGCCGACCGCACCGATGCCGTCAAGGACCGGTGTCCCCGCGGCGACCACGAAGTTTCCGTCGCTGGCGCCTCCGACGGACGTCTCGCGCAGGTTCTCTCCGAGCAGCGCCGCGCACCGGCGGGCCAGTTCCGCGTACGCGGCGACTTGTGCGGTGCGCTCGAAGACGGGGCGGTTCCAGTCCCCGCCGACTTCCACGAGGGTCCGGGGGTCCACCGGGCGCAATGCGGCAAGGGCCTTGGTGACGCGCTTCTGCTCGGCCGCGGAGGCGACACGTACGTCGATGCGGCCGACGGCTCTTCCCGCGGTGACGTTGCTACGGGTGCCGCCCTCCACCACGCCCACGTTGAGCGAAGTGCCGGCGTCGGCGTCGCGCAGGTCGGCCAAGTGCAGGATCTGATGCGCCAGTTCGTCGACCGCACTCGCCCCGGCGGTCGGATCGAGCCCGGCATGGGCTTCCTTCCCGGTGACCGTGACGGTGAACAGCCCCACTCCCTTGCGGGCCGTTTTGATCGCACCGTCGGCGGCCGCCTCGAAGACCATGGCGAGTCTGCTTCCTCGGGACTCGTCGACGATGGCCTCGTGGGAGCAGAGGCTGCCGGTCTCCTCGTCGCCGTTCAGCATCAGGGTGCAGGACGGCCGGGGCAGGCCCAGCGCGTCGAGTGCGCGCAGCGCCCACACGGCCTGCACCAGACCGGCCTTCATGTCGAAGACACCCGGCCCGCTGATGTGGTCGCCGTCCCGTCGGAAGGGCCATTCGCCGAGGGTGCCGGTCGGCCAGACGGTGTCGTAGTGGCCGAGGAGCAACACCGGCCGGGTGTCCTCGCAGGCCGCGTCACGGGCCGGGTAGCGGCGCACGAGTATGTCCCCGGTGCTCGCGCGGGGGAGGACCTCCTCGGCGTCCGGTGCGCCAAGGCGCCGGTCGAGCCAGCCACGCAGCCAGCCCAGGCAGACGTCCAGTTCCCCTGGGTCGTCGCTGGCGCTCCCCTGGGAGGTGTACGCGGCGAGGTCGGCGACCATCTCCTCGCGGTGCTCGTCGAGCCAGCCCCGGACCGCCTCGGCCTGCTCCGCCTCCGGCAGGCGCGCGCGTATCGGGGGCTCGGCGAGGCGGTCAAGGTCCTCCAGACGCGACTCCGACATCTGGTGGGGTGCGCCCTCCAGTTCGAGCAGACCGTCCATGACCGTGCGCAGGAGTGTGGTGGGCAGCCCCTCGCGGGCCGCATGGTCGAAGACGCCGGTGTAGTGGGTGGTGGCCTCCACGGGCCGGTGGCGTACGGCGAGGTCGCGCCAGATGCCGCTGCGGTCTTTCGTCTGCGTACGCAGCCACGAGGTCAGGCGGTCGAAGGCGGCATCGCGTGCGGCCGGGTCCTGCCCTGGCTGCAGCGGGTGCGGATCGAAGGCGTCGAATGCCTCCAGGGTGACGCCGAGGCGGTCGGACACGGCGAAGATCTCCCCCGTCAGTCCGGTCATGGTGGCCCGGTGCCGGTCGATGAGGTCGGCCATGGGGGCGTCGGCGAGAGCGGTGGCGGCGAGCATCGCGCCGAAGCCGGCCTTGGCCCACAGATAGCCCTCGACGTTGTCGCTGGCCAACGCCGGACCCCAGCTGTGCAGGTCGGACACGAGGGAGCGGACACGGGCACTGACCGGGGCGCCTGCGGGCTCGCCGAGAACGAGCGCGCCGGCGCCGCCGTCCAGAATGACCCCCGGCTCGATGACGTCGGCGAAGATGTTGACGAACGCGGCGACGGTGCGGCGGGCGCCCACGTGCCGGGCGATGAGGTCCTCGTTGAAGCCGTTCTGGAGGGAGACCACCCATCCGTCCGGTGCCAGGCGGGGCGCGATCCAGGCTGCGGCGGTCGCTGTGGCCTGAGCCTTCACGGCCAGCAAGACCCGTCCGAGGGTTCCGTCGAACTCCTCCGGCGTGGTTGCGGCGACCGGCACACTGGTGCGCGTGCCGCCGTGCTCGACGACGAGTCCGTCGGCTCGGATCGCCGCCACATGGGCCGGGTCGGTGTCGACGACGGTGACGGGGTGACCGGCCCGTGCGAGGGCGAAGGCGAGCGTGCCGCCGATCGCGCCCGCGCCGACGACGGTGTAGGCGGCTCGCTCGGGGGAGGGGGCGGTCATGGGGTGGGTCCTTCCGTGGGGGCGACCGGTGTCGCGGGCAGTGGGGTGGCGGGGGTGTCGCCGGGCTGCCAGATGCGGGGCAGGTGCAGTGCGCCCGTACTGGATCCGCCGTCCACCCGCAGCACCTCGCCGGTGATCCAGGAGGCGTCCGGGCCGGCGATCCAGCACACGGCACGGGCGATGTCGTGCGGACGGCCGGGGCGGCCCAGTGGGTTGGTGCCGATGGCCGCCGCGTACTCGGCGGACACGGGGTTGCAGTCGCTGGCGACCTGGACGAAGCCGGGGCTGACGGCGTTCACGCGGATGCCGTGCGGGCCCAGTTCCAGGGCGGCGGCGCGAGTGGCCATCTCCAGGGCGGCCTTGGAACTGGCGTAAGGGCCTCCGCCGGGCCGCGACCGCAGTGCGGAACCGGAGGAGATGTTGACGACTGTGCCGGGCCGGCCGGCTGCCACGGCGAGCCGGGCGAACGCGGCGGTCGCGAGGACCGGGGCGCGCAGGTTGACGGCGAACAGCCGGTCCCAGGTGCGGGCGTCGATGTCCGCCATGTCCAGGGACGGGTAGACACCGGCCGCGTTGACCAGGACGTCGACAGGGCCGTGCTCCGTCCATGCCCTCTCGGCCAGGGCGGAGGGGGCGTCCGGGTCGGTCAGGTCCGCGGTGTGCGCCCTCGTGTCACCGCCCAGCCGTGCCGCTGTCCGCTCAAGGGCCTTGGGATCGCGGTCGGAGAGGGTGAGCAGTGCGCCCTGCGCGGCGAACTCCGCGGCTATCGCCGCGCCGATGCCGCCCGCGGCGCCGGTGACGATCACGTGAGTCGTCATCAGTCGAACTCCTTGTCCTTGGTCTCCGGCATCGTGAGGTAGACGACGAGGGAGATCAGTGCCGCGACGGAGACGTAGATCCACAGCAGGTCGCTGTGGCCGCTCTCGTGCAGCCAGGTGGTGAGGTAGGGCGCGGTGCCGCCGAAGACCGCGACGGCCAGGGCATAGGGCAGGGCGATGCCGGTGGCACGGACCTCCGGCGGGAACTGTTCGGCCATGATGACGGCGCAGTTGGCGGAGTAGCCGAGGATCAGCAGCATGCCGGTGAGCTGGACCAGGAACAGGCTGAGGAAGCTGCCGTCGAGCAGATGCAGCAGGGGCCAGGCCAGGACGACGAACCCGGCGGCGAAGCCCGCCATGGTCGGTTTGCGGCCGATCCGGTCCGAGAGCAGTCCCGCGAACGGCAGCGCGACGACGAAGACGATGAGACACAGAGTCTGCGACAGGAGGGCGGTCTTCAGCGCGATGCCGGTGGTCAGATTCGCGTACGTGGGCAGGTAGTTGACCCAGATGTAGTAGGTCAGAGTGCCCGCGATGGTGATGCCGACCACGCGCAGCGTCGCCGCGGGATGTTCGACGAACATGGCCTTGACGGGGTTGGTACGAGTCCGGCCCGAGCCCTGGGCCTGGCTGAAGGACTCGGTGTCCGCCACGGAGACCCGCAGCCACAGACCGACCAGGCCGAGGAGTCCGCCGAAGACGAACGCGGCGCGCCAGCCCCAGGAGTGCACGGCGTCGTCGCTCAGCAACGAGGTGGTGAGGGTGCCCAGGAGGGAGGCGATGAGGACGCCGCCCGCCACCGAGACCTGCTGCCAGGAGCCGGCGAACGCGCGCCTGCCCCGAGCAGCCGACTCCACGAGGAAGGCGGAGGAGGAACCGAACTCGCCGCCCGCGGAGAAGCCCTGCACGAGCCGTGCGAGGAGCAAGATGAGCGGTGAGAGCACGCCGATGGTCTCGTAGTTCGGGGTGATGGCGATGGCGAACCCGGCACCCGCCATCAGGGCGACGGTGATGGTCATGCCCTTCTTGCGGCCGTGCCGGTCGGCGTAGGCGCCGAGCACGGCGGCGCCCACCGGACGCATCACGAAGCCGACGGCGAACACGGCGAGCGTGGACAGAAGGGCCACCGCTCCGTCGCCCTTGGGGAAGAACTCGTCGGCGATGACCTTGGCGAAGATGGAGTACAGGGCCCAGTCGACCCACTCGACGGTGTTGCCGATGGTGCCGGCGACGATGGCCTTGCGCTGGGCGCCGTTCAGTCTGCCGGGGGAGCGGGAGTCGCCGTCCTGGGGCAGCGGATCTGCGGGCGCTGCGGATCCTGTGTTCATGGCGTGTGCTCCGGGGCGTCGGGGACGGTACGGGAGGTCGTCGGGCCGGTCAGCACGGTGCGGGCCGAGTCGGCGAGCTGGGCGTGCGTGGCGAACCAGACATCGGAGTGGGCGCTGATGTGGTCGAGAAGCTCGCGCAGTGCCACCAGGCGTGAGCGGTGACCGATGACGTGCGGGTGCAGGGTCAGTTGGAAGACGCCGCCGTCGCGGTAGGCGGCGTCGAACTCGTCGGCCCAGATCTCCATGACGTCGCGCGGACGGCTGTGCGGGCGGACGGACCCGTAACGGTCCATCGTGAAGTAGGGGGCATCGTCCCGGATCCAGTCCACGGGGATCTCGACCAGACCGGTGGGGCTGCCCTCAGCGACGATCTCGTACGGCTCGTCGTCGGCCATCAGTGAAGAGTCGTAGGCGAAGCCGAGTTCGAGCATGATGTCGAGGGTGGAGCCCGAGAAGTCCCAGGACGGTGTGCGGATTCCCACCGGCCGTCGCCCGGTCAGGGTCTCCAGAGTGTCCAGGGCACGGGCGGTCAGCTCCCTCTCGTCATCGCGCCCAAGGAGCATGTTCCGCTCGTGGATCCAGCCGTGGACGGCCAGTTCGTGTCCGTCGCACGTGTACGAGCGCGCTTCCTCGGGGTGGATCAAGGCGGAGACCGCCGGCATGAAGAACGTCGCGGGCACACGGTGATGGGCGAGTAGCTTCAGGATCCGCGCCGCGCCGACGCGTGCCCCGTACTCGCCCTGGGCGAGTCGGCCAGGACTTGTCTCTCCGTCGCGCAGCGGGATCGTCTCGTGGTCGGAGTCGAAGGACAGGGCGACCGCGACCCGGGCGTTGCCGGGCCAGCGGTCGGGGACCAGCCGCCGTCCGGCGCGCACGGCGTCCACGTGGCCGCGCCAGGTCTGTTCGGTCCAGCGCCAGCTCTCTGCGGGCAGGCCGGAGTCGTCTGTGGGCATGGTGACTCCACGAGGGTCGGGGAAGGTACAGGGGGAGAGAAGAGGAAGTGCGCGAAGGCGTGAGCCGACGCGATACGGGGCGGGGAGCCCGCTCAGAGGGGGCGGACCATCCGGTGCCAGGAGTACTTCATGGTGACGAGATGCAGGGTCACGTCGGAGGCGAGCAGGCCGGGCAGTCTGCCGATGACGTCGCTGGTGTAGCGGTAGAGGTCGGCACGGCGAGGTAGCACCATGTGCCCGACGAGGTTGAAGCGCCCGGTCGCCGCGCCCAGAAACTTGGTTCCCGGATGCCGTGCGAGCTGCCGTCCCGCCGCGTCGAGCCGGTCGGGCTCGATCGAGAGCCAGACCATGAACTCCGCGTCGTATCCGAGCAACGAGGGATCGGCCAGGGTGCGGAACTGCAGGACGCCGCGGGCGATGAGCCGTTCCATGGCCCGTGCGACGCCGGACTCGGTGTGACCCAGTCGCCGGGCCAGCGCGCTGACCTGGGTACGGCCGTCCTCCTTGAGCGCCGCGACGAGATCCTGCTCCAGGGGCATGAGCGCTTGTGGCGTCATGTCCCAGTCCTCCCGGTCGCACGAGGACGCCAGGGATGCGGGGCGCAGATCGGCCGCCGCCTCGGCGGACAGCAGCCCGGTGTCCCACATGGACGCCGAGACGAAGGCGCGGATGACAGGTACGGCCTCGGTGCTGGTGATGAGGTCGGCCGCGGGCAGGTCGGTGAAGAGAATCCGCATCATCTCCTCGTTGTCGCGGGCAACGAAGTCGACGATCAAATCGGCGGCACCGGTGACCACGGCCACGAAGCGGACGTCCGGACTCTCGGTGAGCCGGTCGGCGGCGGCCAGACCCTGGCCCGGCCTGGCCTGGACCCGGACGAGCATGGAGGACCCCTCCCTCGTCCGGTCCAGCTCCAGGGTGCCGACGACCCGAAGCAGCCCCCGCTCACGCAGGGAGCGGTACCGCCGCTGGGCGGTCGTCTCGCTGGCACCCACCCAGCGCGCCAGAGCGCTCCACGGGGCACGACCGTTGAGCTGGAGCGCGGCGATGATGCGCTGGTCCAGCTCGTCGATGGTGTCCGTGGGGGCTGTGTGCGTCATGGTGGCGAAGGTATCGAGTGCCCTGACCACCGTCAATGAAGGAATCCTGCATAATCGCTGGTCAGATCATTACCATCCCGCAACCGCAGCGTTGTGGAAGGATAAACAACGCAGCTCGGCCCCGCGTACACCGGCGGCTGGAACGTGACGGATTACGTCAAGCGTGTGTCCGAAAAAGTTCCTCTGGCATCTACGGCCCCGGGGAATGGGGGGGTGTGATCCCCGCGCGATCCGGCGCCGGGCCGGAACGACCCTGGCCTGCTGCGCTGACGCGAGAGGGGTGGCCGGGCGTTGCGGCACACGGGTACTTGTCCGGCTCGGGGCCGCCTGAGTTGCGGGATGAGCGCAACCTGAGCACCTCATGATCGTTCAAGTGGGCATGAAGAACGCCAAGCGGGCCGTCATTGCCCTGACCCTTGCGACCGCAGCCCTTGCCGCCACCGGATCCGCTCATGCGAGCGATGGCAACGACGGCCATGGAGGGATCAACATCCCCGAGAGTCCCGGAGAGGTCGTCGACGGGGTGCGAACGGGACTGGACGTGGCGGCGACGAGCTGGGAGATCGCCCACGCCCGCTGAGAGGCGACAGCCGCATCCGCAACGACCTGGACGCCGACGGCCGGGGCGGCAAGTGGGACAACCTCGCCGGTTCCGGCCGTGCCTGACTGACCTCCGCCTGGGCGACTCTCAACTCCCGCCCGCCTCACGGGCCGTGACCGAGGCGATGGTGCTCGGCGTACTGCGATTCCTCCCCGCGTGAGCTGCGGGTCCCGGTGCCGACGTCGACCCTGCCGCATCCGGTGGCCGCGGCCGTACGGGAGAACCCCGGTGATCCAAGGACGCTGGCGGACTGGGCCGCCGAGCTGGGGGTGAGCACGCGCACGGTGACCCGGGCGTTCCACGCCGGGACGGGAAACCACTGATGCTGCCGATCGGGCGCCACCACGTCCGGGAGACAGCCAGTACGGTTCCCGGGAGTCGTCAGTCCGTGGGGGTGAAGCCCCGCTGAGCAGACCCTTGGGGGAACAGTGCTGCGACAGTTGGAGTACCTGGTCGCGCTCGCCAGGGAGCGGCACTTCGCACGCGCAGCCGCCGCGTGCTTCGTGTCGCAGCCATCGCTCTCGGCCGGGATCCGCAAGCTGGAGGCCGAGCTCGGGGTCCCCCTCATCCGGCGCGGAAGCCGATTCCAGGGGCTGACGCCCGAGGGGGAGCACGTCCTGGCCTGGGCACACCACGCGCTCGCCGAACGCGACGCACTGAGGCAGGAACTTGCCGCTCTCCAGGGCGAGTTGACCGGAACGCTGCGCCTGGGTGCCATCCCCACCGCCCTGACCGTCACCTCCCTGCTCACTACGCCGTTCTGCGAGCGCCACCCGGGCGTGAAGGTGAGCCTGGAGTCCCTCTCCTCGCGCGACATCACTCGCCGCCTGACCGACTTCGACATCGACGCGGCCCTCACCTACCTCGACGACAGCTCCCTGCGCGACATGCGGTGTCTGCCGCTGTACGAGGAGCGGTACGTGCTGCTCACGCCGGCCGACGGACCCTATGCCAAGGACACCGAGGTGAGCTGGGCCCAGGCGGCGGCGCTGCCGTTGTGTCTCCTCTCGCCGCGCATGCGCAACCGCCGCATCCTGGACGAGAACTTCGCCGCCGACAACGCGACGGCGACGCCCGCGGTCGAGTCCGACACCGTCGCGGGCCTGTACGCGCACCTCGTCACCGGCCGCTGGTCGAGCGTCATCTCGCATGCCTGGCTGCACATGTTCCCGACCCCGCCCGGCATGCGCGTGGTGCGGCTCTCCGGACCCGCCCGCGGCCCCCGGGTAGGCCTGGCCGTCGTCGCGCAGGACACCCAACCGCCGATGGTGCGCGCCCTGTTGGCCGTCTCGCGCGATGCCGGGGTGCGTGACGCCCTGGACGACTTGCTCAGCTCCCACCTGGGCTCATAGCCCATGGCTCACCGCGGATAGAAAACTTCGTTTTGACCACGGCGGGTCAGGCGCGGACCGTGAGAGACATCCCGCACGTCCGCCCTCCCCAACGAGGAGCCGTGACCATGGCCAAGGTGCTCTGCGTCCTGTACGACGACCCCGCCACCGGATATCCCACCGACTACGCACGCGACGATCTGCCGCGCATCGAGTCCTACCCCGACGGTCAGTCGGCGCCCACGCCCAAGGACACCGGGTTCACGCCCGGACACCTTCTCGGCAGCGTCTCCGGCGAACTGGGCCTGCGGGCCTTCCTGGAGAGCCGGGGCCACACCCTTGTGGTCACCTCCGACAAGGACGGCGGCGGCTCGGTCTTCGACCGTGAGCTCGCCGACGCGGACGTCGTCGTCTCGCAGCCGTTCTGGCCCGCCTACCTGACCGCGGAGCGCATCGCCGCCGCCAAGAACCTCAAGCTGGCCGTCACCGCCGGTATCGGCTCCGACCACGTCGACCTGGACGCCGCCATCGCGCACGGTGTGACCGTCGCCGAAGTGACGTACAGCAACAGCATCAGCGTCGCCGAGCACGTGGTCATGATGACGCTCTCGCTCGTACGCGACTACCTGCCCGCCCACCAGGTGGTCCTTGACCGCGGTTGGAACGTCGCCGACTGCGTCGCCCGCTCCTACGACCTGGAGGGCATGCACGTCGGCACCGTCGCGGCCGGACGCATCGGCCTCGCGGTCCTGCGCCGGCTGGCCCCCTTCGACGTGAAGCTGCACTACACCGACCGGCACCGGCTGCCCGCCGGAGTCGAGGAGGAACTTGGTCTGGAATTCCACGAGTCGGCGGCCGACATGGTCCCGCACTGCGACGTCGTCACCATCAACGCGCCGCTCCACCCGGAGACAGAGCACCTCTTCGACGACAAGCTGCTCGCCACCATGAAGCGCGGCGCGTACCTCATCAACACCGCCCGCGCGAAGATCGTAGACGAAGGGGCCGTGCAACGCGCCCTGGAGAGCGGCCAGTTGGCCGGGTATGCGGGCGACGTCTGGTACCCGCAACCCGCGCCCGCCGACCACCCCTGGCGCACCATGCCGCACCACGGCATGACCCCTCACATCTCCGGATCCTCCCTCTCGGCACAGACCCGCTATGCCGCGGGCACCCGCGAGATCCTGGAGTCCTGGCTCGACGGGGCCCCCATACGCGACGAATACCTCATCGTCTCCGGCGGCGCCCTCGCCGGCACGGGTGCCCGTTCGTACGCCGTGAACCCCACCGGCCAGGGCTGAGACCCTGCCGCCTCGGTACGGGCGGAGCGCGCCAGGGGCCCTAGAGTGCGCTGTGTGTCGTCGTACAGCATTGGGCAGGCAGCGAGGCTCCTTGGCGTGAGTTCGGAGACCGTCCGGAGGTGGGCGGACTCCGGACGGCTCGGCATGGACAGGGAAGGGCCGGGGAACCGTGCGATCGACCGGGTGAGTCTGGCGGCGTTCGCGAAGGAGCGGGCCCAAGGGATGCATCCGCTGCCGGAGAGCACCGTCGCCACCTCCGTACGGAACGCGTTCGTCGGGATCGTGACCCGGGTCGCGCTCGACGACGTCGCCGCCCAGGTCGAGATCCAGTCGGGGGCGCATCGGATCGTGTCGCTGGTGACGCGGGAGTCCGTCGAGGAGCTCGGCATCGAGGTCGGTGTCACGGTCACCGCACGCGTGAAGTCGACCAACGTGCACATCGACACCCCTTGAAGCGACACCCCTTGAACCGACACCGCCCCGGCGAGCGACCCAGCGTCCGTCTCGGCGTCTGTCTCGGCGTCCGTCTCGGCTTCTCAGCGGCACAGGAGCGCGGCGCGCAGGTCGAGCTTGTGGTCGAGCCGTGAGAGGTCCCGTCCGGTGAGGTCCTGAACCCGTTCGATGCGGTAGTGGACGGTGTTGACGTGCAGGTGCATGGCTTCGGCGGTGCGGGCCCAGGAGCAGTTGTGGGCGAGGAAGACCTCCAGGGTCTCCAGAAGCCTGTGGTGCGAGGCCGGTTCGCCGCGGGCCAGTGGTCCGAGCGTCGTGGCGCTGAAGATGCTTCGTACGTCGGCGGGGACACCGGCCAGGAGTGAATCCAGGGAGGAGAGTTCCTCGACGGAGGTCACCCGGCCGGTCGTCGGGGAGTCGTGCCGTGCCGCCGCGAGAGCGTATCGGGCCTGGGCGAGGGCGGCGCGGAGGCCGGCGGGCTCGGCGGTGAGCGCACTGACGCCTGCGTGCAGCGGCGCCTCGGGCCGGCAGCCGTTCAGGAGGGGCCAGAGCGCGCGGAGCGATGAGGCCCCGTCGTCGCCGTCGCCGTCGCTTCGTACGATTGCGACGGATTCCGCTTCCAGGGTTGTGCCGACCGCGAAGACTGCGGAGGAGAGGTGGCTGAGCGCTTCCGTGAGAGCTGGGGTGAGCACTTCCCTGGCGACACTGTCCGTGAGCTGCCCGCCGGTGGCCGTGACCACGACCTGCCAGGGCCCCTTCGCGAGCGGCCCGCAGGACTCAAGGGCGTTCGTCAGAGCTCCGGCGTCGGCGGCGCCTCTGTCGATGAGGGCGATCAGCTCCTGACCGGCCCGGCGCCGGGCAGCGTCCGCGCGATCGTAGTGGTGGCGATGCTGGCCCACGACCTCGGCTATCTCGTGCAGGGCCCGGGGTGGTGTTCCACCGGCCTGCGGCACATGGAGGTACCAGGCGTCGTACGGCGAGGTCTCGGCCTGGACGCGCAGCGTCTCACCGCTGAGGCCGCGCAACTGCTCCACGGCCCGCTCGGCCGGGAGTTCGAGGGCAGACGGGGTGCGGGCGACCGTGCGCCCGCTGCTGGTGAGCACGTAACACGACGGCGTACCGAACGGAGCGAGCGCGCACTTGAGCAGTTCGCCGGCGTCGGCGCCGTGATCGAGGAGACGGCCGAGCTCGCCCCGTACGTTCTCGGGCAGGGCGAAGTGGTCCGCGGGGCGGCGGTCGAGGTCGCCCCACTGGCGCCGGTACACGGCCTCGGTGATCGCCCGGAAGCTGGTGTGCGCCGGTACGGCAAGGAGCGCGATGCCGTGTTCGCGGCAGGAGTCGACGATGTCGGCCGGGACGGAGCCATGGGTCTCTTCGCCGGCGAGGAGTGCCGTGGCACCGGACTCCGCGAGTGCGGAGACGAAGCGCTCGGTTCTGGCCCGCCGGTCCGCCTCGTGCCACCACACCAGGCCACTGAGCACGATCTCTCCGACCTGGAGGAAGCGGGTGGGGTCCTCCAGGTCGGTCGCGGTCACTCCGCTGATCGCCTGGCTGAGCAGATTCTCGCCACCCCAGATGAGGGTGAGATCGAGCTCCTCGATCTGGAGGAGGTCTCCGACGTGCATGTGCTGACTCCTTGCATGGCTACCGGGTCATCGCCCCGGCTTCTCACATCCACCAGGTGGGTGCGAGTCGAGCCATCGTAAATGCAAGGTACTGATGGCAGCGGTCCCCTTGGAGGATTCACCAGGGCAGGGCCGGTCGTGAGGGATGTTTTCCGTGCCGCGCACCAGTCGTTTTCAGCCTGCCGCCGGGCTTCACTGACGGAGGAGGCAGAGACCGAAGACGGGGGAGACATGGATCTGAACACGGTTCTCGACGTGCGCGACGCACGCCGTCACGAGCCCTGGCGGCCCGGCGACGCCTGGCTCGGCGGCGGAACGTACCTCTTCTCCGAACCCCAGCCGCAGCTGCGACGCCTCGTGGATCTGAGCCGGATGGGCTGGGAGCCGCTGCACACGCTGCCCGACGGATCGGTGGAGATCGCCGCCACGTGCACCATCGCGCAGCTGTCCCGGTTCGGGCGGACCCTCGACGCGGCGGCCGCCCCTCTCTTCGAGCAGTGCTGCCGGGCCTTCCTCGCCTCGTTCAAGATCTGGAACATGGCGACCGTCGGCGGGAACCTGTGCAACGCCCTGCCCGCGGGACCGATGATCTCCCTCACCGCCGCCCTCGACGGCGAGTGTCTGCTCCAGGCCCAGGACGGTTCGGTCCGGCGGGTGAAGGCTGCTTCCTTCGTCACCGGAGCCGGGCGCAAGAATCTCGCCGAGGGCGAACTGCTGCGCTCGGTGACGGTCCCCGCCCGGTCGCTGCGGTGTCGTACGGCATTCCGGCAGGCGTCGCTCTACGGCCTCGGACGCTCCGGTGCTCTGGTGATCGGGACGCTGGATCCGTTGGACGGTTCGCTCGCCGTCACCATCACGGCCGCGACCCGTCGGCCGTTCCGTCTCTGGTTCTCCCTGCCGCCGCACCGGGCCGAGCTGCGCGCGGCGATCAGGTCGGCCGTGGACGACTCCGACTGGTTCGACGACATCCACGGGCTGCCCGCGTGGCGGCGGCACATGGCCTTCCACCTCGCGGAGCAGGTCCGCCACGAACTCACCCGGGACGGTGTGCGATGAGCTTCAGCATCCAGGTCAATGAGCAGCCCTTCGACTCCGAGCCCCGCGCCGGTCAGTGTCTGCGCACGTATCTGCGTGAGCGCGGCTGGTTCGGGGTGAAGAAGGGCTGCGACGCGGGCGACTGCGGGGCGTGCACCGTGCACGTGGACGGGGAGCCGGTGCACAGTTGTCTCTATCCGGCGGTGCGGGCGCAGGGCCGGTCCGTCACCACGGTGGAGGGGCTTGCCGGGAAGGGCGGCGAACTCCACCCCGTACAGCAGAAGTTCCTGGACGCCCAGGGCTTCCAGTGCGGGTTCTGCACGGCGGGGTTCCTGATGACGACGGCCGCCCTCGAACAGGAGAAGGGCGGTCCGCACGACGACGGCAAACTGGATGACCTGCCTCGGGCCCTCAAGGGCAACATCTGCCGCTGCACGGGATATCGCGCCATCGAGGACGCCATCCGCGGCGTGAAGCACACCGAACGTCCCTGCGCCGGGAAGGCGGTGGGTAAGAGTCTTGGCGCGCCGGCCGGACCGCAGGTCGTGACGGGCGCCGCCCGGTACACCTTCGACGTCGAGGTCCCCGGGCTCCTCCACATGAAGCTGCTGCGCTCCCCGCACCCGCACGCCCGCATCGTCGCCATCGACACCTCCGCGGCCCTGCGGGTCCCCGGCGTCCACGCCGTCCTCACCCACGAGGACGCCCCGGCCACGCTCTACTCCAGCGCCCGGCACGAGCACCCCACCGAGGACCCCGACGACACCCGCGTCCTGGACGACACCGTCCGCCACATCGGCCAGCGCGTCGCGGCAGTCGTCGCCGACAGCGAGCAGGCGGCCGAGGAAGGGTGCCGACGGATCGAAGTGACCTACGAGGAACTTCCCTACGTCACCGATCCCGAGGAGGCCATGCGCACCGGCGCGCCCGTCATCCACGAAGGCAAGGGGCCGGAGGTACGGATCGCCCGCGTCGAGAACAACGTGGCAGGCGAGGCGCACGGCGAGGTCGGCTCCGTCGACGACGGATTCGCCGAAGCCGCGGTCGTCCACGAGGAGACCTTCCGCACCCAGCGCGTCCAGCACGCCAGCCTGGAGACGCACGGCTGCGTCGCCTACTTCGAGCCGAAGGACGGCGACTCCGGCGACAACTCCGGCGACAACTCCGACGGTGGCACCGGCGAGCGGCTCACCGTGCGGTCAAGTACTCAGACTCCGTTCCTCACCCGCCGCGCGCTGTGTGCCCTCTACGGCCTTCCCGAGGACGAGGTACGTGTCGTCGCCGGCCGGGTCGGCGGCGGCTTCGGCGGCAAGCAGGAGATGCTGACCGAGGACATCGTCGTCCTCGCCGCGCTCAAACTGCGCCGCCCGGTCAAGCTCGAATACACCCGCGCCGAGCAGTTCTACGGCGCCACCACCCGCCACCCGTTCACGATCCGCATCAAGCTGGGCGCCCGCGCCGACGGCACGCTGACCGCGATCCAGATGCGGGTGGTGTCCAACACCGGCGCGTACGGCAACCACGGACCGGCCGTGATGTTCCACAGCGTCGGGGAGTCCTTCGCCCTCTACCGGGCCCCGAACAAGAAGGTCGAGGCCTACTCCGTCTACACCAACGGCGTCCCCGCGGGCGCCTTTCGGGGCTACGGCCTCGGCCAGGTCACCTTCGCCGTCGAATCCGCCATGGACGAGATGGCCCGCCGCCTGGACATGGACCCGCTCGCCTTCCGGGAGAAGAACATCATCGGGCCCGGCGACCACATGGTCGGCCCGATCGGCGAGGAGGAGGATCTGCACATCGCCTCGTACGGTCTCGCCCAGTGCCTGGGAATCGTCCGCACGGCCATCGCGGAGGACCGGAGCACCGACGACGTGCCGGAGGGATGGCTGACCGGACAGGGCACGGCCATGGCGATGATCGCCACAGGACCGCCCGGCGGCCACTACGCCGACGCGACCGTCAGTCTCCTCGGCGACGGGACGTACGACATCGCGGTCGGCACGGCGGAGTTCGGCAACGGCACCACCACCGTCCACCGGCAGATCACCGCGGGGGCCCTCAACACCACCGTGGACCGGATCGCCATCCGTCAGTCGGACACCGACGTCGTCCGCCACGACACCGGAGCCTTCGGTTCGGCCGGTACGGTCGTGGCCGGGAAAGCGGTGCTGCTCGCCGCGGAATCGCTGGCCGGGCGTCTGAAGACCTTCGCGGCCAGGCATACGGGAGTCGCCCGTCACCTGTGCGCCCTGGAGGCGGAGGTGTTCGACTGCGCGGGCCGGACCGTCACGCTCAAAGAGCTCTACGAGGCGGCCCACGCGGAAGGGGCGCAGGACGAGATCACCGCGGAGGGGCACTGGGGCGGCAGCCCGCGCTCGGTCGCCTTCAACGCCCAGTGGTTCCGGATCGCCGTCGACCCGGACACGGGCGAGATGAAGATCCTGCGCAGCGTCCACGCCGCCGACGCGGGCAAGGTCATGAATCCTCTGCAGTGCCGCGGCCAGATCGAGGGCGGGGTCGCCCAGGCGCTCGGCGCCACTCTCTTCGAGACCGTACGACTCGACGAGCGCGGCGAGGTGACCACGGCGGCCTTCCGACGCTATCGCCTCCCGCAGTACGCCGACGTGCCGCGCACCGAGGTCCACTTCATGGAGACGACCGACGCGATCGGCCCCCTCGGTGCCAAGTCGATGAGCGAGAGCCCCTTCAACCCGGTGGCCCCCGCGTTCGCCAACGCGCTGTTCGACGCCACCGGTATCCGCTTCACGGAGATGCCGGTGACCCGGGACCGTGTCTGGGCGGCGATCAACGGAAGCAACGGAAGCAACGGAAGTGTCGGAGGCGACGAAGCTGTCGGAGGGTAACGACGGCGGCAGATGACCGCTGTCTTGGTCTATACCAGCAATCCCTGTCCCAGTATCCTCATCCGTGGCCAGTAGCACACCATCCCCCCACCCAGGTTGCGTGCCGGCGCGCGCGGCACTCGCCTGACTCTTCCCCCACGCAACTGGGTGACCTCCCCATTCGCCGCCTCCAGGAGGATCACGGTGAAAGTTCGCACCAGAAGCACGGCGATCTTCGGCACCCTCTGTCTCGTCGCTTCCCTCGCCCTGACCACGGCGTCCGCGGACGAGCCCGCCACGGCACAGCAGGCCCCGAAGGTCGCGCTCACGAAAGTGACGACGGCCGCGAATCCGACCGCGGGCACCGCCGGTCCCGGTGGGACGGTCTGGATAGCCGAACGTGCGGGCACCGTAAGGACCTTGAGCCATAAGGGGCTCAGTGACCCCGTGCTCGACATATCCAAGGAGGCCACCACCGACGGCGAACGCGGGCTCCTCGGGATCGCGTTCGACAAGAAGTTCGCGCACTTGTACATCTCGTTCACGAACCTCGAAGGCACAAGCACCGTGGACGAGTTCGCCGTGCGGAAGGGCAAGATCTGGCCCGAGACCCGGCGCACCGTCATCACACAGACGCAGCCCTATTCCAACCACAACGGCGGCGACATCAAGTTCGGCCCCGACGGTTACCTCTACATCGCGCTCGGCGACGGCGGTTCGGGAGGTGACCCGCACGGCAACGGGCAGAAGCTCGACACGCTGCTCGGCAAGCTCCTGCGGATCGACCCGAGGGGCGGCAAGCCGTACGCGATCCCGGCGGACAACCCCTTCGTGGGCGACCCGAACGCGAGGGGCGAGATCTGGGCGTACGGGCTGCGCAATCCGTGGCGGTTCTCCTTCGACGCGGGAACGGGGGACCTGCTCATCGGTGACGTAGGCCAGAGCGACTGGGAGGAGATCGACTGGGCCCCGGCCGACAGCGAGGGCGGCGAGAACTACGGCTGGTCCCAGATGGAGGGCACCCATCCCTTCCGGGGCGGCACCGAGCCCGCGAACCACGTGCCGCCGGTCCACGAGTACGACCGCACCGGCCTCGGCTGCTCGGTGACCGGCGGATACGTCTACCGGGGCGGGGCGATCCCGGCCCTCAAGGGCCAGTACGTGTTCAGCGACTACTGCGACGGCGCCATCCGCGCCCTGCGGATGAAGGACGGCAAGGTGACCGGCGCGAGCGACCTCGGGGTCAACGGTGGCGAGGTCATCTCCTTCGTGCAGGGCGGTAAGGGCGAGCTGTACGTGCTCGACATCGGCGGCGGCATCTCCCGTATCGACCCTGCGTAGGGATTCGCAAGGACGGGTTAATCGACTGCTTCATCGGCTGCTCCGGCGACTGCGTTGTCGACTGCGTTGTCCGGCTGGTGCGCTCAGGAGCGCACCAGCCGCGGCGCGAGATAGGGCGCGGTGGCGCTGCGTTTTGATCTGGCGACCTTCGAGGGTGTGCCTGTGGCGACGACCCTGCCGCCCGCGTCGCCGCCGCCCGGGCCGAGGTCGATGACCCAGTCGGCGGTGGCGATCGTGTCGAGGTCGTGTTCGACCAGGACGACCGTGTTGTCGGCGTCGACGAGCCGGTGGAGCTGCCGGAGCAGCAGGGCGATGTCCGCGGGGTGCAGGCCCGCCGTCGGCTCGTCGAGAAGGTAGAGCGCGTGGCCGCGGCGGGCTTTCTGCAATTCGGTGGCGAGCTTGATGCGTTGGGCCTCCCCGCCGCTGAGTTCTGTCGCGGGCTGGCCGAGTCGCAGGTACCCGAGGCCCACTTCCCGGAGCGTTTCGAGGCTTCGGGAGGCAGCGGGAACATCCGACAGGAATGTGGCGGCGTCGTCCACGGACATCGCCAGGACGTCCGCGATGTGTTTGCCGTGATACGTCACTTCGAGTGTCTCGGCGTTGTACCGCGCGCCGTGGCACGTCGGGCACGGGGCATAGGTTCCGGGCAGGAAGAGCAGTTCGACCGCGACGAACCCCTCGCCCTGGCACGTCTCGCACCGCCCCTCGGCGACGTTGAAGGAGAAGCGGCCGGGCGTGTAGCCGCGCGCCTCGGCCTCGTCCGTCGCCGCGTAGAGCTTGCGTACCGCGTCGAACATCCCCGTGTACGTCGCCAGGTTGGAGCGGGGTGTGCGGCCGATGGGCCGCTGGTCGACCCGGACGAGCCGGTCGAACGATTCGACCCCGGCCGAGTCCCGCACGTCGATCTCGAACTGCGCTTCGTCGGGTTCATCGGGCGCGAGGCCGAGGTGGCTGCGCACGACCTCGGCGAGCACCTGCGTGACCAGCGTCGACTTCCCGGAGCCGGATACGCCGGTCACGGCTGTCAGCACGCGCAGCGGTACGTCGACGGACACGTCGCGCAGGTTGTGGCGGGAGACGCCGCTCAGGCGCAGCCAGCCCCGCGGTGTGCGGGGGCGATGTCCGAGCGGCTCGGCACGTCCGAACAGGTAGCGGCCGGTGGCCGACTCCGCCACCTCTTCGAGCCCGGGGACAGGACCGCTGTACAACACCCGGCCACCCGCCTCACCGGCGCCGGGCCCGATGTCGACGACCCAGTCCGCCCGCCGTACGACATCCATGTCGTGCTCCACGACGAACAGTGAGTTGCCCGAGGCCTTCAGCCGGTCGAGCACGTCAAGGAGTGGCTCCGCGTCGGCGGGGTGCAGCCCTGCGGACGGTTCGTCGAGCACGTAGACGACGCCGAACAGGCCGGAGCGCAGCTGGGTGGCGATTCGCAGGCGCTGTGCCTCGCCGGGCGAGAGCGTCGTCGAGCGGCGACCGAGGCTGAGGTAGCCGAGGCCCAGGCCGAGTAGCACCTCGACGCGTGCGACGACGTCGGCGCAGATCCGCACCGCCGCCTCGGTCCTCTCCCCGGACCGGGCGGTCGACGTGGCCGCCGAGGCTTCCCGCAGCTGTGCGACGGGCCGCAGCAGGGTGGCGACCTTCGTCAGCGGCATCGCGTTCACCTCGGCGACCGAGCGCCCTGCGAAGGTCACGGCGAGTGCCTCGGGCCGCAAGCCGCTGCCGTCGCACGCCGGGCAGGGAACACTCTGGACGAACCGCATCGCGCGCTCTCGCATCCGCTCGCTCTTGGAGTCGGCGAGGACATGCATCACGTGCTTGCGGGCGCTCCAGAACTTCCCGTGATAGCCGTAGTCGACACGGCCCGGCTCGGGTTCGATGAGCACGGACGGCTGTTCGTCGGTATGGAGCAGCCACTCCCTGTCCTTCTTCCTGAGCCTGCGCCAGGGCCGGTCGATGTCGATGCCGAGACCGCTCACGACGCTGCGCAGGTTCGCACCCTGCCAGGCGCCCGGCCAGGCCGCGATCGCGCCGTCCCGGATGCTGAGCGAGGGGTCCGGGACGAGTAGCTGCTCGGTGACGTCGTGCACGGCGCCCAGGCCGTGGCACCGCGGGCAGGCACCGGCCGACGTGTTGGGCGAGAACGCCTCGGCCTCAAGACGCTCGGCGTCCGGCGGGTAGGTCCCGGCACGTGAGTAGAGGATGCGCAGCAGGTTGGACAGCGTGGTGAGGGTGCCGACCGTCGACCGTGAACCGGGCGCCCCGCGGCGCTGCTGCAGGGCCACCGCGGGAGGCAGGCCGGTGATCTCCTGCACGTGCGGAGCGCCGACCTGCTGCAGCAGCCGACGGGCGTACGGCGCGACGGACTCGAAGTACCGGCGCTGCGCCTCGGCGTAGAGCGTGCCGAAGGCGAGCGAGGACTTGCCAGAACCGGAGACGCCGGTGAAGGCGACCATCGCGTTCCGCGGAATGTCCACGTCCACGTTTCTCAGATTGTGTTCATTGGCACCCAGGACACGCACGCAGTGGTCAGCCGAATTGTCTTCCATGGCATGTCTTTAACCGTTCGGAGCCACCGAGGTTGGCCGCCATGCGGGTGGGGTGGTCGACCTGGCCTGGAGGATTCCGCCCATGGACTCCTCGCGCCATTGCTTCAGGAGTTCGTGGAAGGCGGATGCGCCGTGGGGGTAGGCGATCGGGCCGTTCGGCCTGCCGCGCCCTTCGCGGTTGTAGTAGCCGGGGGTGCACTCGGCGTGGAACCACTCGTGGTCGGGGGAGTCCTCCGCCAGGGCGGCGATCCAGGCGTCCTCGGCCTCGCGGGTCGGCTCGAAGAGGGCGCCCTTGGCCTCGGCGGCCGCTACGAGGGCGGCGGCGTGGACGGCCTGCTCGTCCAGTACGTGGGTGAAGTTGACGCTGCTGGCGTTCTGGAGGGAGCCCATCTGGACCAGGTTCGGGAAGCCGTTGCTGGTGAAGCCGTGCAGTGTGCGCGGGCCCTGTCGCGCCCACGCGTGCAGCAGTTGGGTGCCTGAGCGGCCGTGGACGGGGAGCTTGCCGGAGTGGATGCCGGAGGTTCCGACGGAGAATCCCGTCGCGAAGATCAGACAGTCGAGTTCATACGCGGTGTCGCCGACCACGACACCGTGTTCGGTGACGCGCTCGATGCCGTGGGTGTCCGCGGTGTCGACGAGGGTGACGTTGTCCCGGTTGAACGCCGGGTAGTACTTGTCGGAGAAGGTGGGCCGCTTACAGGCGTACCGGTACCAGGGCTTGAGCTTCTCCGCGGTGTCCTGATCGGTGACGGTCCGCTCGACGCGGGTGCGGAGCTCGTTCATCTTGGCGGCGTCCGCGGCCTCGTACGCGGCCTCGAAGTCCGCCCGGTCGCCCTGACGGCGGAAGCTCGGCAGGAGCTTCTCCAGGAGGCCTGCCGACATGGTCCAGCGGTCCGCCACGAGATCCTGCTCGGTGCTCTCGCCCGAGACGATACGGAGGTAGTTCTCGCGGCGCTCGCGTGCCCAGCCGTCCTGATCGGCGCCGACATCCCGTGCGGTGGTGCGGCGGTTGGCGCGCACGTCCACGGTCGAGGGGGTGCGCTGGAAGACGAGGACGTGTCCGGCGTCCTCGGCCAGCATCGGAATGACCTGGATGCCGGTCGCCCCGGTGCCGACGATGCCCACCCGCTTCTGCGCAAGGCCTGTCATGCCGCCGTCCGGGGTGCCGCCGGTGTAGGCGTAGTCCCACCGCGACGTGTGGAAGGTGTGGCCCGTGAAGTCCTCGATGCCGGGGATCCCGGGCAGCTTCGGCTCGGAAAGGGTGCCGGTGGCCGTGACGACGTACGTGGCCCGGAACGCGTCGCCGCGGTCGGTGGTGACCATCCACGTCTCGGAGGTCTCTTCCCAGGTCAGGGAGGTGACCCCGGTGGAGAAGAGGGCGTCGGGGTAGAGGTCGAACTTCTCTGCGATCCGCACCGCGTGGCGGCGGATCTCCTCGCCGGGAGCGTACTTCCACTCCGGCACGTATCCGGTCTCGTCGAGCAGCGGCAGGTACACGTGCGACTCGATGTCGCAGTGGATGCCCGGGTACCGGTTCCAGTACCACGTGCCCCCGAAATCGCCGCCCTTCTCGACGATACGGACGCGCCGTACGCCCTGCTGCCGCATCCGCGCCCCGGCGAGGATGCCGCCGAACCCGCCACCGACCACGGCGACGTCGACGGTGTCGTGCAGCGGAACGCGCTCGGTGGGCTCTCCCGCGTAGGGATCGGCGGCGTAGTAGCCGAACTCGGCTTCGGTGGCGCGGTATTGGAGGGCGCCGTCGGGCCGTACGCGCCGCTCGCGTTCGAGGCGGTAACGCTGCCTGAGGTCGGTGAGCTCGTCAGAAGACGGAGCTTGAGGGGTGGTCATGTGGGGGACCCCGATCCTGCCTGTCGGGCCGTCCCGGAGTGAACGGCCGTCCGCTACGGTAGCAATAACCGGACAGCGTTGTCCGGTTGGATGGCGGGCACCCACACACAGCGGACAGGAAGAGTGACTCCTCATGCGGCGAATCCCGATCCGATCCCTCGCGGTCCTTGCCGCCATCGGCACGCTGGCCCTCACCGGATGCGGTACGGACACACGTGACTCCGGTGACCAGGCGGCCTCCGTCGGCGCGGGCAAGACGGTCCGCGCGCACAAGGTCATGCGGTTGACGAAGGTGCACCAGGAGACCGGTACGACCCTCTTGGAGGGCCCGACCTTCGGCGAGGACGGCGATCTGTACGTCGTCGACGTCACCGCGCCCGCGGGCAAGCCCAAGGTGATGCGCGTCGACGTGGAGAAGAAGACCTCCCGTGCGGTCCATACCGATGAGCGCGGGGTCTACACCTCGGCGCAGTTCGGCCCGAAGGACGGACGGCTCTACCTGACCGACTACGCGCACGGCGAGGTCGTGAGCCTGGCTCCGGACGGCAGCGATCCGCGGACCTTCTTCTCCGGCGAGGTCGACGGCGCGCGGATGAACCCCGACGACATCGCCTTCGGCGAGGAGGGTGATCTGTACGTCAGTGACTCACGTGGTCTCGCCGAAGGGAAGGAGCACGGGCGCGTGGTGCGGATCGACCGCGACGGCAAGAAGGCCACGGTCCTGGCCAAGGACCTGGCATCGACGAACGGGATCTCGTTCGACGTGGACCACCGCGGGCTGTGGATCAGCGAGCTCACCCAGAACCGGATCTCCTACCTTCAGCTCGACGGAGAGGGAGGGGTGGCGTCCCGGCACACCGCCATCCGCGTCGACGGCGGGATCGCCCAGACCGACTCGATCGCCGTGGACGCGGACGGCAACCTCTACCAGGGGCTGCACGGCCGACCCGCGATGGCCGTGTACGACAAGTACGGTGAGCGCCTGGCGACGGTCGAGATTCCCGGCAGCGCGGCGGGACTCGAATCGGCGACGAACGTGGCGATAGCGCCCGGCGGGAACAAGGCGTACATGACCGTCAGCGGGCCCGCCGGGGGGTATCTGTACACCTTCGACGCCCTGGCGGCAGGCATCCGGCAGTCCAACGGCGGCTGAACCGCCCGGCGGTCCGACAGCGGTGACACCGCCCGGCAGTCCAACGGTGGTGGCACCGCCCCGCGTTCACCCCTCGAAGGGCCGCACCGGTCCCACCTCGACGCCGAGCAGCCGCCAGGCAGCCATCGCCCGGCGTTCCCGCTCCTCACGAGTGGGACCGGTGACGGCGCCGGAGACCATGGCGACAGCGAGCATGAGGTCGTCGGCCGCGCCCAGTCGGTGCCCCTCCGGCAGGTGTCCGCGCAGGCCGCGCTCCACTCGCTCGGAGAGGTCCACGGCGTACGCGCTGATGTCGGAGTGGCCGCCTGCTCCCTCGGCGTGCAACAGGCCGATGAAAGCTGCCGACTCCGTCAGATGCCACGTCATCACACCGAGAACGTCGGCCAAGGTCGCGTCCTCGGCTGCGGCGGCCTGTTCGACCTGCCGTACGTTCTCCTCAAGAACCGCGGTCGCCACGGCGGCCCGGTCGGGAAAGTGCCGGTAGAGGACGCCTTGTCCGACCCCGGCCCGACGCGCGATCGCGGAGAGCGGAGCGTCCAGACCGTACGTCGCGTAGATCTCCCTGGCGGCGGTGATCAGGGCGGAGCGGTTGCGTGCGGCAGCCTTCGGCCCGTCGTTCGCGGGTCGCCGTTCGTCCGGCTCGGGCTTGGGATGCTGCGTCACGCCGGAAGCCTACCGGCGGCGACGGGGGCGGCTCACGCCTGCTGTGCGGAGGCTTCGGTGGCCGGTTCGTCGGTCAGGGCGATGTGGGCGGTGATGCGTTTGCCGGCCGGTTCGAGTTGGACATGGAACTCCCGGGCGACGGCCATGACGATCTCCAGGCCGTGCCCGCCTATTCTGCGCGGGTCTTCGGGGCGGGCGACAGGCTGGGCGGGAACGCTGTCGTGCACGGTCACCACGACTGCGGCGTCCACGATGATCAGTTCCATGAACAGCGGCCCGGGGGCGTATTTGCGGGCGTTGGTGACCAGTTCGCTGACGACCAGTTGAGTGAGGTCCATCGCGCGGGCGGAGACGGCGACGTCCTGGCCCGTCCGGGCGCGGGTGAGGAAGTCGAGCGCGAGGTGACGTGCCTCGGCGATGGAGGCGTCCCCGCCGTTCAGAGGGACGGCGACCCCCATGGTGTGAGCTCCCGTCGGCCCCTCGCCGTCACTGCCGGCTGAGTCCATGTCCTCGCCACCTTCGTCCCCGTTGTCTGCGCTCACCTACCCTGTCCGACGCTTCGCATACTGTTCCGCCCCGGATCGATAATCCGTTCGAGTGAGCCTGCGTGTTGCGTCCGGCGGTTCTCCGGTGTTCGCCCGGCCCGCGACGCTTGGGCGAGTGCAGTCGAGAACATGGTGGCAGACCGTCGCGGGGGCGACCCGTCCATGTGCGGAAAGGGCCCCTGAAGCATGCACGGGACAGGCCCGCTGAAGAGGGCCTGTCCCGTCCGGCGCCCTAGCCGACGGCGGAGCGCAGAGCCGCCAGGGCCCGGTCCGCGTGGGCGCTCATCCGGAACTCGCTGCGCACCACCTCGAGAACGCGGCGGTCGGGTCCGATGACGAAGGTGGCCCGCTTGGTCGGCAGGGGGCCGAAGCCGCGTGCCACGCCGAACTGCCCGCGCACCACCCCCTCCGGATCGGACAGCAGCGGGAAGCCGAGCGTGTGCAGCCCCGCGAACTCGCGCTGGCGCTCGACGGCGTCCGAACTGATGCCCACCGGCCGCGCGCCCGCCGCCGCGAACTCGGCCGCCAGATCACGGAAATGACAGGCCTCCGCGGTGCAACCGGGTGTCATCGCCGCCGGGTAGAAGAACACCACCACCGGGCCTTCGGACAGGAGCGAGGAGAGGGTCGTGGGCGTACCCGTCTCGTCGGGCAGCGTGAAGTCCTCCACCAGGGAGCCGACTTGGATCCGGGTCATCGCTGCGCTCCTTTGCCGTGGTGGACGCGGGCGGGCGGAACAAGCGTGGCAGCAGGAGAAGGAGCAGGGGAAGGAGCAGGAGCAGGAGCAAGCGGTGGACGAGGGGGGTGGACGGACACGAGGTCTCCTCACGGCACGGCAGCACAAGGCAGGTGGCACGCGATACTACTCGGCGGTAAGGAAGGGTGTCGTCGGCCTGGTTCATCGCACACCTCGCGGTGTGCGTCCGGCCTGCCTGAGCCCCTGGGGCCGCCCTGGTGCCCCAGGGGCCGATCAGGCGATGCGCGCGATGCGCATGCGGGCCCCGTCGTCAGGCCGCTTGAGCCTGCCCGGTGCCCTCGTCCCCGCGGACGGCCTCCGCGCGTACACGGGCACAGCTGGTGGTGATGAGGCGGGAGACGTGCATCTGCGAGATGCCGAGCTCCTCGGCGATCTTGCTCTGCGTCATGTCCTCGAAGAAGCGCAGGTACAGAATGGTCCGCTCACGCTCCGGCAGCCGCCGCAGACCTTCCTTGGCGGCCTCGCGGTCGGTGATGAAGTCGTAGGCGGGATCGGACGCGCCCAGGGTGTCGGCCAGGCTGAATCCGTCGGGATCGGAGGAGATCTCGGCGTCGAGGGACAGGGCGCTGTAGCTCGTCATCGCCTCAAGACCGTCACGGACCTCGGCCTCGGTCAGACCGGCATGCTCGGCTATGTCCGAGATGCGGGGCTCGGCGTCGCGACCCGGCTGGTCCAGCAGGTCGCGGCGCGCGACACGGACCTTGTTGCGCAGTTCCTGGACGCGACGGGGTACCCGTACGTCCCACATGCGATCGCGGAAGTGCCGTCGCAGCTCCCCGGTGATGGTGGGCACGGCGTAGCTCTCAAAGGCCCCGCGCTCCGGCTCGTACCGGTTGACCGCCTTTATCAGGCCCATCGCCGCGACCTGTCGCAGGTCTTCGAGGTTCTCGCCCTTGTTGCGGAACCGGCCCGCAAGACGGTTCGCCATGGGCAGCCAGGCCGTCACGATCTCCTCGCACAGCAGGTCGTGCTCGGGTCCTTCATCGAGCGCGGCGAGGTGGGCGGAGGCCGCCTTGGTGTCAGGAGCGTCGTCATGGGGGCGTCGCGTCCCCGTACGACGACGTGCTGAGGGTGCATTGAGATCGGTAAGCATCAGGAATCGCTCCTCAACGGTGGGCCGACAAGTGACCGCGAGGAACGGGATGACCCGGAGCCGGACATCCAGCGGGATTGGACAGACCGCTCCCCGCGGATGCGCCTCCGGTCCGAAGCACGAAGTACGCCTGCCCCGCGACTCGGAGGGGAAACAAGTCGCACGCCCCGACATGCCGCCCGGCCGGCTGCCGTTGCCCGTCTGGGCGAGCCCGGAGAAGGTGCCCGTCGCCGGGTGCGAGCACCGCGGACGCGGGGAAGGATGTGCCATGGGCGTGCGCGGCGAATCAGCCGATGGCCCGCATACCGGCAGTTCACCGCGGGTGCCGCCGGTGCCGCCGGTGCCGTCGCGCCGGGCGGTCGTAGCCGGGCCGGAGCCGTGGCCGGCCGATCCGTCGGCGTGCGGCCCGCACCACCACCAAGAATCATGAGGACGAATCGTCCGCGATCAACACACATATGAGAGAGGGGCATCACATGCCTGCCGGATCGAACAAGAAGCGTGAACGCCAGTACGAGCACATCAAGGAGAGCGTCGAGGACCGCGGGACCTCGGCCAAGCGGGCGAAGGAGATCGCTTCCCGGACGGTCAACAAGGAACGGGCACGCTCGGGGGAGTCGAAGACGGCCAGCAAGACGTCGACGCAGGACAAGAAATCGGCGTACGAACGAGGCGGGGAGCGCTCACACAGCGGTGCGCAGGGTCCGACCAAGGACCAGCTGTACGCGGAGGCCAGGAAGAAGAACATCGAGGGCCGCTCGTCCATGAACAAGAAGGAACTCAAGCAGGCTCTCGGCCGGTGACGTTGCCAACGCGCGTTGCCGCCGATCGGGGGATCTTCACCGGTCCGGGGGCATGCGGAGGAACGCATGGGGCACCCGGGACGCGGGGTGCGAAGCGTCGGAACGGCCTCGGACGCTTGGCTTCGCCGATCGGCCGCATTGGGGTGCGGCCGATCGGCGGCCTTCCCCGGCGCGCAGGAGTGCGTCAGGCCGTCTCCGCCGACGGCGCGCTATGGGCAGCCGCCGCCTCGCGCAGAGCGTGCAGCCCCGCCGCCACCAGAGGATGCGCCGCGCTGCCGCGCCGCACCGCGGTCAGGAATCGACGCGTGGGAACGGGCGTGCCCCGCAGCGGGACCCGCGTGACCGCGTGCCGGGGAAGCGGCACGATCCGCGGCATGAGACAGATGCCGAATCCTTCAGCGACCAGCGAGGAGACCGCGTACCACTCCTTGACCTGATGGGTGATGAGGGGAGTGAAGCCGGCCGCCGTGCACGCCGCCATCACCAGCGGGTAGGTGTCGTTGTTCGCCTTCTTCACGATCCACGACTCCCCGGCGGCTTCCGCGAGTTCGACTCCCTCCGGCCGCGCGAGCCGGTGCCCGTCAGGGACCAGTAGGTCCTGCCGGTCGGTCAGCAGCGGCGTCTGCTCGAAGCGGGCGTCCGTGACGGGTGGCGCGTCGGGCCCCGGCAGCACCAGGGCCACGTCCGTGTCGCCCGCGAGGAGCATCCGGTAGCACTCGGCGCTCTCCTCCTCGACGATCAGCGACTCCACCAGTGGGTGTGTCTCACGCAGCCGGGCCGCGGCCGGAGTGCCGAGTGCGGCAAGCGCCGACGACACCCCGCACACGCGCAGCGCGCCCTGGGTGCTTGAGCCCTGTCGCGCGAGCTCCGCCTGAGCCACCTCCCATTGCTCCCTCAGCGCGTCGGCATGCCGGAGCACGATGTGCGCCGCCGGTGTCAGGCGCACGCGCCGCCCCTCTGGCCGCAACAGCTCCGCCCCCAGATCACGGGCCAGCAGCCGCAGTTGCTGAGAGACGGCCGAGGGCGTCAGGTGCAACGCCCCGGCCGTCGCGGTGACGGTGCCGTGCTCGGCGAGCGCCTGGAGGACATGCAGCCGATGGTCAATCATGCAGGCAAGCCTAAACAGTTACGTACATATTCATTTGCTGGACGTGTACGTTTCCGGTGCTGAGCCTGGACACATGACGACACTTCCCGCTCCCGCGCTGATGCTCGGCAGCGTGCTGAGCCTCCAGTTCGGGCAGGCCCTTGGCAAGCAACTCGCGGGCGCGACAGGTGCGCCGGGGGCCGTCACCCTGCGCCTCGGTCTGGCCGCGGTGTTCCTGCTGCTCCTGTACCGGCCCGCGCTGCCGCGCAGCCGCACGGACATAGGCCTGGTCCTCGCCTTCGGGACCGCCATCGCCGGGATGAACCTGATCTACCCGGCACTTCTCCTGCTGCCCCTGGGACTTGCCAGCGCCCTCCAGCTCCTTGGCCCGATCACTCTGGCCGTGCTGACCTCGCGCCGCCCGCGCGACGCGTGCTGGGCCGTCCTGGCCGGATGCGGGGTGTATCTCTTCCACGTCCCGCACGGCACGGGCTCCTCCCTCCTGGGAGTCCTGTTCGCCCTGGCCGCGGGGGCATCCATGGCCGCCTATCTGCTGCTGAGCAAGAAGGCGGGAGCCCGGAGCGCGGGAGGCGGCCCGCTGGCCCTCGCGGTGACCTGGGCGGCTGTGCTGACGCTGCCACTGGGCATGGCGGGCGCGGGTGCCGAACTGCTCGATCCTCGGATTCTGCTGCTCGGCACCGCGCTCGCCGTGCTTTCGGCGGTCATCCCGTACTCACTGGAGCTGGCGGCCCTGAGGCGCCTTCCGGTACGGACGGTGAGCGTTCTGACCAGCCTGGAACCCGCGAGCGCGGGACTGGCGGGCGTCCTGGTCCTGGGCGAGGACCTGGGCCTCGTGCAGTGGGCGGCCCTGGCGTGCGTGGGCGCGGCGAGCGCCGGGGTGGTGGCCCCCCGCGCGAGCCGGAGGAGGCGGCCTTCGCGCGATACCGGGTGATGGTGTGCCGGCGTCAGGCCAGCATTCCGGTGCGGAGCTTGTTGAGCGTGCCGGTGAGAAGGCGGGAGATGTGCATCTGGGAGACGCCGAGTTCGGCGCCGATCTGCGACTGGGTCATCTCCTGGCCGAAGCGCAGTTCAAGGATGCGGCGCTCCCGGTCGTCGAGATCGTCGAGGAGCGGTGCAAGGGTGTGCATGTTCTCCACCGCCTCCATGGCCGGGTCGGATTCGCCCATCACATCGGCCAGGGTGCGCGTCGGTGTGGCCGCGCTGTCACCGCCGTCGCTGGGCGCCTCCAGGGAACCGGCGGTGTAACCGTTCGCGGCGACGATGCCGTCGATGACCTCTTCCTCGGTGATGGACAAGTGGTCAGCGAGTTCCTTGACGGTCGGGTCATGGTCGAGACGGGTGGAGAGCTCTTCCTTCGCCTTGGCGAGTTCCACGCGCAACTCCTGGAGCCGGCGCGGTACATGCACGGCCCAGGTGGTGTCCCGGAAGAACCGCTTGATCTCCCCGAGGATGTAAGGGACGGCAAAGGTGGCGAACTCGACTTCGCGGGTGAGGTCGAACCGGTCGATGGCCTTGATGAGGCCGATCGTGCCGACCTGAATGATCTCCTCCATGTCGCCGCTGCCCCGATTGCGGAAGCGCCGGGCCACGAACTGGACGAGGGTCAGGTTCATCTCGATGAGGGTGTTGCGCGCGTATTGGTATTCGTGCGTGCCCTCCTCCAAGGTCTGCAGGCGGTCGAAGAACATCTTCGACAGTGCTCGAGCATCCTTCGGGGCCACCTTGTCCGTGTCCTCGATCCACGGCAGCGCGACCTCGGTGGCGGGCGTCCCGCCCGGGGCCGAGAGCTCGTCCTCGGGCTCCCGTGCGGTCCCGGCAACCTGTTCCGAGATCAGTGACATATCCCTACCTCCCCTAGCCGTATGACGCTTCCTCGTACGGCCCCTGCCCCGGCATCCGGGAGGCATGTGCGTTGGCCCAATTTTTCTTGCTGTGGGGAAATAGTTGTCTGCATGCATCGTACGATGTGCGAGGTTGCCCGGCTTCGGCCAGGCATTCGCCCGAACCTGACGGCCCCAGCCACCGGAGTGACTCTTCGGGCGTGCCGTGTTGGACTGAGTGCATGTCCCCCTACGCCGAAGGCCGACGGACCGGGGGCGCTGTCAGGCGGCTCTTACTTCGGCGTGGCTTAACGAGAAGCAGGATCACGTGGACAGATTCGCTGCCGTCGAGCGGGCGCTGCGCGACGCGGCACCCCACTTGTTGCTCGATGTCGTGACGGGGGCGTTGCGGGAGGAGTACGGGGTCGAGCGGGTGGAACTGCGGCTCGCCGACTACGGCTTGACCACCCTCCAGATGGTGGAGGACGTGCCGTTCACCACCGAGTCGGTGTCCCTGCGGAACAGTCCGCAGGGCAGGGCTTTCGGTGCCCAGGAGCCTTATGTCGAGTCAAGGGCCGTGCGGGGCGCGGCGACCGTACATCTGCCGGTGACCGTCCGGGGCGACCGGATGGGCGTACTCACTCTGACCGTTCCCGAAGAGCGCTGTGCCCCGGACGACCTGACGGAGATGCAGCGCATCTGCGAGGCGCTCGGTCACGAGATCCTGGTCGCCGAACGCGATACCGATCTGTACCTCCTCGCACGCCGGGCCGCCCGCCTCACTCTCGCCGCCGAGATGCAGTGGCAGTTGTTGCCCGGTCACTCGGTGGCGCGTCCCGAGTTCGCGTTGGGCGCCCACCTGGAGCCCGCGTACGCGATCTTCGGGGACAACTTCGACTGGTCGGTCTCGGCGCACCACCTCACGCTCACCGTGACCAACGGAATGGGGCAGGGGATGGAAGCGGCGCTGCTCACCAACCTCGTGGTGAACGCGCTGCGCAACGCCCGTCGGGCAGGACTCGATCTGGCGGGCCAGGCGAGCCTCGCCGACCAGGCCGTCTACGCGCAGTACCGGGGTGAACTGCACGCCTCCGTCCTGCTTCTGCGCTTCGATCTCGCCACCGGCGAGGTCGAAGCCGTCGACGCCGGATCCCCCCGCATGTGGAGGCTCCGAGGACGGGCGGTCACGTGCGTCGACTTCGACGCGCAGCTTCCCCTCGGGATGTTCGAGGAGACGGCCTATGTCACGGAGCGCCTGCGACTGGAACCGGGTGACCGCGTTCTGGTGGGCAGCGACGGGGTCTACGACAGCGTCTCGAAGATGGGGGAGCCTTACGGGGAGCGGGCGCTGGCACGGTCCCTGTCCGCGCACCGTCTGCTGCCGGCTTCACAGGTGCCGCAGGCGGTGCTGCGCGATCTCGCGGACTACCGGGGCGCGCTGCCTCTGGACGACGATGCTCTCGTGGTCTGCCTCGACTGGTTCGGACGGTAGTCGCGCGTGCGTGGCCGACGGGAATCGCGCGTGCGGGTCGACGGCCGGCCTGGGCGCTCAGCGGCGTGACTAGCCGACCGAGCGCCAGGCGCCGGCTCCCTCGTCGCCCTGCTCCGGCGCGGTCGCCACGTCACGGAAAGCCCTGAGCCCTTCGAGCAGCGCACGCCGAGCCTTGGGCGACATCGCGTCGATGGTGGCCATCAGGATGCCTTCCCGGCGTTTTCGCAGGTCGGTGAGGTAGGCCCTGCCCAGGCTGGTCAGCCGGAGTTCCAGTTCCCGTCGGCTGACCGGGCTCGGCGTGCGTTCGATGAGACCTGTGGCCTGCAGCCGGTCGCACAGCCGGCTCACCGACGGCGGAGCGGACCCCAGGGCCTCGGCGAGCATCCGCAGATTGATGCCGTCCTCGCGGTCCAGCGCGTACAGCACGCGCAACTGGGACGGAGACACAGGCCCGGTCGGAACGGCCTCACGTCCCTGCTCCCACATGACTTCGAGCAGTTCGACGAACTCGGAACCCGCATGAGCCGCATCCCGGGACCTGCGATCCGGTTCGGGACTCAGACCCATAGCGATGACACTCCGATCGGCGTTGTCTCTCTTGTACATCTTGCCACCGGGGCACGGTCCACACATCGTCCCGATCGGCTGACAAGGACACCCGGGTCGCGGAGGCCGAAGACCGTGCGTGCGAGGTGTGACAGCCCCGAGAAAACGCGTCGACCCCGGCGAACTTCTCGCAGTGGACGGGGCACGATGGGAGGCGCTGGTGGTGCACGCGGCACCGGACCGCATCTCGGCGTCGGCGGTCGCCCGGGGAAGCATAGTGGAAACCGGCCTGGGCATCGCAGGATCACGCCCATCCAGGACGCGACTCCGTCCCGTCGGAGATCAGGTGCCCGGCATCAACACGGCGTGAAGACTGCCGGAACACGGCAATGCGCCCGAACTGTCCTCCGGGCCAGGATGACCACGGCAGGAACGGGGGGCGAGTTCCGGTGCCGGGTCGCGTAAGCGGGATCCGGCACCGGGACCGGGGCCGCAGCGAGCGCGAACGGGGTGGGGCGGTGGGGGAATTCCTGCACGCCCTTGCCGGGTTCCCGGCCATCCTCTTCAGCGCCGCTCTCCCCGTGGTCCTGTGCTTCTGGCTGCTCGTCGCACTCGGCGGCGCCGATGCCGACAGCTTCGACTCGGACGTGGACGCCGGCGCGATGGGCCTGGGCGGCGTGCCGGTCGCCGCGGCGGCGACCGTGATGGCCGTGGTGGGCTGGTTCACCAGCCTGACCGGTTCGATCCTGGTCGACCGGTCCGCCCCCGCCGGTCTCGTGCACGCGGGTGCGGACGTCGTTCTCCTCTTCCTCTCCCTCTTGATCGCCTGGGGCGTGACGCGACGCCTCGTACGCAGCTGGGTCTGCCGCAGCTGACCGCTACCCTCGCGACCACCTCGCACGTACCAGGCAGTCGGCGATAGCCGCTGTCTCCGCCTGGTCCGGAGTCGGCATCGGGGGCTCATCATCCGCGCGCCGATGATGCCGCGCGGACGATGTCGAAGAGCGCGACCAGGCGGTCCTGCTGGGGCTTCGCGGCCGCCCAGTCGCCGCGCACCGATGCCTCGTGCAGACGCACATGGCCGTGCGGATCGCAGGCGTAAGACGTCAGATGTCTGATGCCTTGATAGCGTGGGAATTTAGCTTGATAATCGAAAGGGGTCAAGAGGTGGGGAGTTCACGCATGTCCGGTGCGAATCCCGTGTCCGGTGCGAAGCCTGGTCGGCAACTGCTCCGGCAGGAAGTCGTCGAGGGCATCAAGCGCTACATCCTGGAGGAGCGGCTGCGCCCCGGGGACCCGCTGCCCACTGAGCCTGCCCTGTGCGAGGCGCTTGGCGCGAGCCGCTCCAGCGTGCGCGAGGCCGTCAAGATCCTCAACGCCCTGGACATCGTCGAGGTCCGCCACGGCCACGGCACCTATGTCGGCCGACTGAGTCTGTCGGCCCTGGTGGAGAGCCTGACCTTCCGTGGTCTCCTCTCGCCGGGCGACGACTTCCAGGTCCTCGCCGACCTCGTCGACGTACGCGAACTCGTCGAGCGCGGGATGGCCGACCGGATCGTCACGACGCTCAGCGTCGGCCAACTCGACGCACTCGATCGCCTCGTGGCCGCCATGCGCGACCAGGGCGCGGGGGAGGGGCGCGGCTTCGTGGAGGCGGATCGGGCGTTCCACGCGCTGCTCGTCGAGCCGCTCGGCAATGAACTCATCGAGCAGCTCTCGATGGCCTTCTGGGACGTGTACGCGATCGTCGCGCCGCATCTGGACGGCTTCACGCACGCCGACGAGACCGAGACCATCGCCGCGCACCAGAGCATCGTGGACGCCGCGCGGGCCGGTGACGTCGCCGGTTTCATGAAGTCGCTCGGCGAGCACTACGCGCCGGTGCGGCGACGGATCTTTGAGGCCCGCGCCCGGGACGCCGCCCAGGTCTGACCTGGACACTCGTTCTCCTGGAGGCTCGGTCGGGGCAAGTGCCCGGCGGAGCGGAGCCTTGACGACCCCTGAGAGCGCTGCCTAGGGTCCCGTCTGCCACCAGGACATCAGACGTCTTCTGTCTGAAGGTCCGGCGTCGTAGTCCGCCCGCCCTCCACCTGCTTCACCGCCGACAACCACTACGCGGATCCCCAGGGCAAGCAGATCCACGCCTTCAACGGGCACGAGGGCGGCGGGGCATACCACGGCGTACCACGGCGGGGTGTACCAGCAGCGGGAGCAACTCGCCCGGGTGCGCTCCCTCCACCCCGATGCGCGGGGCCGTCACCACCGCGTGGTCACCGCCTCGTACTGAAAATGATCAAGCGCCCTCCGGCCAAGCCCTCTCCGGTCAAGCCCCCTCCGGTCAAGCCCCTCCGAGAAGAGAGATCGTCCATGCAGCGAAGAGTCCTCCTCGCCCTGCTGTCCGCCGCAGCGCTCCTCGTCACCGCGACCGGCACCGCACACGGCGCGCCCGCCGCCTCCGGTGAGCTGACCTCCCAGGACCTGACCGCCAACGGAGTGGGATCGCCCCACTACCGCATCCCCGCCCTGACCACATCGGTCAAGGGCACGCTCCTCGCGGCCTACGACGCCAGGCCCACCCTGGGCGACCTGCCGGGCAACCTCGGCATCGTGCTGCGCCGGAGCACCGACGGGGGCGCGACATGGAAGGCGCAGCAGGTGGTGCGCAAGGACGCCGCGCCCAAGGGCCACGGCGATCCGAGTCTGCTCGTCGACCGCACGACAGGCCGGATCTTCGTGTTCTACGCCTCTTCGGTGAACCAGGGCTTCGCCGACTCGGGCACCGGCAACGACGAGAGCGACCCGGACATCCTCCAGGCCGACTACAGCTACTCGGACGACGACGGTCTCTCCTGGACCCACCGCCGCATCACCAAGCAGCTCAAGAACCCCGCGTGGGCAGGCATGTTCGCGGCGTCGGGCGAGGGCATCCAGCTGCGGCACGGCGCGCACAAGGGCCGGTTGATCCAGCAGTACGCCGTGCGGATCAACGGCGCCAACTACGCGGCCAGCGCGTACAGCGACGACCACGGAGCCACCTGGAAGATGGGCAATCCGGTCGGCCCCGGCGGGGACGAGAACAAGACCGTCGAGCTCTCCGACGGCAGGATCATGCTCAACAACCGCTCGAAGCCGTACCGGACGATCGCGTACTCGACCGACGGAGGGGTCGACTACACGCCGTTCCAGCAGGACACACAGCTCACCGACCCGGCGAACAACGCCTCGATCATGCGGTACGACGCGGGGGCCGCGGCGTCGGACCCGCAGTCGTCGTGGCTGCTGTTCAGCAACACCGATGACGCGTCGGCGCGGCGCAACCTCACCGTGAAGATGTCCTGCGACAACGGCAGGACCTGGCCGATCAGGAAGGTCGTCGATGCGGGCGCCGCGGCCTACTCGACGCTGACCAGGCTGCCGAACGGGCGCGTCGGGATGCTCTACGAGCGCGGCGACTACGCGCACATCACCTACTCGTCCTTCGACCTGGACTGGCTCGGCGGCACCTGCGCGGACATCACGATCGCCCCGCCCACGGCCCTGAAGGCGGACGCGAGCGCGGAAGTCGAGGTCCGGGTGGTCAACCGGATGGACACGCGTCGCGACCGGGGCACCCTCGATCTCACCGTGCCCGGTGGATGGACCACGCGTCAGGTCACCGTCCCCGCGCTCAAGCCGGGCGAGGGGGCCACCGTCAGGGTCCCGGTCACCGTCGCGGCGGACGCCTCGGGCAGCGCCGAGCTCACCGCCACTTACCGGACCGGGGGCAAGCAGGCCTCGGGCCGCTCGACGGTGGCGATCACTCCGTAGGTTCCAGGCGGGCGCGGATGCCGTCGAAGTGGGTCCGCATGGCGCGCACCGCGCGTTCGCCGTCCCCCGCCGCGACCGCGTCGACGATCTCGCGATGCTGCGAGCAGGTGACGGCCGGATCCTGATGACCGTCGTCGAGATCTTCGCGTACGCGGTCCATGGCGGCCCAGAACGCGTCGAGGACCTCGCTGAGCAGATGGCTGTCGAGCGAGGCGTAGAGCGCGAGATGGAAAGCGCGGTCGGTGGCGCGCGCCACCCGGCCGTCGCGCGCCTCTGTCTCCATCTCGGCGACGAGCGCGCGCAGCACGGCGAGGTCCTCGGCGGGGATCCCGGCGGTGACGGCGCCGACAAGGCCCGCCTCAAGCGCCTCCCGCACCTTCATCAGCTCGAAGAGCCCCGGCTCGCCGAGGCGGTGACGTACGGCGGCCCGGAAGGCGAGGCCTTCGGCGAAGGGGGACAGCGAGAGCGAGCCGACGAACGTGCCGAAGCCACGGCGGATCTCGACGACGTTGACGGCCTGGAGCGCCTTGAGCGCCTCGCGCACCGACACCCGGCCGACTCCGAAGAGCTCGGACAACTCGGTCTCCGTGGGCAGCGGGTCACCGGGTGCAAGCCTGCGCTCCAGGATCAACTCCTTCAGCTGGCGCTCGGTGTCCTGGGCCATGGTCGGGCGAGCCACAACATCCTCCTGAGGTGCGATTGCCCCTTGACCGGTGGCGGGAGCATCTGTTTAAGGTGAGGCAAGACGTAGGACATCTTACGTCCCATGTTCTCGGTCGCGTCAGCGGTTCGAACCGCGTAACCGCTTCGAACCGCGGATCGCACGGCGGCCGGACGTACCCACCTGAGCTGGAGCCCTTCACCATGTCTCTGTCCGCACCGCTGCGCGGCGTCGTCCCGCCGGTCTGCACCCCGCTCGACTCCCGTGGAGAGGTCGACACCGCGTCCCTCGCCCGGCTCGTCGACCACCTCGTGGACGGGGGAGTGCACGGCCTTTTCGCCCTCGGCTCCACCAGCGAGGTCGCCTACCTCACCGACGAGCAGCGGGCCACGGTCCTGGAGACCGTGGTCAACGCCGCCGACGGCCGGGTCCCTGTCCTCGCCGGAGTGATCGACACGACGACCGCACGCGTCGTCGAGCACGCCACGGCCGCCGCCGCCCTCGGGGCCGACGCCCTGGTCGCGACCGCGCCCTTCTACACGCGCACCCATGAGAAGGAGATCGCCGGGCACTTCCGCCGCCTGCGCGCGAGCGTGGACCTCCCGCTGTTCGCGTACGACATCCCGGTAGCCGTCCACAGCAAGCTGGGGTCCGGCCTCGTGCGCGCCCTGGCCGAGGACGGCACGCTCGCCGGGCTCAAGGACAGCAGCGGCGACGAGGGCGGACTGCGCCGTCTGATCGTCGAACTGGGCGGCCGCGACGGCCGCGCCCAGGGCTCGGCCCCTGACTTCAGCGTGCTCACCGGATCCGAACTGACCGTGGACGCGGCCCTGCTGGCCGGTGTCGACGGTGTCGTGCCGGGCATCGGCAACGTGGACCCGGCCGGATACGTGCGGCTGTACGAGGCAGCGCGGGCCGGGGACTGGGCGCTCGCCGCCAAGGAGCAGGAGCAGCTCGTCGAACTCTTCGGCATGGTCGACGTGGGGCCGGAGGCGGACATGGGCCGCAGCTCGTCCGCGCTCGGCTCGTTCAAGGCGGCGCTCCAGCTGCTCGGCATCATCGAGTGCGGCGACACCGCCTTCCCCCAGATCCAGCTGTCCGCGGAGTCGGTCGCTCTTGTCGCGCGGCGGCTGCGCGCCGCCGGGCTGCCGCCGGTCCGATGAGCTCCGGCTCCCTGCCGGGCTCCGACAACGCCGCGCTCATAGGCCTCGACCTCGGCGGTACGAAGATCGCCGCCGCGCTCATCGGCGCGGACGGCACCGTCCTTGCCCGGCACACCCGGCCCACCCCGGCCGGCAGCGGCGCCGCCGCCGTGCTCGACGCCCTCGCGACGGCCGCCGCCGAGGTCGACCCGGGCCGCGGCGCATCGGCGCTCGGCATCGCCGCCGCCGGGGTCATCGACCCCCGAACCGGCCGGGTCACCAGTGCCACCGACTCCATCAGCGGCTGGGCGGGCACAGTCCTCGGCGCCGGTCTCGCGGACCGTACCGGCCTTCCGGTGGCCTGCGACAACGACGTACGGGCCACGGCCGGTCCCGAGCTCGCGGCACTGGATACAGAGCACGGTTCGCTGCTGTTCGCCGCGATCGGGACCGGAGTCGGGGGCGCCGTCGCCGTCGACGGGCGGATGCTGCACGGCGCGGCGGGCATCGCAGGACACCTCGGTCATGTGCCGAGCCCCCAGGCGGCCGGGCTGCCCTGCACCTGCGGCGCCACCGGACACCTGGAAGTCATCGCGTCGGGGCCCGCGATCACCGCCCACTACCAGCGGCTCACCGGCACCACGGTGGACCGCCTGGAGACCGTCGCGGCCCGCGCCGCGCAGGGCGACGCGGACGCCGTCCAAGCGATCACCACCGGTGCCGCCGCCGCCGGACAGGCGCTCGGCGGGCTCGCCAACGCGCTGGGCCCCGACCGGATCGTCGTCGGGGGCGGCGTCCCCCGGATCGGCGCCCTGTACGGGGACGCCCTGGCCACCGCCCTCGCCGCGGAACTGATGCCGCCGCTGCGCGGCCTCGTACCGCGGGCCCCCTTGTTCGGCGCCGACGCGGCGGTGCTCGGCGCCGCCGCCCTCACCGCAAGCCTGCCCCTTCACCACCCTGGAGCCCTCCGATGACCACACAAGGAGCCCTGCGATGACCACGCGGCAGACCTGGACCGCGGCCGGACTCGCCGCCGAGCTCCGGGGCAGCCTGATCGTCTCCTGCCAGGCACCGCCCGGCGATCCGATGCGGGAGACCGACACCCTCGTACGGCTCGCACGGTCGGGGGCGGCCGGAGGCGGCGCGGCCATCCGCGCCAACGAACCCGACGTCGTCGCCGCCATCGTCGCCGCCGTCGACCTGCCGGTCATCGGCCTGTGGAAGGACGGTGACACCGGCGTCTACATCACTCCGACCGTCCGGCACGCCCTGGCGATCGTGGAGGCCGGAGCGGCCGTCGTCGCCGCCGACGCCACCGACCGGCCGCGCGCCGACGGCTCCACGTTCGCCGACCTCGTCACCGCGGTCCACGCGGCGGGCGCGCTCGTCATGGCCGACGTCTCCACACTCGCCGAGGGCGTCACCGCGGCCGAGCAGGGCGCCGACTTCGTCTCCACCACCCTGTCCGGCTACGTCCCGGGGACGCCCGAGCAGACCGGCCCCGACCTCACGCTGGTCGCCGAGCTCGCCGCCGCGACCGATGTCCCGGTCGTCGCCGAGGGCCGCGTCAACACCCCGCAGGACGCCGCGGCGGCCCTGGCCCGCGGCGCCCACAGCGTCGTCGTCGGAACGGCCATCACCGCACCCACGGCCCTGACCGCCCGCTTCGTCGCGGGCCTCACCAAGCACTGACCTGCCCCTTCAAGCGACCGGCCGCTCAAGGACGAGCGCCGCCCCGCATCATGGAGTCACCGTGCAGACCTCATCACCCGCCAAGCCCCGCTGGTACCGCGAAGTCAGCCGTACCCAGTGGAAGTCGTTCTTCGCCGCCTGGATCGGTTATGTCCTCGACGGCTTCGACTTCGTCCTGATCACGCTGGTCCTCACCGAGATCAGTGACGAGTTCGGCCTCAGTACCGTTCAGGCGGCCAGCCTGATCTCCGGCGCGTTCATCACCCGCTGGCTCGGCGGCGCGGTCCTCGGCGCGCTGGGCGACCGGTACGGCCGCAAGGCATCCATGGTGCTGAGCATCCTGCTCTACTCCCTGGGCACGTTCGCCTGCGGATTCGCCTGGAACTACCACAGCCTCTTCGCCGCGCGGCTCGCCATCGGCATGGGCATGGCCGGGGAGTACAGTGCGAGCGCCACGTACGTCATGGAGAGCTGGCCCGCCAAGCTGCGCAGCCGGGCGAGCGGGTTCCTCATCTCCGGCTTCTCGGTCGGCTCCGTGCTCGCCGCGCAGGTCTACAACTGGGTGGTGCCCTCGCTCGGCTGGCGGTGGATGTTCTACCTCGGCCTGATCCCGATCGCCGTCGCGCTGTGGATGCGGCGCGCGCTGCCGGAGGCCGCGGAGTGGAGCGAGTCGGTCGCCGAGAAGGGCGCCAAGCCCAATCCGTTCCGTCCGCTGTTCGCGACCCGTGGCAGGGCCACCGCCAACGTGGTCCTGACCGTCGTCGCCACCCTCGCCCTCTTCCTGGTCTTCACGCCGGGCGGTGCGGGCATGGTGGCCGTCCTCTCCGTGGTCGCCGGTCTCTCGCTCGCGGCCTTCGCCGTCCAGCTCGGCGGCAAGCGCGGCTGGGCGCTGTACCTCTCGATGATCGTCACGCTGTTCTTCGCGTTCCTCTACTCCTGGCCCATCCAGGCGCTGCTGCCCACCTATCTCAAGACCGATCTGGGCTACAGCACGGACCAGGTCACCGATGTCCTCTACTTCGCGGGCTTCGGCACCATGGTGGGCTGCTGGACCGCGGGTTTCCTGGGCGACCGGATCGGCGCGAAGAAGGCGTACGCGCTCACCCTCCTCGCCTCACTCGCCTTCGTCTATCCCGTGTTCGCCGTGGACGACAACCTGCTGCTGCTCGGCACCCTGCTGTTCCTGCTCCAGGCGACCAGCTTCGGCATCTCCGGTCTGCTCCCGCGCTACATCGGCGGTCACTTCCCGACGGAGAGCCGGGGTGCGGCGCTCGGCTTCACCTACAACGTGGGCGCCCTCGGCGGCGCGGTGGCACCGGTCCTCGGCGCGCATCTCGCGTCCGGCATGGATCTGGGGCAGGCGCTCGCCGTGCTGACGTTCGCGGGCACGGTGATCGTGGTGCTTCTGGTGGGCTTCGACGTCCCGGCCAGGCTGAACCGGCTCATGGATCCGGAGGGGGCGAGGGACCACCTGGCGGAGGAGGCGGCCCAGCTGTCCCAGCCGTCACCGAAGGCGGAAGAGCAGGCGCCGACGGCCGGTGACTCCGCCCGCACCTGACACCGGCCGCCCGGGCACCCGCATCGCGGCCCGCTCCAGCGGCAGGAGTACGTGATGCGTGGTGTTCTGGAACCTATGAGCAGTCCAGAGGAGCAGACAAACCTGGGCCGGGCGAGCCGCGACGTCCCCACGGCGGCGGATCCTCCCTCCAGCCGCCGCTGGTGGGCCCTGGCCGTGATCGCGCTCGCCCAGCTCATGGTGGTCCTGGACGCGACCATCGTGAACATCGCACTGCCGTCCGCGCAGCGCGAACTCGGCCTCACCAACGGCAACCGCCAGTGGGTCATCACCGCGTACACGCTGGCCTTCGGCGGACTGCTGCTGCTCGGCGGCCGCATCGCCGACCTGTTGGGCCGCAAACGCACCTTCATCATCGGACTCGTCGGCTTCGCCGCGGCCTCGGCGCTCGGCGGCGCCGCCACCGGACCTGCCATGCTGTTCGCATCGCGCGCCCTGCAGGGCATCTTCGCCGCGGTCCTCGCCCCGTCCGCCCTGTCCCTGCTGACGACCACCTTCACCGACGGCAAGGAACGCGCCAAGGCGTTCGGGATCTACGGCGCCATCGCAGGCGCGGGCGGTGCGCTCGGCCTTCTGCTCGGCGGCATCCTGACGGAGTACCTGGACTGGCGCTGGTGCCTGTACGTCAACGTCCCCATCGCGGTGCTCGCCGTCTTCGGCGGGCTCTCCCTACTCGAGGACCGCGTGGGACACAAGGAAGCCCGCCTGGACGTCCCCGGCGTGATCCTGGGATGCGGAGGGCTCATCGCCGTCGTGTACGGGCTGAGCGAGGCCGAATCCCGCGGCTGGACCTCCGCGATGGTCCTCGCACTGCTGGTCGGTGGCATCGTCCTGCTTGCCGTGTTCACGTGGTGGCAGACACGGACGGCGCGTCCTCTGCTGCCGCTGCACATCGTGAAGGACCGCAACCGTGGCGGCTCGATGCTGACCATGGGACTCGCCACGATCGGCATGTTCGGCGTTTTCCTCTTCATGACGTACTACCTGCAGAGCATCCTCGGCTATTCACCGGTGAAGACCGGATTCGCCTTCTTCCCTATGTCGCTGGCCATCATCATCGGCTCGACGCAGATCTCGGCCCGGCTGCTGCATCACGTCCCCCCACGGCTGCTGATGGGGCCGGGGCTGCTGCTCGGGGCGGCGGGTCTGTTCACGCTGACTTTCCTCGGTACGGAATCCAGCTACGCCGGCCACATCCTGCCCGGCCTGCTGATGCTGGGTCTCGGGCTCGGTCTCACCTTCATGCCGGTGATGGCGACCGCGACCGCCGGGGTGGCCCCCAAGGACGCGGGCGTCACGTCGGCGACGGTCAACACCGCCCAGCAGGTGGGCGGTTCGATCGGCACGGCCCTGCTCAACACCATCGCGACGACGAGTACCGCCACGTATCTCTCGTCCCACCTGGCCGACGTTGCCCGTACAGGACGGCTGACGCCGGAGCGCAAGGCCCAGATCGTCGACTCCGGTGTCGTGCACGGTTTCACCGTGGCCATCGGGTGGGCGGCCCTGATCATGCTCGCGGCCTCCGCGGTCGCCTTCCTGCTCGTCAACGCCCCCGCGCCGCGCCACCGCCAGGAAGGTGCCGGAGCGCCTGACGTGACCTCGGTCTGAGGCCGCCTCCCTGCCAGCCGTCCCCCTTGTAAGGAGCAGCCATGGGCGATCCCTCGGTGAACCCGGCCCTGTCCGCCGAACCGCCCTCCGATGCTGAACTCCAGGGGCTGGAACGGTATTGGAGGGCGGCCAACTACCTCTCGGTGGGGCAGATCTACCTGATGGACAACGCCCTGCTGCGGCGGCCTCTGGCAGCCGAGGACATCAAGCCGCGGCTTCTCGGCCACTTCGGCACCTCGCCCGGGCTCAACCTGGTGCACGTGCACCTCAACAGGGCCATCAAGGCGCGGCGGCTGGAGACCGTCTGCGTCTGGGGCCCCGGGCACGGCGGGCCCGCGGTCCTTGCCAACTCCTGGCTGGACGGTACGTACACCGAGACCTATCCCGACGTCACCCGCGACGGAGAGGGAATGGCCCGGCTGTTCCGCCAGTTCTCGTTCCCCGGTGGAGTGCCGAGCCATGTCGCCCCCGAGACGCCCGGCTCCATCCACGAGGGCGGCGAGCTCGGCTACTCCCTCTCGCACGCCTACGGCGCCGCGTTCGACAACCCGGACCTGCTGTCGGTGTGCGTCATCGGCGACGGAGAGTCCGAGACCGGACCGCTGGCCGCCTCCTGGCACTCCAACACCTTCCTGGACCCGGTGCACGACGGCGCGGTACTGCCCATCCTGCACCTGAACGGCTACAAGATCGCCAACCCGACGATCCCGGCCAGGCTCCCCGAGAACCAACTCGACGACCTGATGCGCGGATACGGATACGAGCCCGTGCACGTCACCGGCGACGACCCCATGACGGTGCACCGGGATTTCGCGGTCGCCATGGACCGCTGTCTCGACCGCATCACCGCGATTCAGCGGACGGCCAGAGCCGACGGAGACGCCGACCGCCGCACGGACGCCACCGCCCCGCGCTGGCCCATGATCGTGCTCCGTACCCCGAAGGGCTGGACCGGCCCCAAGACGGTGGACGGCAAGCCGGTCGAGGGAACGTGGCGGGCCCACCAGGTGCCCTTGGCCAACGTCAGGGAGAGCGCCGAACACCGCCACCAACTGGAGGAGTGGCTGCGCTCCTACCGGCCGGAGGAACTGTTCGACGCCGCGGGACGCCCGGTGCCCGGACTCGTCGACATCGCCCCGCGGGGCACGCTGCGCCTCGGCGCCAACCCGCACGCCAACGGCGGGCTGCTCCTGCGCTCGCTGCCGCTGAAGCCGCTCGAGGAGTTCGCGGTCGACGTGGACAAGCCAGGCGTCACCATGAACGAGCCGACCCGGATCCTCGGCGGCTACCTGCGCCAGGTGATGGCCGACACCGCCGAGCGGCGCGATTTCCGCCTTGTCGGCCCGGACGAGACCGCCTCCAACCGGCTCGACGCGGTCTACGACGCGTCCGGAAAGGCCTGGCAGGAGGAGATCCTCGGCGTCGACGAACACCTCTCCCGGCACGGACGGGTGATGGAGATCCTCTCCGAGCACACCTGCCAGGGGTGGCTCGAGGGATACTTGCTGACGGGGCGCCACGGGCTCTTCTCCTGCTACGAGGCGTTCGTGCACATCGTCGACTCGATGGTCAACCAGCACATCAAGTGGCTGCGCACCACCCGCGAGCTGGCCTGGCGGGCGCCGATCGCCTCGCTGAACTACCTGCTGACCTCCCACGTGTGGCGGCAGGACCTCAACGGCTTCTCGCACCAGGACCCCGGATTCATCGGACACGTCCTCAACAAGAGCCCCGAGGCAGTACGGGTCTACCTGCCGCCGGACGCCAACACGCTCCTTTCCACCGCCGAGCACTGCCTCACCTCACGCGACTACGTGAATGTGATCGTGGCCGGCAAACAGCCCGGCTTCGACTGGCTGAGCCTGGACGAGGCACGGGCGCACTGCGCGCGGGGCGCCGGGGTATGGACCTGGGCGGGCAGCGAGACCCCCGAGCGGGAGCCGGACGTCGTCCTCGCCTGCGCCGGGGACGTGCCCACCCTGGAGGTCCTCGCCGCCGCGAGCCTGCTGCGCACCCACCTGCCGGAGCTCGTGGTGCGCGTGGTCAACGTGGTGGACATCGCGCGGCTGATGCCGGAGGGGGAGCACCCGCACGGCATGCCGGACGCGGAGTTCGACACGCTGTTCACCCGCGACAAGCCGGTGATCTTCGGATTCCACGGCTACCCGTGGCTCGTGCACCGCCTCGCCTACCGGCGCGCGGTCCACCCGCACCTGCATGTCCGCGGATACAAGGAACGCGGCACGACCACCACGCCCTTCGACATGGTGGTGGCCAACGACCTGGACCGTTTCTGCCTGGTGATGGACGTCATCGACCGTGTGCCGGGCCTCGGCGTCCGCGCGGTCGAGGTGCGCCAGCAGATGCAGGACACGCGGCTGCGCCACCATGCCTATGTGCGGGCGCACGGCGTCGACCTGCCGGAGGTGCGGGACTGGACCTGGCAGGACTGACCGACTTCGCCGTCCGGCCAGACGGGTGGGTGTGTATGGGCCGAGCGGGGGACTTGCGGCGTGTTGCCGGTAGCGACACGCCGTGAGGCGGGATGGCTCTTGGTAGAGGCGCGGTCGACGCCAGCAATACGTTCCGGGGCACGAGAGCTTCCGGGGGCCGCGTCCGTACTGGAGGTACAGAAATGCGTTCCATCCGAGTGCTGACCGGTCTGGCTGTTGCGGGCGCCGCGCTGGTGATCACCGCCCCCAACGCGCAGGCGGTGTCGCCGAGTTGCCAGAAGGCGCTGGACGACGCGGAGATCACGCAGAAGAACTCCGACACGGTGCAGGCCGACCCGAACGCATCCCAGGAGGAGAAGAAGGCCGCCGAGGACGAGGCCAACATGGCCGCCTCCACCGCGCAGCGGTTCTGCGACTCCACCGACCCGGCCGTCAGGGGCGGCGTGCACGCCGGTTCGGGCGGCTCCCAGGGCAGCGCCAATCCGACCGAGCTGGCCGCGGGGGCCGCGGTCCTTGCCGTCGGTGCGGGCGCGGTGTACATGCACCGCCGCAAGACCGCCGGACAGCGCTGACCTTCCGTCACCGGTCAACCGGCCCCGCCGACCGAGCCCGTACTCGCCCGGCGGGGCCGCGGAACTTCCCCCTCCATCTGAGCAGGAACTGCGACACCATGACCTACCCCCACGCATCGTCGGCCCGTTCCCCGTGGCGCCACATATGGTCCTGGAGTGTGCTCGCGGCCCTCGCCGTGGGCGTGTGGTCCTGGACAGCCGACGCCGAGGAGACCGGAACGCCGCCCAAGCCCTCCGCCGCCCAGGCCAGGACCTTCGAAGCCGGCCGCCCGGCCGAAGCAGCCGTGCCCGCGGTGACCTCCTTGTCCGAGTCGCCCCCGGTCCGCGTCAAGATCCCTGTCATAGGCGTGGACGCCGCCCTCACCGCCCTGTCCAGGACCAAGGACGGCGGACTGAACGCGCCACCACCCGACGACGCCAACCTCGCGGGCTGGGACGCGGCCGGCACGCTGCCCGGCAGCACCGGCACCGCTGTGATCGCCGGACACGTCGACACCAACGAGGGTCCCGCCGTGTTCTTCGGACTCGGCTCCCTGAAGAAGGGCGCCAAGGTACAGGTGACCCGCGAGGACGGCCGCACCGCGGTGTTCACCGTCGACGGCGTCGAGGAGTACGAGAAGGACGACTTCCCCAGCAGCAAGGTCTACGCACCACGGGCGCGCCCCGAACTGCGCCTCATCACCTGTAGTGGCACCTACAACAAGACCGACGGCTACTCCGGCAACGTCGTCGTCTACGCACACCTGACCGGGGTCGGCCCTCAGTAGACCGTTGTTGTGGCCTACGCCGGAACGAGGTAGCGCGCACTTAGGGTGAAAAGTGCAAATACTACCTCCCGTGATTCCCGTGGCCATGGCCCTGATTCTCATCGGCGGCGTGGAAGGCGGTGCGGTGCACGCGCGCGTGGCCTCGCTGCCCCGCTCTCCCGCAGTGCCTCCGCCCCAGCTCGGGCCCTTGCCCCGGATGCCCGGTCCCACCGGGACACCTTCGGCTCATCCGCATGAACCACTGGGGCTTCGACGGTCGTCTCGGCCAACGGAAAGTAGCGCGGTGTTCTCAGGGCGGAGCGGTGTCCTCAAGGGTGAGAGGGCTCAGAGCCACGTCGTCGCCAGCCAGCTGGTCACGCCCGCGGTGCCGACGAGCGCGAGGTTGAGGGCGATCTGACGGTCTCCGCCGCGCAGGTGGACCCTGGTCGCGGCGATCTGCAGGACGACGAACCCGGCGGCCGCGGCCAGGGCGAGCCAGGGCGCGATGCCGGTCAGCGGCGGGAGTATCAGACCGATCGCGCCGAGCACTTCGATCAGCCCGATGGCCCTGACGGCGGGCATCGGCGTGCTGTCCACCCAGGCCATCATCGGCCGGAGCTGCTCACGGCTGCGCACCAGCTTCACCCCGCCCCCGTAGAGGTAGAACAGGGAGAACAGGCCCGCGACGATCCAATAGGCGACGTTCATGATTCCCGCCCAACGGTGAAGTCGGTGGCGGGCTCGGTGGCGTAACGGCTCATCACTTGGATGTTCGCCCGGGGAGTCAGCGCCCGGCCGTCGGCGATCATCGCCTGGAGGTCTCGGAAGTACTGCACGTACAGGTCCGGTGTGAAGACGCTGAGCATGACGGCCGGTTGGTCGGTCACGTTGGCGAAGGTGTGCGGTGCGCCGGGCGGGACCATCACGAGCGTCCCCGAAGTCGCGTCGTAGTCCTCCGCCCCGACCGTGAACCGCACCGAGCCTGAGATGACGTAGAAACCTTCGTCGTGCTGGGCGTGCCGGTGTTGCGGCGGCCCGGGGGTGTGGGGCGCGAGGAACGATTCGGCGAGTCCGACACGGTGCTCGGTGTTGCTGCCGTCTTCGAGGACGCGTAGTCGTGTGGTGCCCAGGACGATCATCTCGCCGTCATCCGGACCGACCACCGACACGGTGGGGTCGGCAAGGGGCTCACTCGTTCTCGGTTCGTCGGTCATGCTTCGATTCCACCGCCAGGGCGCCGTCACCGTCCAAGACCTGTTCTGTGACCTCGATACCGAGCGGGTATCGTCCCAGCATGGAGCTTCGTACGCTGCGCTATTTCGTGGCCGTCGCCGAGGAACTCCACTTCGGCAGGGCCGCCGTCCGGCTGCACATGAGCCAGCCGCCGCTGAGCCGAGCCATCATGCGGTTGGAGTCCGAGGTCGGGGCCGCGCTTTTCGACCGATCGTCCACCGGTGTCACGCTCACCGCGGTGGGCGCGGTGCTGTTCGACGAAGCGCGCGCCCTGCTCGACCAGGCCGGCCGGCTGCGGGTGCGCGTAGCCGCCGCCGCGGGCGTCGCGACCATCACCGTCGGCATCCTGGGGGACAGTGCCGATCCGGGCGCGATCCGTCTCGCCGACGCCTACCGGCAACGGCACCCGCGGGTCGAGGTGCGTATCCGTGAGACAGACCTGACCGATCCGACCTGCGGGCTGCACGCCGGACTTGTGGATGTCGCCCTGACCCGGGGGCCGTTCGACGGGACGGGCCTGACCACGCACGAGCTGCGCGCGGATCCGGTGGGCGCTCTGCTGCGCGCCGACGACCCGCTGGCCCGCCGCGACAGCCTGAAGGTGGCGGACCTGGCCGACCGCCGCTGGTTCGTCTTCCCGGAGGGCACCGACCCCCTCTGGCAGTCGTACTGGAACGGCGGAGAGCCTCGCGAGGGCCCGGTGGTGCGCGCCGTCGCGGAGTGCCGACAAGCCGTGCTCTGGAACGGCACCGTCGGCATGACGCTCCTGGATCATGAGCCGGGGGAGGGGCTCGAGGTGGTGCCGTTGACCGACATGCCTCCGAGCCGTGTGGTGGCGGCATGGAACGAGGGCGACACGAATCCGCTGATCCGCTCGTTCGAGCGGATCGCCATCGCGGCCTATCGAGGCTGACGGATATTCCCGTGCCGTGCCGACGGCGAAGAGGCAGACTCGCCCCATGGCGGACATGCGGGCGTTCCGGGACGCGGTCGGTGACTGGGCGGCCGGTGGCCCCGGCGGTCCTGCGAGCGAGCTGGCTGTACGAGTGGGGGTGCGGACGGCTGTGCTGCTCGAAGGACCCAGTGACCTCGCGGCCGTTGAGGCGCTGGCCGCGGCGCGGGGCCGCGACCTGGCCGCCGAGGGGGTGTGCGTCGTGTCGATGGGCGGGGCGATGAGCATCGGCCGCTACACCGAACTCCTCGGGCCGCCCGGCCTCGGGCTGCGCCTTGCAGGACTGTGCGACGAGAACGAACGAGGCTTCTACGACCGTGGCCTGGAGCGGGCCGGAGCGCCGCGGCAGGGCTTCTTCGTGTGCGTATCGGACCTGGAGGACGAGCTCATCCGCGCCCTTGGCGCGGCCAGGGTCGAGGAGACCGTCCGGGCCGAGGGCGACCTGCGGGCCTGGCAGACCTTCCTGCGCCAGCCCGCACAGCACGGCAGGCTCCGCCAGCAGCAGTTGCGACGCTTCCTGGGCACGAAGAAAGGCCGCAAGATCCGCTACGGCCGCCTGCTGGTCGAGGCCCTCGACCCCGAACTGACACCGGCCCCGCTCGACGACCTCCTTACGAGCCTGCGAGCGTGAGCGCGGCGTCCGGCACGTCGGATCGCTCTGCCCAGGCGACATGCCCGTCCGGGCGGACCAGGACCGCGGCCACGCCCTTGAGGCCGGGGTGGTCCGGCCAGTCCCGCACCGGGGCCACGCGTACGCGCTCCGCCGGTGCGTGGGGGACCGGTGCCACCCCCGAGTCCTCGCGGGTGAGCAGCAGGAAACGGCCGTCCGTCAGCAGGCCGCTGACATGGCTCACCACATCGCCCGTGCGCACCTCGACATCCGGCATCCGGTGGCCCACCAAGGGGTGTTCGTTCTCCGAAGCCGCGTACACGGTCGAGAGCGCCGAGACCCGCCGTGCCAGCTTGCGGTTCACCTCGGGAATCTCCAGGAGCTCGTCCAGGAGCGAACGCAAGGAGTGCGCGGGCCCTGAACGACCCTCCAGAAGGGGGAGTTCGCCGAGGAGCGCCTGCACCTCGGTGTCCTGTGCGACGGAATGGCCGACCGGCCTGCGCTCGGCGTCATAGGTGTCGAGGAGCTCATCGCCCGCCCACCCCTTCACCGCTCCGGCGAGCTTCCAGCCCAGGTTCATCGCGTCCTGCAGTCCGGTGTTGAGACCCTGCCCCGCGGCCGGGAAGTGGATGTGTGCGGCATCGCCGGCCAGGAAGACGCGCCCGGCCCTGTACCGGTCGGCCACGCGGGTCGCGTTCCCGAAGCGGGACATCCACACCGGTTCGTCGATCCCCAGGTCGCTGCCGCACAGTCGTACCAGAGCGCCGCGGAACTCCTCGACGGTCACCGGCTCCCGCGAGGAGACCCTCATCCGCTCGGGGTCGATGTACACCAGGCGGGTCACGCCGCCGTCCAGCGGCGCCACCAGGATCCCCTGGGCGCGTGCCGCGACGAGCGCCTCGGTATCCACCGTCAGGAAATCGCCCAGGACGCCGGTCAGGGATTCCTCGCTGCCCGGAAACGGAATGCCGGCGATCGAACGCACGCGGCTGCGCGCACCGTCGCACCCGACGAGGTAGGCGCAGCGCACGCTTCGCTCGCCCCCTTGCCCGTCGCGAACCCCGACGACGAGGCCGTCGGCCCCTTCTCGCGCGGTGATCAGTTCGCTGCCCCGCTCGACGGCGACCCCCAACTCCAGGGCCCGCTCCTCAAGGAGCGCCTCCGTCCGGGCCTGGGCGAGGAACAACGTGTGCGCCTGACGTGTGTCGAGGCGGGCGAAGTCGAGCGGCGTGGCAAGGCCCGCAAAGTGCCAGCCCGGCACGGTGCGCCCCGCGGCGAGGAAGCGTGGGGTCAGCCCGCGCAGGTCCAGGATCTCCAGGCTCCGCGGGTGCAGCGTCAGGGCCCGGGAGTTCAGCTGGCGCTCAAGCCTCTGCTCGACCACGCGCACATTCACGCCTGCCAGGGCGAGTTCGCAGGCGAGCATCAGCCCCGTGGGCCCGGCTCCGGCGACGACTACGTCTGTGTCCATGACGACGTTCATAACGACCTCCATTTAGTGAACAGTGTTCACGTGAACGATGTTCACTATACTGGGACGCATGATGAAGCAGTCAAGGAATCCGTCGGCACCACCGCGGCGCGGACGCCCCGCACGCCTGGACCGCGCAGCCGTGACCACGGCCGCGCTCGACCTTCTTGACGCCGTGGGAGTGGAAGACCTCACCATGAGGCGCCTGGCGGAACGGGTCGGCGTTCAGGCCGGCGCCCTCTACCGCCACTTCGCCACCAAGCACGACCTGCTCACGGCCATGGCCGAGCGCATGCTCGACGACATCCGGGCGGCAGGCTCGCAAGAGGAGCCGGAAACCGTCGACGACCTGGCCCGTGCGCTCCGCCACGCGTTGCTCGCCAGACGGGACGGGGCACGTGTCTACGCCGGAACGCACCCCGTGGGACCCAACACCCTGGCCTACGGCGACCGCCTGGTGGCGGCTCTCCTGCGCACCGGCCTCACCGTCCAGGACAGCGGTCGCGCCTTCCTGGCCGTGGTGAACTACACCGTCGGCCACACCCTGGAGGAGCAGGCCTCAACCCCCTCACAGGACGACGGGATCGAGGGGGTGCAGGCGCTGGGCCGTGCCGTTCACGAGGGTGACTACGCGCACCTCGCCCTGGTCCTGCCCGCGCTCACCGACCCGGATTTCGAACAGCACTTCGCCCTGGGGCTCCAACTCCTCATGGACGGCGTACGGGCCCGCGCGGGCGAGGGGGGTCGCGAGGTCGCGCCCTGAGCGATGGCGTCCCGGGCCGGGAGCCGATGGGTCGTCAGAAGGGCATACGGCTTCGGGTGCGCCGACCGGCCGAGCCGCTGCGGCCCACGGCCTTGGAGCTGCTGCGGAAGGGCTTGCTGAAGATCCGGCCCAGGATGCCGGGGGCCTTGCCGCCGACGCGCGATCCGGCCCCCAGGGTGCGCTGGGTTCCGCGCTCGGGGTGCCGGGAAAGGCGAGGCACGAAGAAGGCGAGGACGGCCAGGACGAGACAGACAGCGACTATGCCGACAATGATCACGAGGGACTCCCTGTGTCGAGGCGTGTCTGCCGGGTGCCCTGTCGAGTGAGGCGTATGCGCCGGGCCCGTCGGTCCCGGCACCTCGTCGGACTAGCGCATTGCGGGCAGACGTCGGAGCTCGCCGACGTTCATCAGCCGCGCGAGGAGGACGTATGCCGACGCAGTCGTGAACACTCCGGCCGCGAGCGCGGCGGCGGTCGGCCACGTTCCGCCTCCCAGCCCGGCGCACGCCCGTGTTGCGGCCCAGCCGAGTCCTGCGGCGGGGCCCGCAGCGCACAGCAGCTTCATGTACGTGCGGCGCAGGCCGCCGTCGTCGATGCGGCCTCCGAGTCTCCTGCGCAGCAAGGACGCGGTGAGCGCCAGGCCCGCCAGGTAGGACAGGGTGTAGGCCCCCGCCATGCCGACGACCGCCCAGCGGACGGGAAGCAGCAGGTGACAGGCTGTGGCAAGGGCGATGTTCACCCCCGCGATCCAGGCCGCCATGTAGAAGGGAGTGCGCGTGTCCTCCAGCGCGTAGAAGCCGCGAAGCAATAGGTACTGGGCGGAGAACGGGATGAGGCCGAGCCCGAAGGCCTGCAGCATGTACCCCAGCGGGCGGGCCGATGCGGCGTCCGCCGCTCCGTGGGCGAACAGCAGTGATGCGATCTGCGGCCCCTGGGCGAGGAAGAGGAAGGCGGCAGGCACGATGATCACGCCGCTGATCCGCAGCGCCCGGGACAGATCTCCGCGCAGGTCCCGCAGACGCCCCTCCGCGACGGCCCGGCTCATGCGCGGCAGCAGCGCCGTCACCAGGGACACCGTCACGATCGACTGCGGCAGCAACCAGATGGTCTGCGCGTAGGTGTAGGCCGAGTAGCCGGCGCCGGCGTGCGGCAGCTTCTGGTCGGCGGCGTTGGCGTAGTTCGTGACCACTGTCAGGGCGGCCTGGTTGGCCAGGACGAACAACAGCGTCCACTTCGCCGCGTGGACGCTCTTGCCCAGGCCGGTGCCTCGCCAGTCGAAGCGCGGCCGGAACCGGAAACCCGCTGCCCGCGCGAACGGGATCAGCGCCAGGGCCTGTACGGCGATGCCCGCCGTCGTGCCCAGCCCGAGCAACCGCACCTGGTCGGTGGTGATGTCCTCCACCCGGTCGGGAACTGTCATCAGCGTCAGGTAGGTGGCGAACATGCCGACCAGCACCACGTTGTTCAGCACAGGCGTCCACATCATCGCGCCGAACTTCTCGCGGGCGTTGAGGACTTGTCCGTAGATGCTGAACAGGCCGTAGAAGAAGATCTGCGGCAGCAGGAACCTGGCGAACGTCACCGTCAGCTCGAAGGCCTCGTGGCTGTCGGGGGTGTCGCGCATGTACAGGCCCACGATCTGCGGGGCCGCCCATACCGCCAGCGCCGTCCCGACACCGAGGACACACACCACGAGCGTGACCAGACGCTGCTCGTAAGCACGGCCGCCGTCGGGCTGCGTTGCCCTGGCGCGCACCAACTGCGGAACCAGGACGGCGTTGAGCGCGCCGCCGATCAACAGGGTGTACAGGCTCGTCGGCACTGTGTTCGCCGTGTTGTACGTGCTGGCCAGCAGGCCCGTTCCCAGCGCCGCGGCTTGCAGCACCTGCCGGATCAGACCCGTGGCCCGCGACACCACCGTGCCGACGGCCATCAGCAACGACGAACGAGCCAGTCCGCCCCGGTCCTTCTTCGGTCCGGCGGCATGCCGCCCTCCCGTTCGCTGCTCCCGCGGCATCGTCTTCGCCGCAGGGCTCGCCCCCTCCACCATGTGGTCAACTTACGCTGTCGGGGTTCCGCGCCTCCGGCAGGTCATCCGGTGATGGATCCGGTGAACTCCGGGAAGTCCAGGTCGAAGTCGTCGCTGCCGCGCTGCACGGTGACGACGATCTTCTTGCCGTACTTCGTCTCGAGCGCGTTGTCATCGGTCTTCGTCGCGGACACTCCGGGAGCCAGGCGCCCCTCCAGCGGCTCGGAGCCGTTCTCGAACGAGGTCGAGGCGGCCTCGCCGCCGTTCGTGGCGCCCTCGATGATGAGGGACAGGTCGTTGAGGGCTACCGCGGACTTGCCGGAGTTCGTCACCTTCAATTTCACGCGGAAGTCGGTGTTGCCGGGCTTGGCGGACTCCAGCAGCTCGGCGTCGTAGTCCTCGAACACCTTCGCCTCGGTGACGGACGCCTTCAGACCGTCCGGCCATGTGTAGGACTCGCCGAACTTCAGGCCCGTCGCCTGCCCCTCGGTTCCGTCGCCGCCGGTACCGGCACCGGCGCCTTCGTCGGAGCAGTGCTTCATCCAGTCGGCCTGGCTGATGTCCTCGTCCGCGCAGTCGACCTTCTTCGAGGGCGAGGCCTTCGAGCCGTCCTGCGACTTCGCATCGGCCCTGTCGCTGCCATCGTCGCTGCCGCTGCCGCTGCCGCTGCCGCCGCATGCGGTCAGAGCGGCCAGAAGCATGGCGGCCGTAGCCACAGCCGTAGCCGTACCAGCGCGAACGCGCATATGTCCCCCCGGAGTTGAGCTAGCCGGAATACGGTACGTCACATGCGGTTGAATCGTGCAGGGTGTGATCATGTCGTGATGAGTGACGCGCGATGCGTGATGTCCTGGCCGGGTGGCCGGGTGGCCGGGTGGCCGGGTGGCCGGGTGGCCGGGAGTGCTGAGCGCCGGGGCGGCGGTGGGGATGGGCTCATGCCCACCGCCGCCCCGTGTCGTCATCGCGGTCGTCCTGCCGCCGCCGCGTTCCAGACAGCCGCCCCGACCGCCGTCACCGACCTGTTCGGCACCGTCGTCCCCACCGTCGACGCGATTCCGGCCTGAGTGTCCTAGTGACGTAGGTCACGTCATCACCAGGCGTCGATCTGGGTAGGGGGCGCATGATCGCCCGGGCTCGTGCCCGGGAAGCACCACAGGAACCACGGAGGTATCCATGTCCTCGAAGCGACGTCGTAAGAAGAAGGCCCGCCGCAAGAACGGCGCGAACCACGGCAGCCGTCCCCAGTCCTGACGGCGGGGACGGCCACCGGGGGCGGCACCAATGTGGTGCCGCCCTCGCGGCGTTCCCAGGGCGGGAACGCCACACTGTGGAATTCAGGCAACAGCAGGGGGCGGACAGGGCAACGATCTTGACGGTGCTCGGTCTGATGGGGCTGACGGCCCTGCTCCTGATCGTCGTGCTGCTGCGCAGGAGGCCCATACCGACGGAGAACGCCGACGGTCTCCTCCTCGGGCAGAGCCGCCGGGAACAAGCTCGTGCCGACCGTGCTTCATACAGCTCGTTCGCGGCCCGCAACAATCCCTTCTCCGAGACTGACCAGCCTCGGAGGTGACGTGACGGCCGGTGCCATGGGCGGCCTCGCTCGCGTGCGTGGCGTGCCGTACGGACCAGACCGGTCAGGAATCGAGAAGCGCAGGTCCCCGGGCCGGATCTAGCGTGATGCCCATGGACGCCAACGTCACCGTCACCCTTCACGCGAGCTTCCTCCCGCACGACGACCCCGACGCCTCCCTGGCCTTCTACCGCGACACCCTCGGCTTCGAGGTCCGCGACGACGTCGGATACGACGGGCTGCGCTGGATCACCGTCGGCCCCGCCGACCAGCCCCGCGTCTCCATCGTCCTGCGCCCACCGGCCGCCGCCCCCGGCATCACCGACGCCGAGCGCCGCACCATCGCCGAGATGATGGCCAAGGGCACCTACACCGGTATCCTCCTGGCCACCGCCGATCTCGACGGCGCCTACGCGCTGCTGCGGGACCGGGACGCCGAGATCGTCCAGAATCCGACCGAGCAGCCGGACGGCGTCCGCGACTGCGCCGTCCGCGATCCCGCGGGCAACCTGCTCCGCATCCAGGAACTGCGCTGAGCCGACCCGATGCGAGAGCGGCCGCGACCGGACCGGCACCGCTGATGAGCCGGTCAGCCGGTCAGCCGGTCAGCCGGTCAGCTGAACGGCGAACCGTTGCCGCGATCACACCGAAGAAGTAAAACCTGACGTACTGCTCGACGCTGATCAGATCGAGCCGGGCGACACCGACGGAGACCGTGCAGGCGGCTCCGGCCGACAGATGGAGAGACCATGAGCCCCGCCAAGAGGAAGAACACGCAGTCGCCTGCGCTCCACGCTGCCGACAGCCACGACTTGATCCGCGTGCACGGCGCGCGCGTGAACAATCTCAAGGACGTCAGCATCGAGATCCCCAAGCGCCGCCTGACGGTGTTCACCGGAGTCTCCGGCTCGGGCAAGAGCTCGCTGGTGTTCAGCACGATCGCCGCGGAGTCGCAGCGGATGATCAATGAGACCTACAGCTCCTTCGTGCAGGGCTTCATGCCGACGCTCGCCCGGCCCGAAGTCGACGTACTCGACGGTCTGACGACCGCGATCATCGTCGACCAGCAGCGGATGGGAGCCGATCCCCGTTCCACGGTCGGCACCGCCACCGACGCCAACGCGATGCTGCGCATCCTCTTCAGCAGGCTCGGCGAGCCGCACATCGGCCCGCCGAGCGCGTACTCCTTCAACACCGCGTCGGTCCGGGCGAGCGGCGCGATCACCGTCGAGCGCGGCAACCAGACCAAGGCGCAGAAGGCGACCTTCAACCGCACCGGCGGCATGTGTACGCGCTGCGAAGGCCGGGGCTCGGTCTCCGACATCGATCTCACCCAGCTCTACGACGACTCCAAGTCGCTCGCCGACGGCGCGTTCACCATCCCGGGCTGGAAGTCGGACAGCCAATGGACCGTGCAGGTCTACGCCCAGTCCGGCTTCGTCGACCCGGACAAGCCGATCCGCGCGTACACCAAGAAGGAACTGCAGGCCTTCCTCTACGGAGAGCCGGTCAAGGTCAAGGTGAACGGCGTCAACCTCACCTACGAGGGGCTGATCCCCAAGATCCAGAAGTCGTTCCTGTCCAAGGACAAGGAAGCGATGCAGCCGCACATCCGTGCGTTCGTGGAGCGTGCGGTCACCTTCACCACCTGTCCCGAGTGCGAAGGCACCCGGCTCAGCGAAGGGGCCCGCACCTCGAAGATCAAGAAAATCAGCATCGCCGACGCCTGTGCCATGGAGATCCGCGATCTGGCCGAGTGGGTCCGCGGACTCAAGGAGCAGTCGGTCGCGCCGCTGCTCACCGCGGTGCAGCAGACCCTCGACTCATTCGTGGAGATCGGCCTCGGCTACCTCTCGCTCGACCGCCCCGCGGGCACGCTGTCGGGCGGTGAGGCGCAGCGCGTCAAGATGATCCGCCACCTCGGATCCTCGCTCACCGACGTCACGTACGTCTTCGACGAGCCCACCATCGGTCTGCACCCCCACGACATCGAGCGGATGAACAAGCTGCTGCTGCGGCTGCGGGACAAGGGGAACACGGTCCTCGTCGTCGAACACAAGCCTGAGGCCATCGCGATCGCCGACCACGTCGTCGACCTCGGCCCCGGCGCCGGCACGGGGGGCGGCGCCGTCTGCTTCGAGGGCACCGTCGACGAGCTGCGGGCCAGCGACACCGTCACCGGCCGCCACCTCGACGACCGGGCCGCACTCAAGGACCCGGTGCGCGAGCCCACCGGCACGCTGGAGATCCGTGGAGCCACCCGCCACAACCTTCAGGGCGTCGACGTCGACATCCCGCTCGGCGTGCTGTGTGTCGTCACCGGCGTCGCGGGCTCCGGCAAGAGTTCACTGATCCACGGCTCCGTCCCCGCCTCCGCCGGGGCGATCTCGGTCGACCAGGCGCCGATCAAGGGTTCGCGGCGCAGCAACCCGGCGACGTACACCGGACTGCTAGAGCCGATCCGCAAGGCGTTCGCCAAGGCCAACGACGTGAAGCCGGCGCTGTTCAGTGCCAACTCCGAGGGCGCCTGCCCCAATTGCAACGGCGCCGGGGTCATCTACACCGATCTGGCGGTGATGGCCGGAGTCGAGACCACCTGCGAGGACTGCGAGGGGAAGCGGTTCCAGTCCTCGGTCCTCGAATACACCTTCGGTGGCCGGGATATCAGCGAAGTTCTCGCGATGTCCGTGACCGAAGCCGAGGAGTTCTTCGGTGCGGGGGACGCGCACACGCCGGCCGCGCACAAGATCCTCGACCGGCTCGCCGACGTCGGGCTCGGCTACATCAGCCTCGGCCAGCCGCTCACCACCCTGTCCGGCGGCGAGCGGCAGCGGCTCAAGCTGGCCACCCGCATGGCGGAGAAGAGCGGCGACCAGCCCGTCCTCGTACTCGACGAGCCGACCACCGGCCTGCACCTCGCCGATGTCGAGCAGCTGCTCGGCCTGCTCGACCGGCTCGTCGACTCCGGCAAGTCGGTCATCGTCATCGAGCACCATCAGGCGGTCATGGCTCACGCCGACTGGATCATCGACCTCGGCCCCGGCGCCGGTCACGACGGCGGAAAGATCGTCTTCGAGGGCACCCCCGCCGACCTCGTCGCCGACCACTCCACTCTCACCGGCGAACACCTCTCGGCGTACGTCGGCACCTGAGCGAGCCCTCTGCGGGCACCCGTTGTGAACACTCGCCGCTCGATTTCTCTCGTTCGGGTACGAATTCGAAGACCGCAGGCAGACGATCCACGAAGTCAGTAACGTGCGATTGATACTCCATTAAGCCCGTGGCATGCGCATGCCACGGGCTTATCGACTGAGTAATTCCTGGAGTTGTTCGCGGCGTTGCCGAGATCAGAGAGGATCGTTGTACTGGGCATGAGCGATGCGGGGAATGAGATTCCTTCGCCGCGGCCGCCCCGTGCCGATACAAGGGCCGGTGGCGGGGAAGTTCCTTCGCAATCCCCCATCTACGACGCGCTGGTGCGTGAGTGGCGTGCTGAAGCCCGGGAGGTGCCGCGCGTGCCCGCCCCGCGATCGCGCTGGGAGCGTGTCGATCCGCAGGACCTGTTCCACAGGGGCTGAAGGCACTGACGGGAGTTCGGTGGGCTTGCGCGCCGTGCCTTGCCACGCCATGCCGTGCCTCCCCGTGTCACGTGAGCGGGGTCGCGGGGTGGGCATGGGTGTTGAGCCAACGGCAGATCGCGAGAGCGACCGTGTCGTCGAGGGTGCTCAGCGCGTCGATGGCCTTGGTGTCGTCGGGGTGAGGTGGGATTCCGGCCGTCGTGAGCGTGGCGTGCAGGGTCAGACGGTGCTGGTCACGGGCCGTCAGCAGGGTCGGGGCCGTCATGTCCAGACGCTGCGTCGGGTCGGGCGGGGGCAGCGGGAGTTCGGTCTTTGCGTCCCAGCTGACGGTCGGCAGGATGGTGGCAGGTGCGGTCATGGCGGCTTCCTCACGACGGGTGGGCAATGCCTGTGCCGGTCAGGAAGCAGTCCGGTGGCCGTCCGGTTGCACTGTGCCCGCCAAGACACCCGAACGCGGTAATCGGAGCGTCAGCGAGACGGCGGCGAGGCATCAGCGACACGTGAGCGGGGCGCCAGCGCGAGGACCGAAGCTGTGAGCGGACCAGTTGACCGCACACGGCACATCAGCGTCGACGACACCGGCGTCGACGACCCATCGGCATCGAGCACACCTCACGGGGAGCCCCCACATGCGCACCTCCATCCGACGTCCTGCCGCATTCGCCGCGGTCGCCTGCGCCACCTGCGTCGTGCTGAGCCTGACGCTCACCGCGTGCGGCGGCGGTGAGGGCGTGCAGGACGAGGGAGCCGCTTGGGTCCCGAAGCAGGCCGGCACCGGAAGCGGTGGCGAGTCCAGCGAGATGGGCGAGGCCGCCTCCGGTCCGCGGAACTCCGCCGCACGGACCGATACCGAGAAGAAGATCGGCACCAACAAGGCCCCGACTTGTGCCGCTGACGACGTGGAGATCTCTGCGGCCAAGCAGGACGGCGTACCCACCACGCACATCACGCTGACCGCGACGAATATCTCGGGTCACTCCTGCACGCTGCTGCGGTACCCGCTCATCGCGTTCGGCGATATCCCGACCGCCAAGGACGTTCCGGCCGTCGCCAAGAGCAAGCCGGGTGCTCCCGTCGTGCTGAACGCCGGGGCCCCGGCCTATGCGGCCGTGCGGATCAACAAGGGCGGCATCGACGAGAGGAACCGCGCCGTCACCACCCTCCACGTCAACCTCTTCGCCGCCGACGGGCCCGCCGAGGGCAGCAAGAGGGTCTCCGCGTCCAAGGGCGGTATCGCGGTCCACGACGCCGTCGCGAAGACCGGCTACTGGACGCCCCAACTGCGTGACGGCGCCGACGAGTTCTGAGTCACCCGTTGTTCGGTGCCCGTTGCCCACGGCCAGGGCCCCGCACCAGGGTCTCGGCTCATACCAGCGGAGTAGACACAACGCCCTTGTGTGGCACGCAAGTCGGAGGAGTTCGGACTTTAGGGATGAGTCGCTCGGACGCCCGACGGGACAACATCACTCATGTCCCGCATGTCCACCGGAAGGACCATCCGCATGCAAAGAAGACCGCTCGTCCCACTGCTCGCAGTGAGCGTGATGGCGGCACTGGCCCCTGGCCTGGCCGCCGCTCCGGCCGCCGCGAGCCCCTCGGCCCGCTCGACCGCACCCACCTCCACCGCAACCGACGCCCTGCGCCCCTACACCCAGCAGAAGTTGGCCTGGGAGCGGTGCGGCACCGACACCCCCGCCGCCTTCCAGTGCGCGACCCTGAAGGTTCCGCTGGACTACCGCCACCCCCGCGGCAAGAAGATCGACGTCGCGATATCCCGGCTCAGGACCAGCGCTCCCGGCGAACGCCACGGCGTGCTGCTCTCGAATCCGGGAGGCCCGGGAGGGCCGGGTCTGGATTTACCCCTCGAACTGGACCAGCAGCTGCCCAGGGAAGTGCGGGACCGGTACGACCTCATCGGGTTCGACCCGCGGGGAATCGGCCGGAGCACGCCCGTCCGGTGCGGCCTCAGCGCCGAGGACAACACGCTGCTGCGCCCCCTGCGGACGTTCGAGAAGAACGTCGTCTGGGCCAAGGGCGTGGCCGACAAGTGCCGTACGAAGGCGGGGGGCACCATCGCTCACATCACCACCCGCAACACGGCACGTGACATGGACGTCCTGCGGGCGGTCCTGGGTGAGCGGAAGATCTCGTACTACGGCGTCTCGTACGGCACCGCCCTCGGCGCCGTCTACACGCAGATGTTCCCCAAGCGCGCCGACCGCTTCGTCCTCGACAGTGCCGTCGATCCGAAGCGGCTGTGGCGCGAGATGGTCCGGATCTGGGGCCCGGAGGCCGAGCGTGCGTTCCAGCGCTGGACGAAGTGGACCGCCGCGCACGACGCGACGTACCGACTCGGTGACACACCGGCGGCGGTGAGCAAGAGCTTCTGGGATGTGGTCGCCAGGGCCGACCGCGATCCCATCGTCGTCGAAGGGGAGCCGCTCGACGGGGCCGGGGTGCGCGACCTGCTACGCCGGGAGTTCTTCACCGTCCGCGAGGCGGCCGAGCGGGTGGTGAGCCTGAAGGACGCCGCCGGGGGGAGCGCCAGGGGCCTGGATCTCGCCGAGCCCTCGCCGGATCCCGACATCTCGGCCACCGTCACCGTGGTGTGCGGTGACGCCTCCTTCCCGCGTGACCCCGAGATCTACCGCAGGGACTCGATCCGCGACGCGGCGAAGTATCCGTTGTACGGGGACTTCGCCGCAGGCATCTTGCCCTGCGCCTTCTGGGACAAGCCTGTTGAGCCCACCACCGAGGTGAACAACAAGGTCCCGACGCTCATCGTGCAGAACGAGTGGGACTCGCAGACCCCGCTGCTCACCGGACAGGCCATGCACCGTCAGTTGAAGGGCTCGCGCATGGTGACGGTCGACGAGGGCGAGGGCCACGGCGTCTACGGCACGAACCCCTGCGCGGACTCCGCGGCCAACTCCTACCTGGCCACCGGCAAACTCCCGGCCTCCGATACGACGTGCCGTGCGACCCCTGGCAAGCGGCGGGTGGCGTCCACGCTCCCGGCACCGGGGCTCCTGAGCTGACGACCGGAACCACGTCCTGACAGCTGACAGCTGACAGCTGACAGCCGACGGCTGCCCGGAGCGGGTGGCGGCGACCGCCATCCGCTCCGTTGCGCCCGCACCGCTGCGCTCTTCCTGCCTCATCTTGTATATGCGGTGTCAAATGGCCCCTGTTGGCCCCTGCCTTCCCTGACATCAGGACACCAGGGCACCAGGGCACCAGGACACCAGGGCATCACCAACATCCGCGCATCTGGTCATCGACCGGCTCGTGGTCACCAAGAAGGGCCGCCGAGTCAACGGAGGCGGCAATTCCGGACAGAGGGAACCACGGAAACGAAGGACGCGTACAACCCTTGTGCCCCATCCGGTGTCGAACAGGGCGCCGGACAAGGAACGGGCCCTTTCCGGACACCCTCGCGCTTGCCCGGCCACCTTCCTTCACAGGAGCCGCTCGTGCGCAAGAACCGTTCGGCCGCCCTCACCGCGGCCTCATTCCTCCTTCTGGCCGGGGCGTGCATCGCCGCCGCCCCCTCCGCTGCCGCAGGCACCCCTGGGGGGACGCACGCCGACGACCGCAACAGCGACTTCAACGGCGACGGATACGAGGATGTGCTGGTCGGAGCCCCCGGGGCGACGGTCAGCGGCCAGAAGGGCGCCGGTCTCGTCACGGCCCAGTACGGCTCATCCAGAGGCATCGGCACCACTTCTGTGGACAGGTTCAGCCAGTCGACGGCGGGCGTCGCGGGCGCCGCGGAGGCGGGCGACGGCTTCGGGACGGCCGTCGCCACCGGTGACCTGGACGGCGACGGCTACGACGACGCGATCGTCGGCATCCCCGGCGAGGACATCGCCGACACGGCGGACGCCGGTGGTGTCGCGATCCTGTGGGGCTCCAAGCAGGGCCTCAGCGGCGCCAACAGCGACTGGCTGGAAACCCAGGAGCCCACCAAGGACGAGAAGTTCGGCCTGGGTCTCGCAGCGGCGCACTTCACCGGTGAGACGCCGGGAGACGTCCTGGCCGTACTGGACCGTGACGACCTGGAACTCTTCGCGTACGACGCCGCACCGAAGGCGGCCGGGCAGGCACCGCTGCGGCGGCAGGCCACCGAGCGTCTCTCCGCGGCGGCCGACGGACGCGACATCATGCCGAAGTCGCTCACCACCGGCGACTACGACGACAACGGATTCGCCGATCTCGTGGTGTCCGGCGTGACCGTGGGGGATGAGCCGGGGCACGGCTGGTCCGCGTACTTCTCGGGGAACGCCGACGGCCTCGCGTACGAGCACGATCTGCGCGGCGGCCCTGTCGCGGCGTCCGGCGACATCGACCACGACGGATACGACGACCTGGTGACCGGCGAGCCCAACTCCCCGGACGACGGGGGCGAAACGCAGACCGGTGGCCTGGTGGGCGTCCGCTACGGCGACCCGGACGGCCTCAAGGACGAGGCCAAGTGGTGGACGCAGGACAGTGCCGGCGTGCCCGGCGCCGCCGAGCGCGGTGACGGCTGGGGCGCGGATCTCTCCGTGGCGGACACGAACGGCGACGGCTATGCGGACGTCGCCGTCGGGGCGCCCGGCGAGGACATCGGGACGGTCGCGGACGCCGGAGCGGTCTGGGTGCTGCGCGGCGCGGGCACCGGCCTCACGGCGACCGGCGCCAAGTCCTGGGACCAGGACTCCGCGGACATCCCCGGTGTGCCCGAGAAGGGCGACAAGTGGGGCGCCCAGGTGCGCCTGGCGGACCCTAACCGCGACGGCCGCTTCGGCCTCCTGGCCGCGGCGCCCGGCGAGAACGCCGGTGACGGAGCGGTGTGGGTCCTGTCCGCGGGGGCGAGCGGTATCACCGCGTCGGGGTCCTGGACGTACGGCGCGGAGTCGCTCGGCGCGCCGGGCAGGGCCGCGGCGTTCGGCGCGGCGATCGACGAGTAGGAACCGGCGGCCCTTGGCGGGTCCTCCGGCAGGCCGTCCGGACGTGGTCGTGAGCGGCCCGCGGTTGTCTACGTATGATCGCGGCGATGTGCTCACGACTGCGTTCGGAGGCCGAACAGGCATGACAGAGAGCCGAGTTGTCATCGTGACGGGCGGCGGAACGGGCATCGGCGCCGCCACGGCCCGGCAACTGAGTACGAGCGGGCACCATGTCGTCATCTCCGGGCGGCGCCCCGAGCCGCTGCGCCGCGTCGCCGGGGAGACCGGGGCGCTGGCCCATCCCGCCGACGCGGGGGATCCCGCGGAGGTCGCCGGGCTCGTCGATGGGGGCCCGGGAACCCCAGGCCCCCACCGCCGGCGGGGTAAGAAACCCCGGGGGCGGGGCGGGGGGGGCCGCGGGGGCCCCAGCCCACGAGGAGGGGGCCCCCCGC
>NZ_JBHVXJ010000007.1:287614-321159 GCF_042881845.1 Streptomyces sp. NPDC058257
CCCGGGCCCGCGCCCCCCGCCCGCCCCGGGGGGCCTCCCGGCGCCGCCCGCGGGGCCCGCCGTTCCGCAAATGCACCCCCTGGCCCCCATCGACGGGCTCGTACTCAACGCCGGGGTCGGGCGCGGCGGAGCCGTCGGTGACCTCTCCGACGAGGACTGGGACACCGTCCTTCGAACCAACCTCACTGGTCCCTTCCAGCTGATGCGGGCCGCGCTTCCCCACCTCCTGGAGGCGCGCGGCTCGGTGGTCGCGGTCGCCTCGGTCGCCGCACTGCGCAACGGCGTGGCCAACGCCGCGTACGCCACGTCCAAAGCGGCGCTTCTCCAGCTGTGCCGCTCCCTCGCCGTCGACTACGGCAAGTCCGGCCTTCGCGCCAACACCGTGTGCCCCAGCTGGGTGCGGACCGAGAGCGCCGACCGGCGGATGGCCCGGTTCGCCGATGAGGCCCGGCTGGGGGACGGCGGCGCCGACGCGGCGTACGAGGAAGCGACGCGGCTCGTCCCGGCGGGGCGGCCGGGAGAACCGGAGGAGGTCGCCGAGGCGATCACCTGGCTGCTCTCGCCCGCCGCCTCCTTCGTCAACGGCGCGGTGCTCACCGTGGACGGCGGCGTGACGGCGGTGGACCCAGGAACCTCCGCGTTCGACTTCAGCATCGCACCGCGCGCCTGAGAGTCAGGGGCAAGGTCGGGGAGCCTGGACGAGGTGGAGCGGGCCCGGGCGGATTTCGACGGTGACGGCGGGAGCTGACTTCGACGATCAGGGCCTGAGCTCAGTCCGCTGGGCGATCGATCCGGTAGAGGTAATGGGCGCGGTCGTCGAGGGGGCTGTCCGGTTCGAGCGACACTTCGGCCACCCGTCGCAGCCCCGCCTTCTCCAGGACGCGCCAGGACGCGGGATTGCCCACGTGTACGGGGACGAGCACGGCTGTGGCCCGGGGATGGTCGGCCCACGTGGCTCGGACGATCGCCTGGATCATGCGGGTGCCGAGCCCCCGGCCGACCCGCCGGGGATCACCGATCAGGTAGTCGATGGTCATGGCGCCCCGGGGGATCTCCACCTGGCCCGCCAACTCATCTCCGTCCTCGGGGTAGTCGGCGAAGCGAGAGCGCTGGACCAGGCCGAACGGTTCGCCGTCGAGCAGCACGAGCAGGTCCTCCGACGGCTCCTCCCCGCGGGCCGCCGGGCCGAAGTCGCGTGCCACCGCGGCGGGTGAGGTCTCGTGGTTCCACCAGCGCGCGACGTGCGGCTGCTCCAGCCATCGCCGCAACAGGGGGAAGTCCGGTTCGTCGAGTCGACGCCAGCTGATCATGGGGCACCTCGGGGGAGCGGGACGTACTGTCCAGACTGCCTCACTCAACCCCCTTACGTCGCCTCGGACTCGCCGAGCACCGCGGCGAAGTCCGTGGCGAGCCGAGCCGTGTCCGTCACCTCCAGCGTGGCTGTGGTGATCCGCACGGCGGCGGGCGTGGCGATACGGAAGCGCGGCCCCGCGGCCACCCACCACCCGTGCGAGCGCGACCCGTTGACCACCGCGGACTCGTCCCGCACCGGGGCCCACACGTTTATACCGCTCGCGCCGCGCGCCGCGATCCCACGCCGAGGGATCGGCCATCGTGAACTCGACCGTCTCCCGCAGTACGTGGCTGACCCACCCCGAAGTGAGCAGCATTCGCCCCTCGTGCCGGGCCAGCGTCGTGGCGTCGCATGCCAGTGCTGCCCAGCGCAGGTCGCTGCCCAGGTGCTTGGACACGGTGCGCACCTGGGCCCAGCGTTCGAGCCCGCCGGCCGCCATCGAGTACGAGGGTGCCCCCGAGATCTGCGCGTTGTGATCGCCCTCGATGACAAGCACCTCCGGGAAGCCGCCGAGGGCGTCGAGCAGGGCGTCCCGCCTCGCTTGCGAGAAGCAGCCGCCCATCGGGTTCTGCCCGCGCGGGCCGCACACCACGGCCCTGACCCCGGCCCGCAACGCGCCGTGTCTCCGCCTACCTCGGCGTGCACGGCCTGTCCTCGTCCGCGCAGCGCAGCGGGGGGCCGCTCCTGGTCACCGCCGTGATCGCCGCGGGTCCCCTCGCCTGGCCGCTGCTCGGCGCGGGCGTGATCGTGACGGTAGCGGCGCAGCGTCGTCTCGTACGCGAGCGGCTGCGGCCTGCGAAGACGTACCGCCCGCCACGGTTGCGTGGTGGGCGGTACGCGGGGAGGTACTGAGCGTTTGTGGCCTCAGCGGCCGATGCGTCAGCGGCCGCGCTGCCTCAGCGACCGATGCGGATGCGGTGCGCCTGGTCCTGGCCCTCGGGTCCGGCGGCGGACTTGTCGACCACGAACGCCGTACCGCCCGTCACCTGGACGTGGTTGGGGTTGGCGCCGGTGGTCAGCGTCTCGACGACGGCGCCCTTGGCGGGGTCGACGACCGAGACGGTGCCGGGGGTCCGGTTGGCGACCAGGACGCTGCCCGAACGCCGGTCGGTGGCGACGGACAGGGCGCCCGCGCCGGTCGGCACGGACTTGGTGACGGCGCCCTTTTTGAGGTCGACGACCGAGAGGCCGCCCGCGGCCTGGTCGGCGGTGTAGGCGGTGCGGCCGTCCTTGGAGAGCGCGATGGAGATCGGGCCGTCGCCGGTCGGGATGAGGCGGGGGCTCGCGCTCTTCGGGGTGATCTCGATGATCTGGTCGCCATTGAGGTCGGCGGCGTAGGCGGCGCCGGTCCGCGCGTTCACGGCGAGGCCGGTCGGGCTCGATCCCTCGACCGTGACGCGCTTCTTCTCCTTGAAGGTGCGGGTGTCGAAGGCGACGACGGTGCCGTCGCCGAAGCCGCTCGCCCACGCCGTGTTGTGCTTGGCGTCCACGACGATCTCGCGGGCGTGGTTCACGCCGGGCAGCGAGACGAGGTGCTTGCCGGTGCGCTGGTCGTAGACGGCGACGGAGTTGTCGCGGGTGTTCGTCGTCCAGACGGTGTTGTGCTCGTCGTCGACGGCGATTCCATAGACGGCCTCGACGGCGCCGGTCTCGGCGTTGGTGACCGGAGGCGTGTAGTCGGCCTTCACCTTCAGCGTGCGCGGGTCGACCTTCAGCAGGCTGGAGGCGGTGACGGGCGGCCGGCCCACCGCGGAGGTGGCCCACAGCACGTCGTTCCGCTCGGAGTACGCGGACTGGTAGAGACCCTTCACGAGCGGCGCCGACTCGACGGTCGAGCCGGACGCTTTGCCGGAGGCCTGTCCGGGCTGCGCGGACGCCGTTCCGGTCAGGGCCAGCGCGCTGCCGGCGGCGAGGGCCACGGCGACTGCGGCGGTACGGCGGATGCGGCAGGTGAGTGAGGTCATGCTGCGTCAATCTCCTTGACTGAGGCGCCTCCAAGAGAGGCGATCACTCGTTAACTTAGCTTAGCCTAACCTAAGTCACGCACCTCGAATCGTGTGGCGCCCGCCACACGTGCCTCCAGGGACCCTAGGGGGAGAGGTGGGGTAAACCCCCATCTCCATATGCCAGTTGGCCGGATGTGACCACCGGGGAGGATCGACGAGGCTCCTCCCATGACGAAGATCAAGCGAAACGCGGCCCTGCTCACCGCCTCCGCGGCGGTCATGGCCCTCACCGCGCCGCTGACCGCGACGGCATCGACCCCCACCACCCCCGAGGCTCTCGACTGGAAGACATGCGAGGGCAGTGGCCTCGATCCCCGCCAGGAGTGCGCGACCGTCGAAGTCCCGATGGACTACGCCCGTCCCAGTGGCAAGCGGATCGGTATCGCCGTCTCCCGCATCCCCAGCGAGAAGCCCGAGGCGCGCCGCGGCGCCCTGCTCCTCATCCCCGGTGGGCCCGGCGGCTCCGGCATCAACAACCCCTCGGGCAAGGGGCAGAAGCTGCCGCAGGCGGTCCGGGACAACTACGACCTGATCGGCCTCGACCCCCGGGGACTGGGCCGCTCATCGCCGGTCAGCTGTGGCTTCGAACATGCCGACCTCGGCACATCGAGCCTCCGCCCCTGGCCCGCGCCCGACGGTTCCATCACCGGGAACATGGCCACGGCGCAGCGGATGTCGGACGCCTGCGCACGCAACGGCGGCGACCTCATCCGCCACATCACCACCGCCAACCAGGCCCGCGACCTCGACCGCATCCGGGAGGCGCTCGGCGAGCGGAAGGTCTCCGCGTGGGGCGTCTCGTACGGAACGTACGTCGGCGCCGTCTACAGCCAGCTCTTCCCGCACCGCACCGACCGCGTCGTCCTCGACAGCAATGACGACCCCGACCACACGCGGGTCTCCCGCAACTGGGTCGCCGCGCACGAGGAGGGAGTCGAGGACACGTTCCCGGAGTTCGCCAAGTGGGCCTCGGCGCCAGGGAATCCGGACCGCCTGGCCAATACGGCGGCCGAGGTGCGCCCCCTGTTCCTGAAGCTGGCCGCCGCACTCGACCGCGAGCCGATTCCGTGGCCCGGCGCCAACCCGGGGCGGCTCGACGGCAACGTACTGCGCCAGACCCTCCTGAACACGCTCTACGACCCCGACGGCTTCCCCGGCCTTGCGAAGCTGATCCTGGCCGCCCGGCAGGGCAAGGTCCCCTCCGCACCCCCGGCCCCGCCGGAGGCGGTGCTCGAAAACTCCGTCGCGGTGGGTACCGCCGTGCTCTGCAATGACATCGAGTGGCCCAAGGCGCCGGAGGAGTACGAGAAGACGGTCGCCGAGAGCCGGTCCAAGTACCCCCTGACCGCGGGGATGCCGAGGAACGCGATGCCGTGCGCCGCCTGGCCGTTCAAGCCGAAGGAGGCGCCGGTACGGATTACCGGCAGCGGCCCGTCCGACATCCTCCTCATCCAGAACGAGCGCGACCCGGCAACCCCGCTCAGCGGCGCCCTGAAACTCCGCACGGCGCTGGGCGAGCGCGCCACCATGGTCACGGTCGACTCCACGGGCCACGACGCCTACCTCGCCAACGGCAACGCGTGCGGCGACCGAACCGTCTCCCGCTACCTGGCGACGGGGGAGCGGCCGAAGCACGACGCCTACTGCGGATGACGACCGGTCCCAGGGCGTGTCAGGCAAGCAGCTCCGCGGTGTCGAGGAACGGCCGACCGAGCTCCTCCGCGCCGAAGTCGAGCACGTAGAGGCCGGTGGACACGCGCTCTAGGAAGCCCCACTCCCAGACCGCCCGCTCGTCCACACCGGTCCGGTCCGCGAGCAGCGCACAGTACGAGCGGACCAGACCGCCAGCCTCGGCCCCGCCTCTGCCCCTCAACTCCCCGCACCAGTCCCGGAGTACGACCCCGAGGTCGTACGCGGGATCGGCGAGGAACCCGTCGGGATCCACGAAGACGAACCCCGCATCGGCGCCGGCCCGAGGCGCGGTGACCCGCAGCGCGTTGGCGGGATGTGGGTCACCGTGCACGACCACGCAACGGTCGGGATCGAACGCGGCGGCGCGACGTCCGGCGAACGTCAGCGCCTGGCTCACGACCCGCTCCGAGCAGGGCCGCCCGAGTCCCTCCCACAGTCGCCCGACCAACTCACCCAGGGCATGGGCCTTCTCCTGGGCCGGGTCGACGGTCAGTCCCGCGGCGCGAGGCACCCGCCAGGCGCGTCGCAGCATGGTGCACAGCGTCTCGATCTGCTGCACAGGGGCGAGGCCGAGCTGGTCCATCGAGGGCCCGAGGGTTTCCTGGAGCATGGCGTGACGTTCGAGATCGTACGCGAGCAGTCGCACGTACCCCTGCCCCTTCGCGAGGCGCAGCGTCCGCACCTGGGCCGCGAAGTCCGGTGAGGGGAGGGAGAGTTTGAGCACCGCTTCCCCTCCGTCACGAGTCCGCGCCCGCGCCACGTAGGAGGAGGTTCCACCCGGCAGCGGCCGACCGACGTCCACATCGATGGACCACCGGCGCTCCACATCGCCGATGACTGAGGCCAGTTCGGTGAGCCACCGCTCACCGACGGCTCCGAGGCTCCTGGCTTTCTGGCGTACGAGGGGCGGGACCTCGACGGGTCTGGTCACGGCGTCGATTATCCCCGCCTGGAGAACCTTCCCGCTGGGCCCGCTCCACACATCGGCGCTGATCGTGGAAGGGGACGGCGAGTCGTCCATCCCCGCCGAAGCCGTCTACGTCCAGGTCCTCGACGACGAGATCGAGCTGCCGTCCGACATGGCGAACTGCTCGCCTGCGTTCTCGACATCGACAAGCGCCACTGGAGCGCCCGCTTCTACGCCAGGCTGAAGGACCTGACCGGCGAGGGACTGCAGGCGCGTATGAGCAGGGGAGTCGCGGACAGGTGGGAGCACCAGACCATCGGCTATGTGCCGTTCCGACCCGCGACCGTGATCAAGTACGTACTGCGTGCCGACCGCGTCCACCGATGGGCCCCGCTCGCCCCGGCGCTCTTCCACCTCGCCCTGGTGCATGCCTTCAGCCGAACGCCGGTCGAGAGGATGGGGGCGCAGATCGTCCGGCGGCTCTAGGAGCGGCTAGGGCAGCGGGCCGCCGCGTGCGGTGACCCACAGGTCGTACCACTCCTCGTGGGTGAGGTCGGGTTCGCGGCGCACGGCATCCCGGCAGGCGCGGATCCGCTCGGGGCGGCTGGTGCCGACGACCGGTGCGATCCGTGCCGGGTGCCGCTGGAGCCACCACAGCAGGATCGTTTCCGGTGTTGTCCCCTTGCGTGCGGCGAGGTCGGCGACGAGGCGTGCGGTCGGTGAATCGCCGCCGTCGGTGAAGCGGCCCCGGGCGAGTGCTCCCCAGGCCTGGAGCTGGATCCCGTTGGCGACGCAGTATTCGAGCGTCCCGTGCGGGAAGCCGTTGCCCGCCGCGGCCGGGGTGTTCACGAGTACGCCCGCCTCGACCCAGTCGCGCCTCTCCAGGCTCATCTCCAGCTGGTTCGCGACCAGTGGTACGTCGAGACGCGCCCGCAGGTGCTCGATCTGCGCCGCGCTCATGTTCGACACACCGAAGCGTCTCACCAGGCCCTGCCCGTGCAGCGAGACCAGGGCCTTCGCCATCTCCTCCGGACCCGTCAGCGGATCAGGCCGGTGCAGGAGCAGTACGTCGATCACGTCGGTGCGGAGCCGGGTGAGGCTCTCCTCGACGCGCCGGACGATGCTCGGAGCCCGCAGGTCGTACAGACCGGGCCTCTCGCCGTCCGCGAGACGGATGCCGCACTTGGTCTGCAGAACGATGCGCTCGCGCAGTCCGGACGCCCTGGCGAGGACCTCCCCGAAGACCGCCTCGGACTTGCCGTGCCGATAGATGTCGGCCTGGTCGAACACCGTGATGCCGACGTCGAGCGCCGCCTGCACCGCGGCCTCGGCCCCGGCGATGTCCTCGGCGGTGTACGGCGTGGTGTCCCAGGTGCCGCCGAGTCCCATGCACCCGTACAGCACACGGCTGGTGCGTACGTCGGTCTGTGATGCCATGTCTCCTCCTCCGCTTCCGTGAGTGGCGAACCCTGCCATCGTCCCTCAGAGCTGTGACTGGGCTGCCAGGGTGCGGAGTTGGTCCCTGCCGATGACGTCGGTCAGCGTGGCCGGGACAGTGCATGCGCACGCGCCTGCCTCGCGCCGTAGCGGGCGGCGTGACGGGCGGCGCGTGCGACAGTTCGCCATCGTCGAGCAGGTGGGCTCCCTCCGCTCCGGCCGTCGCGACGGCCACTTGGACCCGGCCCTGCGCGGCGCTCCGCCGCATGGTCCTCTCCGGACGGGGGGCGACTGTTCCGGCCTAGGCGGATTCCTGTTCGGGCCTGCCGGAGGCGGTCGAGTCACGGACCACCAGTTCCGGCATGAAGACGAACTCGCTGTGCGGAGCCGGGGTTTTGCCGATCTCCTCCAGGAGGGTGCGGACCGAGGCCTGGCCCATCGCCTGGACCGGCTGGCGGATGGTGGTCAGCGGGGGATCGGTGAACGCGATGAGCGGGGAGTCGTCGTAGCCGACCACCGAGATGTCCCGCGGCACCTCCAAGCCCCGTTCCCTGGCGGCCCGGACGGCGCCGAGCGCCATCATGTCGCTGGCGCACACGATCGCCGTGCAGCCCCGGCCGATCAGCGTGCCCGCCGCGGCCTGACCGCCCTCCAGGGTGTAGAGGGAGTGCTCGATGAGCTGCTCGGAGTCCGCGGGCGACATCCCGAGGCGTTCGCGCATGCCGGTCTGGAAGCCCTCGATCTTGCGCAGCACGGGTACGAAGCGCTTGGGACCCACCGCGAGGCCGATGCGGGTGTGGCCGAGCGAGGCGAGGTGGGTGACGGCGAGGCGGGCCGCGGCCCGGTCGTCCGTGGAGACGAAGGGGGCCTGCACCTTGGGGGAGAAGCCGTTGACGAGGACGAAGGGAACGCCCTTGCCGCGCAGCACTTCGTACCGCTCCATGTCGGCGGTGGTATCGGCGTGCAGTCCTGAGACGAAGATGATCCCGGAGACGCCGCGGTCCACCAGCATCTCGGTGAGCTCGTCCTCGGTGGAGCCGCCGGGCGTCTGGGTGGCAAGGACCGGCGTGTAGCCCTGGCGGGTCAGGGCCTGCGCGATGACCTGGGCGAGCGCCGGGAAGATCGGGTTGTCCAGCTCGGGTGTGATCAGGCCGACCAGGCCGGCGCTGCTGCGCTGCCGCAGCCGCGTGGGACGTTCGAATCCGAGCATGTCCAGGGCGGCGAGGACGGATTCACGGGTGGTCGCCGCAACACCGGGCTTGCCGTTCAGTACGCGGCTGACGGTGGCTTCGCTCACCCCGGCCTGCGCTGCGATGTCGACGAGCCGTGCGGTCATGCAGGGACTGTATCGGTGATCGGCCGGATTGCACACCGGTCGTGAAAGCTTGCAGAAAGTTCCGGTTCTGCAAGGAGCTTGCAGGGGCGCCGGGCGGCAGTGGGGGAGGGCAATCGCCACTTCAGGGCCCTGTCAAGCGCAGCAAAGGCAACCGTAAGGACACACGGTGGTAACGATCAGCAGGCCTTGCAGTAATTTCCCGCAAGGTCTTTCGGGCGCTTTTCAATCCTGTTACGTTCCGTGGCAACCCGGCGCCGCGTCGAGTGCGGCTTCGTTGGAGGCAGCTCAGTTGAGGGGTCTCGCCTCCCCTTGTTCCGGGATCAGTTGAAGGAGTTCACATGCGGCGTGGCATAGCGGCCACCGCACTGGTCGGGGCCCTGGCATTGACAGCGGCAGCGTGCGGTGGGGATGACGGTGACAGCGGCAGCAAGGGTTCGGGCAAGCTGTCCGGGACCGTCACTTTCTGGGACACCTCGAACGACGCGGAGAAGGGGACCTACGAGAAGCTGGCCAAGGGCTTCGAGAAGCTCCACCCGGACGTCAAGGTCAACTACGTCAGCGTCGCGTTCGGCGAGGCCAACGCCAAGTTCAAGAACGCCGCGGGCGGCAACTCCGGTGCTCCCGACGTGATGCGCACCGAGGTCGCCTGGGTCGCGGACTTCGCCAACCTGGGCTACCTCGCCCCGCTCGAGGGCACCCCCGCCCTCGACAAGGCCGACGACTACCTCCCGCAGGCCGCGGCGAGCACCAAGTTCAAGGGCAAGACCTACGCCGCCCCGCAGACCATCGACACCCTGGCGCTCTTCTACAACAAGAAGATGCTCAAGGAGGCCGGTGTCGAGGCGCCCAAGACCTTCGACGAGGTGAAGACCGCCGCGAAGAAGATCAAGTCGAAGTCCGGCAAGACCGGCCTCTACCTGCGCGGCGACGACCCGTACTACTACCTCCCGTACCTCTACGGCGAGGGCGGCGACCTCCTCGACACCAAGAGCAAGAAGGTCACCGTCGACGACCCCCAGGGCGCCGCGGCCTTCAAGGTGATGAAGGACCTGGTCGACTCCAAGGCGGCCACCACCGACGCGAGCGACGGCTACAACAACCAGCTGAACGCCTTCAAGGACGGCGACGTCGCGATGGCCCTCGACGGCCCCTGGTCCATCGAAGGCGCCCTGCAGGGCAAGGAGTTCAAGGGCGACAAGGCCAACCTCGGCATCGCCCCGGTCCCCGGCGGCAGCGACCGCCAGGCATCCCCGCAGGGCGGCTGGAACCTCGCCGCCTACGCCGGGTCCAAGAACCTCGACGCGAGCTACGAGTTCATCAAGTACATGAGCTCGGCCAAGGTGCAGCAGCAGACCACCGAGAAGCTGAGCCTGCTGCCCACCCGTACCTCGGTGTACGACGTGAAGTCCGTCAAGGACAACCAGATGGTGCAGTTCTTCAAGCCGGCCGTGGACAAGTCCGTGGAGCGGCCGTGGATCCCGCAGGCCAACGCCCTGTTCGAGCCGATCCGGCTGCAGATGGAGAAGGTGCTCAGCGGCAAGACCTCGCCCGACGACGGGGCGAAGGGTGTCGGCGACGCCTACCGCAAGCTCCTGAAGGACTACAAGTAAATGGCTGTTGACAGCAGCCAGTCACTGGCCGAGGCCGCGGGCGCCCACAGCGTCCGCGGTCGCGGCCCGCGGACCGGCAAGACCCCAGGACGGCTGCGCAGGTCGCTGTCCACCCACTGGTACGCCTGGGCCATGGTCGCCCCCGTGGTGGCCGTGATCGGCGTGATCATCGGATACCCGCTGGTGCGGGGCCTCTACCTCTCGACGACCGACGCCAACGAGGCGAACGTCGAGCGCAGCATCGGCATGAACCACATCCCGGCGACCTACAAGTCCGTCGGTCTGGACAACTACACCGCGATCCTCTCCGACAGCGTCTTCTGGGACCGGCTGACCTGGACCGTCGTCTGGACCGTCTCCTGCGTCGCGATCTCCTTCGCCCTCGGCCTCGCCCTGGCGAACATGCTCAACCGCAAGCTGGCGGGGCGTTCCCTCTACCGGATGGCGCTGATCCTTCCCTGGGCGGTGCCCGCCTTCGTCTCCGTCTTCACCTGGCGCCTGCTCTTCAACGAGAAGAACGGCATCCTCAACAAGATCCTCGCCGGTGGCGGCATCGACGCCATCCCGTGGCTCAACGACCCGACCTGGGCCAAGCTCTCGGTGATCACGGTCAACGTCTGGCTCGGCGTCCCGTTCATGCTGGTCGCCATGCTCGGCGGACTCCAGTCCATCCCCGCCGAGCTCTACGAAGCGGCGGAGATGGACGGCGCGAACGCCTGGCAGCGCTTCCGGCACATCACCCTGCCGGGTCTGCGCACCGTCAGCAGCACCGTCATCCTGATCAGCGGCATCTGGACCTTCAACATGTTCCCGGTGATCTTCCTGCTCACCCGGGGCGGTCCGGGAGACGCCACCGAGATCCTGGTGACGTACGCCTACCGGCTGTCGTTCGTCGTGAGCCCGCGCGACTTCGCGAGCTCCGCCTCCTGGGGCGTCGTCATTCTGCTGCTCCTTTCGCTCTTCGCGGTCGTCTACCGCCGCGCGCTCCGCAAGCAGGGAGAAGTGTGGTGACCACCACGACCGACGGGAAGACCCCGTCCCCGGCCGGGCCGAAGTCCCGGGACCTGCCCAAGGCGAAGGTCAGGGAGCGCGGCGAACGCGGGCCACTGGCCTCGGTCGCGCTCCACGCGGGCCTGCTGCTCGCCTCCGCCACCGCCGTGCTTCCGCCACTGTGGCTGCTCATCACCTCGTTCAAGCCGACGAGCGAGGCGTTCTCCACCGACCTGGTCAAGGACTTCACGTTCCGCAATTACGACCACGTCGTCAACGACACCGAGTTCCTGAGCTGGCTCGGCAACTCCCTGGTCGTCGTGGGACTGACCACGGTGATCGGCGTCTTCATCTCCGCGACCACCGGCTACGCCGTCAGCCGCTTCAAGTTCCCCGGCATGCGGTCGCTGATGTGGCTCCTCCTGATCACCCAGATGTTCCCCGTCGCGGTGCTCATCGTGCCGCTCTACAACCTCCTGGCGAGCCTCGGCCTGCTCAACCAGCCCGTCGGTCTGGTCGTCACCTACCTGACGATCGCCGTGCCGTTCTGCGCCTGGATGATGAAGGGCTACTTCGACACCATCCCGGTGGAGATCGACGAAGCCGGGCGAGTGGACGGACTCAATCCGTTCGGCACCTTCTGGCGGCTGATCGTGCCGCTGGCCAAGCCCGGTCTCGCCGTCACCGGCTTCTACAGTTTCATCACCGGCTGGGCCGAAGTCGCCTACGCATCCGCCTTCATGACCGGCGAGGAGAACCTCACCCTGGCGGGCGGCCTGCAGACCTTCGTCAATCAGTACACCAGCGACTGGGGCTCGCTCACCGCAGCGGCCGTGATCGTCGCGGTGCCAGCCGCGGTGATCTTCGGCTTCGTCCAGCGCCACCTCGTCTCCGGCCTCACGGCCGGCGCGACGAAGTCCTGACACGGCACGCACCCCCCTCGCACCCGATCTCGATCTCAGGGAAGACATGACCCAGCATCTCGCTGCCCCTGCAGCCCCCGTCTCCGGCAGCCACACGGACTGGTGGCGCGGCGCGGTGATCTACCAGGTCTATCCGCGCAGCTTCGCCGACGGCAACGGCGACGGAATGGGCGACCTGGACGGCATCCGCGCCCGCCTTCCCTACCTCAGGGACCTGGGCGTCGACGCCGTATGGCTGAGCCCCTTCTACTCCTCGCCGCAGGCCGACGCGGGCTACGACGTGGCCGACTACCGCTCGATCGACCCCATGTTCGGCAGCCTCCTCGACGCCGACGCCCTGCTGCGCGACGCCCGTGAGCTGGGTCTGCGCATCATCGTCGACCTGGTGCCCAACCACTCGTCGGACCGGCACGACTGGTTCCAGCGCGCTCTGCGCGAGGGCCCTGACTCGCCCCTGCGCGAGCGCTACCACTTCCGCCCCGGCAAGGGCGAGAACGGCGAACTGCCGCCCAACGACTGGGAGTCCGTCTTCGGTGGCCCGGCCTGGACGCGGACGCCGGACGGCGAGTGGTACCTGCACCTCTTCGCCCCCGAGCAGCCCGACTTCAACTGGGAACACCCCGCCGTCCACGACGAGTTCCGCTCCATCCTGCGCTTCTGGCTCGACATGGGCGTCGACGGCTTCCGCGTGGACGTCGCCCACGGCCTGGTCAAGGCCGAAGGGCTGCCCGACATCGGCCGCGGCGACCAGCTCAAGCTGCTCGGCAACGACGTCATGCCGTTCTTCGACCAGGACGGCGTGCACGAGATCTACCGCAGCTGGCGCAAGGTCCTCACCGAGTACGCGGGCGAGCGCATCCTCGTCGCCGAGGCGTGGACCCCCACCGTCGAGCGCGCCGCCGCCTACGTACGCCCGGACGAGATGCACCAGGCCTTCAACTTCCAGTACCTGGGCACCCACTGGGACGCCGTGGAGCTGCGCGAGGTCATCGATGTCTCGCTCGCCGCGATGCGGCCCGTCGGCGCCCCTGCCACCTGGGTGCTCTCCAACCACGACGTCACCCGCCACGCGACACGGTTCGCCAACCCGCCCGGTCTCGGCACCCAGCTGCGCACCGCCGGTGACCGCGAGCTCGGCCTGCGGCGCGCCCGTGCCGCCTCGCTCCTCATGCTGGCGCTGCCCGGATCCGCGTACGTCTACCAGGGCGAGGAGCTCGGTCTGCCGGACGTCACCGAGCTGCCCGACGAGGTGCGCCAGGATCCCTCGTTCGTCCGGGCGAGCGGGCAGGACGGGTTCCGCGACGGCTGCCGGGTGCCGATCCCGTGGACCGTCGACGGCTCCAGTCACGGATTCGGCTCGGGCGGCAGCTGGCTGCCGCAGCCGGCGGGCTGGGGCGAGCTGAGCGTCGAGGCGCAGACCGGGGACCCGGCGTCGACCCTGGAGCTGTACCGCAGTGCGCTCGCCGTGCGCCGCGCGCAGCCCGGGCTCGGCGCGGGCGACTCGCTGGAGTGGCTGGAGGCTCCCGAGGGCGTTCTCGCCTTCCGTCGCGAGGACTTCGTGTGCACGGCCAACACCACCGGCGCGGCGGTACGGATTCCGGCCCCCGGTCGGATCCTCCTCGCCAACGCCGAGGTGGAGACGGTGGACGGCAAGGTCGAGCTGCCCGCCGACACCACCGTCTGGTGGGCGGTGTGACCCTTCCCCTGCCGCGGGGCGCCGACCGGTCGGACCGGGGCGCCCCGCGGCTCGCGGACATCGCGGCCCAGTCCGGCGTCAGCGAGGCCACCGCGAGCCGGGTGCTCAACGGCAAACCGGGGGTGGCCGCGGGCACCCGGCGCCGGGTGCTCGCCGCCCTGGACGTGCTCGGCTACGAGCGGCCCACACGGCTCAAGCCGCGCAGCGCCGGTCTGGTCGGCCTGGTCATCCCCGAGCTCAGCAACCCGATCTTCCCCGCCTTCGCGCAGGTCGTCGAGCAGGTCCTGTCCGGGCACGGCTACACGCCGATGCTGTGCACGCAGATGCCGGACGGGGCCAGCGAGGACGAGCTGGTGGAGCAGTTGGAGGAGCGCCGGGTCAGCGGCATCGTCTTCCTTTCCGGACTGCACGCCGACACCACGGCAGACCCCACCCGGTATCTGGAACTGCACGCCCGCGGAGTGCCGTTCGTCCTGATCAACGGCTACAACGAGCACATCCCGGTGTCCTTCGTCTCTCCCGACGACCGCGCTGCCTCGCGGATGGCGGTACGTCACCTCGTCGACCTGGGTCACCGGCGGATCGGTCTGGCCATCGGCCCAACGCGCTACGTCCCCTCGCTGCGCAAGGCGGAGGGGTTCGGGGCGGCGCTGCACGCGCTGCTCGGCCTGGAACAGGCGCAGTCCGAACAGCTCGTGCAGCGCACGCTGTTCACGGTGGAGGGCGGGCACGCGGCGGCGAGCGCCCTGCTCGACCAGGGGTGCACGGCGATGGTCTGCGGCAGCGACATGATGGCGCTCGGCGCCGTCCGGGCGGCGCGTGAGCGCGGCCTCTCGGTGCCCGGCGACGTCTCGGTGGTCGGCTTCGACGACTCGCCCCTGATCGCGTTCACGGACCCGCCGCTCACCACGGTGCGCCAGCCGGTGCAGGCGATGGCGAGCGCCGCCGTGGGCGCGCTCGTCGAGGAGCTGCACGGAAACCCCGTACAGCACACGGAGTTCGTCTTCCAGCCGGAGCTGGTGGTGCGCGGTTCCACGGCGCGGCCTCGGCGCTGAGAGGGAGTTCCCCGGAGCCGCCCTGTTCGGGCAGCGGGGTCATGGTGTGGCTCCGGGGCCTCCCCGTCTCGTGACCCCGGTCCGAACGGGCCGGGCGCGTGGGGCCCGTTGTCCGGGTCCCCCGGCCGCCCGGACCGGAGTTGTGCTTGAACGTAACACCGCCGCAATGTCTTGCGGAAGGTTTTACGGTGCCTGAAGTGCCGAGATTCCGCATCTGACGCGAGAGTGTGCGCGGAGGGTTGACCGGGGTTCCCGGGGGTCGTACGGTCTCGACCGAAAACGGCGTTGAAATGTTTCTGCAACATCCTTCAACGGCCTTACGGGCACGGCGCGTTGCCGGACAAGGTCACACCTGACTCATGCAAAGGTCACACCTCACTCATGCAGGAGGCCCTCATGGCTGGCCGAAAGACCAGAGTCCGCAGACCCGTCGCCGCCGCTCTCGCCCTGGTGGCGGGTGCCGCGGGCGGCATCGTCGCCGGAGCCCCGCAGGCGCAGGCCGCCCCGCCGGGCGCCAAGGACGTCACCGCCGTGCTCTTCGAGTGGAAGTTCGACTCGGTGGCCAAGGCGTGCACGCAGCAGCTCGGCCCCGACGGGTATGGCTATGTACAGGTCTCCCCGCCCCAGGAACGTATCCAGGGCGAGGCGTGGTGGGCCGCCTACCAGCCCGTGAGCTACAAGATCGGCACCCGGCTCGGCGACCGGACCGCGTTCAAGAACATGGTCGACACCTGTCACGCGGCCGGGGTGAAGGTCGTCGCCGACGCGGTGATCAACCACATGACGAACGCCTCCGGAACCGGCTCGGCAGGATCCTCCTTCACCAAGTACGACTACCCGGGCACGTACTCGGGCGCCGACATGGACAACTGCCGTTCGGACATCAGCAACTACCAGGACCGCTGGAACGTCCAGAACTGCGAACTGGGCGGCCTCGCCGACCTCGACACCGGTGAGGAATACGTCCGGGGGAGGGTCGCCGGCTACCTGAACGACCTGCTCTCGCTCGGCGTCGACGGCTTCCGGGTCGACGCGGCCAAGCACATCGCCGTGGACGACCTGAAGAACATCAAGTCGCGGCTGACCAACCCCGGCGTCTACTTCAAGCAGGAGACGATCTACGGGGCGGGCGAGGCGGTCTCCCCGAGCGAGTACACCGCCACCGGCGACGCCCAGGAGTTCCGCTACGGCTGGGACCTGAAGCGCGTCTTCAACAACGAGAAGCTCGCCTACCTGAAGAACTTCGGTGAGGGCTGGGGCTACATGCCCAGCGGTTCGGCCGCCGTCTTCGTCGCCAACCACGACACCGAGCGGCACGGCCAGACCCTCAACTACAAGGACGGCGCGAACTACACCCTCGCCCACGTCTTCATGCTGGCCCTTCCCTACGGCGCACCGGACGTGCACTCCGGCTACGAGTTCAGCAGCACCGACGCCGGATCGCCCAACGGAGGCCAGGTGAAAGCCTGCTACAGCGACGGCTGGAAGTGCCAGCACGCCTGGCCCGAGATCAAGAGCATGGTCAAGTTCCGCAACACCGCGCGCGGCACCGCGATGACCAACTGGTGGGACAACGGCAACAACGCCATCGCCTTCGGCCGCGGGGACAAGGCGTACGTGGCGATCAACCACGAGGGCTCTGCGGTCAGCCGGACTTTCCAGACGTCCCTCGCCGCGGGCAGCTACTGCGACGTCCAGAGCGGCAGGAGCGTCACCGTCAACGGCTCGGGTCAGTTCACGGCGACCGTGGCGCCCAACACCGCACTGGCCCTGCACACCGGGGCCAGGAACTGCTGAGGGCTGATCGCCCCGCATGACCGGCCGCCCGGCCCTCGCTTCCCCGCCGCCGGGCGGCCCTGCTCCCGTACCCCTCCCCGCTTTCACCCCCGTATTCCCCGTCATTCATCCGCAAGGAGAACCACCCTTGACCGGCTCCCCGCGTCGCACCGCTGCGATCACGGCCCTCGCCCTGCTCGCCGCGGTGGCGCCCCTGACGTCCTCGGCCACCGCCGCGCCCCGAGCACCGGCCGCCGCCGACGCGCCCGCCGCCGAGCTCGACCTGTCCATGTCCAAGGCGCAGTGGATGGACAAGAACACCGTCGCCTGGGACGTCCAAGGCGACGCCAAGTCCCAGGAGCTGGTGTACGCACGTGACGGGCGGCTGACCGTCAAGGACGGCGAAATCGCCGGTGCGGGGCGGCGGATCCGACTCACCCCGGCCGCGGGTGGGCTCACCGAAGCACAGCGGAAGAAGTACCCGCACCTGAAGGAGTACGCGGCCTTCACCGTCGACCCGCGCGACCGCGACCTGGTCCGCCGTGCCCTCACCGGCCAGGTCATCGCGGTCCGCGAAGACGCCGACGGCACCTTGCTCACCGCCACCGGCGTCCAGACGCAGGGCATCCTCGACGACCTCTACAGCGCCACCGCCACCAAGGCCGATCTCGGCCCGCAGTTCCGCAACGGCCGCCCCACGCTTGCCCTGTGGGCTCCCACCGCCCAGTCCGTCAGTCTCGAACTCGACGGCAGGCGCGTGGCCATGCGACGCGACGACGCCGGCGGCGTGTGGTCCGTCACCGGTGACAGGAGCTGGTCGGGCAAGCAGTACCGCTACGTCGTGAAGGTATGGGCGCCCAGCGTCCAGAAGGTCGTCACCAACAAGGTCACCGACCCCTACTCCACCGCGCTCACCGCGGACTCGGAGCGCAGCATCGCCGTCGACCTCGACGACCCGAAGCTCGCGCCGAAGGGCTGGGAGCGGCTGAAGAAGCCGAAGGCGATACCCCTGCGCGACGCGCAGATCCAGGAACTGCACATCCGCGACTTCTCCGTCGAGGACCGCACGGCGCGCCACCCCGGCAAGTACCTGGCCTTCACCGACACGGCGTCCGACGGCATGAAGCACCTGCGCGAGCTGGCCAAGGCCGGCACGTCCTACGTACATCTGCTGCCCGCGTTCGACATCGGTACCATCCCCGAGCGCGCCGCCGACCAGGCCACGCCCGACTGCGACCTGACGGCGCCCGCCCCGGACTCCGACGAGCAGCAGGCCTGCGTCACCGAGACCGCCGCGAAGGACGCCTACAACTGGGGCTACGACCCCCTGCACTACACCGTGCCCGAGGGCAGCTACGCGAGCGACCCCGCCGGGACCCGCCGCACGGTCGAGTTCCGGCAGATGGTCCAGGGCCTCAACGGCTCCGGCCTCCGCACGGTGATGGACGTCGTCTACAACCACACCGTCGCGAGCGGCCAGGCCGACAGGTCCGTCCTCGACAAGATCGTGCCCGGCTACTACCAGCGACTGCTGGACGACGGCACGGTGGCCACCTCCACCTGCTGCGCCAACACCGCACCCGAGAACGCCATGATGGGCAAACTCGTGGTCGACTCCCTTGTCACCTGGGCCAAGGAGTACAAGGTCGACGGCTTCCGCTTCGACCTGATGGGACACCACCCCAAGGCCAACATCCTGGCCGTCCGCAAGGCCCTGGACGCGCTGACCCTCAAGAAGGACGGCGTCGACGGGAAGCAGATCGTCCTCTACGGAGAGGGCTGGAACTTCGGCGAGATCGCGGATGACGCCCGCTTCGTCCAGGCCACCCAGAAGAACATGGCGGGCACGGGCATCGCCACCTTCTCCGACCGTGGCCGCGACGCGGTGCGCGGCGGCGGTCCCTTCGACGAGGACCCCGGCGTACAGGGCTTCGCCAGCGGCCTGTTCACCGACCCCAACGCGTCGAAGGCCAACGGAACCCCTGCCGAGCAGAAGGCGCGGCTCCTGCACTACCAGGACCTGCTCAAGGTGGCCCTGACCGGCAATCTCGCCGGGTACACGTTCACCGACTCCGCCGGAAAGCAGGTCAAGGGCTCCGAGGTCGACTACAACGGAGCCCCGGCCGGCTACGCGGCAGCCCCCGGCGACGCCCTCTCCTACACCGACGCCCACGACAACGAATCGCTGTACGACGCGCTCGCCTTCAAGCTTCCCGCGGACACCACGGCCGCCGAGCGCTCGCGCATGCAGGTGCTCGCGATGGCGACCTCCACCCTGGCCCAGGGCCCGTCCCTCTCCCAGGCCGGCAGCGACCTGCTGCGCTCCAAGTCCCTCGACCGCAACTCCTACGACAGCGGCGACTGGTTCAACGCCCTGCACTGGAACTGCCAGGACGGCAACGGCTTCGGCCGCGGTCTGCCCCCGGCCGCCGACAACAAGGACAAGTGGGCCTACGGAAAGCCCCTGTTGACGTCCGCTTCCCTGACTCCGGGCTGCGCGGAGATCAACGGCACATCGGCCGCCTACCAGGATCTGGTCAAACTGCGCGCGACCGAGCCGGCGTTCTCCCTGGCCACGGCAGGACGGGTTCAGTCCCGGCTCGCCTACCCGCTCTCCGGCACCTCCGCCGAGGCCCCCGGCGTGATCACCATGGAGGTCGGGAACCTCGTGGTCGTCTTCAACGCGACCCCGGACGCACGGAAGCAGCGCGTCACGGCCCTGAAGAACACCGCGTACAAGCTCCACCCCGTCCAGGCGAAGGGAGCCGACCCGGTGGTCAAGTCGGCGTCGTACGAGAGGAGTTCAGGTACCTTCAGCGTCCCCGCGCGCACGGTAGCCGTTTTCGAGCGGGGCTGAGCCAGGGACTGTTCCCCACTGCGAGGCCTGACCGCCGGTCCAGCTGATCCCAGCTGATTCCTCGGGGCCCTGGAGGCGATGCCTTCAGGGCCCCTGTCTCTCGAGAGGCAGGTGGATCAACCCCGCTTCCGTCGGCCGGAAGCCACAGGCGCCGAAATAGAACCCTCGCAGCCCGGGCTCGAAGTCGACGTGCAGCCATTCGCAGCCCGCCGCGCGCGCCTGTTCCGCCGCCAGACGGACGACCGACGTCGCGATACCGCGACGCTGGTGCGAACCCCGGGTCTTCGTGTCGATCAGGAAGGCGTGGTCTCCGCCGTCCCACGCCACGTTCACGAATCCGACAAGGACGCCCTCGCCGTCACGGGCCCCCACCCAGCCCAGGCTGTGCTCCTTGACCCGGTTCCACCAACCGGCGACGGCATCGCCGCCGTGCGACCGGGCAAGGTCGACCAACTCCTCGTCGCTGATGGGGTCGCGCCATGCGTAAGAGATCGCTCCGCTCATGCTGCCAGCGTCGCCGACCAGCCCCTGGCAGGACAACACATTAACGAGCGGGTAGATCAAGGCCGTCGGGTTTTGCGTACAGATTCAGTACGGAACAGATCATCTTCACGCATTCTCGATCGCCAAAGGGCGCCGCGATATCGGCTAACCGTCACTATCTGCGGGGCCGCGCCGCCGTGGGGTACGGGCCGCTAGCGTGTGCCCCGCACTTGTTCCCGTCAGGCCTTTCGGCCTCGGAGGTGAGAGATGGCGGATTCCGGCTCGGCGTCGGTCGGTACGATCCCGGTTCAGCACCTCCGGGCGGGCGACCATGCTTTCGTCAGTTACGCCGACGACGACGCGGGCCGCGACGTGGTGTCCGCGTTCGCGTGGGCCGGGCTCGTGAAGCGCGAGAAGGTGATGGTCTTCGCCGCTCCGCACATGGAGGCGGAAGAGGTGTGGAACCGGCTTGACGCCCCGGGAGCCCTGCTGGGAGCCGCTCGCGAACACGGGCAGTTGGTGCTCAGCAGCATGCGCGCCCTCATCCGGCCCCAGGACGCGTTCACCCCCGGCCGCCAGTGGGAGCGCATCACGGAGGAGACCGACAGAGCCCTGGCCGAGGGCTACAGCGGGCTGCGCACCTACATCGACATGCACTGGGTGGGGGACTTGGGCGCCGATGTCGACGTGATGATGCACCGCGAATCCCACGCCCAGCATCTGTTCACCGACCGCCCCTACACCGAGATCTGTGCCTACGACAGCCGTTGGTTCGACCCTGGCGTCCTGACGGCCATGCACGAGGCGCATCCCTGCAGGCTGCTGCCCCGCCTGGGTGCTCTGCACGTGGAACAGTCGTACGGCATCGTCCGGTTGGTCGGCGAGGCGGACCTTGCCACCAGGGAGCAGTTCATCAGCGGTGTGCGCGAGGGGCTTCGACGCGGCGAGCAGTCCCAGCTCCTCACGGTGGATCTGTCCGGCCTCGTCTTCCTCGGTGTCGCGTGTGCGGTGGACCTGCTGCGGCTGGTTCTGGAGCATGCGCACGGCCCGGTCCAAGTCGACTGCCCACCGACATCGGTGCGCATACTTCACAGAGCGGGCGCGGATCAAGTGCCCCACCTGGTGATCAACGAGGTGGCCCGCTGATGACGACAGACTCCGGGTCCCGCGAGGTCCCTCCCGTCACCCTGCTGGAATCACCCTTCAACCAGGACGACCTGCCCCGGCTTCGGATGCTCGTCGAACAGTTCGCAGGCCACCAAGGGCTGAACGAACCACGGCGCAGCGAATTCATCGTGGCCCTGGACGCCGTGGCGGTCAACGCGGTCGAGCACGCGGGCGGTGGCGGCACGCTGATCCTGCAGCGCGGCAACGGCCGTCTGGCCTGCCACATCCACGACGCGGGCCCCGGCTTCAGCGCCGATGTCGTCCCTGAGGCCGCTCCCGGCCTCGACGACGACACGGGCGGGCGTGGGCTGTGGCTCGCAGGCCTGCTCACCGACGAACTCACCATCGCCGCGGGTCCTTGCGGGGCCATGGTGACGCTGGCCGTGCGGCTGCCCCAATAGCGGTGTTCACGCCCTGCCCTTTCAGGTGCGGCGCCGCAGTCTGACGGTGTAGTTGGTCCGGGTGGAGGGCCCTCCGTCGGGCGCCGCCAGGGAGTGTTCGTGGGTGTCGCAGACGAGTACGTCCCACTGTCCGGCCGGCAGGTCGAGAGCGGCCAGGACCTTCTGAGGGCTCGGGAAGTCCACCCCGGGGTGCGGTTCGGTATCCCAGGCGGGGAAGCCCATGTGGCCCACGATCAGGAGGGTGCCGCCCCGCGCGACGGCCGCTGCGGCGTTCCGCAGGATCTCCTCGCGCGGCATCTCGTGGAGGGAGTGCAGGAACTGGGCGGAGACCAGGTCGTAGCTGCCGGCGGGGAGCGACGTACCGAGATCGTGGTGCCGCCAGTCGACGCGGTCGGCGACCTGCGCCTCGGCCGCGTGCTCGGCGGCACGGCCGAGGGCGACGCGGGAGATGTCGGTGGCGGTGACGCGCCAGCCCTGCCGCGCGAGCCAGATCGCGTCTCCCCCCTCTCCGCAGCCCAGGTCCAGGGCGCTGCCCGGCGTCAGCCCTTCGGTCTCGCGGACGAGTGCGGCATTGGGTTCCCCGCTCCACAGACGGCCGCTTTGGCTGTAGCGCTCGTCCCAGAATGTCTCGGCCGATTCGGAGGCGGTGCGGGTGTTGTCGGTACCGGTACCGGCACCAGTGTTCTGGTCGCTCATGCGGGCTCCTTCTGCTCTCTGGCAACCCTGCGCCCGGCCATGGCGGCTTGACAAAGTTATTTGCCGCGACGGCAAATAGAGGGATGAGCGACGACGCCGATCTCACGGATGTACTGACCTCCGTCGGTCCGCGACTGCGGGTACTGCGGAAGGCACGGGGAGCCACCCTGGCCCGGCTGAGCGAGGAGACGGGGATCTCCCTGAGCACGCTCTCGCGCCTCGAGGCCGGACAGCGCGAGCCGACCTTGAAGCTCCTGCTGCCACTGGCCAGGGCGTACGGCGTACCGCTCGACGAACTGGTCGGCGCTCCCCAGACGGGCGACCCGCGCATCCACCCGCGCCCCTTCAAGCGCCACGGCAACACCTGGGTCCCCCTGACCCGGTACCTCGGCGGAATGCACGCCTACAAGCAAGTCATGCCGGTCGCCAAGAACGGCACCCGGCAGACCACGCGCCCCGAGCAGGGCATGCACGAGGGCTACGAGTGGCTCTACGTCCTCTCCGGCCGCCTGCTCGTTGCCCTTGGCGACCACGACCTCGTCCTCACCGCGGGCGAAGCCGCCGAGTTCGACACCCGCACCCCGCACGGTTTCGCCAACGCCGGTGACATCCCCGTCGAATTCCTCGCCCTGTACGGGGCACAGGGCGAGCGCATGCACGTACGTGTCAGGCCGGGGGGCGAAGAGGATGGGGGCGGGGCGTAGCTCGCCCCGCCCCCACACGTCCGGCTGTCCCCTCGCTCCGGCTGCCTCCACGCGTGGGCTCGTCTCCACGTGTCCGGCCATCCGCCACAGGTCAGTCGGTGAGACCCTTGGGGCATGCCAGAAGCAGTCGACGCCCCCGTCATCCTGAGCAACGCGCCCGGTTCCTTCCCCCGGAGCGTGCTCGCCGAGCGGCATCCGGCGCTGATCAAAAAGGTGCGGGACGCCTTCCCCTACGGGCCGCGCCAGCATCGCGCCCTCGACGCCCTGCTGACGCAGGCCACGGAGGGGGTGATCGAACCACTGGGCCCCGAGGCGCACGACCGCCACCTGTGGGAGGCCTGGGGGCGCGAGTACTTCGGCCTGACTTGGTTCGACGCGCCGTTCCTCTGGGCCGAGAGCTACTTCTACCGCCAACTCCTCTCAGCCGTCGGGTACTTCGAGGCCGGTCCCTGGCAGGGGATCGATCCGTTCCGCCCGTTCAAGCAGGCGGAGCTCCACACCGGGGAGGCCGACGAGGAGTTGGCCGCGCTCGATGGTCTCGCCGTGCGGCCCGTCGACGAGCAGCGTCAGGCGCTGCTGCTCGGCTCGCTGTGGGGCAACCGCGCGGACCTGGGATTCGCCGTGGGCGGCGGCTCGGCCGGGGTCGCCGACTCGCGCCTCGTCGCGGACGACTCCGCGCTGCTGTGGTCCCTGCTGCCCGAGGGCGGGGCTGCCACGCTGTGCCTGGTCGCGGACAACGCCGGACGAGAGCTCCTGCCCGACCTCATCCTCATCGACCACCTCTTGCGGCACCAGCGCGCCGAGCGGGTCCTGCTGCACGTCAAGCCGTACCCGTACTACGTCTCGGACGCCATGACCGCCGACGTGATCGACTGCCTGCGCCACCTGAACGGCGCGCGGGGCGCCGCGGCAGAGGTGGGGGAGCGCCTGTGGTCCGCCATGGGCACCGGCCGTCTCGCCGTCCGCAGTCACACCTTCTCCTGCGCCCCGCTGCCGTACGCGCGGATGCCCGACGACCTGCGCCAGGAGTTCGCGGAGGCCGACGTGACCGTGATGAAGGGTGACCTGAACTACCGGCGTCTGGTCGGCGACCAGCTGTGGCCCGCCACCACACCGTTCGAGGAACGCACCGCGTATTTCCCCGGCCCGGTGGCCGCACTGCGGACGCTGAAGTCCGACGTGATCGTCGGACTCGACGCGCGGACCGAGGCGACACTCGTCGCCGAGCACGGCCAGGGATGGCGGACCAGCGGCACCCACGCGCTGATCCAGGCGCGTCCGTGAGCTGCGGGACGGGGTGACCTGAGAGACGCGGTGAGCTGCAAATCGGGGTGACCTGAGAGACGCGGTGAGCTGCGAGACGGGGTGACCCGAGAGGACGCGGTGACCTTAAAAAGCTTTGCCTTTCACCCTCGCGGTCGTTATCGTTTCGAACTGTCCTGTTGTCTCCGATAGAGGTGGACGTTGCGCATCTGAGGTTCGCGATCATCGCGCCGTACGGCCTTTTGCCGTACGCCCGTCACGCCGCAGCCGGCCTTGCCGTGCCGCCCGTGACCCCGCGTGGATGCGACCTCGGTGCATGAGCCGTCCCCCGATCTCCCGGACCGCCGCACCTCTGTCTTTCTCGGTCGGTCGCCGCGTGGTGCTCGCATACGACGCCCCCTGCCCGCCGCGCCTGCGACTGCGAGATTCCCCATGTCTGTACCCACCACGCCCAGCGCCTCTCTGACCTGCTCCGCCCTGTCGTTCCAGTGGCCGGACGGCACGAGCGTCTTCGATGGCCTCTCCGTCAGCATCGGCCGGGGCCGCACCGGCCTGGTCGGCGCCAATGGCACGGGCAAGTCCACTTTGCTGCGTCTGCTTGCCGGGCAGCTGCACCCGTCCCGGGGCTCGGTGAACGTCGGCGGCAGCCTCGCCTACCTGCCGCAGAACATCACCCTCGACACGACCTTGCGCGTCGACCAGGCACTCGGTGTCGCCGAGCGGCGTGACGCGCTGCGCGCCATCGAGTCCGGCGACGTACGCGAACAGCACTTCGAGACGATCGGCGACGACTGGGACGTCGAGGAGAGGGCCCTGGCCGTGCTGGGGTCGCTCGGACTCGGCAGCGTCGAACTCGACCGCACCGTGGGGCAGATGTCCGGCGGGGAGACTGTTCTGCTGCGGCTGGCCGCGCTGCTCCTTGAGCGCCCGGACGTCCTTCTGCTCGACGAGCCGACCAACAACCTCGACCTGTTCGCGCGGCGTCGGCTCCACGAGGCCGTCGACTCCTGGCGCTCCGGTGTCCTGGTCGTGGTCAGCCACGACCTCGAACTGCTCGAGCGCGTCGACCGCATCGCCGAACTGCGCGCCGGGTCGGTGAGTTGGTACGGCGGCGGCTGGTCCGCCTACGAGGAGGCCCTTGCCACCGAGCAGGAAGCGGCAGGGCGGATGCTGCGGGCCGCCGAGGCCGACGTACGCCGACAGAAGCGCGAACTGGAGGAAACCCAGGTCAAGGTGGCCCGCCGCCAGCGGCACAGCAAGAAGATGGACGCCCAGCGGCGCGCACCGCGCATCGTCGCGGGCGAGAAGAAGCGATCCGCGCAGGAGTCGGGGGACAAGCTCCGCGGTCTGCACGAGGAACGGCTCAGCGAGGCGCGCGAGCGGCGTGAGGAAGCCGCGGACGCGATCCGCAACGACGCCGAGATCCGCGTCAGCCTCCCGCACACCGCTGTGCCCGCGGGCCGCACTGTGCTGACTCTGACCGAACTATGCCCCCAGTTCGGCAGGTTGAAGGAGGGAAACCTGCATGTGCAGGGGCCCGAGCGGATCGCCCTCGTCGGGCGCAACGGCGCGGGCAAGACGACGCTGCTGCGCACCCTCACCGAGGAGCTGGCCCCGCTGTCGGGCGAGGTCAGGACGTTCGTGCCGCTGCGGTTCCTGCCGCAGCGCCTCGATGTGCTCGACGACGGTCTCAGCGTCGCGGCGAACGTCTCCCGCCTGGCCCCCGGGCTCACCGACAACCACATCCGCTCCCAGCTCGCGCGCTTTCTGTTCAAGGGGGCACGCGCCGGACAACCGGCGGGCACCCTCTCGGGAGGCGAGCGCTTCCGCGCCGCGCTCGCGGCGATGATGCTCGCCGCTCCGGCCCCTCAGCTCTTGATGCTGGACGAGCCGACCAACAACCTCGACCTGGCGAGCGTGCGCCAACTGACCGGCGCACTCGAGTCGTACGAGGGTGCGCTCCTGATCGCCAGCCACGATCTGACCTTCTTGGAGTCGGTCGGCATCACCCGCTGGGTGTTCGTCGCGGAGGAACTGAAGGAGACCACCGCGGAGGAGGTACGTGACCTCCTGGCGGCGCCGCAGACGGACTGAGCGGCGGCAGGGTGGCAGATGGTCGAGAGCCGCCCGTGTCAGGAGCGGGCTGATCGGGAGCGGGCTGATCACGAACGGCTGATCAGGAACGGACCGTCCGGCGCGCCAGGCGCAGCCCCACCGCGTCCTGTTGCTCCACGTCGCTGTCCGTCGCCAGATGGAGAGGAACGAAGAGGACCATCCAGTAGAAGCCGAACAGCCAGCGGCCGACGAGCCGCAGTGGACCGGGCCGTCGGCCGTCGGCGGCCCGGACCACGCGCAGACCCGTGATCACTTTTCCGAGGCTGGCCCTGGCCGCCAAGGTGAGCAGGACATGATTGACGAAGGAGACTCCGACGGCCACTCCGAGTGCGGTGCCCCACACGGTGGCGGACCGCACTCGGAGTTCGACCACTCCGTCGCTCACCTGCACACCGGCCGCGGCGCCGGCCGCGAGAGCGCACACCAGGGCGATGAGCGCGTCGATGACCGCAGAGGTGGCCTTGCGCGCCGGAGCGGGGGCCACATCACGGGCGGGACTGTACTGCTGCATGGCTGCACGCTACTGTCCCGGCTCGGCCGACTGCCCAGGGGGTCAGTTGTGCAGGGCCACCAGGACGATGGCGGCCGAGACGGCGCCGAGTGCCAGGGCGGCGACACCGTGGGAGAGCCGGTGCGCGCGCGGGACGGGCAGGAGGTGGTCGACGGCGAACCTGCCGGGGCCCGCCAGCGCCAGGCTCACGGCGGCTACGAGCAGAACCAGGTCGTACTCGATGCCGGAGGGGTTGAAGAAGCCGTTGCCCCACTTCATGGCGATGGAGTTGAGCATGATCCCGAGGATGCCCGCCCCGGCGAGCGGGGTGAGCAGGCCGATGGCGAGGCCCAGACCGCAGAACGTCTCGGTCAGACCGGCGATCGTGGCCATGGTCTTGGGGGCGGAGTAGCCGTCGCTCGCGAAGAACCCGGCGGTGCCGTCGAGACCGGCGCCGTTGAACCAGCCGAAGAGCTTCTGGCTGCCGTGGACGGCCATGGTCAGTCCGACCGCGCAGCGCAACAGCAGGAGCCCGATGTCAGTGCCGGAGTGCGATGGGGCGAGCGGGGAGCCGGGGCCGCCCCGAGTGGTGGTGGACATGCCGGTGGAGGTGAAAAGGGACATGCGGATCTCTCCTGTTGGTCGATGAGGGTGACGCGGTGATGCCGACCGGTCCTGTCGGCGGGGTGCGGGTGGAGAGATCCCGTCTACGTTCTGATGACCTGGGTTCTGTAGAGGTCGACGGACGTCGCGTCCGGCGGAGAGACCGCCGGCGGTGCGGGTGAGTCGTCCCGCGGCCCGTACGACGTTGATGCGGTGTCGAAGGCGGGCGAGCCGGTCCGTTCGGGAGCGGGCAACGCCCCGCGCGGGGTCGTGTTCTGGCCCTCGTGGCAGCCGCGGCCGCCGTCGCGCGCTCGGTCACGGCCGCTGTCACGGCTGTCGGCGTGCGGGGAAAGGGACGCGGCCTTGGTGTCCGAAGCGACGGCGGTGTCCGAGAGTCCGTCGAGGCCGAGCAGGGGGACGAGGAAGAGGAAGGCCATGGCGAGCAGGGCGGTGCGCACCGTACCGCCCTGGGGTCGTCTCTCCCGTGTGGCCATGTCCCACTGATGGTAGGGCAGCGGTGCGCTCACGGACGATGCCGGAGGGCCGATGACCAAGGCGGCAGAGCTCGTCTCCCGGCCACCCGGGAGTGCGGGCCGGTGTCGGTCCGGCGGAGGCGTCCGGGCACGGGATCTTGTGGGCGGCGTCGCTCCTCGGAAAGTGACGAGCGCCACCTGCCCGGCAATGGGCAGGTCATCGCTTTGTATCCTCGGCGGGCAGTGCCGATGCCCCCGTCGCCGGCCGAGGCAGCTGACAGGCCCCGGCAGCGCCGACAACGTAAGGACACATCATGACCACCGAGCTGAGCCCCGACTCCCTGACCGGGCTCCTTGAGCAGGCCCGCCAGGACTACCAGGACCTCGCAGGGCGCGGGCTCTCGCTCGACCTGACGCGTGGCAAGCCGGCGCCTGAGCAGCTCGACCTCTCCGCGGAGCTGCTGAGTCTGCCGGGCGGGCGGCACACCTCCGCCGACGGCACGGACGTACGCAATTACGGCGGTCTGCAGGGTCTGGCGGAGCTCCGGGAGATCTTCGCGGACGTGCTCCAGGTACCGGCCGGGCAGCTCCTCGCGCTCGGCAACTCCAGCCTTGAGCTGATGCACGACTGTCTGGTGCACGCGCTGCTGAGTGTGGTGCCGGGTGGCGAGTCGCGCTGGGTGGACCAGGAGCCGATCGCCTTCCTGTGCCCGGTTCCGGGATACGACCGGCATTTCGGGCTCTGCGAGCGGTTCGGGATCGACATGATCCCGGTCCCGATGACCGCCGACGGTCCGGACATGGACGCCGTGGAGCGGCTCGTCGCCGAGAACCCGAAGATCAAGGGCATCTGGTGCGTCCCGAAGTACAGCAACCCCGACGGCGTCTCCTACAGCGATGAGACTGTCGCCCGCCTTGCCTCGATGCGGGCCGCCGCGCCCGACTTCCGGATCTTCTGGGACAACGCGTACGCCGCCCACCACCTCACCGACGAACCCGCCGAGATAGCCGACCTGCTCACCGCCTGCGCGGACGCGGGGAACGAGGACCGTGTCTTCGTCTTCGGCTCCACCTCGAAGATCACCGCGGCCGGTGCGGGCGTCGCCTTCTTCGGCTCATCGCCCGCGAACCTCAAGTGGCTGCTCGCCAACAACGCCAAGCGGTCGATCGGCCCGGACAAGATCAACCAGCTGCGGCACGTGATGTTCCTGCGGGACGCCGACGGGGTGCGGGCCCACATGGAGCGCCAGCGCGCCCTGCTCCAGCCGAAGTTCGAGGCGGTGGCCCGCATCCTGGAGGCGGAACTCGGCGGCACCGGCCTCGCCCGGTGGACCGACCCCAAGGGCGGCTACTTCGTCACTCTCGAAGTGACCGACGGCTGCGCCAAGGAGGTCGTACGCCGTGCAGCCGAGGCGGGCATCGTACTGACCCCGGCCGGTGCGACCCACCCGCACGGCAACGACCCGCGCGACGCCACCATCCGCATCGCACCCAGCTACCCGAGCCTCGCCGAACTGGAGCAGGCCATCGAGGGCCTCGCGGTGTGCGTACGGCTCGTGGGGTACGAGCAGCGGGTCAGCTAGAGCCCGCAGGCCTAGAGCCCGCAGGCCTCGTACCGTTGCGGCTGGGAGGGGCGGCGGGGGCGGTGTGGCAGAGGAGGGGCGGTGTCCGTCGGTGTGATCGACCGGTGGCATCGCCGACTCTCTGTGCGAGCTCCGGCCTCCAGGGACTAGCCCTCGGCCGAGGAGCCATGGGCACCGCCCGGCGGAACCTCGGGCCCGTCGAGGATCATCTCTCGCTCCACCTTGGAGGGGTCGCCCTTCATGGGGGCGGTCACCCCGGAGCGTACGAATCCGTACCGCCGGTAGAAGCTCTCGGCCCGTGCGTTGTCCTCGTGGACGTACAGGCGCACCCGCGCCACGTCCGGCACCGCCCGTGCCCACCCGACAGCCGCCTCGAAGAGCGCGTCGGTCACACCGCATCCGCGGTGCTCGGGGCGGACGAAGACACCGACGACATGTGCCTGGCGCTGCTGAACGCTCACGCCGAACACGTCGTCGCCGCCCGCGTCCTCGACGAGTACGGTCACTGTGCCGCTCCACGCCCCGTCCGGGCCCTCCGCCACGAACTGGCGCACCCGCGTCCCGCCGGCCGACCCCTTGGCCCGCTCCTCCCAGAAGGAGTCCGGCTGCGCGGCGGCCTGTTCGTACGTGTCGAGGAAGGCGATCGGAGCCGCCGGATCCCGCAGTGCCAGGAGCCGTAGTTCTTTCACCTCGGGCCACTCATCGGCGCGTATAGGACGGACGGTATGGCGCGGAACCTCGTTCATGTCGCCGCACCCTACGGGACTGTCGCGCCGGAGCGCTTCGGTATTTCCGCAGGTCCTCGCGCCAGAGGGGGTGCCTGAGGGTGTCGCGGCCCGCCCTTCGTCCGCGGCTCTTCGGTGGTGGAGAAGCAGGGAAAGAAACTTCGTTCACCCTCTTGACCGGTCGTTCCGTGCCACGCACAGTACTCGTTAATGCGCATAGCTAATACGCATTAACGATGCGAAGGGGCAGTGGTGGACGAACCCAGGAAGCGGGCCGCACGAGGCCGGGCGCCCGCCTCGGCAGGGCGCACCGGGCGTCCGCGTCAGGCCGAGGTCGCCCGGCTCGCGGGAGTGTCGCAGGCCACGGTCTCGCTGGTGCTCGCCGGTAAGAAGCAGGGCATCGCCATCTCCGACGAGACCCGGCAGAAAGTGCTCGACGCCGCCGGCAGCCTGGGCTACGTACCGGACCCGGCCGCCAGGCGGCTCGCGGCGGCGCGCAACGGACTGCTCGGAGTGTTCAGCTTCACGGCCACCTTCCCCACGGACGTACAGCACTCGTACTACCCGTTCCTGGTGGGCGTGGAGCAGGAAGCCGCCGCCCAGGGATATGACCTGGTGCTCTTCACCGGGTCGAGTCGCGGCGGCGCGGGGGCCGGTGCGCCGCACGCGCTCCACAGGGCGCGACTCGCCGACGGGTGTCTCTTCCTCGGCCGCCACGCCCCGGTGGACGAACTGCGCAGGCTCGTGGACGACGGGTTTCCCGTGGTCCACCTGGGGCGCAGGGACGAACCGGAGGGCCTTGCCTGGGTCGGTGCCGACTACGTCAGCGCCAGCCGCGAAGTCGTCCACCGGCTCGCCGCTCTCGGGCACCGTCGCGTCGTCCTCGTACGCGAGGACGACGACGCGCCCGCCTCCACCGACCGTGAACGGGGCTTCCTGGAGGGGCTGGAGAGCGCGGGCCTGCCTTGCGGACCCGGTGCCGTCTTCCGCCGTGCCGATCCGGAACAGGCGCTCGGGGCGGAAGAACTGCGGCAGTGGGTGGCGCAGGGCGTCACCGCCGTGGTGGCCGAGGAGACCGACAGCGGCGCGGCCTGGCGAGCGCTGAGCACGGCCGCCCGCGACGCCGGTCTGCACTGCCCCGGCGACATCTCCCTCGCCCTGCTCGGCAGCCCGCCCCCCGATCTCGCGGACGAGCCGCATCCCACCGGATTCGACATCCCCCGTGCGCAGTTGGGCGCGACCGCCGTGCGCCTGCTCGCCACCCTCGTCGCCGGCGAGGACGCCCCCGACCCGCTGGTGGCCTGCACCTTCCGGCCCGGCGCCACCACAGGGCCGCCGCCCAAGACGATTGCGGAGATCGCATGACGGCGGCCGTGAGCAGCCGCGCCCCACCTGACCGTGTGCCCCCGCAGCACGACCACGTACAGCACCGCACAAGGAGAACCGTGATCCCTGAACCGGACATCCTCATCGTCGGCGGCGGCCTGGGCGGCGTCGCCGCAGCGCTCGCCGCCTGCCGGGCCGGCCGGACCGTCGTCCTCACCGAGGAGACCGACTGGATCGGTGGCCAGCTCACCTCCCAGGCCGTTCCGCCGGACGAGCACCCCTGGGTGGAGCAGTTCGGCACGACCGCCTCGTACCGCAAGCTGCGCGAGTCCATCAGGGACTACTACCGCCAGTGGTATCCGCTCCGGTCGGAGGCGTCGTCCCTGGCCAACCTCAATCCGGGCGCCGGCCGCGTCAGCAAGCTCTGCCACGAACCCCGTGTCGCCCTCGCAGTGATGGAAGGCATGCTCGCGCCTCATCTCGCGTCGGGGCGACTGACTCTTCTCACCGAGCACTGGGCCGTCGCAGCCGAGTCGGACAACGATGTCATCACCTCCGTGACCCTGGAGAACCTGCGCGACGGCGAGCGCACCACGCTCCACGCCCGGTACGTCATCGACGCCACCGAGACCGGCGAACTCCTCGAACTCGGCGGAGTCGAGCACGCCATCGGCGCCGAGTCACGCGCCGAGTTCGGCGAGCCGCACGCACCCGAGGAGGCGCAGCCCCTCAACCAGCAGGGCATCACCGTCTGCTTCGCCCTCTCCCACCACGAGGGTGAGAACCACGTCATCGAGCGCCCCGTCGACTACGACTTCTGGCGCTCCTACCAGCCCGACTTCTGGCCGGGCCCGCTCCTCGGCTTCCTCGCTCCCGACCCGCGTTCGCTCGAAGCCGTTCCCCGTACGTTCGTGCCGAACCCGGAGATCGACCCGCTCGCCGTCAACGCGGACCAGAGCGCCGACGCGGGCGACAAGGAACTGTGGGGCTTCCGCCGCATCCTCGCCCGCAAGCTGCACCGGCCGGGAGCCTTCGACTCCGATATCACCCTGGTCAACTGGCCTCTCAACGACTACTGGTTGAAGCCGCTGATCGGAGGCGGCGGGGAGACCTCCGCGCAGGCGCTCGCGGAGGCGCGGCAGTTGTCCCTCTCGGTCCTGTACTGGCTCCAGACCGAGGCGCCCCGCGAGGACGGCGGCACCGGCTTCCCCGGTCTGCGGCTGCGCCCCGACATCACGGGCACGGCGGACGGCCTGGCCAAGGCCCCTTACGTGCGGGAGTCGCGGCGGATCAAGGCCGTCACCACCGTCACCGAGCAGGACGTCGCGATCGACGTCGTCGGCCCCTACGGGCGGACCGCCTACCGGGACTCCGTGGGCGTCGGCAACTACCGGATCGACCTGCACCCCTCCACCGGCGGCGACAACTACATCGACATCGGCTCCGTGCCGTTCGAGATACCGCTCGGCGCCCTCGTGCCCCGCCGCGTCCGCAATCTCCTCCCGGCGGGCAAGAACATCGGCACCACCCACATCACCAACGGCTGCTACCGCCTCCACCCCGTGGAGTGGAACATCGGCGAGGTCGCCGGTGCCCTGGCCGCGCACTGCGTGTCCGAAGGCGTCGAACCCCACCAGGTCCAGGCCGAGGACAAGCGGTTCGACGAGTTCGCCCGGCTGCTCGACCGAGACGGCGTGCAGCGCCACTGGCCCGACGTACGCGGCTACTGAGAGCCGATCGCTCTCAAAAGTGCCGGGTGGGACAGCTCCACCTGTGCCCCCCCCCCCCCCCCCCCCCCCCCCCCCCCCCCCACCCCGGGGCCCCCCCCCCCCACCCCCCGAGCACGGGGGGCGCCCCCGGGCCGCTGGGGCGCCCCA
>NZ_JBHVXJ010000007.1:321169-358471 GCF_042881845.1 Streptomyces sp. NPDC058257
GCCCCCCCCGGCGGGCCGCGCTTGGGCCCCGACGTCGGCGCCTTAGATCTCCCCTCCTATCTAATTCGGCCGGGTGGGAACTGTACCAGAGCGCCCACCCGGCCCGCCCGCGCACCGCCAACCCGCACAAGGAGGTGCCCAACCATGACCACCCACCGCATCCGCGTCGGCATCGACGTAGGCGGAACCTTCACCGACGCCGTGGCAGTCGACGCCACGACCCTGGAACTCCTGGGACAGGTGAAGGTCCCCACCAGCCACCATCACGAGGACGGCGTGGCCCACGGCATCGTGGAAGCCCTCGACCGTCTGCTGGCAGAAACCGGCCGCGCACCGGAGGATGTCGCTTTTCTGGCGCACGGCACCACACAGGCTACCAACGCCCTGCTGGAGGGCGACGTCGCCACCGTGGGCCTGATCGGTATCGGCACCGGCGTCGCCGCCGCGCTCACCCGTCGGCTGGCCGCCCTCGGCAAGCTCCAACTCACCCCGGGCAAAAGCCTTCCGCTCGCCTACGCCCATGTCGCGGACCCCGACGACACACAGGCCGTCCGGCGCGCCGCCGACACACTGGCCCAGGACGGCGCCCAAGTCCTCGTCGCCACCGAGCCGTTCAGCGTGGACCGTCCCGAGGGCGAGCAGGCCGTCGTGGCGGCGGCACGTTCCGCCGGTCTCCCGCTGACCGCCGCGCACGAGATCACCTCTCTGTACGGGCTGCACAAGCGCACCCGTACGGCCGTGGTCAACGCGGCGATCCTGCCGCGCATGCTGGCCACCGCCGACCTCGTCGACAGCTCCATCACCAAGGCCGGAGTCGAGTCCCCGCTGATGGTGATGCGCTGCGACGGCGGGGTGATGTCCCTCGACGAGATGCGTCGCAGGCCGCTTCTGACCGTCCTTTCGGGTCCCGCGGCGGGCGTGGCGGGGGCGCTGATGCAGGAACGCATCAGCGAGGGAGTCTTCCTGGAGACCGGCGGCACCTCCACCGACATCAGCGTCGTGCGACGCGGCAAGGTGGCAGTCCAGCACGCCACCGTCCTCGGCAAGAAGTCCTACCTCAACGCCCTGGACGTACGCACCGTCGGAGTCGGCGGCGGTTCCATGGTGCGGATCGGCGGCGGGAAGGTGACCGGGGTCGGGCCGCGCAGCGCCCACATCGCGGGGCTGCCCTACGCCTGCTTCGCGACCCTCGAGGATCTGCGCGACGCCAAGCTCAGCACCGTCCGCCCGATGGCCGACGACCCGGAGGACTACGCCGTGCTCGACGCGGCGGGCGGCCGTTTCGCACTCACCATGACCTGTGCGGCCAACGCGGCGGGACGTGTCCCCGAGGGCGACTTCGCCCGCAGCGACCAGGAGGTCGCCAAGGCGGCGCTCGCCCCGCTCGCCCAAGCGCTCGGCGTGGACATCGCCACCGCCGCGGACCGCCTCCTCGGCGCGGGAACGGCGCAGGTCAAGAAGGTCGTGGACACGATGATCCGCGACTACCGGCTCGACAAGGACGCCGCCCTGCTCGTCGGCGGAGGCGGCGGAGCCGCGTCCGTCACCCCGCACCTCGCCGAAGTCAGCGGCCTCCAGGGGCGCATCGCCCGCCACAGCGAGGTGATCAGCCCGATCGGGGTCGCGCTGGCCCTGGTGCGCGAGCAGATCGAGCGGACCATCCCCGGTGCCGGACAGGAACAGATCCTCGCCGTACGGGCGGAGGCGGAGGCAGCCGTCATCGCGCAGGGCGCCGCCGCCGACGGCGTCGAGGTCGAAGTCACCGTCGACCCGCAGACCAGCACCGTCCGCGCCGTGGCCACCGGCGCCACCGAACTGCGCACCCAGGACCGGGCGCACCGGGCGGACCAGGAGGAGCGGCTGCGCACCGCGGCGGCCAGCCTGGGGAGCGACCCGTCGCAGGTCACCGTCCTCGCCGGGACCGCCTCCCACACCGTGTACGGGACCGAGGTGCGCCGCACCCTGCGGGCCACCCGGCATCCGGTACGGATCGTCGACGCCGACGGAGTCATACGCCTCCACGTCCCCGATGCCCGCGTGGAGACCACCCGGGTCGCCGACGCCCCCGACGTACTGGCGAAGCTGGTGCGCGAGACCACCTCGTACGGCGACGGCGGGGTCCGGGCCCCGGCCGTGCGGCTGCTGCTCGGCTCCCGGATCGCGGACCTGTCAGGTGTCCTGGACCCCGAGCCGCTGCTCGCGCTCGCCCGCAGCGAGCTTGATTCCCGTACCGCCGACGAGCCGGTCGTCGCCGTCCTTGAGGTACGCATATGAGTACCCCCACGGCGCCCGCGCCCGAGACCCTCGACGACCTCGACCACGCGGTCCATCTCCTTGCCCTTACCCCCACGCACGAGGGCCGCGACCCGCGACTCCTTCGTCGCTGGGCGCGCACGGCCGAGGAGTTCGGCGCCGCCCTCGCCCCGGTTCCGTGCCGTGCCAGGATCGTCGAGCGCGCCGACGGCCTGGAGCGCGGTCTCCTTGCCCGCTACACCTCACGGCCGACGCCGACGGTGGAGCTCTACACCGACACCCTCGCGGCGGCCGAAGCCCTGATCGACGAACGGGGCTGGCGGCACTGGTACCCGCCAGGGTCCGTGCGCGCGGCGGCCCTCGCCCACGAATCCGTGCACGAACACCTCCACCACGGTCCGGCGAAGGCCGCACTCAAGCAGGCCCTGGGCCATGTCGTCCTGCGCGCGGGACGGTTCCGGCTGTACGGGCACGTGGCGGGCGCGGAGGAGATCGCCGCCCACGCCCATGCCCGGACCGTCTGCGGGCTCGGCCGCAGCCCCCTTCTTCTCACGGCCGCGCTCGCCGACGCCGTGACCCACAGAGAGAAGTAGCGCCATGGGCGTTGTCATCCTGATCGTCATGGCGGTGGGTGTCGCAGCGATGCTCACCCGTAAACTTCCCACCGCCTTCGCCCTGGTCCTCCTCGGTGTCGTCATCGCGCTGGTCGCCGGTGCGCCGCTGACCGGCAAGGGGAGCGTCTTCGACACCGTCCTCCAGGAGGGCGCCCCGATGCTCGCCTCGACGATGATCGCGGTGCTGCTCGGATCGTGGCTCGGCAGACTCCTCGACGAGACCGGCATCGCCGGGACCATCGTCCGCAAGATCGTGGAGTTCGGCGGCGACCGGCCCACGGTCGTGGCACTCGGCGTCCTCGCCGTGTCCGCGCTGATCGGCACGGTCACCGGCTCGGCCCCCGCCGCCATGCTGGCCGGCATCATCGGCATCCCCGCGATGGTCGCCGTGGGTATCCCCAAGGTGACCGCGGCGGGCACCGTCCTGATGGGCATCGCCGTCGGAGTGCCGTTCGAGCTCCCCATCTGGCAGTTCTTCTCCACCGCCCTTGACCTGCCGGTCCCCACGGTGCGCGGCTTCATGGTGAAGCTGTTCCCGCTGGCACTGGTCGCGGCCGTCGCGTTCGTCCTCATCGAGTCCCGCCGCCGCGGAGTCGAACACACATGGGCGCTGAAGCCGGCCGTCGACAAACGCCGTTCGCGCCGTGAGCGGCTCGGCGACGCACCGTGGTACGCCCTGCTCACCCCCGTCGTACCGCTTGTCCTGGCCCTCGGCTTCGAGCTCGCCATCATTCCCTCGATGCTCGCCGGAGTGCTCTACGCACTGGTCACCACGACCCGGCCGCGCGAGATGAACAAGCGGCTGCTGCGCACCCTGTACGGCGGCTTCGAGGTCGCCGCACCCCCGATCGCGCTGTTCATCGCGATCGGCATCCTGCTCGCAGCGGTGAAGCTGCCGGGCGCCATCGAGGCCCTGGAACCCCTGGTCAAGGCCGTCAGTCCGCAGAACCCGGTGCTGTTCGTCCTCGTCTTCACCCTGCTGGTCCCGCTGTGCCTCTACCGAGGGCCCCTCAACGTCTACGGTCTCGGCGCGGGCATCGCGGGCGTTCTCATCGCGGCCGGCATCTACCCCGCCGTCGCCGTGCTCGGCCTCGCCGCCTCCTACAACCAGGTCTTCGGCGTATCCGACCCCACCAGCACCCAGACCGTATGGAGCGCCCAGTACGCGGGCGTCGGCCCCCAGCAGGTCATGGTGCGCACCCTGCCCTACGTGTGGGCTGTCGCCCTCGGCGGATTCTGCGTCACAGCCGCCACCCACCTCTGAGCATTCCTCCGACATTCGACTCCCGGGACGGAGAACAGAAATGAACGAGCCGCGGTACGACGCGCAGCACGCCGCACAGCACCCCCTCACGCAGCCGAGCCCCGCACACCGATCCCCCTTCCCGCGCCGCTTCTTCCTGCGCGGGGCCGCCGCCACCGGCACGGCCCTGGCGTTCGGCGCCGGAACGGCGGGCACGGCCGCGGCGGCGCCCGGCGGCTTCCCCGACTACACCTACGTCAGGACGGTCCTGAAGCCGTCGGACCTCGCCTACAACCCCACGGGCGAGATCATCTTCCCGTGCCTGCGCGGGACCGTCGGCCGCGTCCTGGGCGCTCTGGGCCGGTACTACCTCTACTACGCCCCGCACGACGCCCCCGGCGGTATCTGTCTGGCCTACGGCGACTCGATCGACGGGCCGTTCACCGAGTACAAGGCCAACCCCCTCGTCACCAACAACTGGCAGCCGCACTACAAGGTCAGCCACGTCTCCTCGCCCCACGTGCTGTGGAACGAGGACGCCAAGGAGATGTGGCTGTACTTCCACGGCGAGAACACCACGACCCGCCTCGCCCGTTCCAAGGACGGCATCAACTTCACGTACGACAAGGTGGTGCTCTCCACCTCGATGCTGCCGAGCGGCTCGACCGAGACGTCCTACGCCCGCGTGTTCCGTCACGACCTGCCCTCACGGGGCGCCCGTTACGTCATGCTCTTCATGCTGAACAACACCACCAACCACCGGGACATCGCCTGGGGTTGGTCGGCCGACGGTCGCGACTGGACCTTCGATCAGACGCCACTGATCCGCCACGCCGATGTGGGCGCGCAGAACGTGGGCGGGCCCCACCTGCTCACCCGAGGGAACAGCACCTACGTCGTCTACAACACGGACAAGGGCAGCGGCGGCAACATACTGATCACCGAAGTGGGCAAGGACTTCTCCCGCCGCAGCCACCTCGGGATATTCCACGACTCGATGAACGGCGCACCGGACGACGGACGCAGCGCGTCACCGAGTTTCGGTACGGAGAACGGCGTGCCTTACATGATGTACGAGGCGGGGGAGCGGCTTCAGGGTGCGATCGCTCTGGCACGCGCCAAGTAGCCCAATTCTTGGGGGAGTTGTCCAGACGCGCCCTAGGACATGGCGGGTTTCGCCCATGTCCTGGGGCGTGCTGCCATCAGTGGGTGTCGGCGCCCCGATCACGCTGCGCCTCAACAGCGAGCCGCGCTGAGGGGCGCGGCCCGGCGCCGCCCGTCAAGGCGGTTCGGGGCCCAGGGGCGGGGCATCGCCCGGCTTGCCGTCAGGGCAGGGGGAAGGCGAGGGCGGCCACGTGGGGCGCTGGGACGGTGGAAGGGCCAGCAGGGCCTGGCCCACGGAGAGGTAGCGAGGAATGAGCTCCGTGCTGCCGGTCAGCGTGAGGAGTTGGACGAGATGGCGGCCGGCTCCCGCAAGGAGAAGCTGGCCCTCGCGCCGCCGCAGCAGCCACCGCACGCCGAGCAGGCAGTTGAGCCCACGGGAGTCGCAGAACACCAGCGCCGTCACATCGAGCACGAGATGTCGGTGACCCGCCATGACGGAGTCGCCGAGCGTACGCAGAAAGAACTTCTCGGCGTTCTGGTCGAGTTCACCGCTCACGCGCAGCACGGCACACTCCTCGCACCGCGCGAGCTCGTTGATGATGAGGCGATGGGTCTGCGTCGACATCGCGCCTCCCTGGGGTCGTCGTACGGAAGCCCGTGCGCATCCCGATGCACAATCTGTCTGGCTTCCGAGTCCCCCGTCCCCTCCTCCCTACGCCTCTCCGCTCCTCTCGCGACAGGGGCAGATCGCAGTGTGCGCGGGGCGGGCACCACGTACGTGTGCGCCCTGTTGAGGTAGTTGGTGCCGCTCGTCATCGGCGTGCGCATCTCACGGCGCATCTCATGCCGCAAAATCGCCTGAATGATAGGGTTCTCGGCGTTCATGGGTGATCCGTATCGAGGATGTTGGGAGTTGGGGCCGATGACCGCGCTCAAGGCCACTGCCATGCGCACCGCCCGGACCACTCTCACGTCCCGGGCCGTGGCCTGACCTCGGCCGGACCCGCCTCGCCGGGAGCGTGAGCTCGCGGGGCGACACCCATGCGAACCCACCATGAAACGGATCTCCATCCCTCATGAGCAAGACCAGTACCTGGATCACGCGCGCCGAGACCAGCGCTGACATCCCCGCCGTCCACGCCATCAACGCCGCCGCGTTCGGCACCCCGGCGGAGGCCGACCTCGTCGACGCGCTCCGCGCCGACGAGGCCTGGATCGACGGCCTGTCCACCGTCACCACCGGCCAGGACGGCGAGCCCGTCGGCCACGCGCTGCTGACCCGCTGCCACATCGGGGACACCCCGGCCCTGTGCCTGGCCCCCGTCGCTGTACTCCCCGCGCATCAGAGGACCGGCGCGGGCTCCGTGGCCATCCGCGCCGCGCTCGACGCCGCGAAAGACAGGGGCGAGCGCTTCGTCACCGTCCTCGGACACCCGGAGTACTACCCGCGGTTCGGCTTCAGCCGTGCCTCGGCCTACGGCATCGGCATCAGCATCGACGTCCCGGACGAGGCCATGATGGCCCTCGCCCTCGACGCCGGACACCCGCTGCCCAGCGGCACGGTGCGCTACTCCGCGCCGTTCGGCATCTAAGCCGGAGCCCGCCGTGCCGGGTCCGCCGTGGCCCCGGCACGGCCCGGTCCGGTCCGGGGCCTGGGCAGCTGCCTCCTGCGTCACGCTGTGGGCCATTACGCGGAGCTGGGCCGTGAACCGGATCGGTCTCGGCGTGGACACCGACAACACCAGTGGCAACAGCAGTGGCGCGCTCGCGCTGTACGAACGCCATGGCATGACCCTCGGCCTCGCGCCCCAAGCCTGGGAGCTGATCCGCCCAGAGTCGCCCGGTGCGCCGGGCGCCGTCAGATGGTGGCAGGGAACGGGAAGCGTACGTCGGTGAGTTGCTCCGACAGCTCCCACAGGCGGCGGCCCGTCTCGGTGTCCGCCCCCACGGGCGCCAGCTGTACACGCGTCGGCGCGCCGCGCAGTTCGGCCAGGCCGCCCGGCCCGATGAACTGGCCGCTCTCCACCTCCGGGTCGGTCGCCGCGAACAGCTGGGGCAGTGCGCCGTCGGCGGGGCGCTGGGCGAACAGCGGGTTGCCGATACGGCCGAGCACCACCCGCCACAGGCCGATCGGCGTACTCGTCTGGAGGTGCGTGGCGGTGTAGCCGGGGTGGGCAAGGACGCTGCGCACCGGGCTGCCTGACTCGGTCAGCCGGAGGTGGAGTTCCCGGCCGAAGACGGCGTTGGCGAGCTTCGACTGGTTGTAGAAGCCCATCGGCTTGTAGCCGCGCTCGCCGGTCAGGTCGTCGAAGCGGATGCGCGCCTGCCGGTGGTTGATCGAACTCACCGTCACCACCCGGGGGTCGCTCCCGGCGGCCAGCAGATCGAGCAGCAGACCGCTGAGCGCGAAGTGGCCGAGATGGTTGCAGGCGAACTGCAGCTCGTGGCCCTGCGCACTGAGCGTGCGGGGCGGCGCCATCACGCCCGCGTTGTTGATGAGCACGTCGACGTGGGGGTGGTCGGCACGCAACTGATCGGCGAAGCCGCGGACCGAGTCGAGATCGGCCAGGTCGAGGCGGCGTACTTCCAGGCTCGCGTGCGGGTGTTCGGCGGTGATCTCCGCGACCGCCCGGCGGCCCTTCCGCTCGTCGCGTACGGCGAGGATCACGTGTCCGCCCCGCCGGGCGAGCGCCCGGGTGGTCGCCAGACCGAGGCCGCTGTTGGCTCCGGTGACGACGAATATCCGGTCGGTCTGGTCCGGGATCTGCTCGGCTGTCCAGCGCTGTAGCTGCGTCATGCGGCACATGCTGTCGCTAGTGACACTGAGTGTCAAGGAGAGCCTGAGTGTCATGCAAGGCATAGCGTGTACCATGGTCCGGTGAGTTCCCGTCCCGAAGTGAGCATGGCCGAGCGCAAACGACAGCTCGTCTCGAACGAGTTGACCGAAGCGGCGCTGCAACTCCTTGCCCGGAAGGGGTTCGACGCGGTCACCATCGACGAGATCGTGACCACCGCCGGGGTCTCCCGGCGGACGTTCTTCCGGTACTTCGCGTCCAAGGAGGACGTGGTCGTCCAGTTCCTGGCCGACATGGGCGTCGGTATCCACGCGGAGTTGGCGGCCCGCCCCGTCGAGGAGCGGCCCTCCGTGGCGCTGCGGCACGCGGTGTGGGTTCCCCTGGAGGCCTGTGGCGATCACTCCGAGCGAGTGCTGCCCGTGGTGCGGCTGATTCTGCGTACCCCGGCCCTGCGCGCCCGCTTCCTGGAGCGCCAGGCGCAGTGGAGCGACGATCTTACGGGGGAGGTGGCGCGGCGTCTGGGGCGTGACGCGGGCGTGGACCTCTATCCGCGGCTGGCCGCCGGGATGGCGCTGACCGCCTTCGACGCCGTGCTGCAGCGGTGGAGCGACAGCGGCGGCGCCGAGGATCCCGCCGAGCTGACCGACCGGGCCTTCGCGGTCATCGCCCCGGCGCTGGACGCCGGCGAGGTGTAGGACTGGCCGGGCCGGAGCCGACGAGCCGGAGGGTGGTGGCCTTCGAGCCTCCCGCGGGCTGGCATGATCGAGGGATGTCTGACTTGATCATCGCCGCCTGTGACGGAGCCGCGAAGAAGAACCCCGGGCCCGCGGCCTGGGCCTGGGTGGTCGCCGATTCCGATGAGCGCCCGCAGCGGTGGGAGGCCGGGCCGCTCGGCGAAGCGACCAACAACGTGGCCGAACTGACCGCGCTGGCCGAGCTGTTGGAGTCCACGGATCCCGCCGTTCCGCTGGAGGTCCGCATGGACAGTCAGTACGCGATGAACGCGGTCACCAAGTGGATCGCGTCCTGGAAGCGGAACGGCTGGCTGACCGCGGCGAAGAAGCCGGTGGCCAACAAGGAACTCGTCGTCCGCATCGACGCACTCCTGCAGGGCCGCGCGGTGACCTTCCGGCACGTCGCGGCCCACCAGGTGGACGGCGACCACCTCAACGCCATCGCCGACGTCGCGGCCAGCGACGCCGCGACGACGCAGCAGCCCGCCGGGACCGCCCACGGAGCCCTCGCGATCCCGGAGCCGCGGGCCGAGCGCATGACGGCCTCCCCTGCGGCCAGGCCGCGCAAGAGCTCCACGGCGCAGGGAGGCAAGAGCTCCGCCGCCCGTTCGGGCAAGGGGACTTCGGGCGGAGTCATCAAGGCCAAGTTCCCCGGCCGCTGCCACTGCCAGAAGCCCTACGCCGCCGGAGAGAAGATCGCGAAGAACGCGCACGGCTGGGGGCACGTGGAGTGCCGGGAATCCTGAGCCCCGTGGCGGGCGCTCACGAGCCGCGGGCGCTCACGAGCCGCGGGCGCGGACCGCGAGCAGGGCGGCAAGGACGCTCGGCACCAGGAGCAGGCCGAAGGCGGCGGCATAGCCGCCCAGACCGGACGAGCCGGTGCCGAGCCCGGCGAACAGCGCGGAGGACAGGGCCATGATCGTGATCTGGCCCAGATTCTGGTTGGTCTGCATCGCACTGCTGGCCTGGCCCCGCAGACCGGGCGGGCTGTGCGAGAGCGAGAGCAGCGTGAGGGCCGGAGCGACCAGGCCCATGCCGACCGCCGCGACGACCAACGCCGAAGCGGCGGTGAGCGCGGGCATCGTGGGCAGCGTCCCGGCGGCCGCGATCGCCACCGCGGCCGCGAGGATCACCGAACCCACCACGACCAGGCGGTGCCGGGGCCAGTGGTCCAGCAGATGGCCCTGGACCCAGGACGAGGCGGCCCAGGCCACGGCGGCGCCCGTGAACGCCAGGCCCGTCACCGCGGCGGGCACGTGCCGCACGGTGTCGAGGAACAGCGGCACGAAGGCCTCCAGGGTGAAGAACGCCCCTGAGGACAGGCCGCGCAGCAGCACGGTGGCGGGCAGCCCGCGTGCCGCACTCCAGGTACCGGACGGCAGCAGCCGGGGCGCGTACGCCACAAGGAGCGCGAACCCGCCCGCCGCACACAGCAGATGGCGCGCGTCCCAGCCGGAGACGCCGTACTGCGCGAGCGCCGCGCCCAGGCTCACCGCGAGGGCGACCATCAGCGCGGGGCGTGGCGCCTTGTCCTGCGACGGGACGGCCTTGGACTGCCGGGCCCGGCCGCGCAGGACCACCACGACCGCGAGGGCCGGGAGCAGTGTCAGGGCGGCCAGACCGAAGAACACCGCGCGCCAGGACCACCAGGCGGACACCAGGCCCGCCAGCGGAGGTCCGGCAAGTGAGGGAATGATCCAGCAGGTGCTCATGAGCGACAGGGCGCGCGGCCGCAGGCGGTCGGGATAGTCATGGGCGATGGCGGTGTTGATCGCCACGGCGACCAGGCCGGCCGACACGCCGTCCAGGAACCGGCCGGCCGCCAGCTGCCAGATGGTCGTACTGGTGGCCGAGATCAGCAAGGTGGCCACCGACAGGGCGACACCCGCCGCCAGCGGGCGGCTCGCCCCGGCGCGGTCCGCCCAACTGCCGCCGAGCACTCCGCCCAGCAGGCTCGCGGCGACGAAGCTGCCCGCCACCAGCGGATAGAGCGACACCCCGTCGAGGCCCTGAGCCGCAGTCGGCAAGGTGGGAACCACGGCGAGCGCGGCGAACCCGGTCAGGAACATCACCGCGGCGAAGGTGGCCGTCGCCGCCGCGTACTTCCGGGAGAAGATCCCCTCTTCGGAGGCCTCGGGCGGCGCCACCGCACGTTCGGTCATCGTTGCCCGCCCACTGCCGGGCCTCGCCCGTGGACGGTCCTGCGGGGGGCGCGGGTGAGCCGCCCCGTGAGCAGTCCTCTTGGATCATGAGTCACGAACGCACAAGCTAGGCGGAGCGGGTGACGGAATGCCACTGGTTTTCGAGTGGCCGCGCCCGGCGGCCGACCAGTCCGGTTCGGCCCGGTTCGGCCCAGCCTTCCTTCCTCTTGCCGCGACGGCGAGTCCCGCCTGTTACGACAGCGAGTCGACGGCCACGGAGGCCGCTTCCGCGATCAGCTTGTCGTCGGGCTCGGCGTCCTTCTCGGCGCGGTGCGACAAGATCGCCAAGACGATGGGGGCACCGTCGGGCGGCCACACCACGGCGATGTCGTTACGGGCGCCGTAGTAGGTGCCGGTTCCTGTCTTGTCGCCGACCACCCAGTTCTCGGGCACACCGGCCTTGATGGTCTTGTCGCCAGTGGTGTTGGTCCGCAGCCACTTGGTGAGCTGTGCGCGCTCGCCCTTGCGCAGGACGTCCCCGAGGACGAACGCGCGCAGGTCCTCGGCGAACGCCCGCGGCGTGGTCGTGTCCCGCTTCTCGCCCGGGACCCAACTGCTCAGATCGGGCTCGTGGCGATCCATCCGCGTGACGTCGTCGCCCAGATCTTCGAGTACGGCGTCCAGGCCCTTGGGGCCGCCGAGCTTGTCGAAGAGCAGATTGGCCGCGGTGTTGTCGCTGTAGCGGACGGCGGCGTCACACAGCTCGCCCAGGGTCATGCCGGTGTCGACGTGCTTCTCGGTCACGGGGGAGTTGGCGACCAGATCATCCTTGGAGTACGTGACCTTGCGGTCGAGGCCGCTCAGAGAGTACTTGCGCAGCACGGCTCCGGCCTCAAGCGCCTTGAACGTGGAGTTGTAGGCGAATCGCTCACCGGCGTTGTAGGCCACCTCGCGCCCCGTGCCGGTGTCGATGGCGTAGACACCGAGGCGCGCGTCGAACTTGCGCTCAAGCTTCTTGAAGTCGCCGGCGAACGCCTTCGTCGCCTGCGTGGACTCTGTGGCCCCCGCGGGCTTCGTGGCCGGCGTGGCGGAGGACGACGAGGCTGACGACGAGGCTGAGGAGTCGACTTCCCCGCAGGCCAGGAGCGGGAAGAGACAGAGAGTGGCCAGCGCACCGAGAACGGTGCGACGGGCACGGGTGTCACGGGTGTGCTGCATGGGCCAAACCTCCAGGGCGCCCCAGAGGCAGGGCGCATAGGGGACGGAGCGGCACGGCTCCGTCCCGGTACGTGGGTGTGAGTGCCAGAGCCACCCTCGCGCCGGGGTGCGTATGCGGTCCAATACGCCCATGCGCGATTCCATGCTGATCTGGCATAGGGTGCGGGGCGTGGATCTGGTGGGAGCGTGTCGCGCGTTCGTCAGCGTCAGCCAGTACGGCAGCTTCACCGACGGAGCGGCGGCGGCTCGGATGTCGCAGTCGGTGGCGAGCCGTCGCGTCGCGGCCCTGGAGGAACGCTTCGGTGAGCCCCTGTTCGAGCGCACGTCGCGGCGCGCCGTCCTCACGCCCTTCGGGCGGGACATGCTGCCGACGGCCCGGCAGCTCGTGCAGGCGGCCGACGTGCTCCTCGACGAGGCAGAAGCCGTCAAACTCAAGCCGTGGCGGCTCGCGGTGCCCGGCGTCTGCTCCACGGTCGGTCTCGCCCGTCTCGTCGCCGAGGCGCGCGGCCACGGGATCACGCTCGACCTGCGGGTCGCGGCGCCGACGCAACGCAGGGAGCTCCTGCGCGCGCAGCAGGTGCGCGCCGCTCTGCTCGCGGTGCCCGCGGACGAGGCGGCGTGGGCCGTGCCGCTCGGGCTCGCCGGTGCACAGGAGCCCCGTGTGCAGCGCGTCTACCTCGAAACGCTGCGGGTCGGACGTGCCTCTCCCGGCCCGGCCCGCCGCGTCTGGATCCAGCCGGAGGACGATGTGCCGCACATCCGTGATCCGCTGACGCGGCTGCGCGACGCGGTGGGTCTGCGTCCCGCGCAGCTCGTCGCCGCGGCCGACCTGACGAGTGCCGCCGCCGAAGTCCTCTGCTCGGGCGATCTGTTGCTGTGCTCGCCCGCACAGGCCGAAGAACTCGGCTTGACCTGGCGGCCCATCGGCGAGATCACGCTCGGCCGCGGCTTCGCCCTGGCCGCCGCGGCGGACGGCAATCCGCAGCCCATCGAAGCGCGCCTGGGCGGCGCCATAGCCCGCTGCCTGGGCGCGGACGCCCCGGTGGGAACCACGGGAGGAACGGCAGCATGAACGGTGGCAGGGGCGGGGGCGTGCATGGTGGTACGGGTGGTGGTGGCATGTACGGCGGCACGGGTGGCGGCAGGGGTGGTGACATGCACGGTGGTGTGAGCACCGAGGCACTGCTGCGCGACATACGCCAGGAGCTGCGCGACGGCGGCCTGCACGGCTGTCTGCTCGTACGGGATCTGCACACGGGCGAGGAGCTGGGGATCGAGGCGGACACCCACCTGCCCTCCGCCTCCCTGGTCAAGGTCCCGCTCGCGCTCGCGACGGTCGAGCGCATCCGCCGGGGCGAACTCGACGGAGCGACGATGCTCGAGGTGCAGCCCGGACGGGTCACCACGCCCGGCCCCACCGGCCTGAGCCGGTTCCGCCACCCCGCCCGGGTCGCGATCGACGACCTGCTCTATCTGAGTACCTGCCTGAGCGACGGAATGGCCGCCGACGCGCTGTTCGAGCTCACCCCGCCCACCCAGGTCTCCGGCATCCTCCACGAGCTCGGTATCCGCGGCATCGCCGTCCGGCACAACGTGGGCGAGCTGTCCGACACGCCGGTGGAACGCTTCGGCGCCGACCAGGCCCATCTCGCCCACGCCCTGGCCATCGACGCCGGTACCAGCGGCCGTGGACACCGGGTGCCGCAGCTCGACACCACCCGCGCCAACAGCGGCAGCGCACGCACCTATGTCGACCTGCTGCAGGCGCTGTGGACGCCGTCGAAGGTCCATCCGGATGTGGCCGAGCGGCTGCGCGACCTCATGGCCCACAACGTGCTGCGGCACCGACTGGCCCCGGATTTCAGCTCCGACGCCAGCACCTGGTCATCCAAGACCGGCACCCTGCTCAACCTCCGCCACGAGATCGGTGTCGTCGAGCACTCCGACGGCCAGTCCTTCGCCATCGCGGCCATGACCGAGTCCCTCGTACCGGCCGGCGCGCAGCCCGGCGCCGACGCCCTCCTGGCGCAGGCCGCCCGCGGCCTTCGCGACCACCTCCGGCAGCTCTAGGGCCCGCGACGAACTCTCTCACCAGCCGGAACAGTTGACCTTTCCACCTGTAGGCTCGGACGATCCCTGCCGCCTCGGGCGGAGCGTACGTCGCCCGCGGCTCACGGAAACCGGTCAGACACGTAGTGGAGCCACGGATGACAGCAGAAGACACCAACGCCCTTATCGACACCAGCAAACCGCACCCGGCGCGTGTCTACGACTGGCTTCTGGGCGGCAAGGACAACTACCTCGTCGACCAGGAGCTCGGCGAGAAGCTGCCGCCCGAGGCACGCGCGAACGCGGGGCGGAACCGTGCGTTCATGCACCGTGCCGCCGCCTGGCTGGCTGACAACGGTGTCAGGCAGTTCCTCGACATCGGCACCGGCATTCCCACCGCGCCGAACCTCCACCAGGTCGTCCAGGGGATCGCTCCCAGCTGCCGGGTCGTGTACGCCGACAACGACCCCATCGTGCTGCGGCACGCCGAAGCCTTGCTGGTCAGCAGCCCGGAAGGTGCCACGGACTACGTCCAGGCGGACGTGCGCGAGCCCGAGACGATCCTCGACCACGCCCGCGGACTTCTGGACTTCAACCAGCCCATCGCGCTCTCCCTCATCGCTCTGATGCACTTCATCACCGACGAAGAGGACCCCTACGGCCTCACGCGCACCCTGGTGAACGCGCTGCCTTCCGGCAGCTATCTGGTGCTGTCCCACGGCACCACCGACGAGCACCCCGACCTCGCGGATTCCGTCACCGACACCTACAAGAAGGGCCAGGTGCCCTTGAGGATGCGGCGCCGAGCCGAGGTCGAGCGCTTCTTCGAGGGACTGGAACTGGTCGAGCCCGGCCTGGTGACGGCGACGCACTGGTACAAGGACTCGCCCGCGCCGAAGCCCGAGTTGAGCGGCTTCTACGTCGCCGTCGCCCGCGTTCCGTGACGTCGGCCACGGCTATGTGACGCTCACGGCTCCGTGCTACCCGACGCCGTCCGCGGACACTCGTCGGATGTGGGGCGCGGAGGCGTCTGACCGCTGCCGCGTCGGGCAGTGCGTGTGGGTCGGCCCGCGCGTGTGGGCCGGCCCAGGACGACCCCGGCCAGGACGAGTGCGAGGCCGCAGAGCTGCTGGACCGTCAGCACCTCTCCGGCGACCGCGGTGCCGAGCAGGACGCCGGTGACGGGGTTGAGCAGTCCTATCAGGCCCACCGTCCCCGTGGGCAGGTGCCGCAGCCCGGTGAACCAGGCGGCGAACGCCAACGCGGTGGCGACCAGGGCGACGTAGCCGAACGCGAGGAGCGCCGATGCGGAGAGTGCGGGCGGCGGGCCCTCCACGGCCGCGGCGACCGGCAGCAGGAAAAGGCCTCCGGCGGTGAGCTGCCAGGCGGTCGAGGCGAGCACGTCGACGTCGGCGCTCCATCGCTTGGTCAGGATGTAGCCGAAGGACGACACCAGCATGGCCGTGGCCGATGCGAGGACTCCCGGCACGCTCACTCCTCCCGTGCCGGTGAGCAGCATGAGACAGACCCCGCCGAGCCCGATCGCGGCGCCGGCCAGGTGCGCGATGCCGGGCCGCTCGGACACCAGGGCCCAGGCGATGAGCATCATCGCCAGCGGAGACACCGCCATGACGGTCGAGGCGATGCTCGTCGGGAGCAGTTGGGAGGCGGCGTAGACGAGCACGAAGAACACGCTCACGTTGAGCAGCCCGAGCACCGCGGACCGCCACCACCACGCGCCGCGCGGTCGCTGCCTGCACAGCCCCAGCAGGAGGAGACCCGCGGGCAGTGCCCGCAGGGCGGCCCCGTAGAGCGGGCTGTCCGCGGGCAGGAACTCATGGGTGACGAAGTAATTGGTCCCCCAGGCGACCGGCGCGACCGCGGTCAGTGCCACCCAGCGCATATTGGTTTCCATGGAAGCCAATATAGCTTCCTGGGAAGCTATATTGGTGCGCATGGACGACCACCCGCAACCGCTGGACCGCGTAGCCCGCATCCAGGCCGACTGGCGCCGCGAGCGGCCCGACGTCGACGTCTCCCCGCAAGGAGTGATCGGCCGACTGCACCGCCTGGCCGATCAGCTCACCGAGGAACTCTGCCTCGTCTACGGCCGCTACGGCCTCAACGAGGGAGAGTTCGACGTCCTGTGCGCGCTTCGCCGCGCCGGAGAGCCCTACGAACGCGCACCCGGTGAACTCGCCGCCCACACCATGGTCACCACCGGTGCGATGACGAAGAGGATCGACCGCCTGGAGCGGGCCGGACTCGTCGCCCGCCGCAGGTCCGACGACGACCAGCGCGGCCGGATCGTCGCCCTCACCCGTCCCGGACGCGAATTGATCGACCGGGCGTTCACCGACCACATGCGCAACGAGCGCCGCCTGCGTGACCTGCTGAGGCCCGCCGAGAGCGAGGCACTCGAAGAGCTGCTCACCACCTGGCTCTCCCGCATGGAGAATCCGGGCCCGCCCGAGGGCGAGTGACCGGGGATCAGGAGAACAGGATCGACCGGAGCTTCAGCCTCTCGCTCGCGCCGCCGGTGTAGGGGCGCAGCGTGAAGTTGTCGCCGGAGCAGTCTGCGTTCGTGAAGACCATCGCGAAGGAGTCGGTGCGGTTCCTGGGGGAGTGGGCGGGCGGCTGGGTGTACTCCTGGGCCGCCTCGGCGAGCGTGATGCACTCCCCGCTGGCCGGGTCGTGCAGGGTGACCCGGCCTTCGTTACCCGCACTGCTGACGTAGGTGTAGCTGAAGTCGCCCTCGGTCGCGTAAGCGGAGCCGGGCATGGTCAGGATCAGCACGGCGGCACCGGCCGCGGCGGCCAGTGAGTGACGAAGGCGCATGGATCGTTCTCCTTTGCTGGGGGTGGCACGTGAACGCATACCGCATTCCCGTCCTGACCAGCAGGGATACCGCAGTTCACAGGCATTCGCCGCCGAAACGATCCGCCCTCACCCGTTCGGTCCTCAGTGGCGCTCGGCGCAGGTCGCCCGCCTGTCATGTGGAGCGATCCCGGCCAGATTCAGCAAGCACGCAAACAGAACGCAAGAATTGCACTATTCTTGCGTGCATGACACGACGACTTGCTCAGGTGGCGCGGAAGGTCGGGGTCAGCGAGGCCACGGTCAGCCGAGTACTCAACAACAAGCCCGGGGTCTCCGACGCGACCCGGCAGTCCGTGCTCTCGGCCCTGGACGTCCTGGGGTACGAGCGGCCCACCCAGCTGCGTGGCGAGCGGGCTCGGCTCGTGGGTCTGGTGCTGCCCGAGCTGCAGAATCCGATCTTCCCCGCGTTCGCGGAAGTGATCGGAAGTGCGCTCGCCCAGCAGGGGCTGACCCCGGTTCTGTGTACCCAGACCAAGGGTGGGGTCTCCGAGGAGGATTACGTCGAGTTGCTGCTGCAACAGCAGGTGTCCGGCGTCGTGTTCGCCGGTGGGCTGTACGCGCAGGCGGACGCCCCGCATGAGCACTACAAGCGGCTCGCGGCGAGGAAGATCCCGGTGGTTCTCGTCAACGCGGCCATCGAGCGGCTCGGATTCCCTGCGGTGTCCTGTGACGACGCCGTCGCGGTCGAGCAGGCCTGGCGCCATCTCTCCTCGCTCGGCCACCGCCGCATCGGCCTGGTGCTCGGGCCCGCCGACCACATGCCCTCGCAGCGCAAGCTCGCCGCCGCCCGGGTGGTCGCCGAGCAGGCCGGCGCCGAACTGCCCGAAGAGCACATCTCGCGGGGCATGTTCTCGATCGAGGGCGGCCAGGCCGCCGCCGCGCGGCTCCTGGATTCCGGGGTCACCGGCATCGTCTGCGCGAGCGACCCCCTCGCCCTGGGTGCGGTGCGTGCCGCGCGTCGCCGCGGACTCGGCGTCCCGCACGACGTGTCGGTGGTCGGCTACGACGACTCGGCGTTCATGACCTGCACCGACCCTCCGCTGACCACGGTGCGTCAGCCCATCGAGGCCATGGGGCGCGCCGCGGTCGAGATCCTCACCCTGAAGATCGGGGGGAGTGCGGTGCCCACGGAAGAACTGCTCTTCGAGCCGGAGTTGGTGGTGCGCGGCTCGACGGGACAGCCGCCGCCGGAGTAGGCGGCGCAGAAAGGGCTTGTGGTCCGCCTGGCGTTCATTGCTCTCGTACTGTCAATTTATTTCAATCATTACGCGAGATATTGCGCGGATCTGCTGTCGGTGCTTGAGTGAGCGCCGCCACACAGCCCGCGCAACTGTGGGCTTCCTGCTCCTGCCATGCCGTCCTGCTCCCATGGGCAGGCGGCGCTGTCCAAAGGGGTCCACCGATGAGCAGCTCCGGAATGACGTACTTCCGACGTATACGCCGCCGCACGCGAAGCGCCGTGCCGAGCCGCATACCGAGCGGTGCGGTCGGGCACACCACGATCCGCGCCCACCGTCGTACGGCCACGGTCGCCGTCGCTTCCGCCCTTGCCCTCACCGCCCTCGCGGCCTGCGGCACCAGCAGCAGCGACAACGGCGATTCCGACGGGGGCGACAGCGGCAACGCGGCCAACGCCGCCGCCCCCCTTGACGCGAAGACCAAGGTGACGCTCACCATCGACTGTATGCCGCCGGCCGCCGAGAAGGCCGAGCTCAAGCAGTGGAAGGAGGACGTCGCGGCGTTCAACAAGAAGTACCCGAACGTCACGATCAAGGGGAAGCAGACCGACCCCTGCCTGGAGCCTCCCCGCTTCACGGCGATGCTGAAGGCGAAGTCCCAACCGGACGTCTTCTACACCTACTTCACCGATCTGCAGCAGGTCCTGGACAACGACGGAGCGCAGGACATCAGCGCCTACGTCAACGACAAGTCCGTCCCGGCCCTCGGGGACATGGACCCGAACGTCCTCAACGTCCTGAAGAAGGACGACAAGCTCTACGGCCTGCCCTACAGCAACTACACGATGGGCCTGCTCGTCAACCGCAAGCTCTTCAAGAAGGCCGGGCTCGACCCCAACTCGCCCCCGACCACCTGGGCCGAGGTCCGCACGGCCGCCAAGAAGATCGCCGCCCTCGGCGACGGCGTCTCGGGCTTCGGCGAGTACAGCGCCGGCAACAACGGCGGCTGGCACTTCACCGCCACCACCTACGGCCTCGGCGGCGACATCGTGAGCAAGGACGGCAAGAAGGCCGCCTTCAACAACGACACCGGCAAGCAGGTCGTCGACAACCTCAAGGCCATGCGCTGGGACGACAACAGCATGGGCAAGACCCAGCTCCTGAAGTGGGGCGACCTGCAGAAGCAGATGGCCGCCGACAAGCTGGGCATGTTCCTCGCCGCGCCCGACGACATCACGTACATGGTGCAGAACCTCGGCGCGAAGTACGACGACTTCGGTATGGGCCCGATCCCCGGCCAGAAGGCCACCCTCTTCGGTGGCAACGACTACATGATCAAGAAGGGCAGTTCGCCCGACCAGATCAAGGCCGCGATCGCCTGGATCAACTTCAAGTTCCTCCAGCCCGGCAAGGGCCAGTTCGACTGGGCCCGCACCAAGGCGGACGGACTGCCCGTCGGTCTGCCGCAGCCGAACTTCTGGACCGGTGACAGCAAGACCACGGACGACAAGGCCCGCGCGGCAAGCTCGACCATGCCCGTCGAGAACTTCCAGGCCTTCACCGACAAGCCGGTCACCGGCAAGGCCGAGCCGCCCAAGGCGCAGGAGGTCTACAAGGTCCTCGACACCCTGATGTCGGCCGTCCTCACGAACGAGAACGCCGACGCGGACAAGCTCCTGAAGACCGCCGAGCAGCAGGTCAACCAGGTTCTGGCCAACCAGTGATGTCCGCACCCACCCTCTCCAAGAACAAGGCCCGGCCGTCCCCGCAGACGGGCAGCCGGGCCGCCCGACCCGAACGCGCCGCGTTCCGCCAGGCGTTGAAGCGCAACCTCACCGCCCACGGCTTCCTGATCGGCGCCCTCCTGTGCTTCGCGATCTTCTCCTGGTATCCGATGGTCAGGGAATTCGTCCTGGCCTTCCAGAAGACCGAGAACGGCGAGACGGTCTGGGCCGGCTGGTCCAACCTCACGTACATCTTCAACGACCCGGCCTTCTGGCAGGCGTGGCGCAACACCCTGCTGTTCACCGGGCTCGCGCTGGTCCTCGGCTTCGCCGTCCCCTTCGCCATCGCGCTCGTACTCAATGAGTTCCGGCACGGCCGCGGATACTTGAGGCTGCTCGTCTATCTCCCCGTGATGCTGCCGCCCGTGGCGTCCGTCCTGCTCTTCAAGTACTTCTACGATCCCGGATACGGCCTGTTCAACCGCATCCTGGAAGCCGTGGGCCTGCCCGGGCAGGCCTGGTTGCAGGACACCGACACCGCGATGATCTCCGTGGTCATCGCCGCCACCTGGATGAACATGGGCGGTGCGACGCTGATCTACCTGGCGGCGCTGCAGTCCATACCCGGCGAGCTGTACGAGGCGGCCGAGCTGGACGGCGCGGGCGTTCTCCGCAGGATCTGGCATGTCACCATTCCGCAGACCCGGCTGATCCTCTCGCTGATGCTGCTCCTGCAGATCATCGCGACCATGCAGGTGTTCGTGGAGCCGTTCCTGCTCACCGGCGGCGCGGGCCCCGAGGGCGCGACCCTGACCGTCGTCCACCTCATCTACCAGTACGCCTTCACCTTCAACAACTACGGCAGCGCGGCGGCCCTCGGCCTGATCCTGCTCGTCCTGCTCGCCGGATTCTCGGCGGCGTACACGCGACTGAGCCGTGCAGGCAGCGAAGACTAGCCGGGGGAGACGACGGACATGAGCACACGCACCCTGATCTCCCCGGCCCAGCTGGCCCGCCCTCGCGGCAAGGTCCTGTACTGGACCGCCTTCACCGTGGTGACGATCGTCTTCACTCTGGTCTTCATCGGCCCGCTGTACTGGATGGTCGTCAGCGGCCTCAAGTCGCCGCAGGAATTCGCCCAGACACCACCGACCCTGGTCCCCGACTCCATCCATCCGCAGAACTACGCGGACGCCTGGGGCGTGATGGACCTGGCCCAACTCCTTTTCAACACCCTCTACTACGCGTTCGGCGCGCTCGCCTTCCAACTGGTCTTCGACGTGGCGGCGGCCTACTCGCTCTCCAAGCTGCGGCCCATGTTCGGCAAGGCGATCCTCGGGATGATGCTGCTCACCCTCATGATCCCGGCCACGGTCCTGGTCGTACCGCAGTACCTGACCGTCCTGGACGTGCCGATCGTGGAGCGCAACCTCATCAACTCGCCCTGGGCGATCTGGCTCCCCTCGGTCACCAACGCCTTCAACATCTTCCTGCTCAAGCGGTTCTTCGACTCCATCCCGCGTGAGCTCCTGGACGCCGCAGCCATCGACGGCGCCTCGTCCCTGCGCACCCTGCGCTCCGTGGTCCTGCCGCTCTCCAGGCCGATCCTCGGTGTCGTGTCGATCTTCGCGGTGGTCGCGGTCTGGAAGGACTTCCTCTGGCCGATGCTCACCCTGCCCGACCCCGGCAAGCAGACCGTCAACGTCGGCATCTACTCCCTGGCCGCCAGCGTCTCCGAGAACTGGCTCCTGGCCGCCCTCGCCATCGCCTCGCTGCCGACCCTGATCATCTTCCTGATCTTCCAGCGCAACATCATGAGCGGCCTGACCGCCGGCAGCCTCAAGGGCTGACCCTCGGGCCCACCCCGCGCACCCCGCCACCGGCCGACGGCCGCGGCGACGGGGTCCCACCTGCCCGAAAGGAACCTCACGTGGCAGACACCTCCCCGACCGATGCCTCCTGGTGGCGCTCGGCCGCCATCTACCAGGTGTACGTACGCAGCTTCGCGGACGGTGACGGTGACGGCACCGGCGACCTCGCCGGCGTCCGGGCCAAGCTGCCCTACCTCGCCGAACTCGGCGTCGACGCACTGTGGTTCAGCCCCTGGTACCTCTCACCCATGGTCGACGGCGGTTACGACGTCACCGACTACCGCGTGATCGACCCCGCGTTCGGCACCGTCGCCGAGGCCGAGAAGCTGATCGCGGAGGCCCGCGCGCTCGGTATCCGCACCATCGTCGACATCGTCCCCAACCACGTATCCGACCAGCATGCCTGGTTCAAGGCCGCCCTGGCCGCAGGTCCCGGCTCTCCCGAACGCGACCTCTTCCACTTCCGCCCCGGCCGCGGCGCACACGGTGAACTCCCGCCCAACGACTGGCCGTCGCAGTTCTCGGCCACCGCTTCGACCTGGACCCGTGTCGAGGACGGCGAGTGGTACCTCCACCTCTTCGCACCGGAGCAGCCCGACCTCAACTGGACCCACCCCGCTGTCCGCCAGGAGCACGAGGACGTCCTGCGGTTCTGGTTCGAGAGGGGAGTGTCAGGCGTACGGATCGACTCCGCGGCCCTGCCCGCCAAGGACCCCGCCCTGCCCGACTTCATCGAGGGAATCGATCCGCACCCGTTCATCGACCGCGATGAACTCCACGACATCTACCGCTCCTGGCGCGCCGTCGCCGACGAGTACGCGGGCGTCTTCGTCGGCGAGGTCTGGCTCCCCGACGCCGAGCGCTTCGCCCGCTATCTGCGCCCCGACGAAATGCACACCGCCTTCAACTTCTCGTTCCTCTCCTGTCCTTGGGACCCACAGCGGCTGCGCACGTCCATCGAGGCCACCCTCGCCGAGCACGCCCCGGTCGGCGCCCCCGCCACCTGGGTACTGTGCAACCACGACGTGACCCGCACGGTCACCCGCTACGGCCGTGACGACACCGGCTTCGACTTCACCACGAAGAGGTTCGGCACCCCCACCGACCTGACGCTCGGCACCCGCCGTGCCCGCGCCGCCGCCCTCCTGGCCCTCGCCCTGCCCGGCGCGGTCTACATATACCAGGGCGACGAGCTGGGCCTGCCCGAGGCCGACATCCCCCTGGACCGCATCCAGGACCCCATGCACTTCCGCTCCGGCGGCACCGACCCGGGCCGCGACGGCTGCCGGGTCCCCCTGCCCTGGACGGCCACCGAACCGCACGCGGGCTTCGGATCGATGACCGGCCCCTGGCTGCCACAGCCGGAGGGCTGGCCGTCGTACGCCGCCGATCTCCAGTCCGCCGATCCCCACTCCATGCTCGTCCTCTACCGCGCCGCACTGCGCCTGCGCCGGGTCGAACCCGGTTTCGGCGACGGCCCGCTGACCTGGCTGCCGGCCCCGGACGGCGTCCTCGCCCTGCTGCGTGAGCCGGGCCTGGCCTGCGTCGTCAACCTCGCCCCCGCTCCCTACGAACTCCCCGCCCACACACGCATCCTGCTGGCCAGTGGCCCTTTGGACGACGAGGGTCGTCTGCCGCAGGACACGGCGGCCTGGTTGCGCGTCTGACGCTCCGCACCGCGGCGCCACCGCTCCCCCCCCACACACACACCTCACCCAAGATCGAGCACTGACCTCCCCACTCACAAGGAAGGTGCACCACTCCATGTACAGATCTGGCAGGAGCACGCCAAGTAGCACACCAAGACCCATCCGCAAGTGGTACGCCGCCGTGGCCACCGCAGGCCTCGTCGGCACCCTCGTCACCGGCGTCACAGCCACCGGCGCACAGGCGGCCGGGGCGGCCAAGGCGGCTGCGGGCGCCACGCTGCCCTTCACCTCCGTCGAGGCGGAGAGCGCGACCACGAACGGCACCAAGATCGGCCCCGACTACACCCAGGGCACGGTCGCCTCGGAGGCGTCGGGCCGTCAGGCGGTGCGTCTCGCGGCCGGGCAGAGCGTCGAGTTCACGCTCTCCAAGGCCGCGAACGCGCTCAACGTCGCCTACAACGTCCCAGACGGCCAGTCGGGCTCGATGGCCGTGTACGTCAACGGACAGAAGATCTCCAAGACGCTGGCCGTCACATCGAAGTACAGCTACGTCGACACCCCCTGGATCGCGGGCGCCAAGACCCACCACCTCTTCGACAACGCACGGCTGCAACTCGGCCAGAACCTGAAGTCAGGTGACAAGGTGAAGCTGGAGGCCTCCTCCACCCAGGTCACCGTCGACGTCGCCGACTTCGAACAGGTCGCGGGAGCCGCGGCGAAGCCCTCGGGCGCGCTCTCGGTCACCGACAAGGGCGCCGATCCCACCGGTCAGGGCGACTCCACCCAGGCCTTCCGCGAGGCCATCGCGGCGGCCAAGGGGGGCACGGTATGGATCCCGCCGGGCGAGTACAAGCTCACCCAGTCACTCAACAACGTCGACAACGTGACGATCCGCGGTGCGGGCAACTGGCACTCGATCGTGCGCAGTTCACGCTTCATCGACCAGTCGGGCGCACCCACCGGCAAGGTGGGACTGCATGACTTCGCGGTGATCGGCGAGGTCACCGAGCGGGTCGACAGCAGCCCGGACAACTTCGTCAACGGATCGCTGGGCCCGAACTCCGCCGTCTCCGGAATGTGGCTGCAGCACCTCAAGGTCGGCTTCTGGCTGACGGGCAACAACGACAACCTGGTCGTGGAGAAGAACCGCATCCTCGACATGACGGCCGACGGCCTCAACCTCAACGGCACGGCCAAGGGCGTCAGCGTACGCGACAACTTCCTGCGCAACACCGGTGACGACGCCCTGGCGATGTGGGCTCTCAACACCACCAACAGCGACTCGACCTTCGCGGGCAACACCATCTCGCAGCCCAACCTCGCCAACGGCATCGCCATCTACGGCGGGCGCGACATCACTGTCAAGGACAATCTGATCCTCGACACCAACGCCCTTGGCAGTGGCATAGCCATCTCCAACCAGAAATTCCTGGACCCGTTCTTCCCGCTGGCGGGCACCATCACGGTCGCCGGCAACAGCCTCGTCCGTACCGGGGCCATGAACCCCAACTGGCAGCACCCGATGGGCGCGTTGCGCGTGGACGCGTACGACAGTGCCATCGAGGCCACGGTGAACATCACCGACACGACGATCACCGACAGCCCCTGGAGCGCGTACGAGTTCGTCTCGGGCGGCGGCACCGGCAAGGCCGTGAAGAACGTGAACATCAGTGGCACGACCGTCGACAAGGTGGGCACGGTCGTGGTCCAGGCCGAGACGCCCGGCGCGGTGAGGATGTCGAACGTGAAGGCCACGGGTGTCGGCGCGGCCGGCATCTACAACTGCCCCTACCCGACCGGTTCCGGCACCTTCGGCCTGACCGACGGCGGCGGCAACTCCGGCTGGGACAGCACCTGGGACGACTGCTCGGCCTGGCCCAAGCCCGGTGCAGGCAACCCCGACCCCGACCCGGACCGCAACCTCGCCAAGGGCCGCCCGGCCACCGCGACCGGATCCGCCGACGTCTACACCCCCGCCAAGGCGGTCGACGGTGACGCGGGAACGTACTGGGAATCCACCAACAACGCCTTCCCCCAGTCGATCACCGTCGACCTCGGCAAGTCCGAAGCGGTACGCCGACTCGTCCTGAAGCTGCCGCCGTCCGCGGCCTGGGGGGCCAGGACCCAGACCCTGTCCGTCCAGGGCAGCGCCGACGGCACCACCTACAGCACGCTGGCCGACGCGAAGGACTACCGCTTCGACCCGGCGAGCGGCAACAAGGCGACCGTCACGCTGCCCGCCTCCGCACCCAGTGTTCGCCATCTGCGGCTGCGCGTAACGGCCAACACCGGCTGGCCCGCCGCACAGTTCAGCGAAGTGGAGGCCTACCTCTCCTGACCTCCCGCTCCCCGCTCGCTCACGGCTGTGGCCGGGGCGGGCGGGGTACGCAGGATCCCGGCGGTGCAGGCGGCCAGCACGCAGAACGCCACGGGCAGGAAGAACGTGAGGTTGAGCGGGACGACGTGCGTGAGCGGTCCGATGACGGCGGGCCCGGCGAGCATGCCGAGGTACCCCAGGCCGGCGACCCTGGAGACGTTGGCTCCGGCGGCGTCCTGATCGGCGTGGCCCGCGGCACTGAAGAGCTGCGGGATACAGCCGGAGAGCCCGATCCCGAACACCGTCCAGCCGATCAGGGCCAGCGGCGTCCAGGGGGACAGTGCGGCCACGGCCATACCGTAGGCCGCTGTCGACGCGCCGTGGCGGAGTACGGCCACCGGGCCATAGCGCGCTGCCACCCGGTCGGCGAGCAGACGGCCGACGGTCATGGCCGTGGCGAAGGCGCCGTAGGCGAGCGCGGCGGTCGCGGCCGGCGCGTCCAGGGTGTCCCGCAGGTGGAGCACGCTCCAGTCGTTGGCGACGCCTTCGCAGAGCATGAGCATCAGGGCGAGCGCGGCCAGTATCCAGATGCGCCGCGGCGTCGTGCGCCCGGTCACCGCCTCGGTGGTGACGCCGAGCCCGGGGGTCGCCGCCGGGGGCGTGAGCAGTGCGGGGGCGGCCAGGGCGGCGACCGCCAGACCGAAGAGGGCGACGGCGCCCAGGGTCACCGCCGGGCTTATCTCCCAGCTGAGGGTGCGTGCGCCCACAAGCGCGGCGAGGACACCGCCGATGGAGAAGGTGGCGTGGAAGGCGGACATGACGGGCCGCCCGTAGCCGCGCTCGACCTGGACGGCATGCGCGTTCATGCTGACGTCCAGGCAGCCGTTGCCGAAGCCGAGCACCAGCAGCGCCGCCCCCAGCGCCCAGGCACTGGTGGCGAGCCCCGGCAGGACCACCGCCGCACTGCACAGCGCCGCGCTGACGGGGACGACGGTGCGGGCGCCGAAGCGGTCGGTGAGCGGGCCGACGAGCTGCATGCCGGCGAACGCTCCCGCGCCGAGCAGCAGCAGGAGCCAGCCGAGAACGGCGTGGCTGATGCCGACGCGATGCTCGACGGCCGGGATGTGGACGATCCACATCCCCATCAGGAAGCCGTTGAGGGTGAAGTAGGCGAAGGTGGCCAGTCGGCCCGAAAGCAGCGATCTTTCCATGCCGACGAACATAACGAACATGATGAGTGTTCGGAAGTTTGCGTGGCGAACATCAATGATGTTCTATTGCGGGTATGGTGAGCACAGACCGACTGAGGCAGATCAGCGATGCCGTGCGTGAGGCGGGCCGGATGGGGGTCGCGGACCTCGCGGAACTGACCGGCGCTTCGGAGATGACCATCCGTCGCGATCTGGAGACCCTCGCGGACCAAGGCGTACTGGAGCGCTATCGCGGCGGAGCGAGGAGCCTGCTGCTGCGGGGCGAGGAGCCGCCCTTCGCGCTCCGGGCGCAGGAGGGCCTGGAGATCAAGCGGCGCATCGCCGTCGAGGTCGCGGGCCTGATCGCCGACGGCGAGTCCGTCGTCGTCGACAGCGGCACCACCTGTCTGGAAGTGGCCCGCGCTCTCGGGCGGCGCCGCCTGACCGTGATGCCGCTGTCCCTCCACGCGGTGAACGCGCTGACCGGGGCGCCGCAGCTGACACTCCTGGTCCCGGGCGGTCGGCCCCGGCCCGGTGAACTGGCGCTGACCGGGCCGCTGACCGAGGCGTCACTGGCGGCCCTGCGCTTCGACACCGCGGTCATCGGCTGCTGCGGACTGAACGCGACACACGGCCTGACCGCGTACGACTTGGACGACGCCGCGGTCAAACGCGCCGCGATCGCCTCGGCCCGCCGCGTCATCGCCGTCGCGGACGCCCCCAAGCTCTCCCGCACGGCCCTCGCCTTCGTCGCTCCCGCCACCGCTCTGCACGCCGTCGTCACCGACGAGGCCGCCGCGCGGGACGAGACCGACGCGCTGGCCGCCGCCGGCGTCACCGTACGAAAGGTGTGAACCCATGTCCGGCTCGCCCGAGCTTCCGCAGGTCGTGCTCTTCGACCTGTTCGGCGTCATCGCGCGCCACCAGTCCACCGAAGGCAAGGACCGCCTCGCCCGTACGGCGGAGGTCCCCGCACCGGCGTTCTGGGACGCCTACTGGGCACGGCGACAACCGTACGACAGAGGCGAGTTGACCGGCCCTGCCTACTGGCGCCAGGTCGCGGACACCCTCGCCGTCCGCTTCGACGAGCGCCGGATCGCGGAACTCGTGGAGGCCGACGTCGCCAGTTGGAGCGCCGTGGACGGGACCATGGTGGCTCTGGTCGAAGAACTCGCGGCATCCGGCCGTCGCATCGCACTGCTGTCCAACATCCCCGAGGAACTGGCCACTTACTACGAAACGCACCACCACTGGCTCAAGCGCTTCCCCCTCCGTGCCTTCTCCTGCCGCATCGGCCACGCCAAGCCGGAGCCAGGGGCCTACCAGTGGTGCCTGGACGCCCTGAGCGCCGCACCGGATCGCGTCCTCTTCGTCGATGACCGCGAGGAGAACATTCACGCCGCTGAGGCGACCGGCATACGGGGTCACCTGTTCACCACTCCCGCGCGCCTGAGGGAGGCCCTCTGGGCCACTGGCCTGAACGCCGTGGGTCGTTCGGATAAACCCCGATAGAAGCAAGATCACCGTATCGAGTGCTGCTATCGGTCTTATCGGGCGAGCGAGGCGCAACGACCGTTAAATGGTCCACGGATCTGGACGAAATCCAAGAGATTACCCCTCTACCTCCAGTTTCGTCGGTTGGCGCGCCTGTGGCCAATACCTCCCTCGCGAAGGAGAGCTCGCCCGATGACCGTTGACACCAGCCCGGAAGCGCAGTTGGAGCCGCCAAGGCAGTCCAGCTTGGGCACCGCGGCTGCCCGTAACCTTGCCACCACGACCAAGTCCGCCCCGCAGATGCAGGAGATCACCTCCCGCTGGTTGCTGCGGATGCTCCCCTGGGTGGAGACAAAGGGCGGCGCCTACCGGGTGAACCGGCGGCTGAGTTACACCGTCGGCGACGGGCGCGTCGAGTTCGTCCAGGACGGCGTCGACGTCCGGGTGATCCCCCGCGAACTCGGCGAACTGGCCCTGCTGCGCGGCTTCGACGACGTGGAGGTGCTGACCGCGATCGCCGACCGGTGCGTCCAGCGCGACTTCCGCGCCGGTGAGGTGCTTGTCGAGCGCGGTACCCCCGCCGGTCAGCTCCACCTGATCGCCCACGGCCGGATCAACCAGCACTCCGTCGGCAAGTACGGCGACGATGTCGAAGTCGCGGTCCTCGCCGACGGCGACCTGTTCGGCGAGAACGCCCTTCTGGACACCGACGCCAGATGGGACGCCACCGCGACCGCCGAGACCGCCGGCACGCTGCTCACCCTCTCCCGCACCGATTTCGCCGCCGTCCTGTCGACGGCGCCGAGCCTCCAGGCCCATCTTGACGAGTTCAGCCGGCTTCCCCTGCAACGTCAGAACAAGCACGGCGAAGCCGAGATCGCGATGTCGGCAGGGCACGTCGGCGAATTCGCACTGCCGGGTGCCTTCGTCGACTACGAACTCAAGCCGCGCGAGTACGAACTCTCCGTCGCACAGACCGTTCTGCGGGTCCACACGAGGGTCACCGACCTCTACAACGGGCCGATGAACCAGACCCAGGAGCAGCTCAGGCTCACCATCGAGGCGCTGCGCGAGCGCCAGGAGCACGAGCTGATCAACAACCGGGAGTTCGGCCTGCTCCACAACGCCGACTTCAAGCAGCGGATCCAGCCGCACTCGGGCCCGCCGACCCCGGACGACCTCGACGAACTGCTCTGCCGCCGCCGCGGCACGAAGCTCTTCCTCGCTCACCCCAGGACGATCGCGGCGATCGGGCGTGAGCTCAACGCCCGCGGGATCTATCCGGATCACGTCGACCTCGGCGGGCAGCAGGTGCCTGCCTGGCGCGGGGTCCCGATCCTGCCCTGCAACAAGATCCCGATCACCAAGGAGCAGACCAGCTCGATCCTCGCCATGCGCATCGGCGAGGACAACCAGGGCGTCATCGGTCTGCGCCAGACCGGCCTCCCGGAGGAGTACGAGCCGGGTCTGTCGGTGCGCTTCATGGGCATCAGCGAGCAGGCGATCCTCTCGTACCTGGTCAGTACGTACTACTCCGCCGCCATCCTGGTGCCCAACGCCCTCGGCGTCCTTGAGAACGTGCAGATCGCCCGCAGGCGCGACTAGAGCATCCGTCGTACGGCCACGCCAGCCCGGACACTCCCCGGGCCGGGAGCGCATGCCCGGATCCGGAAGAGGCCACCCCATTCCGACAAGGCCACCCCATCCCGACAAGGAGCCACGGATGCCCGATCCTGGGTCTTCCCCTCTGCACGCGAGCCCGCCCGCCGCCGCGGCCGACCCCGGGGCCCCTGTCCCTGCGTACACCCCCGGCGTCCTGCCCGGCCCGCCCTCTGTCCCCCTGCCTCTGCCCGCCGCGGAATCCGTGCCCCTGCCCGACACCGAGCCGGACCTCGCCCTGGAGCGGGTCCTGCGCGGTCCCAGCGGTCTGGGCACGGCGAGCCTGTACCCGGGCCGGCGTGAGGAGCCGTCGCCGCCCGCGGCGGTCGAGGCGCCGGCGGAGGCACTGCACATCCCGGGGCTCTACTACCACCCGGTGTCGGAGCCCGACCCGGCGCGGGTGGAGGAGGTCAGCCGCCGGATCAAGGACTGGGCGGTCGACGAGGTCGAACTGTTCCCCGACGAGTGGGAGGGCCAGTTCGACGGCTTCTCCGTCGGGCGCTACATGGTCGCCTGCCACCCGGACGCGCCGACCATCGAGCATCTGATGGTCGCCACCCGGCTCATGGTCGCGGAGAACGCGGTCGACGACTGCTACTGCGAGGACCACGGAGGTTCGCCGATCGGCCTCGGTGGGCGTCTGCTTCTGGCGCACACCGCGCTCGACCCGCTGCACGCGACGAAGGAGTACCAGCCCCAGTGGGCGGAGTCGCTCCACGCGGACGCGCCGCGGCGCGCCTACCGCTCCGCGATGGAGTACTTCGTCCAGCAGGCCACCGGTTCCCAGGCCGACCGCTTCCGGCACGACATGGCGCGGCTGCACCTGGGGTACCTCGCGGAGGCGGCCTGGGCCCAGACGGACCACACGCCCGAGGTGTGGGAGTACCTGGCGATGCGGCAGTTCAACAACTTCCGGCCCTGCCCGGGCATCACCGACGCCGTCGGCGGCTACGAACTGCCGACGGACCTGCATGCTCAGCCCGCCACGCAGAAGGTCCTCGCGCTCGCCGGGAACGCCAGCACCATCGTCAACGACCTGTACTCGTACACCAAGGAACTCGCCAGTCCCGGACGGCACTTGAACCTGCCCGTGGTGATCGCCGATCGGGAGGGCATCTCCGACCAGGAGGCCTATCTCAAAGCGGTCGAGGTCCACAACGACCTCATGCGCGACTTCGAGACCGAAGCCGCCGCCCTGGCCGCCTCCTGCCCGGTCCCGAGCCTGCTGCGCTTCCTGCGGGGCGTGGCCGTATGGGTCGACGGCAACCACTACTGGCACCAGACCAACACCTACCGATACAGCCTGCCCGATTTCTGGTAAGGACGGAATCACCTGTGACCAGCACTGAATTCACCACTGTCGACAGCGCCTCCGCGTTCGTCCCCGCCCCGGCGACGCCCTATCAGGGCGACATCGCGCGCTACTGGAACAACGAGGCCAGGCCCGTGAACCTGCGCCTCGGCGACGTCGACGGGCTCTATCACCATCATTACGGCATCGGCGACGTCGATCACGCCGCCCTGGGCGACCCCGACGACAGCGAGCATGAGAAGAAACTGATCACAGAGCTCCACCGCCTGGAGTCGGCGCAGGCCGAAGTCCTCCTGAACCACATGGGCTCCCTCCGGAGTGACGACACGCTCGTGGACGCCGGCTGCGGCCGTGGCGGTTCGATGGTCATGGCGCACCAGCGATTCGGATGCAAGGTCGAGGGCGTCACCCTGTCGGCCAAGCAGGCCGACTTCGCCAACCAGCGTGCCCAGGAACTCCGTATCCAGGACCACGTCCGGGCCCAGGTGTGCAACATGCTCGACATGCCCTTCGAGACCGGGCAGGCCGCGGGCTCGTGGAACAACGAGTCGACCATGTACGTCGACCTGCACGACCTCTTCAGCGAGCACTCCCGGGTCCTGGAGGTCGGCGGCCGCTACGTGACCATCACCGGCTGCTGGAACCCGCGGTACGGCCAGCCCTCGAAGTGGGTCTCCCAGATCAACGCGCACTTCGAGTGCAACATCCACTCCCGCCGGGAGTACCTGCGCGCCATGGCCGACAACCGTCTCGTACCGCAGGCCGTCGTCGACCTGACGCCCGCGACCCTGCCCTACTGGGAGCTGCGGGCCACGTCGTCCCTGGTCACCGGGATCGAAGAGGCGTTCATCAACTCCTACAAGGACGGCTCCTTCCAGTACGTCCTGATCGCGGCCGACCGCGTCTGACCGATCGCGGCCGCCCGACCGGCGTGCACTGACCGGAGGGGCCGGGCCCGCCGCCCGGCTCCTCCGGCGGGCCCCGACGTGTACTGTCGCGTGCCGCTCCCGCTGCCCTACAGTGCGTGACGCCTCCATCCGCCCGTGCCGACGTACAGCAGCCCGAACAGGAGCAGTTCCGTGGCCACCCACGCCCGCGCCGGTTCTTTCCCTTCGCCTCCCGGGCGCCAGGTTCCCGAGCTGGATCCCGCGCTCGTCGAACAGTGGCAGGCCGGGGGAGGAGAACTCATCGACCTCTTCGCGGAGGCACGCGAACGGCTCGGCGGTGTCGCCGCGTTCCGGCTCGGCCCACGCCCGACCGTTCTGATCACCGCCCCCGAAGCCGTGCAGCACGTGCTCGCGCTCAATCCCGGCCGGTATGTCAAGCGTTCACACCGTGCGCGACTGCTGATCGGTGACGGAGTGCTCGCCGCGACGGGGGAGGCGTGGCAGAGCCAACGGCGTCTGCTGCAGTCCCAGTTCACAGGCCCGGGCATGCGGCGCTACGAACAGCGGATCGCCGAGGCCGCCCGGACAACGGCGGAGCGCTGGGCCGGGTACGCCCGCACCGGGCAGGTCTTCGACGTCGGCGACGAGATGCGTCGTTTCGCCCTGGACACCATCTGGCGCTCCCTGACCGGACATCCCCTCGACCCCGAGACCGAGCGCGAACTGGCCGCTGTACCCGCCGTGGTGGCCGCGCTGCCCAGCCTGCCCGCCGACGGCACCGCGGCCCAAGGGGCGGTCGCCGATGAGCTGGCCAGAATCGACGCGGTGGCGAGCCACGCCATCGCCGCCGCGCGCGACACCGAGGCCGGACCCGACGGCCCTGGCCTGCTGCACGTCCTGCTCGACGCGGCCGAAACGCGTCCCGAGTACACGGACCGGCTGATCCGCGACGAGCTCGTCACCCTCCTCGTCGCCGGGCACGAGACCACCGCGACGACCCTGACCTGGCTCTACCTCCTGTTGGACCGCAACCCGCAGGCGCGGGAGCAGGCTCTCGCCGCCGGAGAGGACGGCTCGCCCCAGCGGCGGCAGGCTCTCCAAGCACTCGTCCACGAAACGCTGCGGTTCTACCCGTCCGCCTGGATGCTGCCGCGCAGCGCGGCGGAGGACGACACCCTCGCCGGGTACGAGATCGAGGCCGGCACCGACGTACTGGTCTGCCCCTACCTCACACACCGGGACCCTGAACTCTGGGAAGCCCCGGGGCGATTCGATCCGGCCCGCTTCACGACCCCCGGGCGGCGCCCCACCCACCCGGGAAGCTACTTCCCGTTCGGCGTCGGCCCCAGGGCCTGCCTGGGGCTCCAGTTCGCCCTCCGTGAGTCGACCGTCCTCCTTGAGCATCTGCTGCCCGCCCACGTCCCGCACTTCCACTCCACCCCGACCAAGGCCGCGTACAGCATCACGGTGCGCCCCGACGGCCCGACGCCCGCGGTGTTGGGGGCCTGAGGCCTGTCCGGCGGGTGCCTCCACGGCGGCGGATCTCGGTGGCCACCGCCTGGACCGCGAAGCGGCCGTAGCCGCGACCCTGCTGCCCGGCCGCGATGTTGAGGCGCGGCCCGGGAGTTCAATCCCGAGACGGTCGCAAGTTCCGCCGGACAGGTACTTCGGCTCGTCCGGCGGATCATGAGTGTCGTAATGGTGTTGACCGCCCCGGCAGGCAGTGCTGGAGTCGGCACGTGGAAAGCATCCCCGCCAACCGGCGGCTCTGGAACCAGATCAGCAGCGCCTACCAGCAAGAGCACGATCCGCAGATCGGCGCCACACCCCGGCTGTGGGGCATGTACTCCATCCCGGACGCGCACCTGCACGCCCTGGGTGACGTCACCGGCAAGCGCGTCCTCGAACTCGGCTGCGGCGCCGGCCAGTGGTCCAGGGCGCTCGCCGCCGAGGGCGCCACCGTGGTCGGGCTCGACCTGTCCGAAGCGCAACTCGCCGCGGCGGCACGCGCGATGGGAGCGGCCCGCTACTCGCTGGTGCAAGGCGCCGCCGAACAACTCCCCTTCGCCGACGACAGCTTCGACCTGGTGTTCTGCGACTTCGGTGGGCTCAGTTGGGCGCCCCCGCACCTGGCCGTCCCGCAGGCCGCACGCGTCTTGGACCGAGGCGGGCGCCTGGTGTTCAACGTCGCCAGCCCATGGTTCGAGGCTTGCTACGACGTAGCCGCCAGCCACGTGACCACGACGCTGCAGCAGGACTACTTCGGGCTGAACACCATCGCCGAGGGCGACGGCGCGACCAGCTATCAGCTCACCTACGGCGACTGGGTCAAGGTCCTGCGCGGCGCGGGCCTCATCATCGACGACCTCATCGAGCCGCGGCCCGAACTCGGAACACCCAACGGCTACAACGAAACCGACCCACCCGACTGGGCACACCGCTGGCCGGCCGAACTGCTCTGGGTAACCCACAAACCGTAGGCTCCGCCGCGCCGAGACGTGAAGGCCTCTCCTCGCCGGGCATGCCTGGGTGTATTGACCCGCAGGGTTGTTGACGCGGCTGATCATGGCCGGAGCCGGAGCCGGAGCCGGAGCCGGAGCCGGAGCCGGATCGAGGCGCGCGCGTAGACGGTTTTCCACGGGCCGAGACGCACAGGCAGATCCCGCCGGCGAACCCCAGTGCGCTGTCGATACACCGCCTCCGAGCAAGGCCGGGGCGCGCCTCAATTCTGAGCCCTCTCCAGTTCGTCATGGTGGTGGCGCAGCCGGATGCTCACCGTTCCCGCGGTGAACAGCACGCTGCCCATCGCTGTCAGAGGGAGGGAAACCACCAAGGCCGCCAGTGGCTGGGGCCAGTTCCGGTCCGATGCGCACTGCGCCGCATCGTTGTAAGCGTCATTGGAATCCTCGAAGTAGAGGTCCCTGGGTTCGGAGTTGACGGGTGCTGGGCAGTCTATTTTGTTGTACGTGGACTCGTACGACGTGAACAACTGCCACGCGGCATAGAGCCAGAGCAGCAAGGCGCAGGCAAGCAGCCCGATTCCCCAGCTCTGCAGTCGGCCGGCCCGCGTCCGGAAGTTCTGCTCGACCGCCAGTGGGTGCACTTGCGTCTCCTCGTATTGACCTTGAGTCTTGAGTGGTCCGGGAGACTGTAGCGGCGGCCACGAGATGAAGCATGCAAAAAAAGCCCCGGTCTCGTGAGAGACCGGGGCTTGTCGCGAGCGCTGGGCAGGCCTTGCACCTGCATTTCCCCGCAGGAAGCGGGGCGTCTTTCCTTGGACGACCAACGCCGGGCCCGCTGCCGGGAGTTCCGGCTGCAGGCGCAAGATCAACTATAGCGCACGAGCCGGGGTTGCCGCGCGCCGCAGCGAGTCGTGCCGGAGGAACGACCGGTCACTGCACCCCGTGCGGCCGGAACTGGACGCTGATGCGCCCTCCGGAGGTCCGGGCCGACTTGGGGACGGCGTGCTCCCAGGTGCGCTGGCAGGAGCCGCCCATCACGATCAGGTCGCCGTGCCCGAGCGGGCGTCGGACGGTCTCGCCACCGTGGCGTGGGCGCAGCAGGAGGTCGCGGGGTGCTCCCACGGAGAGGATGGCGACCATCGTGTCCTCGCGGGCGCCCCGGCCGATGCGGTCGCCGTGCCAGGCCACGCTGTCGCGCCCGTCGCGGTAGTGACACAGGCCGGCCGTCGTGAACGCCTCGCCGAGCTCGGCGGCGTAGTGCGCCGAGAGTGCCTGCCGAGCCTCGTCGAGAACGGGGTGGGGGAGTGGTTCGCCGGCGCGGTAGAAGGCGAGCAGGCGTGGCACGTCCACGACCCGCTCGTACATCTGCCGTCGTTCGGCCTTCCACGGGACGTCCGTGGTGAGCCGCTCGAACAGGACGTCGGCGCCGCTGAGCCAGCCCGGCAGGAGGTCTATCCACGCCCCGTCCCCGAGGGTTGTCCTGCGGATCCCGTCCAGGCGGCCCAGGCGTACGTCGTCGCTCTGATCGAAGAGCGATCCCTGGAGCTGGTGCGTTGCCATATGACCAGTGTACCCAATGATTCGAACGTGTGAACTAATTCGAATATCGGCCGCACTCGCCCACTCGCTCGCCGTCAGGGCTGGTCAGCGGGACCGCTGCCCGGAGAGCAGGCGATAGACGAACAGGACGATCACCGAACCGATGATGGCGGCGATCCACGTGGACAGGTGGAAGAAGCCGTTGATCGAGTGGACGCCGAAGATCAGCTTGCCCAGCCAGCCGCCGAGCAGCCCGCCCACGATGCCGATCAACATCGTCACCAGGCAGCCTCCCGGGTCCTTGCCAGGAGTGAGGGCCTTGGCGATGGCGCCCGCGATGAGGCCGATCAGGATCCAGGCGATGATGCCCACGAGTGTGTTCCTTTCCCTTGTGTGCGTGTCGGCTCCCGGTCCGCTGTCCGACACCACTGAGGCAAATGTCCATCGCGGGGTCCCTCACTCGGGACCAAAGTCATCGGTCGCGGGGCGAAGGTCACTCCCATGCCAGCCAAATGGGTGAAGGCCGCTCAGGAGCAGCCCTGCGGACGTGGCCAGGCGGGAGTGGGTGGGGCACCGCTCCGTCACCCCGTCACGAAATGCGGCCCACGTCGGCTCACGCTATAGATGTGAAGAGAGCGTTGCAGGCTCTCCATGAATTCGGGGTCGTGGGCATGTCAGCGAGGGGCAGGCGAGTAAAGAAGCTGCGAGGAGGACGCTGCCAATGCTAGTTGTCGCTCTTTTGCTCTTGCCGGCCATGGGGCTCCTGATGATCGCCATGGACCGCATCGAGGATCTGATGAACCGGGAAGCGTCGCCGAGACACGGTCGGCGGGTACGTCACCTTCGCCTCATCCATGGAGGAGAGCGCCCGGCACATCACCGGACGTCCGCCTCCGAACAGCGCAGGGACGCGGACATACGCCCCTCTGTCTTTCTGCACGGGGAGTGGCCACGGAGTCTCCGGGCCGGTGGGGCATGGGCCTCCGGTC
>NZ_JBHVXJ010000008.1:0-36914 GCF_042881845.1 Streptomyces sp. NPDC058257
GCGAACAGCAGGGTGAGGCGGGACTTTTCCGCAATCGATGGTCATTTGTTGCCAAACTCGTGCAACCTCTCCTGAGGTCGGCGGGTCAAGCGGGGTGAGTGTGCCGGGGGGCGCACTCGTACGGGCCCCAGGGGTCTCGTACGGACCCAAGGGGATGGGAAGAATCCGATGACTTACCCGATATCCGGGATATCCAGGCGTGCCCGCGTGCTCTCGGCGGGCCTCGCCGCCGGAGTGCTCGTACCGCTCGGCGCGGTCGCGACCGCCACGCCCGCTGCCGCCGCGGCGACACCGCAGGTCACCTGCACCTCGGCACAGACCGGCCTGGCCGCCAAGCTCACCAAGGACATCACCAAGGCGCTGAAGAACCGCAAGGGCACCGTCGCCGTCGGCCTCCGCGACCGCACCACGGGCACCACCTGCACCCTGCGCCCGACCACCTCGTTCGACTCGGCCAGCGTCGTCAAGGCGACCGTCCTCGCCACGCTCCTGTGGGACGCCCAGAAGACCGGCCGCGCGCTGACGTCACGCGAGAAGAGCCTCGCGACCTCCATGATCACCAAGTCCGACAACAACGCCACCAGCACGCTCTGGCGCCAGCTCGGCGCGGCCAAGGTGAAGAGCTTCCTCAGCGCCGCCAAGATGACGAAGACGGTGCCGGGGTCCGGCGGCTACTGGGGCCTCACCCGGATCAACGCCACCGACGAGCAGAAGCTCCTCGCCCTGATCACCGGCGAGAACACCGTCCTGACCGACGCCTCCCGCGCCTACGTCCTCAAGCTGATGGGCAAGGTGATCCCCTCGCAGCGCTGGGGCACCCCCGCGGGCGCGCCCTCCGGCGTCTCGATCCACGTCAAGAACGGCTGGCTGCAGCGGTCGACCCACGGCTGGCGGGTGCACAGCATCGGTGCGTTCAAGGGCGGCGGCCACGACTACACCCTCTCCGTGCTCACCCACGGCAACAGCACCATGAACTACGGCGTCGCCACCATCCAGGGCGTGGCCAAGGCCGTCCACAAGGATCTGGCGCCCACGGCCCCCGCCGCTCGGCGCTACACCCCCACGGACACGCCGCAGGAAGCGCTCGTGTCGGTCCCCGCCGGCTGACCGGGACCGCTCTGCCGCGCGTGTTCGAGCCCGCCCACCTCTGAGTGGTCCTAGGTCCAACGACCTGTCTTTGTTGCGGTGGGATGAAATCCTCATCCCACCGCGTTGGGCCTCTCGGCAGGTCAGGTCGAGGGCGACGGGATGAGGCAGCACGTGGTGGAGCAACGGGGCGAGGCCGAGCGGGAGAAATCCGGCTGGGCGAAACGGCTGACCGGGTACGCGTGGCGGCACCGGAAGGACGTCCTGCTCGCGCTCGGCTCGTCGCTCGGCGGCATGGCCGTCATGGCGCTCGTCCCGCTCATCACCAAGGTGATCATCGACGACGTCATCGGGGACAAGACGCGCTCCATGGGCCCCTGGGCGGGCGCCCTCATCGGCGCCGCCCTCCTCGTCTACGTCTTCACCTACATCCGCCGCTACTACGGCGGCCGCCTCGCCCTCGACGTCCAGCACGACCTGCGGACCGAGATGTTCGGGACGATCACCAGGCTCGACGGGCGGCGGCAGGACGAGCTGTCCACCGGACAGGTCGTCGGACGCGCCACCAGCGACCTCCAGCTCATCCAGGGTCTGCTCTTCATGCTGCCGATGACCATCGGCAACATCCTGCTCTTCGTCATGTCCCTCGTGATCATGGCGTGGCTCTCCGTGCCGCTCACCCTCGTCGCGCTCGCCGTCGCCCCCGCCCTCTGGTTCATCGCCAAGCGCAGCCGCAGCAAGCTGCACCCCTCCACCTGGTACGCGCAGGCCCAGGCCGCCGCCGTCGCCGGAGTCGTGGACGGCTCCGTCTCCGGCGTACGCGTCGTGAAGGGCTTCGGCCAGGAGGACCAGGAGACCGGGAAGCTCAGGGAGGTCGGCCGCAAGCTCTTCGCGGGCCGCCTTCGCACCATCCGCCTGAACTCCAAGTACACGCCCGCCCTGCAGGCCGTGCCCGCGCTCGGGCAGGTCGCGATGCTCGCGCTCGGCGGCTGGCTCGCGGTACGCGGGCAGATCACGCTCGGTACGTTCGTCGCCTTCTCCAGCTATCTCGCCCAGCTCGTCGGGCCCGTACGCATGCTCGCCATGGTGCTCACCGTCGGCCAGCAGGCCCGCGCGGGCGCCGAGCGTGTCCTTGAGCTCATCGACACCGAGCCGACGCTGAAGGACGGCACCAAGGAGCTGCCCGCCGACGCCCCGGCCACGGTCGAGTTCGACGACGTCTCCTTCGCCTACGAGGACAACCGCCCCGTCCTCGACGGGCTCTCCTTCGAGATCCGGCCCGGCGAGACCCTCGCCGTCGTCGGCACGTCGGGCAGTGGCAAGTCCACCGTCTCGCTGCTGCTTCCCCGCTTCTACGACGTGACGCACGGCGCCGTCCTCATCGGCGGGCACGACGTGCGCGAGCTGACGGCCGACTCGCTGCGGGCCGCGATCGGCCTGGTGCCCGAGGACTCCTTCCTCTTCTCCGACACCATCCGCGCCAACATCGCGTACGGACATCCGGACGCCACCCAGGAGGAGATCGAGACCGCGGCCCGCGCCGCCCAGGCCGACCGCTTCATCCGCGAGCTGCCCGACGGGTACGACACCACCGTCGGCGAGCACGGACTCACCCTCTCCGGCGGCCAGCGCCAGCGCGTGGCCCTCGCCCGCGCCATCCTCACCGACCCCCGCCTCCTCGTCCTGGACGACGCGACATCGGCGGTGGACGCGCGCGTCGAGCACGAGATCCACGAAGCCCTGCGCGACGTCATGGCCGGGCGCACGACCCTCCTCATCGCCCACCGCCGCTCCACCCTGAACCTCGCCGACCGCATCGCCGTCCTCGACGGCGGAAAGCTCGCCGCGATCGGCACGCACGAGGAGCTGACGGAGGACTCCCCGCTCTACCGGCGCCTGCTGACCGACCCCGACGAGCTCGGCGGCGTCTCGCCCGGCCACGCGGTCCCGGTCGAGTTCCCCGAGGACACCTCCGTACGCGACGAGCTGGACGCCGAGTTCGACGCCGAGCGCGGCATCACCCCGCAGCTCTGGGTCGGCGACCGGGAGCCCAAGGACACCGCGATGTCCGGGATGCCCGCTACGCCCGAACTCCTCGCGCAGGTCGACGCGCTGCCCCCGGCCACCGACACCCCCGGCATCGACGAGGCGCGTGCGGTCGCCACGGAGGAGTCGTACGGGCTTCGCCGTCTCCTCGCCGGATTCGGCAAGCCCCTGCTGCTCGCGCTGCTCCTTGTCACCATCGACGCGGGCATGGGCCTGCTCCTGCCCATCCTGATCCGGCACGGCATCGACGAGGGCGTTTCACAGCTCGCGCTCGGCGCCGTATGGGCGGCCTCCGGGCTCGCGCTCCTCGCCGTGCTCGTCCAGTGGACGGCGCAGGTCGGCGAGACGCGCATGACGGGACGGACGGGCGAGAGGGTGCTCTACTCCCTCCGCCTGAAGATCTTCGCCCAGCTCCAGCGGCTCGGACTCGACTACTACGAGCGTGAGTTGACCGGGCGCATCATGACCCGGATGACGACGGACGTGGACGCCTTGTCCACCTTCCTGCAGACGGGTCTGGTCACCGCCTTCGTCTCCGTCGTCACCTTCTTCGGCATCATGGTCGCGCTCGTCGTCATCGACGTGCAGCTGGCCCTTGTCGTCTTCGCGACGCTGCCGCCACTGATCATCGGTACGTTCTTCTTCCGCCGCTCCAGCGTCAAGGCGTACGAGCTTGCGCGTGAGCGCGTCTCGGTGGTCAACGCCGATCTGCAGGAGTCCGTCGCCGGGCTCCGCATCGTGCAGGCCTTCCGGCGCGAGCGCTCGGGCCGCGAGAAGTTCGCCAAGGGCAGCGCCGACTACCGCAGCGCCCGCATCCGCGGGCAGTGGCTGATCTCCATCTACTTCCCCTTCGTGCAGCTGCTCTCGGCGGTCGCCGCGGCGGCGGTCCTGATGGTCGGCGCGGGCCGCGTGGAGGCGGGGACGCTGACGACCGGCGCCCTGGTCGCCTACCTCCTCTACATCGACCTGTTCTTCGCGCCCGTCCAGCAGCTCTCCCAGGTCTTCGACGGCTACCAGCAGGCCACCGTCTCGCTCGGCCGCATCCAGGAACTGCTCCAGGAGCCGACATCGACCGAGGCCGCGGACGAGCCGCTCGACGTCCTGTCCCTGCGCGGCGAGATCGCCTTCGAGGACGTGGACTTCGCGTACGGCTCCGACGGTGAACCGGAGGAGGCGCTGAGCGACGTGGCGCTGCGCATCCCCGCCGGTCAGACCGTCGCCTTCGTCGGCGAGACAGGCGCGGGCAAGTCGACCCTCGTCAAGCTCGTCGCCCGGTTCTACGACCCGACCGGCGGCCGGGTCACCGTAGACGGCACCGATCTGCGCTCCCTCGACCTCACCTCGTACCGCCACCGTCTCGGTGTCGTACCGCAGGAGGCCTATCTCTTCGCGGGGACGGTGCGCGACGCGATCGCCTACGGGCGGCCCGACGCCACCGACGCCCACGTGGAGGCGGCGGCCCGCGCGGTCGGCGCGCACGACATGATCGCCACCCTGGACGGCGGCTACCTCCACGAGGTCTCCGAGCGTGGCCGCAACCTCTCCGCCGGACAGCGCCAGCTGATCGCCCTGGCCCGCGCGGAGCTCGTCGACCCGGACATCCTGCTCCTCGACGAGGCGACCGCGGCCCTCGACCTCGCCACGGAAGCGCAGGTCAACCAGGCCACCGACCGCATCGCGGGCAAGCGCACCACGCTGGTCGTCGCCCACCGCCTCACCACGGCGGCCCGCGCGGACCGCGTGGTCCTGATGGACCACGGCCGGGTCGCGGAGGACGGCACACACGAGGAGCTGCTCGCGCTCGACGGGCGGTACGCGACACTGTGGCGGACGTTCGTGGGGGAAGCCGAGCCGTCGACCGCGTAGCCCGCCGAACACATCGGGTCGGCCCACCGGACGGATCTGGTCGGCCCGTCGAACGAATCGGGGCGGGCACGCAACCGGAGGCGCCATGGTCCGCGTCCGTACATCAGTACGCTGAGGCGGAAGTGTCGGGAGGGAAACTGGTGAGCAGTGGTCGAATACGGCGGAGCCTCGCGCTCGGCGCGGCCGTCCTTGCGGCTGCCGTCCTGCTCGGCGCCGCGGGCGCCGGCGCGGCACAGGCCCAGGCGTCGGCGGGCCGCTGCGCCGGGCACAAGGTGCGCACCCTCACCTTCAGCACGGGCAAGGTCGTCGTCCACAAGAACCGCGGCTACGTCTGCGCCGTCACTCTCGCCAAGCGCCCCGGCGCCCGCAAGACGATGTCGGTCAGCGTCCAGGCCCGCGGCAACCGCCCGGCCAGGGACAAGGGCAGCTACACGCATCACGCGGGCCCGGTGACGGTGCACGCGGGGCATCGGTGTGTGTGGGTGAAGGGGAAGGTGGGCCGGGGGAGCACCAGCTCGGGCTGGATCCTGTGCTGAGGCCGTACTGGATCCTGTGCTGAGGCCGTACTGACGCCGTGCTGAGGTCGTACTGAGCACGCGTACCCCCTTTGCGCCCACTTTGTGTCGTACTGCGACGTACTGGGACCTGACCTGACGCAAGAGCCCCTAGTGGTGAGCGAGTTGCTCCGATAAGTTCCGGCGGACGCAATCGCGAAACCTAGGGGAGAGTGCATGCGCAAGGCGCTCAGATGGCTGCTGTCGCTCGTGGTGCTGATAGGCACCGCGGGCACACTGAGCACGGCAGGGGCGGCCACCGCCGCCGAGCCGCGGGCCATCGACACACAGGCCGCCGACACACGGGCCGCGGACATCAAGGACCGGCTCCTCGCGATACCGGGCATGAGCCTGATAGAGGAGAAGCCGTACGCCGGCTACCGCTACTTCGTCCTCGACTACACCCAGCCGGTCGACCACCGGCACCCCTCCAGGGGCACCTTCAAGCAGCGCCTGACGGTCCTGCACAAGGACACCGCCCGCCCGACGGCCTTCTTCACCGGCGGCTACGGAGTCTCGACGACCCCCAGCCGCAGCGAGCCGACGCGGATCATCGACGGCAACCAGATCTCCTTGGAGTATCGCTACTTCACGCCGTCACGTCCCGAGCCCGCCGACTGGTCCAAGCTCGACATCTGGCAGGCCGCGAGCGACCAGCACCGCATCTTCAAGGCGCTCAAGCCCATCTACGACAAGAAGTGGCTGACGACCGGCGCCTCGAAGGGCGGCATGACAGCCACGTACTACGAGCGTTTCTACCCGCGTGACATGGATGGCGTCGTCGCGTACGTGGCCCCCAACGACGTGGTGAACAAGGAGGACTCGCGCTACGACGAGTTCTTCAAGACGGTCGGCACCAAGGAGTGCCGCGCCAAGCTGGAGGCGGTGCAGCGCGAGGCGCTGGTGCGCCGCGAGCCGCTGGAGAAGAAGTACGCCGCGTTCGCCACTGAGGGCAACTACACCTTCAAGACGATCGGGAACCTGGACAAGGCGTACGAGGCCGTCGTCCTCGACCTGGTGTGGGGCTTCTGGCAGTACCAGCCGGAGTCCGCGTGCGCCGACGTCCCCGACGCCAAGTCCGCCTCCGACCAGGTGATCTTCGACTACGTCGACGCGGTCGGCGGCTGGACCTCCTACACGGACCAGGGCCTCACCCCGTACACGCCGTACTACTACCAGGCCGGTACGCAGCTGGGCTCGCCCGACATCTCCCAGCCCTGGCTCGGAAACCTGAGCCGCTACGGCTACCAGCCGCCGCGCAACTTCGTGCCGCGTGACATCCCGATGAAGTTCAAGTCCGGTGCCATGGCGGACGTGGACCGCTGGGTGCGGCACAACTCGCAGCGGATGCTGTACGTCTACGGCGAGAACGACCCGTGGGGTGCGGAGCCGTTCCGTCCCGCGAAGGGCGCGAAGCACGACTCGTACGTCTTCACCGCCCCGGGCGCCAACCACGGCGCGAACGTGGCCGGTCTCGCCCCCGCGGAGAAGGCCAAGGCCACGGAGCGGATCCAGGCGTGGGCCGGAGTCTCCACCACGCAGGCCCCGAAGCCGCTGGCTCCGTACGACGCGAAGCTCGACCGCAAGGACGCGGACCGGGAGCTGACCCTGCGCCGCTAGCGCGGATCGCACCGTCGGTCACCGGCTCCGCCGAGTTCGTCCTCGATCGCCGGACAGGCTGAGAATCCTTCAGCCGCCCGGCGATTGAGGACCGGTGTCCGGGCGGAGCCCCAGGCAGGTCCGGGGCGGGAGTCCAGGCAGGTCCGGGGCGCAGGCACGCCACGCGGCGGAGCCACTGATCGGTCCAGCCGGTAAGGGGCGGGGTCGGGGGCGGGGTCGGGGAGAAGACCCTCCTCACACCCGCACCGCACACCCCACCGGCATCGCACCCCCCAGCGACACATACAGCTGCGTAGCGGCAGGACACAGGGCCCGCTGCGAGACGGCCCCCGTCACCCGGTACTGCGGGGCCTTCGTCCCGGACCCGTCGCAGGCGGTCTCCCGGACCTCCCCCCGCCCCGCGCCGTACACGCAATCCCCCACCACGGTCCGAGGCCCGCCGCCGCCCCCGGGATCCCCGGGATGCGGCGACTCCAGGTTCCGCATGCAGGCGTACCCCCGCGGCACCTTCCCGTTCCCGTCCTCGTCCCTCGCGGCCCGGTTCTCATTGATGTGGAGCACGAAGTCCGTGCGGGCAGGGCATGACGGGCCCTCGGCGACCTTGCCGTCGTAGCGGGCGATGACCCGCGCCGCCGCCCGCTCACTCGTGCAGGGCACTTCGGTGAAGGACCCGCGCCCCCGCGAACTGCACTCGTCCACGGCGAGGAACACGGCTCCGTAGCCGGACGACGACATCGACGAGGACGGCTTCCGGCCATCCGGCCGCCCCGACGCCCCGGGCCCCGATCCCGCCCCCGGATCCGAGGACTTCTGGCAGCCGGTCACGGCGGCGAACACCGCGAGCACCGCCACCACCGCGATGTTCCTGCCAAGCATGGTGAGCAGCATGGCGACCCCCCGATTTGTGCAGCCAGCGTGACCCGCGGGAGCGGGCGCACGCCAGGTGCGTGGGGTGCTTTGGGCCAGCTGGAGGTGGCGCGCCGGTGGCGGGGCGTACGCCTCAGTACGTCAGGCCGTACCCGACCGGATACAGCACCTGCGCCGGATCGTCCGCCCGCTGCACCGGCACGGGCAGCCGTCCCCGCGGCTCCGCGCGCCCCGCGATCACCCGTACCGCGGCCCGCAGTTCGACGTCCGTCCAGCAGTACGCGGCGAGGGACGCGCCCACGGTCCGCGCCCACGCCACGTCGTACGGATTGCGGATCGCGAGGGCGACGACCGGGACGCCGGTCGCCACGAGGGCCTCCACCAGGGCGATCTGAGTGCTCCCCGCCGCCACGTTGTACGTGCCCACGAGCACCGCGTCCTTCCCCGTGGCAGCCGCCACCGCCTCGGCGATCTTCGATGCGGAGGGAGCCGTGCCGGTCGGCAGCACGGCCGGCGAGAAGCCGAGGTCCGTCAGCTCGCGCCCGATGACGGCCGTCGGCGGCCCCGTGGTCCCCGACGGCGACGCCGGATCCGCGCCCACGACGAGTACGGCACGCTGCGTACGCCGTGACAGCGGCAGCAGCCCGCCCTCGTTGAGCAGCAGCGTGGTCGTCTCGCCGGCGATCCGGTCGGCCGCGGTGAGATGCGCGCGCGTACCGACCGCCCGGTCGACGCCGCGCGAGGTGACGTACGGGTCGGAGAACAGGTCCAGTCTCGATTTGAGGCGCAGGATCCGCAGCAGCGACACGTCGAGCCGCGCCTGCGTCAACTCGCCGTCCCGTACCGCCTGGAGCACCGCGTTCCAGGCGATCTCCGGCTTCGGCGGGTTCAGGAGCTGGTCGACGCCCGCCTTCAGGGCGAGCACCGGCACGCGGTCGTCGCCGTACTTCGTGCGGACGCCCTGCATGCCGAGCGAGTCCGTCACCACGACCCCGTCGTAGCCGAGTTCCTCGCGCAGGATGCCGGTGAGGATGGGATGCGAGAGCGTGGCCGGGTCCTCCGCGGGATCGAGCGCCGGGACCACGATGTGCGCGGTCATGATCGAGTCGATGCCCGCGGCCACCGCCGCCCGGAACGGCGGGGCGTCCAGGGTCTCCCACTGCTCACGGGTGTGGTGGATGTACGGCAGCAGGGAGTGGCTGTCGTCCTTGGTGTCGCCGTGCCCGGGGAAGTGCTTGGATGTCGACGCGATGTCCGTGCCCTGGTACCCCTTGACCTGGGCGGCGACCAGACCGGCGACCGCTTCGGGGTCCGAGCCGAAGGAGCGTACGCCGATGACGGGGTTGGCCGGATTGACGTTCACGTCGGCTACCGGGGCGTAGTTCTGGCGGATGCCGAGCGCGCGGAGTTCGGCCCCGGCGATCCGGGCCGCCTCACACGCGGTGGAGTGCGAGCCCCCGGCGCCCAGGGCCATCGCGCCGGGCACGAGCGTGGCGGGGATGCCCACGCGGGCCACGGCGCCGTGCTCCTGGTCGGTGGAGATGAGCAGCGGGACGCGGGAGGTGGGGGAGTGCTCCGGGTCCTGTGGGGTGAGGGCCGCGCGCTGGATGCCGTTCGAGAGGTCGGCGATCTGGTGCGGGGCACGGGTGTTGTGGGCCCAGCCGAAGTAGATGATGCCGCCGAGGTGGTACTTGTCGACCGCTTCGGCTGCGGTGCGGACGCCCAGCTCCTTGAGGTTGGCGTCGATGTCCGCCTGGTCGGGCTCGGTGGCGGAGTGGCCGTACACATGCATCACGAAGAGCTGGCCGACCTTCTCCTCAAGGCTCATGCGGGAGATGATCTCCCGCAGCCTCCGGTCACGGCCGCGGTCTCCACTGCCCGCCGCATGGGCTCCGGCGGGCGCGGCGAGGGCCGTCGCCGCGCCCGCCGTGGCGGTGAGCAGAGTACGTCTGGAGGCGTTTCGGTGGGACATGTGCGCTCCTTCGGAGACGGAAGCCGGAAGGGAACTCCGGACCGGAGCCGGAACGGAGCCGGGCTGGGGAAACCGGCTGAAGGAAACTTCCGAGTGCCACGGATATCCCGAAGATTTCTGCCGGTCAAGGCAGTCGGCGGCCACTGCGGAGGAGAGGGGCCGTCACCGGTGCTGTTGGAGGGGGCGCACCGGTGACGGCATGCTGTCGGCCACGGGCGGCAGAGAGGGTGGTCAGCTTTCGCAGCCAGCAGCGATGCCGACACCGCCTCGCGGAGACTCACCCGACAGCACGGCGTTTGGACGGTGGTGTCCGCGCGTGGGTTCCCGGCAGAGGGTGATTTCCGCAAAGTGGTGCGAAGGAGAATCCTGAGATTCAGGAGGCGGCCATTTCCGCGATTTCCGTGGTCCCGGGTCCCGCGATCGTGGTCTCGGGTCTCGCGATCGTGGTCCCGGGTCCCGCGATCGTGGTCCCGGATCCCGCGATCGTGGCCTGGGGGCCCGAGCCGTCGCCGTTCCAGGAGGTCCGCAGTGTCCGTACCGTCTCGGCGATCGCGGGGCGCCGCGACGCCCCGGCCCGCCACAGTGCGTACAGCCGCCGCACCGGCAGCGGATCGAGCCGTACGGTGACCGCGCCGTCCGGGACCGGGCCGCGGCCCAGGCGGGGGATCAGGGCGATGCCGAGTCCCGCGGCGGCAAGGGCGACCAGAGTGGGGTTCTCCTCCGCCGTGTGCGCGATGTCAGGCTCGCAGCCCGCCTCGCGCAACGTGCGTACCAGCCACTCGTGGCAGACGAGCCCCGGCGGCTGGGTGATCCACCGCTCGCCCTTCAGCTCCTCGCGGCGCACGGAGTCGCGGCCCGCCAGCCGGTGGCCGACGGGCACGACGAGGTCGCAGAGGTCGTCCCCGATGACCGCCTGTTCGACGCCGGGCGGTGTCGGCAGCGGCGCGATGTCCCAGTCGTGTACGACGGCCATGTCCACCGCGCCCTTGGCGACCAGGTCGATGGAGAGGTGCGGGTCGATCTCCGACATCCGGGCGTCGAGCGCGGGATGCCGCCGGGCGAGGTCAGCGAGGACGCCGGGCAGCAGGCCGCGCGCCGCCGAGGCGAACGCGGCGATGGTCAGACGCCCCGCCGGCAGCCCGCGACGCTCTTCGAGCTCGGTCTCCGCGCGCTCCACGATCGCCATCAACTCCTGCGCGGTGGCGGCGAGATGGCGTGCTTCCTCGGTGAGCGCGACACCCCTGCCCCGCCGTTCGAGGAGGGTGGTGCGGGTCTCGCGCTCCAGTTTGGCGATCTGCTGGGAGATCGCGGACGGGGTGTAGCCGAGCGCGGTGGCGGCGGCGCCGACGGTGCCGTGCACGGAGACGGCGTGCAGGGCGCGCAGCCGGGCGAGATCGAGCACCGGAAGCTCTCCCATTCGTTAGCGTCGGTTCGGAAACCGGGCGGTCCGGTGTCGGGCGGGGCGGTTCGGAAACCGGGCGGTCCGGTGTCAGGCGGGGCGGTTCGGGAACAGGGCGGCCCGGGTGTCAGGCGGGGCGGTTCAGGAGCCGCGACAGGAAGTCCCGCCCCGGACCCAGGAGCTCGGGCAGCGGCGCCGCGCCCTCATGCCACCGCTTCTCGTACTCCCAGCACAGCCAGCCGTCCCGCTGCTCCCCGCTGAGCAGCGCGTCCACACACTCGGCGAGCGGCAGCACCCCCTCGCCGAGTGCCAGTGGCGTCTTGTCGTCGGCCGACGCGATGTCCTTCACCTGTACGTAGCCGAGGTACGGGGAGAGCGCGGCGTGGCTGTCGGTGGGCGACTCGCCGCCGAGCCAGGTGTGCATCACGTCCCACAGCGCGCCCACGTGACGGTGGCCGACCGCGCCGAGCACGCGGGTCGCGGCGGCGCCCGTGCGGTGCGAGTCGTGGGTCTCCAGGAGGACGCGTACGCCGAAGTCGGCGGCGTACTCGGCCGCGGTACCGAGCCGCCGGGCAGCCGTCGCGTCGGCCTCCTCGGGGCTCTGTTCGGTGCCGCCGCCGGGGAAGACGCGGATGAAGGGGGCGCCGAGGTCACGGGCCAGGGTGAGCAGGGAACGTATGTCGTCGAGTACGGGTTCGTCGGCGCCGGGCGCCGCCACGCGCGCGTACCCGGAGATGCCGAGGATCTCGATGCCCGCGGTCTTGAACTGGGCCGCCACATCGGCCCGGTCGGTGAGGCCGATCCCCGGGTGGACCGGCTCCTCGGGATGCGCGCGCAGCTCGACGCCGTGATAGCCGTGGGTGGTGGCCAGGTTCAGCACATCGGCGATGGGGAGCCCGGGCACGCCGAGGGTGGAGAAGGCGAGTTTCATGACGCCGACCCTAGGGGGTTTCCCCCAGATGGAGTCGCCAGTCCTGCCCCATCAGGTCGACACCGAACGAGCGGTGCGGCTTCTCGTCGACGAGAACGAAGCCGTGCCGTTGGCGGAGGGCGCGGGCGGAGCCGAGGATGTCACTGGTCCGCAGGGCCATCTCGCGATAGCCGACACGCGGGCGAACTCGACACACGAGCCGCCAAGTTGAGCCCCGATGCCATGCCCCCGCGCGTCCGGCGCGACGAGCAGCAGCCGCAGCCGGGCGGTCCCCGGAGCGTCGTCGCGCACGCACATCACACACCCCACGCGCCGCCCTTCGAGCTCGGCGGTCCACACCCGCTCCAGGTGGGGACCGTGATCCTCCGGGGCTCAGCGGCGCGGCGGCGCCGTGGACCCCCGCACCATCAGCTCCGCCGCGATCGTCGCCACGCCCCCGGGCGGCGCCTCCTCCATGCCCGTGGCGAGGCGGCCCGCGCGGGCGCCCGCCTCGTGCAGCGGCAGTCGTACGGTCGTCAGGGCGGGGACGGCGTCCACCGAGAAGGGCAGGTCGTCGAAGCCCGCCACCGAGATGTCCTCGGGGATGCGCAGGCCGCGGTCGCGCAGGGCGGCGGACGCGCCCAGGGCGACCGTGTCGTTGGCGGCCACGACGGCGGTCAGGTCCGGGTCGCGGCGCAGGAGTTCGAGGGTCGCCTCGTAGCCGGAGCGGCGGGTGTAGGGGCCGTGGACGGTCAGCTCGTCCCGGGCGCCGTTCCCGGTCCGCCCCGCGCCGGACGCCGCGAGCGCGTCCCGGTGGCCCTCAAGGCGGTGCCGGGTGGTCGTCCGTTCCAGCGGGCCCGCCACGTACCCGATCCTGCGGTGCCCCAGCGCCAGCAGATGCTCCGTGAGCCGCCGCCCGCCGCTGCGGTTGTCGAAGGTGAGCGTGGCCGCCACCGCGTCCGAGTCCTCAAGGGGCGGCCGTCCGCAGAGCACGATCCGGGTGCCCGCGTCCGCGAGGCGGGCCAGCTTCGCGGACATCGCGGCGGCGTGGGCGGGGTCCTCCAGGGCGCCGCCGGTCAGGATGACAGCGGCGGCGCGCTGGCGCTGCAGCAGGGTCAGATAGGTCAGCTCGCGCTCCGGGGAGCCCCCCGTGTTGCAGACCACGGCCATCCGCTCGCCGCCCGCGCGCCCGCCGGGACCGCCGATCTCGGACTGGACGGCGCCCGCCATGATCCCGAAGAAGGGGTCGGCGATGTCGTTCACGAGGATGCCGACCAGGTCGGAGGTGGATGCGGCGAGTGAGCTCGCGGGCCCGTTGAGGACGTAGTCGAGATCGTCCACGGCGCGCAGGACGCGCTCCCGGGTGGCCGTGGCCACGGGGTAGTTGCCGTTCAGTACGCGGGAGACGGTAGCGGGGGAGACCTGGGCGCGGGCCGCCACGTCCGCCAGTGTCACGGTCATCTCGTCGTCCTCCGGTCACGGCTCTGGTCCGAAGCCCTTGTCCGAACCTTGTGCGGCAGGCTAGCTTCTTCCTGGATAGAAAGCGCTTGCTATACGCTTACCTGCGTACGGAGGGACCCCTGTGACTCGCAAGACGGTGCGCATCGCCATGAACGGTGTGACGGGACGGATGGGCTACCGCCAGCACCTCATCCGCTCACTGCTCGCCCTGCGCGAGCAGGGCGGACTCCCCCTCGGCGACGCCGAGGGCACGGTGCTGTGGCCCGAGCCGGTCCTGGTGGGCCGCAGAGAGCACGCACTGCGGGAGATCGCGCGGCGCCACGGACTTGACGCCGAATCGAGCGTCTCGACGGACCTGGACGCGGTCCTGGCCGACCCCACCATCGACATCTACTTCGACGCGCAGGTCACGTCCGCGCGCGAGGAGGCCATCAAGCGGGCCATCGCGGCGGGCAAGCACATCTACACGGAGAAGCCGTCCGCGACAGGCCTCGCCGGAGCCCTGGAACTGGCCCGCCTCGCCCAGGCGGCCGGCATCAAGCACGGCGTCGTCCAGGACAAGCTCTTTCTGCCGGGACTGCTCAAGCTGAAGCGCCTGATCGACGGCGGCTTCTTCGGCAAGATCCTGTCCATCCGGGGCGAGTTCGGCTACTGGGTCTTCGAGGGCGACTGGCAGAGCGCCCAGCGCCCCTCCTGGAACTACCGCTCTCAGGACGGCGGCGGCATCGTGGTCGACATGTTCCCGCACTGGGAGTACGTCCTGCACGAGCTGTTCGGCCGCGTACGCAGCGTCCAGGCGCTGGCCGCGACCCACGTCCCGCAGCGCTGGGACGAGCAGGGCAAGCCCTACGACGCGACGGCGGACGACGCCGCCTACGGCATCTTCGAAATTGAGGGCGGCGCGATCGCGCAGATCAACTCCTCCTGGACGGTCCGCGTGAACCGCGACGAGCTGGTCGAGTTCCAGGTGGACGGCACGGAGGGCTCGGCAGTGGCGGGCCTGCGCAACTGCCGCGTACAGCACCGCAGTTCCACCCCCAAGCCGGTCTGGAACCCGGACCTGCCCGTCACCCACTCCTTCCGGGACCAGTGGCAGGAGATCCCCGACAACCAGGAGTTCGACAACGGCTTCAAGGCGCAGTGGGAACTCTTCCTGAAGCACGTGTACGCGGACGCGCCCTACCACTGGGACCTGCACGCGGGCGCGCGCGGCGTGCAGCTCGCGGAACTGGGCCTGAAGTCCTCGGCGGAGGGCCGCCGCATCGAGGTGCCGGAGATCGCACAGTGACGCTTCTGCTCCCGCGCGCGGACGGCACCACGCGCCCGTACGAGCCCCGGAAGGCCCCTTCGCGGGCGGCGTCCGGGGTCGGCTCCCCCCTCACCTCCCGCACGGTGTTCTCCGCCGCCCACGTGGTCGCGGACCCCTGTGCCGACGTCTCCCCGGACTCCCCGGCGGCCGTCGACTGGGACGCGACCCTCGCCTTCCGCCGCCACCTGTGGGCGCAGGGCCTGGGTGTGGCCGAGGCGATGGACACGGCTCAGCGGGGGATGGGCCTGGACTGGAAGGGCGCGGCGGAACTGATCACGCGTTCCGCGGCGGAGGCGAAGTCGGTGGGCGGCGCGATCGCCTGCGGCGTGGGCACGGACCAGCTGACCGCCGCCCCCGACCTGCTGACGGTCCGAGCCGCGTACGAGGAGCAGCTGGCCCTGGTGGAGGAGAGCGGCGCCCAGGTGATCCTGATGGCGTCCCGCGCGCTCGCCGCGGTGGCGAAGTCACCGGACGACTACCTTCAGACGTACGGCCACCTCCTGCGCCAGGCGAGCGGGCCGGTGATCCTGCACTGGCTCGGCCCGATGTTCGACCCGGCGCTCACCGGCTACTGGGGCAGCGAAGACCTGGACGCGGCGACCGACACCTTCCTGGAGGTCATCGCCGCGCACCCGGACAAGGTCGACGGCATCAAGATCTCCCTCCTCGATCCGAAGCGGGAGATCGCCCTGCGCCGCCGCCTCCCGGACGGCGTCCGCTGCTACACGGGAGACGACTTCAACTACCCCGAGCTGATCGAGGGCGACGAGCAGGGCTTCAGCCACGCCCTCCTCGGCATCTTCGACCCGCTGGCTCCGCTGGCGGCCCAGGCGGTACGCCGTCTCGACACCGGCGACAAGGAGGCGTTCCGCGCCTGCCTCGACCCCACGGTCGGCCTGTCCCGCCACCTCTTCCAGACTCCCACCCGCTTCTACAAGACGGGCGTGGTGTTCCTGGCGTGGCTGGCGGGCCACCAGAGCCACTTCACGATGGTGGGCGGCCTCCAGTCGGCACGCTCGCTGCCGCACCTGGCGCGCGCGTACGAGCTGGCGGACGAGCTGGACCTGTTCCCGGACCCGCTCCTCGCCGAGTCCCGCATGAAATCCCTGCTCAACGTGTACGGAGTCCAGCAATGAGCGAGGCCTTGGCGCGCTTCTCCATCAACCAGATGACGGTCAAGCAGCTCTCGCTGCCCGAACTGGTCTCCTCGTGCACGGACTTGGGGGTGGCCGGGGTGGGCCTCTGGCGCGAACCGGTCAAGGCCTACGGCCTTGAGCGGACCGCCAAGCTGATGGGCGACGCGGGTCTGACGGTCACCACGCTCTGCCGGGGAGGCTTCCTCACGGCCATCGACGCCGAGGCGCGCGCGGTCGCGGTCGCGGACAACAAGGCGGCGATCGACGAGGCGGTGGCCCTCGGCACGGACACGCTGGTCCTCGTCTCCGGCGGCTTGCCCGCCGGGGACAAGGACCTGCACGGGGCGCGTGCGCGGATCGCCGACGCGCTGGCGGAACTCGCCCCGTACGCGGAGTCCCGGGGCATCCGTCTGGCCATCGAACCCCTGCACCCCATGTTCGCCTCGGACCGCTGCGTGGTCTCCACGCTGGCCCAGGCCCTCGACCTGGCGGAGCTCTTCCCCGCCGCGCAGGTCGGGGTCTGCGTGGACACGTACCACGTGTGGTGGGACGACCGGGCGCCCGCGCAGATCGCCCGCGCGGGACAGGGGGGACGCCTGCACGCGTTCCAACTTGCGGACTGGATCACGCCGTTGCCCGAGGGCGTACTGAACGGGCGCGGCCAGCTTGGGGAGGGCTCGGTCGACCTGCGATCGTGGCGCGCCCTTGTCGAGGAGGCGGGCTACGAAGGCCCCATCGAGGTCGAACTCTTCAACGAGGAGCTGTGGTCAGGAGACGGCCACGAGCTCCTGTCGGAAACGGCCAGGGGGTACGTGCGGCACGCCTGCTAGTCGGTGGGGGAGGGGGCTACCTCTTCTTGCCGCCACCCAGGATCTGGCCCAGCAGGTCACCGAGCCCGCCCCCGCCCCCGCCCCCGCCTCCAGAGCCCCCGCGTCCAGCTCCCCCGGCGCCCGGCTTCGACGACGTACGCGCGCGCTTCGTCAGCACCGTGAGCAGCACCGGAATCAGCAGTTCGATCACACGGGTCACAGAAGCCGCGGGCAGGCCCGTCTTCTTCGCCACCGCGTTCGCCACCGGTCTGCTCATCTTCGCGAGGACCCCGGACAGCATCCCGCCCGCAGCGAGCCCCCCGAAGCCCCCGAACCCGGCGATCCCCTGCGGAGGCGACGCCTCGGCGAGGGCCTGTTCGACCTCCTCCGCCTCCGCGGGATCCTCCGCCTTCTCCTGAAGGTTCCCCGAAAGGGCGGTCACCGTGGTGCCCACCACGTCCTGCGCCCCCGCGGCGTCCGTACCGAGCAGTCCCGCGATCTCCTGAAGCCTGTCGTCGCCGAGTTCGTCGAGGACGTCCTTCTCCAGCGAGGTCTCGGGCGAGGTCTCGGGCGAGGTCTCGGGCGAGGTTCCAGGAGCGTTTTCGGAAGATTCTTCACTCATGCGTGAAACGCTACTTCCGCCCCGGTTCGTCGGCACCCCGAAAACTCGTGGCCTTGCCCGTGCAACCCTTCCCGCCCGACGCGGGTCGTACTTTGCGTCGGGGCTTCCGGAGGGGGATCTGGGGGGGATCGCGGAGTGCCGACAGGGGAGGGGAGACCCGAAGGGGCCCGGTCGAAAGACCGGGCCCCTTCGAAGCGTTGTCCACAGGTGGAGCGTTGTCCACAGGCTTTCCGCGCTGTCAGTGGGGAGCGATAGCGTCGGCTCATGTCGAGTCCAGCAGCGGCAGCGTCCGCACCGTCCGCAGCGGTGGTCGAAGGGGTCCTGGAGCGGATCACCTACGCCAACGAGGAGAACGGATACACGGTCGCCCGCGTGGACACCGGCCGCGGCGCCGGTGACCTGCTCACCGTCGTGGGCGCACTCCTTGGCGCACAAGTGGGGGAGTCCCTGCGCATGGAGGGCCGCTGGGGCTCCCACGCGCAGTACGGCAAGCAGTTCACGGTGGAGAACTACACGACCATCCTCCCCGCCACCATCCAAGGCATCCGCCGCTATCTGGGCTCGGGCCTCATCAAGGGCATCGGCCCCGTCATGGCCGACCGCATCACCACCCACTTCGGCGTGGACACCCTCGACATCATCGAGAAGGAACCGAAGCGTCTCGTCGAAGTCCCCGGCCTCGGCCCCAAACGCACCAAGATGATCGCCGCGGCCTGGGAGGAGCAGAAGGCCATCAAGGAGGTGATGGTCTTCCTGCAGGGTGTGGGCGTCTCCACCTCCATCGCCGTCCGCATCTACAAGAAGTACGCGGACGCCTCCATCTCCATAGTGAAGAACGAGCCCTACCGCCTCGCAGCCGACGTCTGGGGCATCGGCTTCCTCACCGCGGACCGCATCGCCCAGTCCGTGGGCATCCCGCACGACAGCCCGGAACGGGTCAAGGCAGGCCTGCAGTACGCACTCTCCCAGTCCACCGACCAGGGCAACTGCTATCTGCCCCAGGAGCGCCTCATCGCGGACGCGGTGAAGCTGCTCCAGGTGGACACGGGCCTGGTCATCGACTGCCTGGCGGAGCTGGCAGGGGAAGAGGAAGGGGTCGTACGAGAGACGGTCCCGGGCCCCAACACCGGCCCCGGCGGTCTCCACAGCGGCCAAGCCGGCGAAGAGGACGTCACCGCCGTCTACCTGGTCCCCTTCCACCGCGCGGAGATCTCCCTCTCGGCCCAGCTCCTGCGCCTCCTCAGAACCCCCGAGGACCGCATGCCCGCCTTCCAGGACGTCGACTGGGACAAGGCCCTCTCCTGGCTCGCCACCCGTACGGGCGCCGACCTCGCCCCCGAACAGCAGGAAGCCGTCAGGCTCGCGCTGACGCAGAAGGCCGCCGTCCTCACCGGAGGCCCCGGCTGCGGCAAGTCCTTCACCGTCCGGTCCATCGTGGAGCTGGCCCGCGCCAAGAAGGCCAAGGTCGTCCTCGCCGCCCCCACGGGCCGAGCCGCCAAGCGCCTCGCCGAGCTCACCGGAGCCGAGGCCTCCACCGTCCACCGTCTCCTGGAGCTCAAGCCGGGAGGAGACGCCGCCTACGACAAGGACCGGCCGCTCGACGCCGACCTCGTGGTGGTCGACGAGGCATCCATGCTCGACCTGCTCCTGGCCAACAAGCTGGTGAAGGCGGTCGCCCCCGGCGCCCACCTCCTGTTCGTCGGAGACGTGGACCAACTGCCGAGCGTCGGCGCCGGCGAGGTCCTGCGCGACATGCTCAGCGAGCGGAGCCCCGTCCCCGCGGTCCGGCTCACCCACATCTTCCGCCAGGCCAAGCAGTCCGGCGTCGTCACGAACGCCCACCGGATCAACTCCGGAGTGCCGCCCATCACGCAGGGGCTCAAGGATTTCTTCCTCTTCGTGGAGGACGAGACCGAGGACGCCGGACGGGTCACGGTGGACGTGGCCGCGCACCGCATCCCGGCGAAGTTCGGCCTCGACCCGCGCCGCGACATCCAGGTGCTCGCGCCCATGCACCGCGGCCCCGCGGGCGCGGGGAACCTGAACGGACTGCTCCAGCAGGCCATCACCCCCAGCAGACCGGACGTACCGGAGAAGCGCTTCGGTGGCCGCGTGTTCCGCGTCGGCGACAAGGTCACCCAGATCCGCAACAACTACGAGAAGGGGCAGAACGGCGTCTTCAATGGCACCGTCGGAGTAGTCACCTCGCTCGACTCCGACGAGCAGCGGCTCACGGTCCTGACGGACGAGGACGAGGAGATTCCGTACGACTTCGACGAACTGGACGAACTGGCTCATGCGTACGCGGTCACCATCCACCGCTCCCAGGGCAGCGAGTATCCGGCCGTGGTGATCCCCGTGACCACGGGGGCGTGGATGATGCTGCAACGGAACCTGCTCTACACGGCGGTCACGCGCGCCAAGAAGCTGGTCGTCCTGGTCGGTTCGCGCAAGGCTCTGGGACAAGCGGTGCGCACGGTATCCGCGGGCAGACGCTGTACGGCCCTGGACTTCCGGCTCGCCGGAGGCCGCGGTTCCACGCCAAGCTCGGCCCCAGGGTTCACTCCAGGATTCACCCCCAGATCCACCTCCCGAAATTTTGATCGATCAAACGAGTAGGAAAGGTCACAGAGCACTTCCGCAACCGGGGCGAAGAGGGGCAGGATGAGTAGGTTGGCGGCACTGAGTGCCGCCAATAGGCCCAATGGTCGACCCCGAGTGCACTCTCCAGGGCCAAATGGGGGATGGTAGAGACAGTCAGGGCACCTCGAAGAAGAGGCACAACGTCGGTGAGGGATGACGTGAGCGACAACTCTGTAGTACTGCGGTACGGCGATGGCGACGAGTACACCTACCCGGTGATCGACTCAACCGTCGGCGACAAGGGCTTCGACATCGGGAAGCTCCGCGCCCAAACCGGTCTGGTGACTCTGGACAGCGGATATGGCAACACCGCCGCCTATAAATCCGCCATCACCTACCTCGACGGCGAGCAGGGAATCCTCCGGTACCGCGGCTATCCGATCGAGCAGCTGGCCGAGCGCTCCACCTTCACCGAGGTGGCGTACCTGCTGATCAACGGTGAACTGCCCAAGGTCGACGAGCTCGCCAGCTTCAAGAACGACATTACGCAGCACACTCTGCTGCACGAGGACGTCAAGCGGTTCTACGACGGCTTCCCGCGCGACGCCCACCCGATGGCGATGCTGTCGTCCGTGGTCAGTGCGCTGTCGACGTTCTACCAGGACAGCCACAACCCGTTCGACGAGGAGCAGCGCGACCTCTCGACGATCCGCCTGCTCGCCAAGCTTCCGACGATCGCGGCCTACGCGTACAAGAAGTCGCAGGGCCACCCGGTCGTCTACCCGCGCAACGACCTCGGCTATGTCGAGAACTTCCTGCGCATGACCTTCTCGGTGCCGGCCGCCGAGTACGACCTCGACCCGGTCGTCGTCTCCGCGCTCGACAAGCTCCTGATCCTGCACGCGGACCACGAGCAGAACTGTTCGACCTCCACCGTGCGTCTGGTGGGCTCGTCGCAGGCGAACATGTTCGCCTCGATCTCCGCCGGTATCTCGGCCCTCTGGGGCCCGCTGCACGGTGGCGCCAACCAGTCCGTCCTGGAGATGCTCGAGGGCATCAAGCAGGACGGCGGCGACGTCGACACCTTCATCCGCAAGGTGAAGAACAAGGAAGACGGCGTGAAGCTCATGGGCTTCGGGCACCGCGTCTACAAGAACTTCGACCCCCGGGCGAAGATCATCAAGGCGGCGGCGCACGACGTCCTCTCGGCGCTCGGCAAGTCCGACGAGCTGCTCGACATCGCGCTGAAGCTGGAAGAGCACGCGCTGGCCGACGACTACTTCGTCGAGCGCAAGCTTTACCCGAACGTGGACTTCTACACGGGCCTCATCTACCGCGCGATGGGCTTCCCGACCGAGATGTTCACCGTGCTGTTCGCGCTCGGCCGTCTTCCGGGCTGGATCGCGCAGTGGCACGAGATGATCAAGGAGCCCGGATCCCGCATCGGGCGTCCGCGTCAGATCTACACGGGTGAGGTTCTCCGGGACTTCGTCCCGGTCGAGGGTCGCTGACCCGCACGCCGTAGGCGCGATCAGGAACTCAGCAAGCGAAAAGCGCCCCGCCGCCGATCCCCCCACGGGTCGACGGTCGGGGCGCTTTCCTGTTTCCCGGTGCGGATTCCCCCCACGGGATCCGGCCGGGCGTCTGTGGTGGCAGCGCGCCAGTTGTACTGCTGGTACTGCCTGTACTGCTCGTACGTCCTGAACTTCTCGTGCTGCGATCTGCCGGGACGCGTACGGATCGGGAGGGCCGCTCAAAGCTCTCCGGTGCACGTGCCCCGGCCAACGCATTCCTAGGAACATCCCCCAAGATGTCCCCGATGTCTAGAGACGTCCCCCAAGACGTCCCTGGCATCGCTTCTTAGACTCGCGAACCCCCTGAATGGTTACGTTCGGATGCCTGTGATCTGCGTCTCTTGCATATGTCCTGTACATGCGCAAGCGGCCCGATATGCCGATCGGGACTCATGAGTGAGAATACTGCAACCAGGATGTGAAGGGACTATGTAAAAGCTCTGAGGCGAAGGCTGTTGGTCACGACGAAGACCGAGGAGAACGCCATCGCGGCCCCCGCGATCATCGGATTCAGCAGTCCGGCCGCCGCCAACGGCAGCGCCGCGACGTTGTAGCCGAAGGCCCAGAAGAGATTGCCCTTGATCGTGGCGAGGGTCTTACGGGAGAGCCTGATCGCGTCCGCGGCTCCGCGCAAGTCCCCGCGCACCAGCGTCAGATCACTCGCCTCGATGGCGGCGTCCGTGCCCGTGCCCATCGCGAGACCCAGATCGGCGGTGGCGAGCGCGGCGGCGTCGTTGACCCCGTCCCCGACCATCGCGACGACCTTGCCCTCGCCCCGCAGCCGTCGTACGACATCGACCTTCTCCTCGGGCAGGACCTCGGCGTACACGGCGTCCGCGTCGATGCCGACGGCCTCCGCCACCGCCTGGGCGACAGCCTGGTTGTCCCCGGTGAGCAGCACCGGCCTCAGGCCCAGGGCGCGCAGCTCGCGCACCGCTTCGGCGCTGGTGTCCTTGACCGCGTCGGCGACGGCGAGGACGCCGCGTGCCACGCCGTCCCAGGCGACCAGGACGGCCGTACGTCCCGCCTCCTCGGCCGCCGCCTTGAGCGCGGCCACCGAAGCGAGCCCCTCGACTCCCGCGTCCGCGAGGAGCCGCTCACGCCCCGCGAGCACGAAGTGCCCTTCCACCGTGCCGCGTACGCCGGAACCCGCGACGTTCTCGAACCCCTCCACGGCGGGCAGGGCGCCCACCGGAAGCCCCAACTCGGCCGCGGCGCCCGCAGCGACCGCCCGCGCCACGGGGTGCTCCGAGGCGTGCTCCAGGGCCCCTGCGAGGCGCAGCAGCTGCTTCTCCTCGGTCTCCCCGGCGGCGTACACGTCCCGCAGCGTCATCCGCCCCGTCGTCACCGTCCCGGTCTTGTCCAGGACGACGGTGTCCACCCGGCGTGTGGACTCCAGGACTTCGGGGCCCTTGATGAGGATGCCGAGCTGCGCGCCGCGCCCCGTGCCGACCATCAGGGCGGTCGGCGTCGCCAGGCCGAGCGCGCACGGGCAGGCGATGATCAGGACCGCGACGGCCGCCGTGAAGGCGGCGGTCACGTCGCCGGTGACGCCGAGCCAGGCGCCGAGCGTGGCGGCGGCGATCAGCAGGACCACCGGCACGAAGATCCCGGCGATCCGGTCGGCGAGGCGCTGCACCTGGGCCTTGCCGGTCTGCGCGTCCTCGACGAGCTTGGCCATCCTGGCCAGTTGCGTGTCGGCGCCGACACGCGTGGCGTCCACGACGAGCCGCCCCGAGACGTTCGTGGTCGCGCCGGTCACCGCGTCGCCCGCGGCCACGTCCACCGGGACGGACTCACCGGTCAGCATCGAGATGTCGACCGCCGATGAGCCGTCGACGACGGTGCCGTCGGTCGCGACGGTCTCCCCGGGACGTACGACGAAACGGTCGCCGACCACGAGACGCGCGACCGGAACACGGACCTCCGAGCCGTCCCGCAGCACGGCCGCGTCCTTGGCGCCCAGTTCGAGCAGCGCGCGCAGGGCCGCGCCCGCCTTCCGCTTCGAGCGGGCCTCCAGCCAGCGCCCGAGCAGGATGAACGTGATGACACCGGCGGCGACTTCGAGATAGATCGTCGAGGAGGAATCGGCGCGCGAGACCGTGAACTCGAAGCCGTGCCGCATGTCCGGCATCCCCGCGTCCCCGAGGAAGAGCGCCCACAGCGACCAGCCGAACGCGGCGAGCGTGCCCACTGACACCAGCGTGTCCATCGTCGCCGCGCCGTGCCGCAAGTTCGTGAAGGCGGCCCGGTGGAAGGGGTATCCGCCCCACACGACGACGGGCGCGGCCAGCGTCAGCGAGAGCCACTGCCAGTTGTCGAACTGGGACGAGGGGATCATCGCGAGCAGGACCACGGGCAGTGAGAGCACCGCCGAGCCGATGAGGCGTTGGCGCAGGGTGTCGGGCTCGGTGATGTCGGCGGTCGTGGCGGGCGGCGCGCCCGAATCGGGGTCCGGCTCCGGGGGAGCGGGGGCGATCTCCTGCGCGGTGTAGCCCAGCTTCTCGACCGTCGCGATCAGCTGAGCGACCTCGACCCCTTCCGCGTACGAGACCTTGGCCTTCTCCGTGGCGAGGTTGACCGACGCGGTCACGCCCTCCACGCGGTTCAGCTTCTTCTCGATGCGGGCGGAGCAGGAGGCGCAGGTCATCCCGCCGACGGCGAGTTCGACTTCGTTCATGGCTCTCTCGTACGTCTGGGTCGGGGATGGGACGGCTGCGGGCCCTGTGACGGTGTCACAGGGCCCGGGGTACCCGGCAGGGGCCGGGTCAGACCTTGCTGACGCCGGTGAGTTCGTAGCCCGCCTCGTCGACCGCGGCGCGGACCGCGGCCTCGTCGAGCGGGGCCTCGGAGACCACGGTCACCTGGCCGGTGGCGGCCACCGCCTTGACGGAGCTGACGCCCGCGAGCTCCGAGATCTCACTGGAGACAGCGCCCTCGCAGTGACCACAGGTCATGCCGGTCACCTCGTACACGGTCGTCACGGCACCCGGCGGCGTCTCGGCGGCGCCGTCGGAGTGGCAGGAACCGCTGGGGGAGCAGCAGGAGCCGGCGGCCTCGGCCTGCGGGAGCTCGGTCTGGGCGCTCATGTCGTTCTCCTCGATGAGGGTGCGGCGTGTGTGCGTACTTATGCGTCGTAATGTGCAGGAGTGGTCCCGGTGTTCCCGGAGACCCCCTGGCACTCACCACACTATACCCCTAGGGGGTACATCTCGATGAGGGGCGGGGAGGCCGGGGGCGGCGATTGGCCGGGGCGGTCATCTGTCGCGTCCGCGGTTGCGCGGCCTCGCGGCCACCCAGGCGCGGACGGTGTCCGCGTACCAGTAGGGCTTTCCGGACTCCACGTGGTCGGGGTCGGGGAGCAGGCCGTGCTTGCGATAGGAGCGCACGGTGTCGGGCTGCACGCGGATGTGTGCGGCGATCTCTTTGTACGACCAGAGCCTTCGGTCGGTCATCTGTGACACCTCCCTGCGGGCGCCGCAGGGGCGGCTCGGGGGGAGCCGTCGGGGGAGCTGCGGTGCGACGCTGGCGATCACTCACCCTGTGCCCGGTGAACGACAAGGAGTGAGCACAGGAGGGCGGCTGTCGACCGGCTGTGACGGAAGACCCGCGTATACGGGACATGTGTGACGCGGAGAGGTTGTTTGTGACGCTTGTGATGCATTCCGGGCACACCGGTCCGCCGAGCGGGCAGGCCTTGGTGCGGAAGCGGGGTGGGAGAAGCCGCTACCGGAACGGCGGCTGCGCATTCCGGTACGGGGCGCGCCCGAAGGGGCGCCGGGAACCGCCCGATCAGCCCCCACCGGCCCGCGGATCCCCCGCCGCTTCCCGGCGCGGCGTCACGCGCCGCAGGAGCGCAAGTACGAGCGTGTCCGGCGGGCGATGGGCAGCGGCTTGTCCGGCGGGCAGGGATACATGTCCTGCTCGACGATGGCGAACAGGTCGACGCCCAGCTTCTGGGCCGCCGCGAGAACCGGCTCGATCGCGGGCACTCCGGTCGGCGGCTCGCACATCACGCCGCGGGCCACGGCGGGCCCGAACGGCGTTTCCTGGTCGCGCACTTCGGCCAGGACGGCAGGGTCGACCTGCTTGAGGTGCAGATAGCCGATGCGTTCGCCGTACGTCTCGATCAGTTTGAGGTTGTCGCCGCCGCAGTAGGCGTAATGGCCCGTGTCCAGGCAGAGCGAGACGAGGTCGGAGTCGGTCGCGTCGAGGAAGCGGGTGACGTTCTCCTCGTCGTCGATGTGCGTGTCGGCATGGGGGTGGACGACCACGCGCAGGCCGTAGCGCTCGCGCACCTCGTGCGCCAACCGCTCGGTCTGGAGCGTCAGCTGACGCCACTGCTCCGGCGTGAGCGTGCGGTCCTCCAGGACCTCGCCGGTCTTGTCGTCGCGCCAGAAGGACGGGATGACGACGAGGTGCTCGGCGCCCATCGCCTGGGCGAGCGCGGCGTTGTCGGCCACATGGGCCCACGTCTTGTGCCATACGGATGGCCCGTGGTGCAGGCCGGTGAAGACCGTGCCGGCCGAGACCCGCAGGCCGCGGCGCTGGGTCTCGGCGGTCAGTTCGGCCGGATCCGTGGGCAGGTAGCCGTAAGGGCCGAGCTCGATCCACTCGTATCCGCAGTCCGCCACCTCGTCGAGGAAGCGGCTCCAGGGAACCTGGCCCGGATCCTCGGGGAACCACACGCCCCACGAGTCGGGTGCCGAGCCGATCCGGATGCGTGACAGCGTCGTCATGCCCGCCAGCTTTCAGGGCGCCGCGGAACGATGTCAAGGAGTGGTCCGAATGTAAGGACAATGTGTTGACAGGGTTCGTGGGGCGGCATAGACCTAGGGAGGGTCCAAGGGCCGGGTCCGACGGGGCGATGTCGACAAGGAGTGCAGGGTGGCCGATCCGAACGACGTCATCGATCCGTATGACGTCACCGATCCGTACGACGTCATCACGATGGGCCGGATCGGGGTGGATCTGTATCCCCTGCAGGCCGGGGTGTCTCTCGCCGATGTCAGCACGTTCGGCAAGTTCCTGGGCGGCTCGGCGTCGAACGTCGCCGTCGCCGCGTCCCGCCTCGGCCACCGGGTCGCGGTCGTCACGCGCACCGGCGAGGACCCGTTCGGGGAGTATCTGCACCGGGAACTGCGGCAGTTCGGGGTCGACGACCGCTGGGTGAGCGGGGTCGCGGGGCTGCCGACCCCGGTGACCTTCTGCGAGGTCTTCCCGCCGGACGACTTCCCGCTCTACTTCTACCGGCAGCCGAAAGCCCCCGACCTGGAGATGTACGAGGAGGAACTCGACCTCGGCGCGATCGCCTCCGCACGGGTGTTCTGGATGACGGGCACGGGTCTTTGCGCTGAGCCGAGCAGGTCGGCGACGCTGGCCGCGCTCCGTGGGCGGGCGAAGGCCGGGCTCACCGTCTTCGACCTCGACTGGCGGCCGATGTTCTGGGAGCGCGCCGAGGACGCGCGCGGCTTCTACGCGCGGGCGCTCGCGCAGGCCACCGTCGCGGTGGGCAACCTCGACGAGGTGGAGGTGGCCACGGGGGAGCGCGAACCCCGCGCCGCCGCTTGCGCGTTGCTGGCCGCCGGTGTCGAACTCGCCGTGGTCAAGCAGGGGCCCAAGGGGGTGCTCGCGATGAACAGCTCGGGCGAGGCCGCCGAGGTGCCGCCGCTGCCCGTGACGGTGCTCAACGGCCTCGGGGCCGGGGACGCCTTCGGCGGCGCGCTGTGCCACGGGCTGCTCGAAGGATGGGAGTTGGAACGGATCATGCGGTACGCCAACGCGGCGGGCGCGATCGTCGCCTCACGCCTGGAGTGTTCGTCGGCGATGCCGTTCCCGGACGAGGTCGAGGCGGCCCTCGCCGCGGGAGCCGTGGCGCATGGATGACCACATGGGTGATCGCAGGGGCGGCCGCAGAGATGGCCACAGAGGTGGCCTCGGGGGCGACGGCATGGTCGACGTCGCCGAACTCGTCCGGATCCGGGCCCGGCACCCCGAAGCCGTCGCGGAGGCCGCCGCCCGTCGCCCCCGCCGCCCGCTCCTGGGCGGCAGCGGGCGGCTGATGATCATCGCTGCCGACCACCCCGCCCGGGGCGCCCTCGCCGTCGGCGGGGACAAGCTGGCGATGGCCAACCGCGCGGACCTGCTCGAACGGCTCTGCCTCGCGCTCTCGCGCCCCCGCGTGGACGGCGTGCTCGCCACCGCCGACATCCTCGAAGACCTCCTCCTGCTCGGCGCCCTCGACGGCAAGATCGTCATGGGGTCGATGAACAGGGGCGGGCTCGCGGGGGCCTCGTTCGAGCTGGACGACCGGTTCACGGGCTACCGGGCCGAGGACATCGACCGGCTCGGGTTCGACGCGGGCAAGCTCCTGCTGCGCGTCGACTACGAGGACGCCGGTTCCCTCACGACCCTGCACTCCAGCGCCCGCGCCGTCGACGCGATGGCGGCGAGGAGACTGCCCGTCTTCGTCGAGCCCTTCCTCTGCCGGCGCCCGCCCGACGGCGGTCCGCCGCGCAACGACCTGAGCGCCGAGGCCGTCACCACGTCCATCGCCATCGCGTCGGGGCTCGCCGGGACATCGGCGTACACCTGGTTGAAGGTCCCCGTGACCGAGAATCCGGACGACATGGCACGCGTCATGGAGGCCTCGACACTGCCCGCCGTCCTCCTCGGAGGCGACCTGGGTGACGACAGCGACGCCGCGTACGAGAAGTGGCGGGGCGCGCTCCAACTGCCCACCGTGCACGGACTCGTAGCGGGGCGCACGCTGCTGTATCCGGCGGACGGCGATGTGTCGGGCGCCGTCGACACCGCCGTCGGACTGCTGTAGGAGGGCCATATGGGCAGGAGGGCCACATGACGTACGTACCGAAGGGCAGCGCGGCCGAGGGGCCGTACGCCCTCGAACTCGACCCGAAACGGTCCGGTCTGGTCTATTCCGCGCTGCGCGTGGTCGACATCGAACCCGGTGCCACGCACGCCTTCGCCACTGGGGAGAGTGAATGGATCGTGCTCCCGCTGACCGGCGGCTGTACGGTGCACGCGGAAGACGAGATCATCGAACTGCTGGGCCGGGAGAGCGTGTTCAGCGGAGTGAGCGACTTCGCCTACGTGCCCCGTGACGCCCACATCCAGATCGCCTCCGGCGCGGGAGGCCGCTTCGCCCTGGCAGGAGCGAAGTGCGAGCGTCGACTCCCCGCCCGCTACGGCTCCGCGCCGGAGGTCTCCGTCGAGCACCGCGGTACCGGCACCTGCGCCCGAGAGGTCCGCAACTTCGCGTCCGCCGACGCCTTCGACTGCGACCGCCTCATCGCCGTCGAGGTGATCACCCCCGGCGGCAACTGGTCCTCGTACCCGCCGCACAAGCACGACGAGCACCGCCCGGGAGTCGAGGCCGAACTCGAAGAGATCTACTACTTCGAGATCGAGGCCGCACCGGACGACGGGCCCGAGGGCTTCGGCTATCAGCGGGTCTTCCCGTCCAGGCCCGGCGGCACCGACGTCCTTGCCGAGGTCCGTACGGGCGACGCGGTGCTCGTCCCCGACGGCTGGCACGGCCCGTCGATCGCCCAGCCGGGGCACAGCATGTACTACCTGAATGTGATGGCCGGTCCCGGGGACGAGCGGGAGTGGCGGATCTGCTTCCATCCCGATCACACGGAGGGGTACCGATGACGGCGGAGGAATACCGATGACTGGGGAGCGAAATCGATGACCTCGATCAGGCTGACCACCGCGCAGGCCCTCGTCCGCTTCCTGTCCCGGCAGTTCACCGAACGCGACGGCGAGCGGCAGCGGCTCATCGGTGCCACCTGGGGCATCTTCGGGCACGGCAACGTGGCGGGCATCGGCCAGGCACTCGTGGAGTGCGGCGACGACATGCCCTACCGCCAGGGACGTAACGAACAGGCCATGGTGCACGCCGCCGTGGGGTACGCCCGCCAGTCGGGCCGCCTGTCCACACACGCCGTCACGACGTCCATCGGACCCGGCGCGACCAACCTCGTCACCGGCGCCGCGCTCGCGACCGTCAACCACCTCCCGGTGCTCCTGCTGCCGGGCGACACCTTCGCGACCCGCCCCGCGGACCCGGTGCTCCAGCAGCTCGAAGTCCCGTACGCGGGCGACGTGTCGGTCAACGACTGTCTGCGCCCGGTGTCGAAGTACTTCGACCGGATCACCCGGCCCGAGGCCCTGATCCCGGCCGCGCTCGCCGCGATGCGCGTGCTCACCGACCCGGCGGACACCGGCGCCGTCACCCTCGCGCTTCCGCAGGACGTGCAGGCGGAAGGCTTCGACTGGCCGGAGGAGTTCTTCGACGAGCGGGTGTGGGGCGTCCGCCGTCAGGCCCCCGACCCGCGTGAGCTGGCCGCCGCCGCGCGGGCGGTGCGCGAGGCGCGGCGCCCGTTGATCGTCGCGGGCGGCGGGGTCCACCACAGCGCGGCCGAGGAGGCGCTGCGGGAGTTCGCGGACGCGACCGGGATCCCCGTCGCCTCCACCCAGGCCGGCAAGGGGGCTCTGCGGTTCGACCACCCGGCGGACGTCGGCGGCATCGGGCACACGGGCACCGCCACCGCCGATGAACTGGCCCGCACCGCCGACCTGGTGATCGGCGTCGGCACCCGCTACAGCGACTTCACCACCGCGTCCAACACGCTCTTCGCCGAGCCCGGCGTGCGCTTCCTCAACCTCAACATCACCGCGTTCGACGGGCACAAGATGGCGGGCGCGCCTCTGATCGCGGACGCGCGCGCGGGCCTGGAGGCCCTGACCGGCGCCCTTGAGGGGTGGCGGGTCCCGCCCGCGTACGTCGCGGAGTACACCGAGGACAAGGTGCGCTGGGAGCAGCGCGTGGACGCCGCGTACGCGGCCGACGAACCCGACGTACGGCCCACACAGCTCCAGGTCCTCGGCCTGCTCGACGCGCTGGTCACGGACGAGGACGTGATCATCAACGCGGCCGGGTCCCTGCCCGGGGATCTCCACAAGCTGTGGAGGGCGCGCTCGCCCCGGCAGTACCACGTCGAGTACGGCTACTCCTGCATGGGCTACGAGATCCCCGCCTCGATCGGCGTCGCGATGGCCGCGCCGGAGCGTCCGGTCTGGGCTCTGGTGGGCGACGGGACGTATCTGATGATGCCCACCGAGATCGTCACTGCGGTCCAGGAGAACATCCCGGTCAAGGTCGTGATCCTGCAGAACCACGGGTACGCGTCCATCGGCGGGCTCTCCGAGTCCGTGGGCGCCGAGCGGTTCGGGACCGCCTACCGCTTCCGGGCGCCCGACGGCACGTACACGGGTGCCCCGCTGCCCGTCGATCTCGCGGCCAACGCGGCCTCGCTCGGGATGCGTGTGATTCGCGCCAAAACAGTGGCTGACCTGCGCGATGCTCTTGCCCAGGCGCGGGTGGCCGACGGTCCCACATGTGTCTACGTGGAGACGGAAACGGCAGACACAGTGTCGCCCCCGCCCCCGGCGCAGGCGTGGTGGGATGTGCCCGTGGCCGAGACCGCGGACCGGCCGTCCGCGATCAGGGCCAGGAAAGAGTACGACCGGCACGTCTCAGCCCGACGCCGCCACCTGTGAGAGTAGGGATGCTTGTCATGACGAAGACCGTCAATCACTGGATCGGCGGGAAGTCCGTCGAGGGTGTGTCGGGTACGTACGGCCCGGTGACCGACCCGGCGACCGGCGCCGTCACCACGCAGGTCGCCTTCGCGTCCGTGGACGAGGTGGACGCCGCCGTCGCCTCCGCGCGCGAGGCGTACGCCACGTGGGGCAAGTCCTCGCTCGCCAAGCGCACCTCGGTGCTCTTCGCCTTCCGGGCGCTGCTCGACGCCAACCGTGACGCGATCGCCGAGCTGATCACCGCCGAGCACGGCAAGGTGCACTCGGACGCGCTCGGCGAGGTCGCCCGTGGTCTGGAGATCGTCGACCTCGCCTGCGGGATCACGGTCCAGCTGAAGGGCGAGCTGTCGACGGAGGTCGCCTCGCGCGTGGACGTCTCGTCCATCCGCCAGCCCCTCGGCGTCGTCGCGGGCATCACCCCGTTCAACTTCCCGGCCATGGTGCCGATGTGGATGTTCCCGCTCGCCATCGCGTGCGGCAACACCTTCGTACTGAAGCCGTCGGAGAAGGACCCGTCGGCGGCGATGAAGATCGCGGAACTCCTTTCGGAAGCGGGTCTTCCGGACGGCGTCTTCAACGTCGTGCACGGCGACAAGGTGGCCGTGGACCGGCTGCTCGCGCACCCGGACGTGGCGGCCGTCTCCTTCGTCGGCTCCACGCCGATCGCCCGTCACATCCACACCACCGCGACCGCCAACGGCAAGCGCGTCCAGGCCCTCGGCGGCGCCAAGAACCACATGCTGGTCCTGCCGGACGCGGACCTCGACGCGGCGGCCGACGCCGCCGTCTCGGCGGCGTACGGCTCGGCGGGCGAGCGCTGCATGGCCATCTCGGCCGTGGTCGCGGTCGGGTCGATCGGCGACGAGCTGGTCGCGAAGATCAAGGAGCGCGCCGAGAAGATCAAGATCGGCCCCGGCAACGACCCGACCTCGGAGATGGGCCCGCTCATCACGGCGGCGCACCGCGACAAGGTCGCGACGTACGTGACGGGTGCGGCTGCCGAGGGCTGCGAGGTCGTCCTGGACGGCACCGGCCACACGGTCGATGGCTTCGAGGACGGCCACTGGATCGGGCTCTCGCTCCTGGACCGCGTTCCGGTGACGGCCGACGCGTACAAGGACGAGATCTTCGGCCCCGTGCTGTGCGTGCTGCGGGTCGACACCTACGAGGAGGGGGTGGCGCTGATGAACGCGTCGCCCTTCGGCAACGGCACGGCGATCTTCACCCGCGACGGCGGCGCCGCACGGCGCTTCCAACTGGAGATCGAGGCCGGGATGGTGGGCGTGAACGTCCCGATTCCGGTGCCGGTCGGCTACCACTCCTTCGGTGGCTGGAAGGACTCGCTCTTCGGAGATCACCACATCTACGGAAATGACGGGACGCACTTCTACACCCGGGGCAAGGTCGTCACCACGCGCTGGCCCGACCCGTCGGACGCGCCGGAGGGCGTGGACCTGGGGTTCCCGCGCAACCACTAGCGGCTGCGCGGCGGTCGGCGCGTGCCGCCATCACCGGGTTCACCGTCATCACCGTGTTCAACGGGTTCGCCGGGTTCGCCGGGTTCGTCCGCAAACGCCGTACGGGCTGATTGGTCCAGCCCGTACGGCGTTCGCGGAACGGGGTGGGGGAAGACGCCCGGCCGTACCGCAGCGGCTGTACGCGGGCACCTTCACGTACTCCCCAGGGAGACAACCGGGTTCACACCACCGGCTGCCCCGGATGTCAGCCCTCGCCCGTACGGTTGACGCATGGATCTACGACTGCCGAAGCTGCCCAAGCGCAGACTGCTCGCCGCGGTGGCCGCCGTCGCGCTGCTCGCGGGCGCGGGCACCTGGTCCGCAGCCGCCTCGGACGACGGGCCCGCCGTGCACCGCGAGGACCACGTCATGCGGATGACGGGCGCGGGCGGCGCGAAGATCGACACGTCGTACTTCACCGCGGGTGACGCGTCGAAGAAGCGCCCCGCCGTTCTCATCGGCCACGGCTTCGGCGAGAACAAGGACGAGCTGCGCGCACAGGCGGAAGGCCTGGCCGCCAAGGGGTACGCGGTCCTGACCTGGTCAGCCCGCGGCTTCGGCAAGTCCACCGGCAAGATCGGCCTCAACGACCCGAAGGGCGAGGTCGCCGACGCCTCCCATCTGATCGACTGGCTGGCGAAGCGGCCCGAGGTGCAGCTGGACAAGAAGGGCGACCCCCGTGTCGGCATGACCGGCGCTTCGTACGGAGGCGCGATCTCCCTCCTCACGGCAGGGTACGACGACCGCGTGGACGCCATCGCGCCCAAGATCACGTACTGGAACCTCAGCGACGCCCTCTTCCCCGACGGCGTCTTCAAGAAGCTCTGGGCAGGCCTCTTCATCAACACCGGCGGTGGCTGCGAGCGGTTCGAGAAGCAGCTCTGTGAGATGTACAACCGGGTCGCGGAGGCCGGGAAGCCGGATGCCGCGGCGCGCGAGATCCTCGCCGAGCGCAGCCCCGCGGCCGTGGGCGACCGCATCAAGGTGCCCGCCCTGGTCGTGCAGGGCCAGACCGACTCCCTCTTCCCGCTCGGCCAGGCCGACGCCACCGCCAAGGCGATCCGCGCCAACCACGCACCCGTCTCCGTCGACTGGATCTCGGGCGGCCACGACGGCGGCAACCCCGAGACCGGACGGATCGACGGCCGTGTCGGATCGTGGTTCGACCGCTATCTGAAGGACGACAAGAGCGCGGACACCGGCCCCGAGTTCCGCGTCACCCGCACCGGAGGCATGGACTCCACCAACGGGTCCGCGACGACGCGGGGAGCGAGCGGCGACCGGTACCCCGGCCTGGAGAGCGGGCAGCGGGAGATCGCGCTCACCGGCCGCGAGCAGCGCTTCGAGAACCCCGCGGGCGCCGCGCCGCCCGCCATCTCCGCCCTTCCCGGCGCGGGCGGCGGCGGGCTCAACCAGCTGTCCTCGCTCGGCGTCGGGGTCTCCCTCGACTTCCCCGGCCAGAACGCGAGCTTCGAGTCGGCGCCGTTCAAGGACGACCTGCGCGTCACCGGATCGCCGAAGGCGCGGGTGCACGTCAAGTCCAGCAGCGAGGACGCCGTGCTCTTCGGGAAGGTGTACGACGTCGGGCCGGGCGGCAGCCAGAAGGTGCTGCCCTCCCAACTGGTCTCGCCGATCCGCGTGGCGGGCGCGAAGGCGGGCAAGGACGTCACCGTCACCCTGCCCGCCGTCGACCACGACGTACAGAAGGGCCACCGCCTCCGCCTCGTCCTCGCCTCGACGGACCTGGGCTACGCCTCTCCGACGCAGCCCGCCACGTACACCGTCGCCTTGCAGGGCGACCTGTCGGTCCCCACCGCGCCCGGCGTGAAGACGGCCGCGACACCGCTGCCCGCCTGGGTGTGGTGGCTCCCGGCGTCCGGAGCCGTGATCGCGGTGCTGCTCCTGATCACCGCGCGGCGACGGACGACGGCGCCCGCGCCGGACCCGGAGCTCACTGAAGTACCGCTGCGGATCACGGATCTGAGCAAGCGGTACGCCAAGTCGGTGGACCGTTACGCGGTCCGTGACCTTTCCTTCAGCGTCGAGAAGGGGCAAGTGCTCGGCCTCCTCGGCCCGAACGGCGCGGGCAAGACGACGACCCTGCGCATGCTGATGGGCCTCATCCGCCCCGACGCGGGCGAGATCCGCGTCTTCGGGCAGGCGATCCGGCCGGGCGCACCCGTTCTCTCCCGGGTCGGCGCGTTCGTCGAGGGCGCGGGCTTCCTGCCGCACCTCTCCGGGCGCGAGAACCTGGAGCTGTACTGGAAGGCCACGGGACGACCCGCCGAAGACGCCCGCATGGACGAGGCGTTGGAGATCGCCGGGCTCGGCGACGCGCTTGCCCGCGCGGTGCGGACGTACTCGCAGGGCATGCGGCAGCGGCTCGCGATCGCCCAGGCCATGCTCGGCATGCCGGACCTGCTGATCCTCGACGAACCGACCAACGGCCTCGACCCGCCACAGATCCGCGAGATGCGCGAGGTACTGATCCGGTACGCGCGGGGCGGCCGCACGGTCATAGTCTCCAGCCACCTCCTCGCCGAGGTCGAGCAGTCCTGCACGCATCTGGTGGTCATGGACCGCGGCCGTCTCATCCAGGCGGGCCCGGTCTCCGAGATCGTCGGCTCCGGCGACACGCTCCTGGTGGGGCTCGCGGAGGGCATCTCCGATCCACTCGTCGAGAAGGTGGCCGCGCTGCCGGGCGTCGCATCGGCGGTCCGCGCGGACGGCGGGCTCCTGGTGCGCCTCGACGGCACGGAGGAGTCGAGCGCCGCACGCCTCCTCACCGAACTGGTGCGCCTGGAACTGCCCGTGGAGTCCATGGGCCCGCACCGCCGCCTCGAAGACGCGTTCCTGACCCTGATCGACGGAGGCACCGCATGAGCGCCACAGCTACGGGGCCGGGCACGGGGCCGGGCACAGGGCCGGGCACGCCGGGTATGGAGCCGGGCACGGAACGCGCCACGGCTCCCGGATACCGCCCCAGCCGCACCCTGCCGCTACGGGTCGAGGCGATCCGTCAGCTGAAGCGGCGCCGGACCCTGGTGATGGCCGGGGTGATGGGCCTGCTGCCCTTCGTCCTCGTCCTCGCGTTCACCATCGCGGGCTCCCCGGAGTCCAGAAGCGGCCGAGTGACGCTGATGGACACGGCCACGGCGTCCGGCGCGAACTTCGCGGCGACATGCCTGTTCGTCTCGGCGGGCTTCCTCCTGGTCATCCCCGTCGCACTGTTCTGCGGGGACACGGTCGCCTCGGAGGCGAGCTGGTCGTCCCTGCGCTATCTCCTGGCAGCTCCGGTACCACGGGCCCGCCTGCTGTGGTCGAAGCTGGCCGTGGCGCTCGGCCTCAGCGCGGCGGCGATGATAATGCTCCCCCTGATCGCCCTGGCGGTCGGAACAGCGACGTACGGCTGGGGCCCACTGGAGATCCCGACGGGCGGCACCCTCTCCGCCGGAACAGCGGCCCAGCGCCTCGTGATCGTCGTGGCGTACATCTTCATCTCCCAACTGGTCACGGCGGCGCTCGCGTTCTGGCTCTCCACGAAGACGGACGCGCCGCTCGGCGCGGTGGGCGGCGCGGTGGCCCTGACGATCGTCGGCAACGTCCTGGACGCGGTGACGGCACTGGGCAGCTGGCGCGACTTCCTCCCGGCGCACTGGCAGTTCGCATGGGCGGACGCGATCCAGCCGAAGATGGAGTGGGGCGGCATGATCCAGGGCTCCGCCGTCTCGGTGGCGTACGCGCTGGTGCTGTTCGCGCTGGCATTCCGTGGATTCGCCCGCAAGGACGTCGTCAGCTGACGGCGCGTGGGGGCGTGGGGGCAGTTGCGGGAAAGTCCCACGACACGCCACGACACACCATGATCGGGCGGGACTTTCCTGCAGTCCACCCCCCCTCCCCGGGGCCCCCCGCCCCCCGGGCGGAGGCCCACCGCGGCGACGCGCGCTCCCTGC
>NZ_JBHVXJ010000008.1:36924-354357 GCF_042881845.1 Streptomyces sp. NPDC058257
GGGGGGGGGGGGTCTTTTGGCGTCAATCCCCACGTCCCTCCAGCCCCACCGTTGTCTGGGCGGGTTTGCCCCTCCGACCCCCCCCACGGCGCCGGCGGGGGGGGGGGGGGCCCGGGGAGGGGGGTGGGTGGGGTCAGGACGGGGTGAGTGGTTGTAGCCGGTAGGCGTACGTGTAGGTTCGCCCGGAGCGCAGCAGGTATGCCTCCAGTGGAGGCGCGCCCCAGGAGTCGTTGCCGCCGACTCCCATCTGCCGGTGGTTGACCCCGAGCACCGTCTCCTCGCGTCGCTTCACCTCGTGCGGGTGTCTTGGCCCGTCCAGATCCGCCGGCGAGTGGTGCAGCGCGCTGGTCTCAAGGAGAGGCTCGCCCTCGGCCGGGTCGGCGAGCACGGTCAGGCCGCCGCCCGAGCGGTCGGCGAGCGAGAAGCGCCGCACATCCGTCATGTTGCCGGTCTGCTGCGGCCGGACGTACGGCGCGACCTGGTCGTCCACCGTGGAACGGTAACGGCCCACGAAAGCCGCCGACTTGCGGTCCTGGTAGTTCTCGTGCGGCCCGCGCCCGTACCAGTCGATCCGCTCGAACCCGGCGGGCACGGTCAGCAGGGCACCCACCACGGGCAGGTCGGGCAGCCCCGCCGCCGCCTTCAGCGTGTGCCTGACCCGCACCTCGCCGTCCCCGCGCACCGTGAACACCGTGTGCCAGGAGGACGGTTGCGGCTCGGTCGGCAGCGTGGAGCTCACCTCGATGGTGACCTCGCCGGGCGCCGGCCGCGCGGCCTTGACCTCCGTGATCTTCGCCTTGGCACCCGCCTCGCGCCAGGTGGCCGCCGTCTCCTGGAACTTGCGGCCGATGTCGTTGTCGGTGGGGGCACGCCAGAAGTTGGGTACGGGGCCGCCCGCGAGCAGAGGCTTCCCCTTGACCTTGTACGAGGAGAGGGTGCCGGTCTCCTTGGACAGGACGACCTCGATATCGCGCCCCGTGACCCTCACCTCGGTGCCGCTCTGGGTGAGTTCGAGGGCGGGCAGTGTGCCGGGCTCGGGGTCGGCGGGGGCGGGGGCGTGCCAGTCCAGGGGGAGCTGTTCGGCGGCGACGGTGTGTCCCGCCGGAGCCCAGCGGGTCTTGTGGCGCAGGACGAAGGTGACGTCGAGCCAGTACTCGGCGCCGGGTCCGAGGCTGCCGGGCTTCTTGTACGGGATGCGTACGGCCCGGGAGGTGCCCGGCGCCACATCGGGCGCGCGCAGGGTGCCGTGCTGGACCTCCTCACCGTCGCGCGTCACGCTCCAGCGCAGCTCGTACGCGTCCAGACCGCTGAAGAGGTGCTTGTTGCGGACCTTGACGGTCCCCTCCCCGAGGTCGTCGGCCGTGACGGCAACGGGCTGGTAGACCTTCTTGATCTCCATGAGGCCGGGGTGGGGTGCGCGGGTCGACGCCACAAGACCGTTGCAGCTGAAGTTGCTGTCCGTGGGATAGCCGGGGTGCCAGTCACCGCCGTACGAGAGATAGCTGTGCCTGCGGTCGCCGGGAATGGGGAGGCGGATGTTCTGGTCGACCCAGTCCCAGACGAAACCGCCGTGCAGGTTCGGGTACTTCTCGAAGATCTCCCAGTACTCGGGCAGATTGCCGTTGCTGTTGCCCATCGCGTGCGTGTACTCGCAGAGCATGTACGGCTTGGAGTTGCCGGACTTGCCGTACTTCTCGACGTCGGCGGGCTTCGTGTACATCTCGCTGTGCACGTCGGCGACGGAGTTCATGCCCTCGTAGTGCACGGGACGGGAGTCGTCGCGGGCCCGCACCCAGTGCGCCATCGACTTGAAGTTGTCGCCCTCGCCGGCCTCGTTGCCCAGTGACCAGGCCACCACACAGGCGTGGTTCTTGTCGCGCTCGACCATCGAGCGGATCCGGTCCACGCAGGCGTCGGTCCAGTCGGGCAGTGAGGCGGGGAGCCGGTCGCGCACCCCGTGCGTCTCCAGGTTGGTCTCGTCGATGGCGTACAGGCCGTACTCGTCGCACAGCTCCAGCCAGCGCGGGTGGTTGGGGTAGTGCGAGGTCCGGACGGCGTTGATGTTGTGCCGCTTCATCAGCAGGACATCCTCGACCATGACCGACTCCGGTACGGCCTGTCCGTGCTCCGGGGTCGACTCGTGCCGGTTGGTGCCGTGCAGCATGACGTGCTTGCCGTTGACCGTCCACTTTCCGGGGCCGAAGTCGACCTGGCGGAACCCGATGCGGGTGCGCTGGACGTCGGTCGTGCGGCCCTCGCCGTCGGTGAGGGTGACGACGAGCGTGTAGAGATTCGGGTCCTCGGCGGACCAGAGGGCGGGCGCTTCGACGTCGGCCTTCAGGGTGAGCGGCTCGTCGAATTCGGGCACGCCGGTCAGTTCCGTGCCCGGCACGGGGCGGCCCTTGGTGTCGTGGAGCCGGGCCGTGACGCGGTGCTCCGACTTGCGCGCCTTGCCGGTCCGGTCGCGTACGACGGTGGTGACGGACAGCGTCGCGTCGCGGAACGCCGAGTCCAGATCCGTCCGTACGAAGACGTCGTGCACATGCACGAGGGGGATCGCGTACAGATACACGTCCCGGAAGATCCCGGACAGGTCGATCATGTCCTGGTCCTCCAGCCAGCTGCCGTCGGACCAGCGGTAGACCTCCACCGAGAGGGAGTTGGCGCCGGGCCGCAGATAGGGGCTGATGTCGAACTCGGCCGGGGTGTAACTGTCCTCGCTGTAGCCGACCTTCTTGCCGTTGACCCAGACGAAGAAGGCCGACTTCACCCCTTGGAAGGAGATCAGGGTGCGCCGCCCTGACCAGTCGTCCGGGACGGTGAAGGTGCGGCGGTAGGAGCCGACGGGGTTGAAGTCCTTGGGCACGTCGGGGAAGTCGGGCTTCTCGTAGCCCTCCCACGGATATCTGATGTTGAGGTAGATCGGCTCCGGATAGCCCTCGATCTCCCAGTTGGAGGGCACGGGGATGTGGTCCCAGCCGCTGACGTCGTAGGCGTCGGCCTCGAAGCCGGTGGGCCGCTGCTCGGGGTTCTTCGACCAGTGGAAGCGCCACTTGCCGTTCAGGGAGCGGTAGTACGGCGACTTGGCGAGGTCGCCGCGCAGGGCGTCGGCCGTGGAGGCGTACGGGACGAGTCTGGGCCTGGCGGGTTCTCTGTTGACCTGGAAGACGCGCGGATCGGCGCTCCACTCGGGCACCCGAGCCGCCTTCGTCTCCGCCTCCGCTGCGAAGGCCTGTTTCTGCGCTGCGAAGGCGGCCCAGCCCACGAGGGCGGTGCCGGTGGCGAGGAACGATCGACGGCTCGGCAGATGTGCGCCCATGCTGCAACTCCGAACGTAAGGCAAAACGCAAGGCAACAAGAACCGCCAGCATCGGACGTGATCGCTCAACATTCAAGACCCGTGTAGCTGGCGGAATCCGACGTTCGACGGGCCGCACGGGACCGGCGCGATCAAGCCGCCGAACTGCTGGCTTCGGCTGGGCCGAACTGCTCGCTCCGGTTAGTCGCCGCAGAGCTCCCGTTCGGCCCGCACCGGATCGTTCGGGAAGCGGAACGACGTCCGTTCCCACACCCCGGTGACATTGCGCAGGAACCGCCCCGGCGTCATCGGATCCCGCGTAGCCGCCCGCAGCTCGGCCAGCGGCCCGCAGCCGAGTGCCCGCCGGGCGGCCGCGACGTCCGCAGGGTCGAGGCCCTCGGGGAGGGGGCCGCGTCCACGGTCGGCGAAGATCCACGTGTCGGGCAGCCGCTTGTCGTGGCCCACGCGGCCGTCGATGCGCTCGGAGTGGGCGGCCAGCGGATAGGCGAGGCCGATCGGATCGAGGGCGGCCCCGTTCAGGGGGACCACGGTTCCGCTGAAGCCGAGGGTGCTGTAGACGCCGGTGACGGTGGGGGAGTTGGCGGCGGCCGGGGTTCTGGCGAGGAACAGGCTCGGGGTTCCCGCGCGATCGGCGTCGCGTACGAGACGTGCGTACTCGACGTTGCTCGGATAGCCCGCGAAGCCGTGGTGGAGGGGGTGAGCGGCGGCGTTCTGCTGGACGTACACACCGCGTTCGTCCGCCACCCCGCCGGGCCCGATCCGCCCCTCGTACGGGATCCGCAGCAAGCTCGCGCAGGCCACGGCCCAGATCCCGATGCCCACCGCCGCGATGGCCCACGCGCGCGTGAGCGGCACCAGGAAGACCGGCAGGAGCATGAGCAGCAGACCCGGCAGGAACATCCGGCCGTGCATGAAGTCGCCGCCGACCTTGATGACGTAGCCCCAGCAGAGGAGCCCCGCGACGACGGGCGCGAGCGCGGGGACGAGCGGCGCGGCGTCACGCCTCTCCGCGGCCGACGGCAGCAGGGCCGCGAGCAGGAACAGCGCGGGCATCCAGAGCAGATAGGGCCCGCCGAAGTCCACGAGGTAGTCGAACCCGCGCCCCCACAGACTCTGCGACGCCTCCTTGGTCACGCCGGGCAGCGGCATCAGCTGTCCGTAGTACCCGATCCGGAAGATCTCGTACGAGACCGGCAGCGCGAGGGCCGCTCCGAGTCCGCCGAGAGCGGCCCGCCGCGAGGGCCGCACCATCAGCCACTGCGCCCCGAGGAAGACCGCGGACACCAGCGCCAGGTCGGGCCGTACGAGCGGGCCGAGTCCGATGACCACGCAGGTGGCGGGCGAGTGCGCCCGCGAGACGAGCAGCAGCCACGCGCCCGCGATCCAGCACGTGGCGAGGCCGGTCTCCAGACCGGAGGTGGCGAAGTCCCAGACGGGAGGCAGGGCGAGCAGGACGAGGCAGCCGAGAGGAAGGACAGCCTTGTCCGCGTACAGCCGCAGCGCCCCGAGTGAGGCGAACGCGAACCCGGCGGCGGTCAACAGCAGCCCCCCGTACATCGCCGCCCTCGCGACGTCGGTGCCCGGCAGCCCCGCAAGCACGAGCAGCCACTGCCAGAGGGTGCCGGTGGAGGACTCGGCGCGCTCGCCCGCGTTGAAGACGGGGCCGTTGCCCGCCAGGATCTGGCGGACCGTACGGACGTAGATGTGCCCGTCGTCGGACATCCAGCGCCGCTGGAACCCGGCGAACGCGATGACGCAGGCCGGGAGGAGACAGAGGACGCCGCGCCGGACGCTGCGTCCGACGTCGCGGCGGCTGTTGAGCAGCCCGAGGACGGCGTCGGGCTCACGGAGGGAGGGTTGCGTCGACGTCATGATCTTTTCATCGGCGCAGGTCAGGGGTTGCTTGAAGGATTTTTCTCGATCCGGCGCCTTGGCGGAACCGGGACGGGCTCGATATCCGGCCTGCACGGCGCCTGAGGACGCCCCAGACGAAGCGGGTAATCGCGGCGCTCACGGCGCCACGGCGCTACGGCCTCACGGCGCTACGGCCTCACGGCGCTACGGCCTCACGGCGCTACGGCCTCACGGCGCCACGCCCTCTGGCCATGGCGCGAGGCCCACGGCGCGAGGCCCGGGTCCCACGCCCACGGCGCGAGGCCCACGGCTATACGAGGCCCACGGCTATAGGCCTGCGGCCAGCCCCTCAGCGAATCTGCCGTCCGGAAATCGCCCGAGCGATCACAAGCCGCTGAATCTCACTCGTTCCCTCGAAGATCGTGTAGATCTTCGCGTCCCGGTACATCCGCTCCACCGGGTGCTCCCTGCTGTACCCCGCGCCCCCCAACACCTGCACGGCCTTCTCCGTGGCCGCCACCGCGAGCTCCCCGGCCCGCAGCTTGGACATGGAGCCCTGCCCCGCGTCGAACGACTTGTCGTTCCGCGCCATCCACGACGCCTGCCAGATCAGCAGCCGCACCGCCTCGATCTCGGTCCGCAGATCGGCGAGCGCGAAGGCGATGGACTGGTTCTCGATGATGGGGCGGCCGAAGGCGACCCGGGAGCCCGCGTAGTCGAGGGCGTACTCGTACGCGGCCCGCGCGATGCCGAGCGCCTGCGCCCCCACCGTCGGCCGGCTCACCTCGAAGGTCGCCATGGCGGCTTGCCCGCGGCCTCCGGCACCCGCCTTCGCGCCGCCTCCGGAACCGGCCTTGCTCCCCTCGCGGGCCCGGGCGAGGCGGGCGTCGAGCCGCTCCTTGCCGCCGAGCAGACAGTGCCCCGGCACGCGTACGTCGTCCAGGAAGACATCCGCGGTGTGCGAGGCCCGCAGCCCCAGCTTCTTTATCTTCTTGGCGCCTTCGAGGCCGCGGGTGGCGGGCGGCACGATGAACGCCGCCTGTCCCCGCGAGCCAAGGGCCGGATCGACGGACGCGACCACCACATGGACGTTCGCTATACCGCCGTTGGTGATCCACGCCTTCTGGCCGGACAGGGTCCACTCGTCGCGTGCCTCGTCGTACGTCGCGCGGGTCCGCATCGCCGACACGTCCGAGCCCGCGTCGGGCTCGGAGACGCAGAACGCCGCGACCTTGGGTTCGTCCTCGTCACCGAAGCACTGGGGCACCCACTCGGCGAGCTGGTCGGGCGTGCCCGCGGAGAAGATCCCGGCCACCGCGAGCGACGTGCCGAACAGGGCCATCCCGATGCCCGCGTCGCCCCAGAACAGCTCCTCGTTGGCGATCTGCAGCGAGAGCCCGGTGGGGTCGCCGAACAGATCGGCCAGGGACTCGAACCCGTACAGGCCGATCTTCGCGGCCTCCTGGATGACGGGCCAGGGCGTCTCCTCGCGCTCGTCCCACTCGGCGGCCGCAGGCCGCACCACATCGGCCGCGAAGCCGTGCACCCAGCCGCGCAGGTCCCGCTGTTCCTCGGTCAGTTCGAGCGAGAAGGCCATGGTGCGGCCCCTTCCGGAAGTCGGTGTGTCAGTCGGTGTGTCAGTCGGTGTCGGTCGGCGTGTCGGTCGGCGTGTCGGTCGGTGTGTCGGTCGGTCTGTCGGTCGGTGTGCCGGGTTCGGAACGTGTGGGCTCGGGTCAGGCCTTCGGGATGTCGAAGTAGCGGGTGAGGCCGGCGGCGAGCGCCACATCGCCCGCGACCTTGAGCTTGCGCATCATGAACATCGTCACGGGGTTGGCGTTGCCGGAGACCAGCTTGAGGAACTCGGCGTCGGCCAGGACGAGCGTGACGCGCGGCTCGGCGTTCGAGCGGCCTTCGCGGACGGTGCAGGTGCCCTCCGAGATGTCCGTCTCGTAGACCACATCGGCCGCCTCGTCGACTCCCGTGATCTTCCAGCGGATCAGGGCCTTGAGCGTGCCCGCGGCCTCCGGCCTGAACTGCCGGCCCATGCGCCCGAACACCTCCTGCAGGACGCGGGCGCGCAGCTCGGCGTCCCGGGCGATCTCGGTGATCTCCTTGCCGGACAGGCCCTTCACGATCTTCGCGAACTCCTCGGGGGTGACGCTCGCGAAGTCCAGACCGGCCACACCTTCCGCACCACCGACACCACCGACACCGTCCGTCATGGCAATCTCCTTACTCAACAGTAAACTTACTAAAGGGTAAGGTAGCCCCGAGTCTGGGAGGCTGCAAGGGTGACGGTCAACGGGAGAACTGAGGGACGGCGGAAGCGCGTTCCGCGTCAGGAGCGCGAGCAGCAGATCATCGATGTGGCGGTGACGGTCTTCGCGAAGCGCGGCTACCACGCCGCGTCCGTGGACGAGATCGCCGAACTGGCCGGGATCTCCAAGCCGATGGTCTACCTCTACCTCGACTCGAAGGAGGGGCTCTTCCTCGCCTGCCTGCGCCGCGAGGCCGACCGTCTCGTGGCCGCCTTCCAGGGCGCCGCGCAGGCGGTGGGGGGCGCGCAGGCCGGTGGTGGCGCGCCGGAATTGCGCCTGCACGCGGGCCTCTCGGCGTTCTTCGCCTTCGTCGCCGAGCACCGCGACAGCTGGGTCGTCCTGCACCGCCAGGCGTCGGAGCTGAGCGAGGCGATCGCGTCCGCGGTCGCCGACGCGCGGCGCGCGGTGATGGCCGAGGTCGCGGGCCTGGTCCGGGACGGCATCACGGAGAGCGCCGGCGGTTCGCAACTCGACGACGAGGACGCCGACTTCGTCGCGTACGCGCTGGTCGGAGCGGCGGACTCGCTCACCGACTGGATGAGCGGCCACCCGGGCCAGTCGCCGGAGGGTGTCACGCTGCGGCTGATGAACATGGTGTGGGTGGGGATGGGGCGGGTGCTCGAGGGCGAGGTCTGGGTGCCCGGCGAATGACCCGCGCGGTGGGCTCCGCGCATGGTTGCGCGCGCCGCACTCCGCACTGGCCTCTCCGTCGACTTCCTCACCGACTTCCTCACCGATTTCCTCACCCGAGTGAGCACTCATGTTCCTCACCCGAGTGAGTACTCATGTCACCGACGTGATGACCGCCCTTTGTCATCGAAGTGACGACCGCCTGCTGATTTCTTCGCCGCCCGCCCCATTGAACTTTCCTTACGCATGGGTAAGTTGACCTCCCAGTAAGTACGCGTCACCGAACCACCGCACCACCTCTGCACGTCAGCTGGTAGCCGGGAGCCGGGAGCCGTCATGGGCGTACGCAAGGATCTGAAACGGGCACAACGCCACGGCGAGCTGTCGGAGCGCGCCACGGTGGAGCTCATCCGGGACGAGCACGGCACCGTGCGCGAGGCGCGTACCGCCCGGCTCGCGGCGAAGGCCACCGCGGGCAGCACCGCCGACATCCCCTTCACCAACGCCGCCGAGGCGCCCGACGCGGTCGTCATGCGCCGCAGACGGGGCGACCAGTGGCATCCGGTCACCGCGGCGGCCTTCGCGCACGAAGTCACGGCCACGGCGAAGGGTTTGATAGCCGCCGGGCTCGAACCGGGCGGCCGGGTCGCCTTGATGTCCCGCACGCGGTACGAGTGGGCCGTACTGGACTTCGCGATCTGGGCGGCGGGCGGGCAGACCGTGCCCGTGTACGCGACATCGGCGGCGGAACAGATCGAGTGGATCGTACGGGACTCCGGCGCGACGCTGCTGGTCACGGAGACGGCGGAGAACGTGGCGACGGCCGAATCCGCGATAGGGGGCCTTGCCGAGCCGCCGCGCGTCCTCTGCGTCGACGACGCCGCTCTGAGCGAACTCGAAGCCGGTGGGCGGGATCTGCCGGACGAGGAAGTGACCAAGCGGAGGTCCGCCCTCACCCCGGACTCCGTCGCCACCATCTGCTACACATCGGGCACGACCGGCAAGCCCAAGGGCTGCGTCCTGACCCATGGCAATCTGCACGCCGAGGCCGCGAACACGGTCGACCTGCTGCACCCCGTCTTCCAGGAGATCACGGGCCAGGTCGCCTCCACGCTCCTCTTCCTGCCGCTCGCCCATATCCTGGGCCGCACCATCCAGATCGCCTGCATGCTCGCCCGCATCGAACTCGCCCACTGCCCGAGCATCAAGCCGGACGACCTGCGGCCCGAACTGCGCTCGTTCAAACCGACGTTCGTGGTCGGCGTCCCGTACCTCTTCGAGAAGATCCACGACACGGGCCGCGCGACAGCGGAGAAGATCGGGCGCGGCGCGTCCTTCGACCGGGCCGAGGGGATCGCGGTGCGGTTCGGGGAGGCGTATCTGAACAAGTTCCTCGACAGGAGCGGCCCCGGCCCCTCGATCGGGCTCCGCCTCGGCTGGGCACTGTACGAGGTGCTCGTCTACCGCCGCATCCGCAAGGAGGTCGGCGGCAGGCTGCGGTACGCGATCAGCGGCGGCTCGCCTCTCGACCGCCGCCTCAACCTCTTCTTCTTCGCCGCCGGGATCGTCATCTACGAGGGCTACGGCCTGACGGAGACCACCGCCGCCGCGACCATCACGCCACCGCTGAAACCTCGCCCGGGCACGGTGGGCCTTCCGGTGCCGGGCACGGCGGTGCGCATCGCGGACGACGGCGAGGTGTTCATCAAGGGCGGCATCGTCTTCGGCTCGTACTGGAACAACCCGGCCGCGACGGACGCCGTACTGCGGGACGAGTGGTTCGCGACCGGGGACCTGGGCGCGCTCGACGACGACGGCTATCTCACGATCACCGGGCGCAAGAAGGACATCATCGTCACGTCCGGGGGCAAGAACGTCTCCCCGGCGATCCTGGAGGACCGGCTGCGCAGCCGGACGCCGGTCGGACAGTGCATCGTCGTCGGCGACAACCGTTCGTACGTCGGGGCGCTCATCACGTTGGACCCGGAGGCCGTCGCACACTGGCTCGCCGTACGCAAGCGCCCGAAGAACACCCCGCTCGTCGAACTGTGCCGGGATCCCAAGATGATCGCGGAGGTCCAGAAGGCGGTGGACTACGCCAACACGGCGGTGTCACGGGCCGAGTCCATCCGCAAATTCTCCCTGATCGAGGGCGAGTTCACCGAGGACAACGGACTGCTCACTCCGTCGCTGAAGATCAAGCGGCATGCGGTGGCGGCGGCGTACGAGGCCGAGATCGAGGCGCTCTACGGTGAGTGAGGCGACGGGGGCATCCAGGCCCTCTCAAGAGACGTACGACTCCGAGCCCGAGCCTGACTCGGAGCCCGAGCCCGAGCCCGAGCCCGAGCCCGAGCCCGAGCCCGAGCCCGAGCCCGGCTGCGAGGCTGACTTCGACTTCGACGTGCTGGTGGTGGGCTCCGGCTTCGGGGGCTCGGTCGCTGCCCTGCGCCTGACCGAGAAGGGCTACCGCGTCGGCGTCCTGGAGGCGGGGCGACGCTTCACCCGGGAGTCACTGCCCAGCGACTCCCGGGACCTGAAGAACTACCTGTGGGCACCGGCCCTGGGTCTCTACGGCATCCAGCGCATCCATCTCCTTCGCAACGTCATGGTCCTCGCGGGCGCGGGGGTGGGCGGCGGTTCGCTGAACTACGCGAACACCCTTTACGTGCCGCCGCCCGCCTTCTTCCAGGACAAGCAGTGGGCGGGCATCACGGACTGGCAGGCGGAACTCGCCCCGCACTACGACCAGGCCCGGCGCATGCTCGGCGTACGCCAGAACCCGACCACGACCGAGGCCGACGAGCATGTGCGGGCGGCGGCGGACCGGATGGGTGTGGCGGACACCTTCCGGCTGACGCCCGTGGGGGTGTTCTTCGGCGACGGGGCGGACGCGGGCGGTGACGGCGCGCGCGGCGACGGCGTGGGTGATGGCGGCGTGGGTGATGGCGGTGCCGGTGGCGCCACCGGTTCCAGTCCTTCAACGCCCGGCGCTCACCCGGAAGTTCCGGATCACCCGGAAGTTCTGGATCGCCCGGAAATTCCCGATCCGCACTTCGGTGGGGCAGGCCCCGCGCGAGGGGCGTGCACCGAGTGCGGATCGTGCATGACGGGCTGCAAGGTGGGCGCCAAGAACACACTCACCGAGAACTACCTGTACCTGGCCGAGCGGGCGGGCGCGAAGATCCGCGCGATGACGACGGTGGTGTCCGTGCGTGAGATCGCCGGGGGCCACGAGGCGGTGACCGTCCCCACCGACAAACGCCGCAGAGGCCGCCGCACGGTCCTGCGTGCCCGCCAGGTAGTCCTGGCAGCCGGTACGTACGGCACTCAGACGCTCCTGCACCGCATGAAGGAGGAGGGAGTCCTTCCGCGCCTCTCCTCAAGGCTCGGCAGACTCACCCGGACCAACTCCGAGGCGCTGGTGGGCGCGGTGACGTTCCCGCGCCGCTACCGCAAGAAGCGCGGTGACGGCCGCCCCCTGGACTTCACCCGGGGTGTCGCCATCACGTCCTCCATCCACCCGAACCCCACCACCCACATCGAGAACGTCCGCTACGGCAAGGGCTCCAACCTGATGGCGCTGATCTGCGTCCCGCAGTACCGCCAAAACCTCCCCAAGCCGCTGGCCGCCGTGTGGGCGTGAACCCGTCCCTCACCATCACGGCCCAGGCCGAGCGCGCGATGGCGCACTGGCCCAACAAGGGCGAGACGGACGCGCGCCCGAAGCAGAACACGGGGTACGCGCGCGTGCGGCCCGTCCCACCGCAAAAGCCCGTGGTTCCGGCGGGGGCATACGGGGAACTGCGTCTACCGGAGTAGAGCCCCCGAGCGGGCAGACCGCTCGGGGAGCCTCATGGCGTAGAGGAAATGCGCCGGTCTCCTCCGTTCTGTGCCCGGTTGGGGGAGGACGGTGGGTGCAGGGCGTACCGCCCGCGCTGAGCTCCCCTCCACGGCCGGTACTGCCCGACCACGGGCGCCGGCATCGCGGGAACGCGCCGGCGCCTGTGGGGGCCCTGACACGACTCGAACCTGCGGTCGAACGCCCGGTCGGCAGGCCACGCCCGATGCGCGTACTTCACGACGCGGCCACTGTCATGTCACGAACGTGTCTTGAGAACGATCAAGAGGCAACTGAGGCAACCACACTGACTATCTGAGAGGGCAGAAAGCGACACAGCCGAACAGTCGCCCAGCTTGATCGATCGCTCGCTCGCTCGCCCGCTCGCCCGTCCGTCCGCTCCTCAGGAGCGACACCCCCACACGAAGAGGACAGAACCAGCATGCGCACTCGGAAGATCTCGGTACTGACCATGACCGCAGTGGCCCTCAGCCTGGCGCTGACGGCATGCAACAACGACGGCACGGACAGCGGGTCCTCTTCCTCGAGCAGCTCGTCGTCGTCGGCCACGAGCACCCCGAAGTCGGACAGCTCGAAGTCCGACGCGGCAGACGGCAAGTCGTCGGGCGCGCCCGCCAAGTCCGACGCGAAGTGCACGGACCAGATCGACTACGCGGGCGACTCGCGCTCCAACGCGGAGATCAACTCCATCGGTGCGGACACGGGCACGTGCCCGCCGGTCCAGAAGTCGTCGTCCGACACGAAGTGCACGGACCAGATCGACTACGCGGGCGACTCGCGCTCCAACGCCGAGATCAACTCGATCGGTGCCGACACGGGCACGTGCCCGCCGGTCCAGAAGTCGGAAAAGGCGTCGGGTACGCCGAAGGACGCCGACACGAAGTGCACGGACCAGATCGACTACGCGGGCGACTCGCGCTCCAACGCCGAGATCAACTCGATCGGCGAGGACACGGGCACGTGCCCGCCGGTCAAGCAGTAGTTACTGGCTGACCGCCCCTGAAAGCAGGAGCGCCGGACCCTCCCCATGGATGACCTGGGGGCGGTCCGGCGTTTCCGTGCCCGCGGCGTGGTGCGGTGGGTTGGTGCATCCGGATGAATCTCCTCTGAGGCGCGGTGCGGAATTTTCGGAGATCGGCAGTCTGCGGATGTCGAGAACGTGCCACCGGCTCCGTCCCAGGGACATCAGCGGCCATCCCGGGCCGTACGAGGAAGAGGGAGAAACCAGCATGGCGATTCAGCGGATGGACAACGTGGGCATCGTCGTCGAGGACATGGATGCCGCCATCGCGTTCTTCGTGGAACTCGGTATGGAGCTGGAGGGCAGGGCAGAGGTCAAGGGCCCCGTCGCCGACCAGTGCACCGGACTGGAGGGCGTCCACTGTGACATCGCGATGGTCCGGACCCCGGACGGTCACAGCCGGCTAGAGCTGGCGAGGTACCGCAGCCCCGCGGCGGTCGGCACCGAGCCGCGCGATCAGCCGCACAACATTCTGGGCACGCACCGCGTCATGTTCGCCGTCGACGACATCGAGGACACCGTTGCCCGCCTGCGCCCGCACGGCGCCGAACTCGTCGGCGGGATGGCCCGGTTCGAGGACAGCTATCTGCTCTGCTACCTCCGCGGCCCGGAGGGCATCATCGTCGGTCTGGCCGAGCAGCTCGGCTGAGAAGGACTTCGCGATTCTGACGCCCCGCAGAAACCGGTGAAAGCCGGCCAGCGCCCGGCCACCCCCACGCTGACCTGGGGGCGGCCGGGCACTTACGCGTCCGCTACCCACCGCTCGCTACGTTGCCCCGACCAGCAAAAAGGCCCTCCCGTAGAGGAGAGCCGAACAAGGATGGCTGAAGCGCCCCCGGCAGGACTCGAACCTGCGGCCAAGCGCTTAGAAGGCGCCTGCTCTATCCACTGAGCTACGGGGGCCGGATGGTGGCCGGTGGCCTGGAGCCCGGGTGGGGACGAGCCGTGACCTTGCCGGGGACAAGGATAGGGCTCCCGGGTCCTTGTCCCTGGTGCTTCGCCTCCGAGGCGCTATGTGGAGGTTCAGTGAAGCGGTCCTGATAATCGCAGGCAGGTGCGAATCTCGCATCGCTTTTGGCGTCTCACGCCCCGGGTGTTGTGCACTCGTTATGCCTGCGCCCCAGTCGCCCCTTCCGTCCCATGTGTCCGATCGGCGCGCAGGTAGTGCCCATATGCTTCATAATGCCGCCAAAATTGGGCATTCTTCGCATGTGGTGACCTTGGACGTACGGCCTAAACTGCTCGACGCACTCTCCGCCCTGCGCGAGCGTGTCGCCGCCGCACGCTTTCCGCTCCCCTTGGTGGGGGCGCCACGCGCGCGTGCCAACCGCGACGAGCTCCTAGCCCAGCTCGACGACTATTTGGTGCCCCGCCTGCGGGCCCCCGAAGCACCGCTGCTCGCCGTGATCGGGGGATCCACCGGGGCGGGCAAGTCGACCCTGGTGAACTCCCTGGTCGGGCGGCAGGTCAGTGAGGCGGGGGTGCTGCGCCCGACGACTCGGACGCCGGTCCTTGTGTGCCATCCGGAGGATCATCACTGGTTCGCCGACATGCGCGTACTGCCCGACCTCACGCGCGTATGGGTGCCGCGTCCTGAACCCTCGCGCGCCGACGACGGGGACGACGGGAACGAGGACCTGCTGCCGATCGGGCCCGACGGTGAGCGCGCGCTGCGCATCGAGACCGCGGAGACCCTGCCGCGCGGGCTCGCGCTCCTGGACGCCCCCGACGTCGACTCGCTCCTCTCCGGCAACCGGATCCTCGCCGCCGAGCTGATCTCCGCGGCCGACGTCTGGGTCATGGTGACCACCGCGTCCCGGTACGCGGATGCGGTGCCCTGGCATCTGCTGCGTACCGCCAAGGAGCACGACGCCACCCTCGTCACCGTTCTCGACCGGGTGCCGCACCAGTTGGTGGCCGAGGTGTCCCGGCAGTACGGAGCGCTGCTCGACAAGGCGGGCCTCGGCGATGTGCCGCGCTTCACCGTGCCCGAGCTGCCCGAGTCCGCGGGCGGCGGCGGGCTGCTTCCGTCCACCGCCGTCGCGCCGCTGCGGTCCTGGCTCACCCACCGGTCCCAGGAGCCCACGGCCCGTGCGCAGGCCATCGCGCGGACGGCGTACGGCGTCATCCAGTCCCTGAACGTGCGGGTCCCGGAGCTCGCGGGCGCCGTCGCCATGCAGTACGCGGCCGCGTTGCGGCTCACCTCCACCGTCGATGAGGCGTACGGGCACGAGTACGCGCGCGTGCGGGAGCGTCTGCAGACGGGGGCCGTCCTCGCGGGCGACGCGCTCAAGCGCTGGCGCAGCTACCCCCTGGACTGCGGCGCCGGTGAGCTCCTCGACGCCGTCGCCGAGAGCCTGGAGGCGCTGCTGCTGTGCGCGGTGACCGCCGCCGACGAGCGGATCGACGAGGCGTGGCGGCGTGAACCGGCCGCCGACGCCCCCGGGCTCGGCGACCGCGACCGGGAGGCGGAGAGCGCCGAGCACCGCATCGGAATGGCGGTACGGCGCTGGCGGCGCGTCCTGGAGGAGTACGCCGAGGAAGAGATCCGCGGACTCGACAGGATCGAGAAGAACTTCCTCCCCGACCCCGAGATGGTGGCCGCCCTGCTCGCCACGGCCCTCCTCGGCGGGGATCGCGGGCGCTCGGCGGGCGAGACGCTCGCCGAGCGGATCGGCGCCCAAGGCGCGCTCCGGCTGCGGGACCGGGGCGGATGCCTGCTCACCACCTACCTGGACAACGTCCTGGACACGGAGCGAGAGCGACGCCTCGCCCCTCTCGACGCCCTCGACGTGAACCCCGAACCCCAGGCGGACCTGATCGCCGCGCTGTCCGTACTGCAGAAGGAGAGGTGACCGCGGTGACTGCCATCACTGATCACACCGAACACGAACGTGAGCGCGAGGGCGGGCGCGAGGGCGGGCGCGAGAAGCACGAGAGCGGGCGCCGGCACGATGAGCGTTCCGAGGAGCCGAGAGGCCCTGAAGGGGCTGCCGGAGACGCCCGTGACACCCGTGACACCCGTGACGCCCGTGACGGCTCCGAAGGCGTCTGGGACGACGGGCTGATCGCGCGGCGTGGCGGCGGTGGCGTGCGGGCTGGTGGCGTGCGCGGTGGAGACGCTCACGGGGCGGGAGGCGGCGCTGACGCGTACGCCCCGACGGAGACCGCTTCCGGGGCCCCCTCCAGTACGCCGTCCGGTGCTCCCTCCGGCACCCCGCCCGGCATTTCGACCGCGTACGAAGGGCCCCTGCGCGCCCGGCTCGACGCCCTGCGTGAACTCGTCGGGCTCTCCCGAACCCGGCTCGACAGCGCCACGCTCGCCGAGGCGGGCCGGGTCCTCGACGAGGCCGCGGCCCGGCGCAGGCTCTCCGGGCGGCACACCGTCGTCGCCATCGCCGGAGCCACGGGGAGCGGCAAGTCGACGCTGTTCAACGCCCTGGCCGGGGTGACGATCTCGGAGACCGGCGTCCGCCGGCCGACCACGGCGGCCCCCATCGGCTGCAGCTGGACCGACGGCGCCGCGGGGCTTCTGGACCGGCTCGGCATCCCGGGGCGGCTGCGCAGGCGCCCGCTCCAGGGCCCGGACACGAGCACGCTGGAGGGGCTCGTCCTGATCGACCTGCCCGACCACGACTCGGCGGTCGGCGAGCACCGCGCGCACGTGGACCGGATCCTCACGCTCGTCGACGCGGTCATCTGGGTCGTCGACCCCGAGAAGTACGCCGACGCGATGCTGCACGAGCGCTATCTGCGGCCCATGGCAGGGCACGCCGAGGTCACGTTCGTCGTGCTCAACCAGGTGGACCGGCTCCCGGGCGACGCCGCCGACCAGGTGCTCGACGACCTGCGGCGGCTGCTCGACGAGGACGGCATCGCCCTTGGCGAGCACGGCGAGCCCGGTGCCACCGTGCTCGCACTCTCGGCGCTGACCGGCGAGGGAGTCGGTGAACTTCGGGAGTCACTCGGTCAATTCACCAAGGAGCGGGGCGCTGCCGCCCGACGGGTCTCGGCCGACCTGGACGCCGCCGCCGACAAGCTGTGGCCCGTGTACGCGGCCGGGGCGGGCGGAGGCCGGGGCGGGGCGCGGATCGGGCTCAGCGAGGAGGCGCGCGAGGAGTTCGCCGACCGGCTCGCGGACGCGGTGGGCGCGGCGGCGGCGGGGCAGGCGGCTGAGCGCGCCTGGCGACGCCACGCGGGCAAGGCGTGCGGGACGCCCTGGCTACGGCTGTGGCGTTGGTACGAGGCCCAGCGCTCGCCGCAGAGTCTCGGGTGGCCCGTGCCGCAGGTACCGGCCGACGAGGAGGCCACGGCTCGCCAGCGCGTCGAGCACGCGGTGCGCACGGTGGCCGACGAGGCTGCTTCCGGGCTGCCCCAGCCCTGGGGGCAGGCCGTCCGGGAGGCGGCGGTGCGCGGCTCGGAGGGGCTGCCGGAGGCACTCGACCAGCTGACGGTGACGGCCGGGGTGCCGGAGGGGAAGCCGCCGCGGCCCGGGTGGTGGCCGGTCGCGGTGCTCGCCCAGGCGGCGATGACGCTGCTCCAAGTCGTGGGCGGGCTGTGGTTGGTGGCACAGATCATCGGGGTCGCCGTACCGAACCTGGGCGTGCCGGTGCTGCTGATGCTGGCCGGCATCGTGGGCGGCCCCTGCGTGGAGTGGGGGAGCCGGATGGCGGCACGGGGGCCGGCGAGACGCTACGGCCTGGACGCGGAACGGCGGTTGCGGGAGGCGGCTGCCGGGTGCGGGCGGGCGAGGGTCCTGGATCCGGTGGCGGCGGAGCTGCTGCGTTACCGGGAGGTTCGGGAGCAGTACGTGCGGGTGACGGGGGCGTCGGTGGGCTGACACGGGGTCTCGACTCTGCCTCAGGTCTGCCCCAGGTCGGGGGCCCGGGTCGGGCCCAGGTCGGGCCCAGGCCGGGACCCGGTCGGGACCCGGTCGGGACCTGTTCGGGACCTGTTCGGGTGAGGGAGTTTTCCACAACCGCCCGGTAGACCACAGGGCTCAGCGGGATCTCCTCGACCGGTCCACTCTGAGATCGAAGCCGCGGAACCGAAGCGGCCGGACCGACCGCCGCCGCCGGGGCGGCGGCGGAAGCGGAGTGGACGAGGGAGGGGTTTGGCATGAACGAGACCTTGGTGACGGTGGTGGGGAACGTCGCGACGACGCCGGTGTTCCGGGAGTTGGCATCCGGGCCGGTGGCGCGGTTCCGGCTCGCGGTGACCGCGCGGTACTACGACGCCGTGCAGAACGTCTGGACGGACGGGCACACCAATTTCTTCACGGTGTGGGCGAAGCGATCGCTCGGATCGAATGTGCAGGGCTCTTTGACCATCGGTGAACCGGTGATCGTGCAGGGGAGGTTGAAGGTGCGCGACGAGGAGCGCAGTGGCCAGCACTGGACGTCGGCGGACATCGACGCGATCACCGTGGGCCACGATCTCTCGCGCGGTACGGCGGCGTTCCGGCGCGTGTTCAAGGCGAACGGATCACTGACGGAACCGGCGACGGCGCGCGGGCGGCAGTCCGAGTCGATGCCCGAGTCGATGCCCGAGCCGATGCCCGATCCGGTGCCCGAGCCAGTGGGGTGACGGACCGGCAGGGGGTGGCGACCGATGTGCGGCTTATCGGCGAATGGGTGCCGTTGATTTGTCGATAAGCCCAGTTCGGAAAGATTGTTGGCGATAACGATTCCGAGTCGGATCGGTTATCGAACGGCAGTACTGGGGACCGTGGTCTGCCGTTTCCCTAGGATGCCGGACGTAGCTAGCGGGGCAGTTGGTAGTGGATGCCACGCAGGTGGCAGGTGATTCTGCCCCTTTTCGATCTGCTGGCGGGATCTCCCCCCTCGAAGTGAACGGGTCCCGTCCGGAGGGGAATTCTGTGTCTTTTGCGCGTTCTGTGTTCTCTGCGTTCTCCGCTCTCTCCGGGGGGCGTGCGTGCTCTGCGCCGTCCCGGCGGAGACGGGGCGCCGCGCGCCTCGCCGCGGTGACGCTGGCAACCGGGGCCGTCGCTGCGGGCGCGATAGCCACCGCGGTTCCCGCCGCGGCGGAAGAGGTTCCTCAGCACCGGGGCGGAGCCGTCGCGACGCTGGGCGGACTCCAGACGTACGACCAGGCGGTCATCCGTGACAACGGGTCGAGCCAGCAGGTGCCCGCCGGACTTTTCGAGATGTCCGTGGACGGCGGCGGCACGCTGCAGACGTACTGCATCGACATTCTCAACCCCACGCAGAAGGACGCGAAGTACCAGGAGACCCCCTGGAGCGGCACTTCGCTGAACGGCAACAAGAACGCGGGCAGGATCGGCTGGATCCTGCAGAACTCCTACCCGCAGGTGAACGACCTCGCCGCGCTGGCCCACAAGGCGGGCGCGCGAGCGCTCACCGAGCAGACGGCGGCAGCCGGCACGCAGGTGGCGATCTGGCGGTACTCGGACGGCGCCGACGTGGAGGCGGCCGACCCGCAGGCCGAGAAGCTCGCGGACTACCTCTACAAGAGCGCCCGCGGTGCGGCGGAGCCCAAGGCCTCGCTGACGCTCGACCCGCCCGCGGTCTCCGGGCGCGCGGGGGAGCGGCTCGGCCCGGTCACCGTGCGGACGGACGCGGACACCGTGTCCGTGACCCCGCCCGCGGACTCGGCGGCGAGCGGAGTGAAGGTCGTCGGCAAGGACGGCAAGCCCGTCACCACCGCGGCAAACGGCAGCCAGCTGTTCTTCGACATCCCCAAGGACGCCTCGGACGGCTCGGCGACACTCGCCGTACAGGCGTCGACCACGGTGCCGGTCGGCCGGGCCTTCGCCTCCGAGACCCGGAGCCAGACGCAGATCCTCGCGGGCTCCAGCGAGTCAACGGTCTCCGCGACGGCGAGCGCCACGTGGGCGAAGGACGGTGCGATACCGGCGCTCTCCGCCGAGAAGAACTGCGCCAAGAGCGGCGTGGACATCACGGCGAGCAACAAGGGCGACGAGCCGTTCACCTTCCGCCTCATGGGCCTCAAGCACACGATCGAGGCCGACGAGTCGCGGACGGTGACGATCCCGCTGCAGGAGGACCAGCCCTACGACTTCACGATCAACGGGCCGAACGGCTTCGAGAAGCGGTTCACGGGCGTGCTCGACTGCAAGACCGAGGGCAACACGATCGGCAACAAGACGGAGCCCGTCGCCGCCCCCAGCCCCGCGTCAGCGGGCGGCACCGGCACCAGTGGCGGCGACCTCGCGGAAACGGGCGGCTCCAGCGCGACGCCGATGATCGCCGGAATAGCGGTCCTCATGGTCGTGCTCGGCGCGGCGGCGATGTTCTTCCTGCGCAAGAAGAAGGACCCGGCGACCACGGCGGAGACCCCGACCGAGGACTGAGCCGGAAGGCGAGCCGGAAGGCGAGCCGGAAGCGAACCTGACCGCGCCCGCACGGTAGTTGTGCCCCTGCCGTGCGGGAGGTCCGGCGGTTTCGCCGCATCTCGGGTGCCGATGAGCTACCGGCCCGCGCTGTGCCGTCTCCGCAGTTGATCACGGAGGGGGCAGCGCTGTTCAGACGATGCCCGATGGCCGATGCCCGATGGCCGTGGGTGTGAATCTGCTGCTGGGAACTCATCCTGATGAGCCTGTGGCCGCACTGACTGCTGAGCGTGGATGGACGCCCATCGCACCGGAGCGGCCGACGTCGACAGGCAGTGACAGGCCGGTTACCGGGGAGTGCTGGGAACGTCCAGGTCATGGCCCCCCGCCCATACTGGTTTCCCCCGGTAGCTAGCCGTCAGGCAAGATGGGGTGTATCTGCCCACTCACTGATTGCCGGACGGTTTCTCTTGGCTGAGTACATCTACACCATGCGCAAGACGCGCAAGGCGCACGGCGACAAGGTGATTCTTGATGACGTCACCCTGAGCTTCCTGCCTGGCGCCAAGATCGGTGTCGTGGGCCCCAACGGCGCCGGTAAGTCCACGGTGCTGAAGATCATGGCCGGGCTTGAGCAGCCGTCCAACGGTGACGCGTTCCTCGCGCCCGGGTACAGCGTCGGCATCCTCATGCAGGAGCCGCAGCTCGACGAGACGAAGACCGTCCTCGAGAACGTCCAGGACGGCGCCGCCGAGGTCATGGGCAAGCTCAAGCGCTTCAACGAGGTCGCCGAGCTCATGGCGACCGACTACTCCGACGCGCTCATGGACGAGATGGGCAAGCTCCAGGAGGACCTGGACCACGCCAACGCGTGGGACCTCGACGCCCAGCTCGAGCAGGCCATGGACGCGCTCGGCTGCCCGCCCGGCGACTGGCCCGTCACCACGCTCTCCGGTGGTGAGAAGCGCCGCGTCGCGCTCTGCAAGCTCCTCATCGAGGCGCCCGACCTGCTGCTCCTCGACGAGCCCACCAACCACCTCGACGCCGAGTCGGTGAACTGGCTGGAGCAGCACCTCTCCCAGTACGCCGGCGCCGTCGTAGCGGTCACTCACGACCGGTACTTCCTGGACAACGTCGCTCAGTGGATCCTCGAGCTCGACCGCGGTCGCGCCCACCCCTACGAGGGCAACTACTCCACGTACCTGGAGAAGAAGGCCACCCGCCTCAAGGTCGAGGGCCGCAAGGACGAGAAGCGCGCCAAGCGGCTCAAGGAAGAGCTCGAGTGGGTGCGGTCCAACGCCAAGGGGCGTCAGGCCAAGTCCAAGGCTCGCCTTGCCCGTTACGAGGAAATGGCCGCCGAGGCGGACAAGATGCGGAAGCTGGACTTCGAGGAGATCCAGATTCCGCCGGGCCCGCGGCTCGGGTCCATCGTCGTCGAGGTCGAGAATCTTTCGAAGGCTTTCGGCGACAAGGTACTTGTCGATGACCTGAGCTTCTCGCTGCCGCGCAACGGCATCGTCGGCATCATCGGTCCGAACGGCGCGGGCAAGACCACGCTGTTCAAGATGATCCAGGGCCTGGAGCAGCCGGACTCCGGCAGCATCAAGGTCGGCGACACCGTCAAGGTCTCGTATGTCGACCAGGGGCGCGCCAGCATCGACCCCAAGAAGACCCTCTGGGCCGTTGTGAGCGACGAGCTCGACTACATCAACGTCGGTCAGGTCGAGATGCCCTCGCGGGCGTATGTCTCCGCCTTCGGGTTCAAGGGGCCCGACCAGCAGAAGCCGGCCGGGGTGCTCTCCGGTGGTGAGCGCAACCGCCTCAACCTGGCGCTGACCCTCAAGGAGGGCGGCAACCTGCTCCTCCTCGACGAACCGACGAACGACCTCGACGTCGAGACCCTCTCCTCGCTCGAGAACGCCCTCCTGGAGTTCCCGGGTGCGGCCGTGGTCATCTCCCACGACCGGTGGTTCCTCGACAGGGTCGCCACGCACATCCTCGCCTACGAGGGTGACTCCAGCTGGTACTGGTTCGAGGGCAACTTCGAGTCGTACGAGAAGAACAAGATCGAGCGCCTCGGTGCCGACGCGGCCCGTCCGCACCGCGCCACCTACAAGAAGCTCACCCGAGGCTGAGACTGACATGAGTCGCCATATCTACAGCTGCCCCCTCCGGTGGTCGGACATGGATGCCTTCGGGCACGTCAACAACGTCGTCTTCCTGCGGTACTTGGAAGAGGCGCGGATCGACTTCATGTTCCGCCTCGCGCCGGGGGACGGCAGCCCGTCGTTCTCGGGCGGGTCCGTCGTGGCCCGCCATGAGATCGACTACGTACGGCCGTTGGTCCATCGGCACTCGCCGGTGACCATCGAGTCGTGGGTGACGAAGATAAGCGCTGCCTCGCTCACGATCTCGTACGAGGTCAAGGACCCCGAGCAGGTGTACGTGCGGGCCACGACGGTCGTCGTCCCGTTCAACCTGGAGGCGCAGCGCCCTCGGCGGATCACCGCCGAGGAGAAGGCCATGCTCCTGACGTACATGGACGACGACGGCGATGTCGCCGGAAGCGCGGAGGCGCTCGTCGCATGACGGCGCAGCTGCACTTCGCCGACGCCGGGGAGGCGGGGGATCTCGCCGCCTTCCTGGCCCGGCTCATCCACTACGACAAGGCGGCCGCGGTCCGGTTGCAGGCGGCGGGCGACACGCTCGCCGTGTTCGGCAGGCCGCCGTCGTTCGAGGTGCTCGCCATCCGTACGGCCCGGCTCGCGAAGCCGTACGAGCACGGGCTCGACTCCTCGCTCGACGTCACCGTCTCCGCCGGTGAACTCCTCGAATCCGTGGGGGAGTCGGCCGACTCCGCGCGATCGGCGGGCGCGGCCGCTGTACCGCAAGCCGTCACCGGGCCGCCCTGGGCCGGGATTCTGCCGCCCCGCGGCGGCTGGCAGCCGGAGCGGGGGCTTCCGCCGGTGGACGCGGTGCGGGGGCTCGTGGCGGCTGCCGTCGCCGAATTCAAGTCCCGCGTCGAAGAGTTGCCGCACGAGCGGCGGGTGCGGGCCGAGCTCGACCAAGTGGGGCGGGAGATCTGGTCCCGGACCATCGGGGACACGGGTCTGCCCGTGCGGGCCGCGCATGCCGCGCAGGCCCTGGGATTCCTGCGGGGCGACTCGTTCGACCTGCTGTCCTCCGGGGCGTGGCTGCGGCTGCGTACGGACTATGGGTCCATCGCCGTACGTCGGGCCGGAGTTGGCGGGCTTTCCGTGACACCGGCCTAGCCGGTGCCGTAACGGGTGCCTCAGAGGTCGAGGGTCAGCCGGGGCGACCGGGCCCGGGACACGCACGCGTACATCCTGCCCTCGAGGGCGCCGACGTCGTCCCGATGCTCCGGTGCGCCGTCCAGGACGGTGACTTCGCAGCTGCCGCACACGCCTTCGCGGCAGCCTGACGGGAGTGGGAGTCCGGCGTGGGCGAGGGCGTCCAGGAGTGACTCGTCGGGCGGCACGGCGACGGTCTTCCCCGATCGGGCGCAGACCGCCTCGAAGGCTGTGTCCGGGCCGAACGTCCGGGCCACCGGCTGGAACCGCTCCGCGTGCAGCCGCTCGGCGGGGAACGCCGCCTCGGCCGCCGCCAGCATGGCCGCTGGGCCGCAGCAGTAGACGAGGGTGTCCGTCCCCAGCGTGGCCGCGAGGGCGTCGAGGTCCGGCCTGCTCTGGCCTTTGGCCCTGGTTTCCGTGATACGTACCCGGTCACCGTACGAGCCTCGCAGCTCGTCGGCGAAAGGCATGCTGTCCGCCGACTGCCCCACGTACAGCAGGGTCGCCGGAAGTCCCGCGGACGCCACCGCGCGCAGCATCGGCAGCAAGGGTGTGATCCCGATCCCGCCCGCGAGGAACAGGTAGCTCGGTGCGGGGACGAGCGGGAAGTGGTTGCGGGGCAGGGAGATGTCGAGGGTGCGGCCCGGGCGCAGGAAGCGGTGGACGTACTCCGAGCCGCCCCGGCTGAGCGGGTCGTAGCGAACGGCGACGCGGTAGGCATCGCGGTCGGCGGGGTTCCCGCACAACGAGTACTGCCGCGTCAGCCAGTTGGGCAGGGACAGGTCGATGTGGGCGCCGGGGTCCCAGGGCGCGAGATCTCCGGTGGCGGTGCGCAGGGTGAGGGCTACGACGTCCTCGGCGACCCGGTCGATGTGGTCGACGACAGTCTGTTGCATCGGTGATTCCCTTGTCGGACTGCGAGGTCTGGTCAGTAGAGCTTTCGGTAGCCGTCCTCCAAGGACTGTTCGAGCAGCCTCGGGTCCACGTCGACGCCGAACTGCGCCGCCGCGATCTCACCGAACGACGGCATCTCCTCCGCGAGCGCCTGGCTTGCGGGATCCCACAGCCGGGAGCGGATCAGGGCGCGCCCGCAGTGGAAGTACGCCTCGGCCACCTCGACGACGATCGCCAGCTCTGGCCGCTTGGCCTCGGTGCGCATCCGGACCAGCACATCGGGCTCGTCGGTGACGTAGCCGCTGCCGTTGACGCGCAGGACCTCCCGCATGCCGGGGACGAAGAAGCACAGGCCGACGCCGTCGTTCTCGGCGAGGTTGCGGAAGGAGTCGGCGATCTTGTTGCCGGGGCGGTCGGGGAGGGCGACGGTCTGCTCGTCGAGGACCTTCACGAAGCCGGGGTAGTCGCCGCGGGGCGAGCAGTCGGCGCGTCCGGCCGCGTCCGCCGTGGCCATCGTCAGGAACGGCGAGTGGGCGATGAAGTAGCGGAAGTAGTCGTCGATACGGTCCTGCACCTTCGCTTTGACCATCGCGTCCGGCTGTCCGAGCCGTGCAAGGACCTCCTGCGGGGAGACCCTGCGAGGGCGCGTGGGGGCGATGGGGGCGGTGGGGGCAGTGGGGGCATGCGTCATGGCGCCTTCCTTGGGCTCATCGCCGCAGTTCATGGCACCATTGTGAGCAATTACTCAGGTCGTGCGCTACTCGCTTTCACGGCCCCTCGCAGGAGGTGTCATGACGGCCGACCGCCGTGGACTTCAGCCACGTAAACAGCCCCGTCAGGTCCGGGCCGAGCTGACCCGGCAGCGCGTCCTCGACGCCGCTGCTCGCGTTTTCGCCGAGTACGGGTATGCGGCGGGGACCACCAACCGGATCGCGGAGCGGGCCCGGGTCTCGATCGGCTCGCTGTATCAGTACTACCCGAACAAGGATGCGATCCTGGTCGAGTTGCTGACCCGGCATCTCGACGCCGGGATGGCCGCGGCCCCGCTGGACCAGGACGAACTGCTGCCGGAGTCCATCGAGGGCATCATGCGCTTCTATGTGCACAGCGCGATCGAGAACCACCGCGAGGACCCGCAGCTGCTCCGCGTGATGATGGAACAGGGGCCCCGCGCGCCGGAGTTGCTGGAGCGGGTCGCGGACAGCGAGCGGAGACGGATCGCCTACGCCCGCAGGCTGCTCCGGAACCATCCGGAGGTGCGGGTCGCGGACGTCGACATCGCCGCCCGGCTCGTCGTCTCCACGGTGGAGATGGTGGTGCACAGGGTGATGGCCGGGTCCGGGTCCGGGCCGGGGGGCGAGTCCGGGGTTGAGTCCGGGTCCGGGCCGGGGGGCGAGTCCGGGTCCGGGTCTGGGCCGGAGTCCGAGTCCGGGTCGGGGTCGGGGTCGGGGTCCGGGGTCGGCCAGGTCGACATCGCGCGGTTCGAGGACGAACTCGTCACCATGCTCACCCGCTACCTGAGCCCACCCGCTACCTGAGCTCACCCGCTACCTGAGCTCACCCGCTACCTGAGCCCACCCGCCGCCTGACGGGCGACCTGCCGTCTGACGGGCGACCCGGCCGGAGCACCCGGCCCCCGCACGCGTCAGCCCTCGGTGTTGACCATGGACGCCGCCGCGTACGTCATGTAATTCCACAGCGTCCGCTCGTGTTCCTCGGAGAGCTTCAGCTCCTCGACGGCCGCCCGCATGTGCTTCAGCCAGGCGTCGTGCGCGGCCCTGTCGACGGTGAACGGGGCGTGGCGCATGCGCAGCCGGGGGTGGCCGCGGTTGTCGCTGTACGTGCGGGGGCCGCCCCAGTACTGCATGAGGAACAGCGTGAGGCGCTCCTCGGCGGGGCCCAGATCCTCCTCCGGGTACATCGGTCGCAGCAGCGGGTCCTCCGCGACCCCCTGGTAGAAGTGGTGCACCAGGCGCCTGAAGGTCTCCTCGCCGCCGACCTGTTCGTAGAAGGTCTGCTCCTGAAGCGTGCCGCGCGGGATCTCTATCACACGGTCCATGGTCTCAGACGGGGCGGCCGAGGACGGAAGACTTAGGACCGATCTCCTCCGGATCGGTACGTCCTGCCGCTCGCATCGCAGGCCAAGCCGCAGCACAGTGGCTCTATGGGACCCACAGTCGACCCCCTTCTCGCCGCGGAGGCCGGATCCGCTCTCGTCCGCGAGGTCGAGGCCAGTGGTGCCTGGACGCGGGATCCGGAGCTGCGTGCGGCGTTCGAACAGGTTCCGCGGCACCTGTTCGTGCCGTACTACTACGTCTCCTCGCCGGCCGGCGGCTACGAACGCCTGTGGGGCGAGGACCCTGATCCCGTACGCCGGGCGCGCTGGCTGCGAGGGGCCTACGCGGACGCCCCGCTCGCCACCCGCGTACGCGACGGAGAGCTGCTCTCGTCCAGCAGCCAGCCCTCCCTGATGGCGAAGATGCTGGACGAGCTGGATCTGCGCGACGGGGACTGCGACGTCCTGGAGATCGGTGCGGGCACCGGCTACAACGCGGCCCTGCTCGCCCACCGGCTCGGCGACGAGCACGTCACCACCGTCGACCTGGACCCGGAGATCACCGAGTCCGCGCGGCGCCATCTCACGGCCGCCGGATACCACCCGGCCGTCGTCACCGGCGACGGCACCGCGGGGTGCCCCCAGCGCGCTCCGTACGACCGGATCATCGCGACCTGCACCCTGAACTCCGTGCCGCGTCCCTGGCTGGCCCAGAGCCGCCCCGGTGCTCGCGTCCTGGCCCCGCTGGCCACCGGCCTGATCGCGCTGACGGTGCGGGACGCCGAGCACGCCGAGGGCCGCTTCCTGCACACCCCCGCGTACTTCGTGCCGCTGCGGGGCGGCAGCGGAAGAGCCCCGCACGAGCAGCACCTCGGGGGGCTGCCGCGCGGGGCTCTGCAGAACCAGCTCTTCCGCTTCTTGCTCGAACTGACCGAAGGCAGTCTCGACCCCTACGAAGCACTCGCCCTGTGGGAGCGCGAGGGGCGGCCGGTGCGCGAGCGCTTCGGGGTCACCGTCAGCGGACCGCACGAGTGGGCCTGGCTCGACGACCCCGAAGGGCCGTACGCCTGGCCACTCGCCTGAATCCGCGTCGAGCGATCCTCAGCTGTGCCGGATGGTGATCGTCGTCCAGGCGCCCACGTGCACCCGGTCGCCGTCCTGAAGCGGCACCGGGACGAACGGCTGGATGGGCTCCTCGCCGTTGTTGACCGTGGTGCCGTTCGTCGAGTTCTGGTCGACGACCGCCCAGGTGCCGTCCGGCTGCTGGACCAGGACCGCGTGCTGGTGCGATACGCCCGGGTCCTCCGGCGGCACCGACAGGTCGATGTCCGGGGTGTCTCCGGTGGAGTGCCGGCGGCGGCCGATGGTGATCTGGTTGCCGGCCAGCGGGCGCTGCTGCTCGGGCGAGTACGCGGGCAGGTTCAGGCCCGACGCCTCGGGACCGCTGCGGTGCATCATCGCCATGAAGTACTCACGGTCGGGACCGATCGTCGCCGACCAGGTGACCGTGCCGGTGCCGGGACCGGGAACCGCCTGGAAGCCCGGAGGGCCCTGCGGTGCCTGCGTCTGCTGCGGCGGCTGGCCCGGCTGCGGCTGCCGGACCCACTCGCCCTGCTCGGGAGCCTGCGGAGCGCCACCCGGAGCGCCGGGACCCGGAGCGGCCGAGGACGGCGGCGAGATCACCCAGTCGTCGTCACCGCCACCGAAGGACGGGCCGCCAGGACCGGGCTGACCGGGACCGGGCTGTCCAGGACCGCCAGGACCAGGCTGCTGCGGAGGCGCCGGAACCCCCGTCTCCTGCGGAAACGCGGGCGGCGCGGGCGGGCCCTGCTGCTGGAACCCCTGCGGAGGCTGCCCGTGCTGACCGGGCTGCCCCGACTGCTCACCACCGCTGTACGGCGGCGGCACCTGCCCGGGCGGGTTGCCGTTGCCGTACGGCGAAGGCGCGGGCGGCGGCGGAGGCGCCTGACCGGAAGACGGGTTGCCGGTGCCGAACGGCGGGATCGGCTCGGCGGGCCGGTTCATCTGCGAGGGCCGCGAACCCTGGTACCCGAACGAGTCCTGGCCCGGCTGCGTGCCGGGGGGCTGCTGGGACTGCTGGAACTGCTGTGCCGGGTTCGACACGGGCGGGTGCGGGGCGGCCGGGGTGTACGAGGTCGCCGTGTTCGTCAGGAAGTTCCAGCGGCACTCCTCGCAGAACGGCGCGTTCGCCTCGCGGGGCGTGCGGCACTGCGGGCAGAGCTGCGGCTCGGCGGGCTGGTCCGGCACGGCCGACAGGTGCGGGCGTCCCGCGGCCTGCTGGGGGTAGCCGTATCCGGCGTCCTGACCGGGGCCGGGGCTGGGCGGCGGATAGCCGTACCCAGGGTTCTGGCCGGGTCCGGGCGGCGGCGGATAGCCGTATCCGGGAGCGGCCGGTGGCGGCGGCGGGGGCGGCGGTACGGCACCGGCCATGCGGTGACCGCAGACCTCGCACCAGTCGTCGGAACCCGACTGGTGTCCGTTCGGGCAGGTCGGCATGTCGGCGCTTCCCCCTCTCCTTCTCCGGCCCTGGGGCCGTACGTGCTGCTGTGGACCCACTCACTGTGGACCCACTTGCTGTGGAGCCACTGAATGAGTACCGATGAGTATGGGACGTGCTGGCTACTTCTTCACGCGAACAGTCTTCGTGGACCGTGTCTCAAGAGTCATCTCGTCGGCCTCGGCGACCCTCGCCTTCAATCGAACAGTACCTGCCACGGCATCGACCACGTCGACCACCTTCGAAAGCAGCTTCGCGGTGTCCTCGTTGCCCGAGGCGCTCGCGAGCTGAACGGCACGGCCCAGTTTGGCCGTGGCTCCGTCCATATCTCCCGACTTGCGCGCATCGAGGCCCTGTTGGATCACTTGTGCCAGTTCCGCCTGGCCGGTGTAGTGCGCCACCTGCGGATTGATCGACGTGGAAGCGGACATGTCATCCGTCCACACGGCCCGCACCAGGCCCTGCGAGAGCGTCTGGGCGCTGCCGTCCGGCTGCGGCACGATCAGTGAGACGCGGGCCGCGAGCATCTCCTGGCCGAGTTCGGCGTTCGGCACCTCGACACAGATGTGGTAATCGCGGGACTCGTCACCCCAGGACCCGGTGGGATAGTCGCCGGCGCGTGGTCCGGCCTCCGTGCGACGCCCCGTCAACTCCTCGACCGTGGGCGCCACTTGCTTGACGAACTTGATCTCCGCGCCCATCGGCGTCCACACCCGCAGGCTGACGTCGGCGACCTCCTTGCCCATCGCCGTCTCCATCATCCGCGTGAAGTCGGCGGACAGGGCCGCGGGGTCGGCGACGATGTCGGCGGTGCCCAGAAGCGCGGAGGCGATGCCGGTGACCTCCTTGACCTCCCAGTCGGTGCCGACACCGCGGGCGTCGCAGGTGAAGCGGCCCGCGCAGGCGTCTAGGGAGGCATGGAGGTCCTCGGGTGACTCGTGTTCGTTGCGGCCGTCCGTCAGGACGATTCCGTGCCGGATCGAGACATCGGCCGAGGAGAGCAGCCGGTCGGCCAGGCGCAGCCAGGTGCCGATCGCCGTGCCGCCGCCCGCGCTGAGCTTGCGCAGGGCCTGCTTGGCCTGTCCCCGGGTCTGCGCGTCCGCGACCGCGAGACGGCCGTTGCCCGGGTAGATTTCTTTGGCGACATGGGTGCCGCCGATCACCGCGAAGTGGACTCCGTCACGTACGGCGTCGATCGCGGCGGATGTGGCGTCACGGGCGCCGCGCATCTTCGTCGGCGGGTAGTCCATCGATCCCGAGCAGTCGACCATGATCGCCACGGCCGCGTCCGGGGTCTGCCCCGCCGAGTAGAGGTGCGGAGCGCTCACCGCGGCTCCCACCGTGCCGCCGCCGGTGGAGGTGACCGTGGCGATGGCGTTGACCTCGCGGGCGCCCTCCGCCATGTACTCGTTCTGGTACACGTCGACCGAGAACTGCGGCACGTTCGACTTCGAGAAATTGGCCATGGAATTCTGCTCCCCCTAAATGTTCCCACCGGCTTCCCCAAGCCGGTGGGTGACAAGTACGCGCGGTCGGCACCCGTTTCGAACGTGTGGTCGGCACCCGTCGCGGGGACCTTCGCTAGGCGGATCCTGCCCCTTGCGGCACCACACGGAACGGCAGAATCGCCACTGTTACGTTGTCGTGGCCCCCGCCGTCCAGTGCGTGGCCGACCAGAACCTGGGCGCTGTGCAGCGGGCGCGCGGCGGAATCGACCGGCACGGCCCGCGCCATCTCCTCCACCGCTTCCGCGTAGTTCCAGAGCCCGTCCGTGCATACCACCACTACACCCGCACGGTCCGGCTTGAAGGAAGCGGTGTGCGGCTCAAGTTCGTACGCGTCGGCGCCGAGCCAGCCCGTGATGGCGTGGGCGCGCTCGTCGGCGTACGCCTCCGCCTCGCTCATCAGGCCCGCGGCCACCATCTGAGCGGCCCACGAGTCGTCCTCGGTGAGCCGGACGGTGGGGCCGCTGCGGTCGTCGGGGACCCAGTAGGCGCGGCTGTCGCCGACCCAGCCGACGACCAGGAGGCCACCGGCGATGATCGAGCCGACCAGGGTGCACGCGGGGGCGTTCTGGTGAGGGGAGTGCTCCCGGGCCTGAGTGGGCTCCGCGGCGAGGGCGTTGACGGCGTCGGCCGCCGAGAGGATCGCGTCGTGCATGGCCTGCTGCGGGTGCGTACCGCGCGGCAGGGCGTCCAGGAGCGACTCGTTGGCCGCGCGTGACGCGGCGAGCGATGCCTCGTCGGGGCGGGTGGCGGACGAGACACCGTCGCAGACGATCGCGACGACGGCGGGGGAACCGTCCGGCAGCGCGGCCGACGAGAGCGCGAACGCGTCCTCGTTGCGGTGGTGGCGCAGGCCCCGGTCGCTGACCGCGGCGACCGCGTCGAGCTCCTGTTCCATGTGGTCGCGCTCGCGGGGCTGGGCGTGCCCGCAGTTCTCGCAGTAGCCGTCGGGGTCGACACGGCCCGAACGGCACGCCACGCAGAGCTTGGTGCCCGCGGGCGGCGTGGGATCCGAGAGGACCGTCCGGGGATCGGCGGGCTCGGCGGGCCCGGCGGGCGCGGCCTCCGGGGCGGTGCCGGGGGCGGGCAGGGGGTACTCGTCCGGCTCGGCGGGCGGCCCGAGGGGCTGCGCGGCAGACTGTTCGGCGGGCCGCTCGACGGACTGTTCGGCGGGCCGCTCGAAGGGGGCGTCCGTCCGTACGTCCCGTGCGCCCCGCGCCTCCCCCGCGTTCGGCGAGAGCTCGCCGCCCGAGGACTCCGTGACCGGCAGGTCGGTGGGCAGGTGCGCGGGCACCGGCATGTCGGAGCTGTCCACGTCCGGGGCGATGGGCCACTGCGACGACGCGTCGGCCCGCGGCGCGGGCGACGAGCCGTTCATCGCGACGGTGGGGCGGTCGTCCGACCCGACCGGCTGCGCCGACAGGTCGAACCCGCACGCGCCGCAGAACAGGTCACCCGATTCCAGCGGCTCCTGGCAGCCGGGGCACGTGGAACCTGCTGCCCCGGCAGTCTGCTGGTGAATCTGCGACATCTTCACACCCACGTCCGAGGGCGGAAACGGTTGGCCCGCTCCACCAGTTCGATCCTTTCCTCGCCACCCTGTGCGAGCCGGGCAAGCGTCCGGTAAGAGCGCTCCAGGCCGTAGCGGAGGCCGCGCTCGTCCAGATCGTTGCCGAGCAGCACGGTCCGCGAACCGCTTGCCGGTGCAGCGGGTGCTGTCGGCGGAGCGGACGCGTGACCAGAGTGCCTACCGGAGAGTACCCAGTCCAACGCGGTGCCAAGGACCTCGGTGGAGAGTCGCTCGCGGCGCACCGCGTCGAGGCCGAAGCCCGCGAGGGCCTCCACCTGGCCCGCCGCGGCCGTCAGGTCGTCCAGGACGTCGAGGAAGGGCGCGCCGGGCGACGGCGCGGTGTCCAACGTCATACGGTGGCGCAGCCTCGCCCGCACCGCCGCGACGCGGGCCGCGGTGTAGTGGATGGAGGACTCGGGCACCGACTCCAGGGTGCGCACGGCGCCGCGCCGGTCGTCCGACGCGAGCTGTACGCGGGCCAGGCCGAACGCGGCGCTGACATAGCTCGGGTCGGTGGACCACACGAGGCGGTAGTACTCGGCCGCGTTGTCCAGCTGCTCCAGGACCTCGGCGCAGACCCCGAGGGCCAGCTTGGGCGCGGGCTCGCCGGGGAACGCGTCGTACACGGCGTCGAAGGACAGCGCCGCGTTCTCGTGGTCGCCGATCGCAAGCGAGGCGATGCCGCGGTACCAGACCACCCGCCAGTCGTCCGGGTGCCGTACCTCCAGGTCGGTCAAGGCCTGCGCCGCGGGCTTGAGTTCCCCCATCGCCAGGCGGGCCCGGAGCCCGCGCAGCTGGAGTTCCACGGAGTCGGTGGTCGCGGCCCCGAGCGCGGTGATCAGCTCGGCGGGCGCGGACGCCATGAGCCCGGCGAGGAACCCGGCGTTCGGGTCGTTCGGATCGACGCGCGGCACCGGCAGGGCGAGGGCCGTCGCGGGGGCGTCGAGGGAGCGGACGATCCGGGCGGGCGGGGCGGCCGGAGGCACGGGCGGCGCGATCGCCGGGCTGCCGTTGCCCTGGCCCTGGCCGTTACCCGGGTCATGGCCGTTGCCCGCCGCCAGTTCAGGGCGCCCCTTCCTGCGGCCCGTCGGCAGCACGCGTACCCCGAAGTGCGAGACGTCCCCGGCCAGCTCCGCGAACAGCTCCGTGTCCGTGACCTTCACCTCGGGCCCGAACAGTGTGGAGAGCGCGGGGCGCGGCCGACCCGTCTGGAGGGCCACGACCTCCCTCAGAACGCCCGTGAGCTGTTCCGCCATCTCCTGCGCCGACGCGAACCTGCGGGCCGGGTCAGGGTCGGTGGCGCGCACGAGGAGGCGGTAGAACGACTCGTACTTACGGAAGACCTCGATGTTGTCGGGGTCCGGCAGGGAGTCCACGAAGACGTTCGTGTACCCCTGGAAGTCGAAGGTGAGCACGGCCAGGGTGCGCGCGACCGTATAGAGGTCGGAGGCCACCGACGGGCCGAGCTCGGCCACTTCGGGGCCTTGGTAGCCGACCGTGCCGTAGATCGCAGACTCGTCGTCGTCCATGCGGCGGACCGCGCCCATGTCGATCAGCTTGAGCTGGTCCTCGGTCTGGATCGCGTTGTCGACCTTGAAGTCGCAGTACAGGAGATTGCGGCTGTGCAGGTGCCCGAGGGCTTCGAGCGCCTCGATGCCGAACGCGCAGGCCTGTTCGACCGGCAGCGGGTCGCGCTTGCCCTGCGGCGTGCGGCGTTCGTTGGCGATCTCCTTGAGGGACTTGCCGCCGACGTACTCCATGACGATGTAGCCGTCCATGGAGCCCGTGCGCTGGTCGAGGTGCTCGACGAAGTTGTAGATGCGCACGATGTTGCTGTGCTCGATCTCGGCGAGGAAACGGCGCTCGGAGATCGCGGCGGCCATCGCGTCCTGGTCGCCCGTGTCGAGCAGGCCCTTGAGGACCACCCAGCGGTCGGAGACCGCGCGGTCGACGGCGAGATAGACCCAGCCGAGCCCGCCGTGCGCCAGACAGCCCACGACCTCGTACTGACCGTGCACGATGTCGCCGGTGTCCAGCTTCGGCACGAACGAGTACGGGTGGCCGCACTTGGTGCAGAACCCCTCGGTGCGGCCGGGGCGCTCACCGCGGGCGCGGCCCACCGGAGCACCGCAGTCGGAGCGCGAGCAGAATCGCTTCCGCTCGGGAACCTCGGGGTTCTCCTGCACCGCCTGACGAGGATCGGGGCGTGGCACCTCGGGCACCAGGACCAGGCCCACGCCCAGTCTGCTGCGGGCCGACGAACTCGCCGCCGCGCCGGAGCTGCGCACCGAGACCGACCGGGACGTCGAGGCGCCGGACAGCGAGCGCGAGAGGCGCCCCGACACCGACCTGCGGGAGGACTGGGAGCGCGCCGAGCGGGACGAGGAGCGGGAGCTGGACCGGGAGCTGCTGCTGCCCGACCCCTTTCCGCCGCCGGTGATGCCGGTCGGGGGAGAGGACACCATGCCCGTCGGGGAGACGACCGGGGCCAGGCCGCAGGTGTCGCAGTACAGCTCGCCGCCGCCCACGTCCTCGTACGACCCTGTGCATCCGGGTCGCTGGCACTTCCGCTGCTCACTCATGCTTCCCCCCTCCGGTCGGTGGGCCCGCCCTGTTGCGGCACCCTCGGTGCTAGGACTTCGGCGGCCGCCTGCTGGTAGCGGAGCACGGCCTGTTCGGCGACGCGCAGATCGCAGGGGGCGCTCCAGAGCATCCGGCGCGCCGCGTCGTACCGCTCGACGAGGAAGGGGTCCTCCGCGTGGCCCAGCCGCGCGACCTTCGCCTTGTACGCGTCCAGGCGACCGCGCAGCTCCGCACGGACCGCGAGGGGCTGCGTGACGGCGCTCAACGACTCCCGGGCCCGCAGGAGTTCGTCCTCCGCCTTCTCCTCAAGTGACTCCAGGAGCGGGGAGAGGCGGTGCCACTGGGCGTGCCTGCGGTAGTCGGACGCCATGGCCAGCTGCTCCTGCAGCGCGGTCGACGGGCCGCTGACGGCGGGCACTTCGGACGCGGCGATCTTGGCGAGGACCTCACCGCGCGCCGAGCGGGCCTCGGCCAGGGTGCGGTCCGCGCGCGAGAGCACGTCACGCAGCCTGCCGAGCCGCAGCTCCGCGTCCTGCCGGACGGTGAGCACGGCGTCGATCTCACGGCGTACGTCCTCAAGGGCGCGGGCCTCGCGGTCGTACCGATCGGTGTGCGGGCGTCCGCCGCCGGGGGCCGAACTGCCCTTCGTGGGCTGCCAGAAGGCCAGCGGGTCGGACACCACCTGCTCGCGCAGGCGCGTCAGCTCCGCCGTGATCCGCTCCAGGTCGTCGCCCGCCGGATGCTCGCCCGGACGTACGCCCACGGAGTGCGCGAGCTGGCGGGTGCGGTGCAGCTCTGCGGCCAGGAGGTCTATCCGGGCGGGCAGCGCGGACCAGACCGCGTCGGCGGCGACGACCATGTCGAGCGAGTGCGCGTACAGGTCGTTCATCCGTGCGACGAGCTCGATGAGGGTGAAGCGTTCGGTGAGCTTGGCGGGGCCGCTGATCGAGGCCGACGGCGCGGGGGCGGCGCCGCCGGCGACGGTGATGCTCTCACCGCGCAGCAGCTCGGTCAGCTCCACCAGGTCGTCCCTGTTGGGCCATCGTCTGCGGAGCCGCACGTCGTGCGCGGTGCGCAGGGCGGCGGCGTACGCGTCGAAGTACGCCCACAGAAGGGTGATCTGCTGTTCGGTGGACTGCCAGCGCTCCTGTGTGGTGCCGGTGAGACCGGCGCCTTCGAGGAGTCGGCGGCCCGCGTGATCCTGAAGGGCGAGGAGCGAGGTCTCGATCGCCTCGTGCTCGGCGTCGAGCCGCGCCAGCGCACGGTCCACCTCGTCCCGGTCCATCACAGGACCGGGGGGTCCCGCGACGCTCATCGATCACCTCTCCGCTCTGCGTTGCTGTTCACGTCCGGCTCAGTCGCTGTACTTCGGCGCGGGCGGCCCGGCCGATTTACCGAGGGCCGGCTTCAGCCAGTGGTCGTAAGACTTCTGCCAGCCGTTCTTGCTGTCGCGATAGTCCTCCAGGACTTGGTTGACCCGCCGCACCAGGTCGTCGTCGCCGTTGTCCGGCTTCTTCATCGCCACGCCGTAGTACTCGGTGTTGAGCGGCGCGTCGCCCTTGAGCTCCACCGTCGGGTCCTGCGCGGCCTGGCTCGCGGCGAGCGCGCTGTCGGTCACGACGGCGTCCACCTCGCCGAGCTGGAGCCTTACCAGGCAGTCGAGTTGGTTGGGGACCGTAGTACCGATGTCGGCACCGAGGCCCTTCTTCTTGAGCTCCTCCAGCTCGGTCAGGGCCGTGGAACCCTTCGCCGAGCAGACCTTCTTGCCGTCCAGTGTGCCGTCGAACCCGGTGATGTCCGAGGACTTGGGTGCGAGGACCTGCTGGCCGGTCTTGAAGTAGGCGGTGGAGAAGGAGACGTCCTTCTCGCGTTCGCAGGTGATCGTCATCGTCCGTACGACCATGTCGACCTGGCCGCTCTGTATGGCCTTGACGCGCTGGTTGGTGGGGATGGCGCGGAAGAGCACGGCGTCGCGGTCGCCGAGGATGTCCTCGGCGATCTTGTGCGCGAGGTCGATGTCGAAGCCTTCGAGTGTCGCCGTCTTCTTGTTCGGGTCGCGATACCCCCAGCGATAGCTGTTCTGGTCGACGCCGACGATGAGCTTCTTGACCTTGCGGTTGCGGATGGCCTCGATCGTCGGGCCGTCCTTGCCGGAGGGCGACAGGCTCGCCTCGGGGGCCGCGCACTCCTCGGCGTGCGCGGGAGCGGCCTCGGTGAAACGCTGGGACGCCCGGCTCGCACCGGCATCCCCGTCCGGCTCGGCCGCACCGCCGGCCTCCGGCAGCACCAGGACGAGGGAGCCCGTGAGCGCGCAGGCCACCGCCATGGCGGCAGCTCCGCCCCAGCCGCGCAGCCTCGCCAGTCCTCGCGTACGCATCGTCCGCTCGCCCCCTCTCACCTGTACTCCGACAGCCTGCGCCCGATGCCGAGCAGGGCGCCCGCGGCTGCGAGCACCGCGAGCACGGCGGCGCCCTCCGGGAGCCCGGTCATCGCTCCCTTGCCGTCCTTGGCCGCCTGCTGGAACTCGCCCTGCTCGTGCTTCAGCGCGACCTCGAGTGCCTTGTCGACATTGTCGAAACACTCGCCGGTGGGCTTGTCCTTCTTGTCACCGACGACCTTGGCGAGCGCGCCCTTGTAGTCACCCGCGTCGTCGCTGTCCCGCGCGGTCTTGTGGCGGTCCTTCCAGACCAGCACGTTCTTCGCGGCGGCCTCGACGGGGTTCTTGCCCGACGCGTCGTCGGCGATGGCCGCGGCCTGGCCGAGCAGCCCGCTGTCGGCGCTGCCGAGCTGCTTCATCTGCGCCTGGTAGTCGACGTCGAACTTGTCCTTGATCTCCTTGTCCGCACCGACCTCGACGGTCTCCGCGCCACGGCTCACCAGCGTGAGGTTCTCGTTGCTGCGGGCCTTGAGCGAGCTGATGCGGGCGTCGTTCAGGACGTTCAGGGACTGCACTCCGTGGTCGTACGAGTCATTGAGACCCGAGCGCGCGAAGGTGTGCCCGGCGACCAGCCAGAGCAGGACGACCGTGGACGCGGCGGTCGCGGCGACCAGGCCGTGGTTCAACACCCGGTTCGTGCGGTGGTAGTTGCGGCGCTGGGCCCAGAACAGGGCGCCCAGCGCGAGCGCGCCGAGTCCGATGGCGAACCACGGATACGGCTTCGCGTCGGCGTAGTCCGACTTCAGCCGCTGCTTCTCAGCGGTGTAGAGCTCCTCGGCCGCCGGGAGCATCTTGGTCTGCATCTTGTCGTTGGCGTACCGCAGATAGGCGCCGCCGAGGGGGAGGCCCTGGCGGTTGTTCGCGCGGGCCCGCTCGATCAGGCCGGTGTACTCCGGCAGGAGCTTGTTCAGCTTGCTCACCGAGGCGGCGGCCGTCGAACCCGAGCCCGCGTTCGACGCGGCGTTGGCCAGCTTCTCGGACGCGCGGTCGATGTCGCGGTTGTACCGGTCGCGCACGGCCGCGGGCTCCTGACCGCCAGCCAGGAAGCCGCTGGAGGCGGCCGTGTTGGCGTCCGCGAGGGAGCGGTAGATGGCCGCCGCGTCGTCGCTCAGCGGCTGGCTGCGGTTCAGGACGCTGTTCGCGGCGTCCGCGCGGTCGGTCATCTGCCAGGTGGTGACCGCGCCGAACGCCACGACGAGCAGCGCGAGGACGGCGCCGATGATCCGCAGCCTGCCCGGTTCGGTCGTCGCCGCCGCGCGCAGCCGGTCGCGGCCCTCTATCCAGGCAGGGCGGCGGGGCGCCGCGCTCCGCACGGTCTCCGCGGGCGCCGCGGAGCCCCCTCCCGCCTGAGGCGGGACGGTGGGCATCGTCGGCGCTGCTCGTCCCGGCGGCGCGGCACTGCCGTTCGGCGGGTATGTCACCTCGACCTCGACCTCCCCCTTGGTCATCGGACGTTCACTTCCGCCCGAAGTGCGCGGTGCGGGAAGAAGTGCACGGCCGCAAGTATCGCCGCAGGGACTGACATCCGCACAGGCATTGACTCGATCTTGTACTGATCATCGTGTCCGCATCACCGTGTACGGATCCCCCTGTCCGGATCAGGCGACCCCGCTGCCCGGGTCACGCGAAGATCGCACACCACCCCTGCCCTTGAATACGCGATTCAGTACGGTTCGGTTCCCTGCCTGGCCCATGAACCGTGCCGCTTCAGGCTCCCACGCCACTCTCGTAGTGCCCCCGCACGCGCGCGTGCACCTCCGTCGGCGCCCCGATCCGGTCCAGACCGAGCAGCGCGGCGCCGAGCACGGGACGGGCGACGACCACCCGGGGCACCGCCTTGGGCGCCCGGTCGGCGAGCAACGTACGGATGCGGTCGTCCAGTTGCGGGTGGCGGGCGGCCAGGACGCTGCCGCCGAGCAGTACCGGGGCCTCCTCGCCGAGCAGGCCGAGCCGGTCGAGGGCCACGGTCGACATGGCGACGACCTCGTCGGCCATCCGGTCCACCAGCGAACGCGCCACCGCGTCGCCCGCCGCCGCCGTGGCGAAGAGCACCGGCGTCAGTTCGTGCCGCCGTACCTGAGCGATGCCACCCAGATGCAGGGCCTCGATCAGCGCGTACATGGAGGGCAGGCCGAAGTGCGCGGGCAGCGCCTCGCGCAGCGCGGTCGCTGCGCCGCGGCCGTCCTCGGCCCGCGCCGCGAACCACAGTGCCTCCTCGGCGAGAGCGCCGCCCCCGCCCCAGTCGCCGGAGATCCGGCCGATGGCGGGGAAGCGGGCGGTGCGCCCGTCGGGCAGCATGCCCACGCAGTTGATGCCGGCGCCGCACACCACGGCGACGCCCCGCGGCTCGGTGTCCTCCAGGAGACCGGCCCGCAGGATGGCGAAGGTGTCGTTGCGTACGTCGACCGACCGGCCCCACGCGCGGCGGCGCAGCGCGTCGGCCAGCTCCCGCTCCTCCACCGGGAGATCCGCGTTGGCGAGACAGGCGGACACGTGCCCGACGGAGTCCACGCCCGCCTCGGCAAGGGCCCGCGTCACCGCCTCCTGAAGGATGTCCACCGCGGTCTCGACGCCGACCTGGGGCGGCTGGAACCCGCCGCCGCGTGCCGCGCCGACGACCTCGCCGTCGGCCGCGACCACCGCGACGTCGGTCTTGCTGTTGCCCGCGTCGATCGCGAGCACACTCGTGCCTACGCCCACGCCAGGTGCTCCCGGTTGTGCGCGATGAGGCTCTCGGTGAGCTGCTCGGCGTACGCGTACTGGCCGACGAGGGGGTGGGCGAGCAGCGCCTTGAAGACGCGCTCGCGCCCACCGTGCACCGCTGCCTGGAGGGCCAGGTCCTCGTACGCGGTGACGTTCGAGATGAGCCCGGCGTAGAGCGGGTCCAGCTTCGGCACCGCCAGGGGCGTGGCGCCCGAGCCGTCCACCGAGGCCTGCACCTCGATGACGGCGTCGTCCGGCAGGAACGGCAGCGTGCCGTTGTTGACGGTGTTCACCACCTGGAAGGGGCTGCCGCCGTCGCCGAGCAGCGAGGCCGCGAGATCCACGGCCGCCTCCGAGTAGAAGGCGCCGCCGCGCTTGCCGAGCAGGGCGGGCTTCTCGTCGAGCGTCGGGTCGCCGTACATCTTCAGGAGCTCGCGCTCCATCTCGGCCACCTCGGCGGCCCGCGACGGCTTGGTCCGCAACTCCTCCACCACGGCGTCGTGCTGGTAGAAGTAGCGCAGGTAGTACGAGGGCACGACGCCGAGCCGGTCGACGATCTCGCGCGGCATACGCAGATCGGCGGCGACCGCGTCCCCGTGCTCGGCGAGCAGCTTGGGCAGGATGTCGTCGCCGTCGGGCCCCCCGAGACGTACGCCCGTCTCCCACGTCAGGTGGTTGAGCCCCACGTGATCGAGGTGCACGTCGCCCGGCGTGACGTCGAGCAGCTTCGCGAACTTGCGCTGGAAGCCGATCGCCACGTTGCACAGGCCGACGGCCTTGTGGCCCGCCTGGAGCAGTGCGCGCGTGACGATGCCCACGGGGTTGGTGAAGTCGATGATCCAGGCGTTCGGGTTGGTGCGCCGTACGCGCTCGGCGATGTCGAGGACGACGGGCACCGTGCGCAGGGCCTTGGCAAGGCCGCCCGCGCCGGTCGTCTCCTGGCCGACGCAGCCGCACTCCAGGGGCCACGTCTCGTCCTGGTTGCGGGCCGCCTGCCCGCCGACGCGCAGCTGGAGCAGGACCGCGTCGGCGTCCGCGACGCCCGCGTCCACGTCGGACGTGGTGACGATGCGGCCGGGGTGCCCCTGCTTGGCGAAGATGCGCCGCGCGAGGCCGCCCACCAGGTCGAGACGGTCGGCTGCCGGGTCCACGAGGACGAGTTCCTCGATCGGCAGGGTGTCCCTCAGCCGTGCGAATCCGTCGATCAGTTCGGGTGTGTAGGTCGACCCTCCGCCGACCACTGCGAGCTTCATATCGGTTCTCAGCCCTTTACTCCGGTGAGGGTGACGCCTTCTACGAAGGCCTTTTGTGCGAAGAAGAAGATGATGATGACGGGGGCCATGACGAGCAGGGTCGCGGCCATGGTCATGTTCCAGTTCACGGCGTGCGCGCTCTTGAACGATTCCAGGCCGTAACTCAGTGTCCAGGCACCGGGGTTCTGGGCGGCGTAGATCTGCGGCCCGAAGTAGTCGTTCCAGCAGTAGAAGAACTGGAAGAGCGCGATGGCGGTGATGCCGGGCTTGGCCATCGGTACGACGATCTTGATCATGGTGCGGAACTCGCCGCAGCCGTCGACCTTCGCCGACTCGATGTACTCCTTGGGGATGGTGAGGAGGAACTGGCGGAGCAGGAAGATCGAGTACGCGTCACCGAACGCCATCGGGATGATCAGCGGCCACAGCGTGCCCGACAGATGGAACTGCTGGGCCCAGACCAGATACATCGGGATCACGATGACCTGCGGCGGCAGCATCATCGTCGAGATGACGAGCAGCATCGCCGTGCGCCGGCCGCGGAAGCGGAACTTGGCGAGCGCGTACGCCACGGGGATCGCCGAGCAGACGGTGAAGAGGGTGCCGAGACCCGCGTACATCAGCGAGTTGCGCCACCAGTCCAAAAAGCCCGGCGTCTCGAACACGGCCCTGTAGTTCGACCAGTGCCAGGAGTCGGGCCACAGGTCGCCGCTCATCGCCTGCGAGTCGCTCATCACCGACGTCAGGAAGACGAAGACGAACGGCAGGATGAAGAGCAGCGCGACGGCTATCGCCACGCTGTGCACGGCGATCCAGTGCAGGATCCGCTTGCGGCGGGCGCGGGCGGCGGCGGGGCCTCTGGACGGGGCGGTGCGTTCGGGCGCCGACGCGGGCGCGCTGAGAGTCGTGGAAGTCATCGAGAGTCCTCAGTCCTCCGCCGCGAGCAGCCCGGAGCGCTTGCGCATCAGGAGCAGCGTGACGGCCATGGCGATGGCGAAGAGCACGAGCGAGAGCACGCACGCGGCACCGGTGTTGAAGTTCTGGAAGCCCATTTGGTAGACGAGCTGGGGGACCGTGAGGGTCGAGTGGTCCGGGTAGCCGGGCTGGATCACCGAGCCGGGGCCGATGTTGACGCCGGACGCGACTTTCCCCGCGACCAGGGCCTGCGTGTAGTACTGCATGGTCTGTACGACGCCGGTGACCACCGCGAACATCACGATCGGCGTGATCGCGGGCCAGGTCACGTAGCGGAACTTGGCGAACGCCCCGGCGCCGTCCAGGTCCGCGGCCTCGTACTGCTCCTTCGGTACGTCGAGCAGCGAGGCCATGAAGATGACCATCAGGTCGCCGATGCCCCACAGGGAGAGCAGTACGAGCGAGGGCTTGGCGGTGTCCGGGTCGTTGAACCAGTTGGGGCCCGGGATCCCGACCGCGTCGAGGATCTCGTTCACCGGTCCCGTGCCCGGGTTGAGCAGGAAGACGAAGGCGACGGTGGCGGCCACCGGCGGGGCGAGGTAGGGGAGGTAGAAGGCGGTGCGGAAGAACCCGGCGCCCGTCTTGATCTTCGTGATGAGCAGCCCGAGCGAGAGCCCGAAGACGACGCGCACGGCCACCATGATCACGACCAGCCACAGGGTGTTCCACAGGGCCGGGCCGAACAGGGGCATCTGCTCGAACACGTACTTCCAGTTCCGCAGGCCCACGAAGGTGGGCTGCTTGATCTGGTTGTAGTGCATGAACGAGAAGTAGACGGTGGCGAGCAGCGGATACGCGAAGAAGACGCTGAAGCCGACCAGCCAGGGGGAGAGGAAGCCGAGCGTACGCAGTCTGCGGCGCGCGGGGTTGGAGAGGGAAAGTGCCATGGCGGGGTCCTCAGCTCTTCGACTGGAGGGTGTCGGCGTCGATCTGCTCGTCGAGCTTCGTCAGGCCCTTGCGCAGATCGGGGACGCGCCCGGACTCGACGCCGTACGCGAAGTCCATCAGCGAGACGACGTAGGCGCCGCCGTTGACGGAGGGCGGCAGTGCCTTGCTGTGCTTGTTCTCCAGGATGTCGAAGAAGGTCCGGAAGGTCGGATCGGCGTCCAGATCGGGCGACTTGAGGGCCGCGAACGTGGAGGGGACGTTGTGGATGGCGTTCGCGAAGTTCACGACCTGCTTGGTGTCGGCGGTCAGGAACCGCACCAGCTCCCACGCGGCGTTCTGGTGCTTGCTGCTGTGCGCGATCCCCGCGACCGTGCCGGTGATGAAGCCCCGCCCGTACGTGTCGGCCTGGTCGTCCGGGACGGGCAGCGGTGCCACGCCCCAGTCGAACTTCGCCTTCTCCTCGTCCAGCATCAGGCCGCGCCACTCACCGTCCAGGTGCATGGCCACCTTGCCGGTCAGGAAGGCGTTCTGATTGGACATCTCGTCACCGAACGACATCCGGAACTTTTCCAGGTCACCGAAACCGCCCTGCGCCTTGGCCAGTTGCTGCGCGGTCTTGAAGAACTTGTACGTCGATGGCTCATCGGCGAGCCGCGAGTCGCCGTCGGCGTCGAAGTACTCAGGGCCCCACTGTGCGAAGAGCCGGTCCGGACTGTTCTGGTAGAAGCGGAAGTTGGGCAGATACCCGACCTGCTTGTACGAGTCCTTGCCGCTGCGAATGGTCAGCTTCTTGGAGACCTCTTCGAACTCGGACATCGTGCGCGGCGGACGTTCGATGCCCGCCTTCTTGTAGGCGTCCTTGTTGTAGTACATCCCGAAGGCGTCCGCGAGCAGCGGCAGGGCGCACTGGCTTCCCCGGTAACTCGTGTAGTCGAGCAGCGTCTTGGGGAAGGTCTTGCGCTTGTCGAGGCCGGTCTTCTCCATGAACGGATCGAGGTTCGCCCACATCCCGGAGTCGCAGTACTGGCCCACGTTGTTGGTCGTGAAGGACGAGACGACGTCCGGGGCCTTGTCGCCGCCCGCCCGCAGGGCCTGGTTGACGGTCTCGTCGGAGACGTTCCCGGTGGCCTTGACCTTGATGTTCGGGTGCAGCTTCTCGAAGCGGTCGATGCTGTCGTTGACGGCCTTGACCTCGCCGGGCGTCGACCAGCCGTGCCAGAACTTCAGGGTGACCGGCTTGGTCGGGTCGTCGTTCGCGCTGCCGACGCTCGGATTGGCACAGCCGGAGAGCAAGAGACCGGCTGCGGCGAGCGCCGCGGACGCGCAGGTGGGCATGCGCCATCGCGGCATGGCGGACTTCCTTTACGGGGGAGGGGAGTTGCGGTGCGGGGAGGGGTGGTTCGGACGGCTGTGCGTCAGGCCGTGTCGAAGACCTGGTCGCGGGCCTGGGTGAGGGCGGAGCGCAGGGCGCCGGTGAGGATCGGGTCGCCGTCGAGTTCGCTGATGCGGATCTGGGGGCGTGGCAGTGCGAGCCCGGTCAGCTCCTCCTCGACCCTGGCGCGCAGCTTGTCGCCGCCCGCCTGGGCCACGGAGCCGGAGAGCACGACGAGTTCGGGGTCGACGACGGCGACGACCGCGGCGATACCGGTGGCGAGACGGCGTGCGACCTCGCTGAGCACGGTGTCGTCGGCGAAGGCGTCGGCCAGTGTGGCCGCGCCGCCGGCGAGTTGCTTGACGACCGGCGCGGAGACGAGGCTCTGGAAGCCGCCTCCCCCGTCGGGGCCCCGGGTCGCCTCGGGGCCGCCGTGCGCCAGGGGAGCGCCGGGCAGCGGCATGTAGCCGATCTCGCCCGCGCCGCCGGTCGCGCCGCGCAGCAGGGTGCCGCCGAGCACGATGGCGGCACCGACGCCGTCGTCGAGCCAGGTGAGGACGTAGTTGTCGTTGTCCTGGGCGGCGCCCTCGTACTGCTCGGCGACGGCGGCCAGATTCACGTCGTTCTCGATGTCGACGGGCGTGCCGAGGACGGCGGCGAGATCGTCGCGCAGCGTCCGCGAGTGCCAGCCCGGCAGGTGCGGGGCGTACCGCAGCTCTCCGGTGTGCGGGTCGATGGCGCCGGGCGTGCCGATCACCGCGGCCCGCAGGTCGTCGTGGCCGAGGCCCGCCTGGCGCAGCGCCTCGTCGACGGCCTCCGTGACCAGTTGTGCCGTGCGGCGGCGCACATCCTCGGCCACGGCCTCCGCCTCGACGCGCGCCTGCCCGATGACGGTGCCGGTGATGTCGGCGACGAGCGCGGTGATCCCGGTGGGGTCGGCGGACAGGGCGGCGACATGTGCGGCGCCCGGGTCGATCTCGTACAGCAGTGCGTTGGGTCCCGGCCGTCCGCTGAGGCTGCCGGTGGTGTGCACGAGGCCGGCGGCTTCAAGGCGCCCGAGCAACTGCGAGGTGGTGGGCTTGGAGAGTCCGGTCAGCTCACCGATGCGGGTACGGGTGAGCGGCCCGTGCACGACGAGCAGGTCGAGCACCGCCCGGTCGTTCATGGCGCGCAGGACGCTGGGCGTGCCCGGGGTCCCCGGGGTGCTGCTTGCTGCTGCCATGACGACACCTGCCTATCGGCTGCCCGAAGGTTAGCGGCCGGGCACCGGTCGGTGCTTGTCCCACTAACTGTTAGGAAACTTTCCAATTCGTGAGGACCGTACGGCTGGCGTGAATGAGGCGTCAATAGCGCACGCCCCCGCGGCAACCAAGTCGTTATCTGCGGGGGCGGGGCGTTGCACGGGGTGCTTCCCGCTCGCGACATGGACGAAAGTCATGGGGCGCTCCGCACTTTCGCCGGTGCCGGACGCCACCCGCGATTCCTACGCTCACAGCCATGATCATCAGCAGCAGCCGCATCAGCAGCAGCAGCCGCATCAGCAACCGCATGGGCAGCCGCACCCGATGCAGGGCCGCCGCAGCCCTGGTGGCCCTCACCTTCCTCGCTCCGACAGCCGCGGCCTGCGCCGACGGCTCGTCCTCGCACTCCTCGCACTCCTCGCACCGCCCCGCTTCCGCGGCGGAACGCGAAGCCGGACCGTCCCTACCGCGCCCGTCAGGGCCTCACGGCGTCGGACGGGACACCCTCCACCTCGTGGACGCGAGCCGCCGCGACCTGTGGGTGCCATCGGCAGGGGCCCGCGAGCTGATGGTGTCCGTCTTCTATCCGGCCCAGCGCGGCGGCGCTGGAGCCGGGGCGCCGTATCTGTCGGTCAAGGAGTCCGGACTGCTGCTGAAAGGGCAGAAGCTGGACGAGCGGTTCGACGCCGAGCAGGTCGCCTCCGTACGGACGAACGCCAGGTCAGCCGCCCGCCCGGCCAAGGGCAGACATCCGCTCGTGGTCCTCTCCCCGGGCTTCACCCTGCACCGCGCCACGCTGACCGGCCTCGCGGAGGAACTGGCGTCGCAGGGCTACCTCGTAGCACTCGTCGACCACGCGTACGAGTCCTTCGGAACGGTCTTCCCCGGCAAGGGGGAGTCGTCCCGGACGCTCACCTGCGTCGCCTGCGAGAACGTCGAGAAAGCGCCGCACGGCGACGCGGGAGAGAAGAAGGCACTGGCCGAGGCGGCCAGGAACCGGGCGGCGGACATCTCCTACGTCATCGACGCGCTGACCGGACGATCCCGCACCGACGACGGACGGCACCCCGACTACCGGGCCCTGATCGACCCCCGGCGGATCGGCGCCGCGGGCCACTCGCTCGGCGGAAACGCGGCGACCACAGCCGCCGGCACCGACCGCCGAATCCGTGCGGCGGCCAACCTGGACGGCACTTTCTTCGCGCCGGTCCCGGCCGCGGGCACCGGCCGCCCCGTCCTCATGCTCGGCACCCGGAACGGCCACAGTCCCCGCACCGACGACGTCACCTGGCCACGCGAGTGGCGGCGCCTGCACGGCTGGAAGCGCTGGCTCACGGTCGCCGGCTCCGGACACCTCACCTTCACCGACATGCCGGTACTCGGTGGTCAGCTGGGGATGACCGACCCCTCGGCCCCGCTGTCCGGCAAACGCTCGGGCGAGATCACCACCGAATACGTCACAGCCTTCTTCGACCAGCACCTCAAGGCCCGACACCGATCCGTCCTCGACGGCCCGTCGAACGCCAACCCGGAGGTCGCCTTCCACTCACCCTGACCCGCCGCCCGTCCGTCCGTCCGTCCGGACAGCACGATGGGCCGTACCGCTACTTCGCCAGGTTCGGCGGCGGTGCTATCGGGGACGCCGCGAGGGACTGCGGGGAAGTCGAGGACGCGTACGCGGAGGGGGCCGCCATGCCTGCTGACGGGTCGGGCGCCTCCTCCGTCGCCTGGAGGGGGAGGCCGCCCACGATGCGGATGCCCTCCGCGTCGAAGGCCCGCTTGATGCGCCAGCGCAGTTCCCGCTCCACGCCCAGGGCGTTGCCCGGCATCGTCTTCGCGGAGACCCGCACGACCATCGAGTCCAGCAGCACGCTGTCAAGGCCGAGTACCTCGACCGGGCCCCAGAGGCGCTCGTTCCACGGCTCGTCCTTCGCCATGGACTCGCCGACCTCGATCAGCGTCGCCTGCACCTTCTCCAGGTCCTCGTCCGGGCGGACGGTGACGTCGACACCCGCCGTTGACCAGCCCTGGCTGAGGTTGCCGATGCGCTTGACCTCGCCGTTTCGGACGTACCAGATCTCGCCGTTGTCGCCGCGCAGCTTGGTGACGCGCAGGCCGACCTCGATCACCTCGCCGGAGGCCACGCCCGCGTCGATCGAGTCACCGACGCCGTACTGGTCCTCCAGGATCATGAAGACGCCGGAGAGGAAGTCCGTGACGAGGTTGCGGGCGCCGAAACCGATCGCCACACCCGCCACACCCGCCGACGCGAGCAGTGGGGCGAGGTTGATCTGGAATGTGCCGAGGATCATCAGCGCGGCCGTGCCCAGGATCAGGAACGACGCCACCGAGCGCAGTACCGAGCCGATGGCCTGCGAGCGCTGGCGGCGGCGCTCCACGTTCACGAGGAGGCCGCCGAGCGCCGTGCCGTTCACGGACTGCGCCGTGCGGTTCATGCGCTCGATGAGCTTGGTGATCGAGCGCCGGATGACCACACGAAGGACGACGGCGACGGCGACGATCAGCAGGATGCGGAGCCCGATGCCCAGCCACGCCGACCAGTTCTGCTCGACCCAGCTCGCGGCGTTCGTCGCGTGCTCCTGGGCGTCTTCCAAGGTCGGGGGCTTCGGCGTCGTCTTGTCGTCCGGGTCCGTTCCGGCTGCTGACAGGACGGACAGGAACACGGCAGGTACCTCCAGGCATAGCGGCCTGCCCAGGAGATGCACCGGGCAGAGTCACCACACTAACGGGGCATTGTGTGTGGATCGTTGTGATGTTCGAGGGAGAGACAGTGCTCACTTGGGGAAGATGAGGGTGTTGTACATCTGTGGTCGAAAACACTCCGAGCCCGTTACCGGTACATGGTGGCGCTTGGACCAGGCATGAGGGGAGACTGGCTACAGATCGTCCCGGCGCGAGCCACGCGCCGCCGGCGTAATAGGAGGCATCCGTGCCGCACGTCCTGGTCCTCAATGCGTCGTACGAGCCTCTGGGCGTCGTACCGCTCCGCCGCGCGCTCGTCCTCGTCCTGGAGAACAAGGCTCTCTGCCTCGAGGAATCCGGCGCCTTCATGCACAGCGCAACGCGCACTGTCCCCGCACCCAGCGTGGTCCGCCTCAAGCGGTTCGTCCGGGTCCCCTACAGGGGGCCCGTTCCTCTGACCAGGCGGGCGCTCTTCGCCCGCGACGGCGGTCGGTGCATGTACTGCGGTGGCGTCGCAACCAGCGTCGACCACGTCATTCCGAAGAGCCGTGGCGGCCCGCACGCCTGGGAGAACGTGGTGGCGTCCTGCCGCCGCTGCAACCACACCAAGGCGGACCGGCACCTCCTGGAGCTGGGGTGGCGCCTGCGTCACAAGCCCGCGCCGCCCTCGGGCCTCGCGTGGCGCATCATCGGGACCGGGCATAGGGATCCGCGCTGGCTGCCGTACTTGCAGCCGTTCGGCGCGGACGACGCGATGGCCCGGATCGACGGCATTTCCGCCTGAGAGATCCGGGCTTTTACGCGTGGCCGGAGCGTCGGTGTCCGCACCGCTCCGGCCACACGTCTTGAGCCGCTCCGGCTCCACGTCATGAGCCGCTCCGGCCACATGTCATGAGCCGTTACGCCGCTGTACGGCCGTGATCACGGCTGCCAGCGCCGCGACACCACCGCCGAGCAGCCCGGCGCCCGCCCCCGCCGCTCCGTGGTCGACGCAGTACTTGGCGATCCAGAGGTAGCCCACGATCCCGCCCGCGCCGAGGACCATGCCGGTCACCAGGCCCGCCGCCCGGAACCACACGTTGACCAGGTCGAGACGGCGGTTGTGCTCGGCGTCCCGTATCCGCTGGTCGACGAGCTTGTTCTTCATCTGGAATTCCTGCTCGACGAGCGACAGCATGCGCTCGGCCGAGTCCGACACGAGATCGTTCCAGATTCGCATCTGCTCGCCCGACGGCAGCTCGCGGTACTCACCAGGTGCGGGTTGCGCTGCGGGCTCCGGGGACTTCTCCGGCTCCGGAGGGTTCTCCGGCTCCGGTGATCGGGGTGGGACGGGGGCGGTCATGGAGTGGTCCCGTTGTTGTCGGGCGAGTGCGAGGGCCAGTGTGATGAGGACGGGGGCGGGGGAGGCGCGGGTGGGGCCGGGGCTTGCAGCTGGGGCACCGGCAGCCTGGCGTACAGGGCGTTCAGGGAACGTTCGACCGTGGCCCGGGCCTCCTCACGGGTGGGGCGCGGGGGGTCCGGGGCCGGCTGCCGGGGGCGACCTGCCGTGTCCGTCAGGGGTCGGTCCGTCAGGGGTCCGGAGAATCCCCACGCCGCCCATACGCCGTCCATGAAGGCGCGGCGCCGGGGCGCGGGTGACGACGTGGACGCGGCGCCGGGCGGGCGGGCGCGGGCGGGCGGCCTCCGCAGCCTGGCGCCGACGATCCCGATGACGACGAGCACCGCCCACAGGCCGAGCAGCGCGGCGGCCCCCCACGTCCCCCGCATCGGCGGCAACGCCCTGAGCAGGGCGTAGAGGCCGACCGTGATCACCGCGAAGGCCATGAGGAGGAGGGCGGGCAGCGCGGCGGCGGACAGCGCGGAGGCGGTGGACTCGCGGGCCTTGGTGAGTGAGGAGCGGGTGACGGCGAGTGCGTGGTCACGGGCGCGGTGGCCCGGCAGCGGCTCCCGGCCGCCGCGCCGTGCGGGCCCCGACAGCCGTACGTCGCGGCCGTTCGCCCGCATCAGGACGCGTGCCCGCGGGTGGGCGGCGAGCGTGCGCGCGGAGAGGGGGGCCTCGGCAGCGAGCGCGTCGGTCAGGAACGGCCGGGGAGACCAGCGGTCCGGGTTGGTGACGATCAGCGTGAGACGGCCCCGGAAGTGCCACATCAGCTCTTCGTACCGACGGGAGAATACCGCCACCGGCGGTACCTGGTCCGGCCGGTCCGATTCCAGGACCACGACGATGTGCCGGGCCCGGGTCAGCCCGACCAAATCGAACAGAGGGGCGAACGACAGGCCGCCCGACCTGCCCGGCGGCCGGTCGTGGGGGTCGCTGACATCCAGGACGCCCGTGTAGTGGACGAGCAGCAGATCGCTCGTGCCGCGGACGGCTTCGTGGAGCCTGTACGAGCTGTCCGGGAAGGTGATGTCGAGCGCGACGACACGGCCGGGCTCGGTGCGGAAGAGGCTGTCGGGCCAGCGGGTCAGGGAGTCCCGGACGGCCAGTGTGGCGGGGGGAGGAGGGGGAGAAGGGGCAGGCCGGGGAGGACTGGACGACGAGCGCCGGTCGCCGCCCAACTGGTTGTACCGCTCCCGCTCGTACCGCTCCCGCTCGTACCACTCGCGCTCACGCCGCTCCCGCTCGTACGGGTCGCGTTCACGGCGCTCCTGCTCGTACCGCTCGCGTTCACGCCGCTCCCGCTCGTACGGGTCGCGTTCACGGCGCTCCTGCTCGTACCGCTCGCGTTCACGGCGCTCCCGCTCGTACGGGTCGTCCTCGTGACCGGGCCGGTGCCGATAGGCGTCCGGTCGCTCGACGTCGCCCTCGTACAGCAGAACGGCACACGAGCGCCGCGCATCCGGTCGGTGCGCCAGTGATCGCATGTCGATCCCCCCGGTGAGGCCTCACCTCCATCATCGCGCGCCCGACGGGCCAACTGGCAAGTCGCGCGGGCGTCTTGCTGACGCACAGGCCGTCTACCTGGCGTCGGCCACCGCGTACGCCTCCACCGACCAGAGGGAGTAGCCGAAACGTGTGGCCCGCCTGTCGCCCTGCACCCGGACGTAGCGGGTGTCGGGGGCGTCCATGCGGACCGCCTCGCGACCGCCCTTGCCGTCCTGCACGGTCGCCGCCGTGCGCCAGGTCCTGCCGTCGGCGGACGTCTGTACGCGGTAGCCCGCCGCGTACGCGTCCTGCCAGCGCAGGACGACCTGACCGAGCCTGATCGGCTCCGTGAGCTCCATCTGCCACCAGGCGCCGTCCTCATACCGCGAGGACCAACGGGTCCTGGGGTCGCCGTCGTTGGCGCCCGACGCCGGGAAGTCCTTCGTCTCGTCGCCCGACGACGACGCCTTCGCGCCGCGCGCCAGGTCGGGTCCCGCGGTGCGCGGGTAGGCGCGGATCGAGACCGTTCTGCTCCGGCCGCCGAAGGCGAGCTCAATCTCGTACGTTCCCGAGCGCGTGCCCGCCGGGACGGTGACGTCGACGGGCACGTCCACCTGAGTGCCGCGCGGCAGCGTGGACCTCTCGGGGGTGCGCACCTCGACGCCCTCGGGGGCCTTCGCCGTGACCTTGCCCTGTACGTCGCCCGGGCGCAGGGACGTCAGCTTCGCCGTGACCCGCCGCGGGCCGCCGCCGATCTCCACGTCGGCCTCGGTGCGGGACAGGGAGAGGCGGGCGTCGGGGGAGTCGGCGTACCAGGGGACCACGTGGCGGACCGTGCCCTCGGAGACCTTGACGCGGACGGCGTCGGCGCGGGGGCCGGAGCCATCGGGTTCGGGCTCGGGCCTGACCTCGGTGAAGCCCGTGCCGGACAGGGCGGCGACGCGGCGCCAGCCGTCGCCGGGTACGTGGGCCTCGATGCCGCCCTTGGTGCCGGGGTCGGTCAGCACGGTCACCGCCGTGAGGGGGCGGGCGCGGGGGACGCGGACCGTCGCGCGGTCCGACGCCTGCTCGTTGTCGAGCCCCGCCCATGCCCCGTACGCCTTCTGCGAGCGCGTGAGGAAGGGGGCCAGGACGCCCTTGCCGACGGTGACTTGACCGGCCGCCCGCAGGTCCCTCTGGAGCCCGGCCAGGGTGCGCGAGGCGCGCCAGGCGGCCGCTCCGTCGCCGGTGGACTGCGCGCGCAGCATGTCGACCGCCGTCTCGCCCGCTTTCCCGTAGCGCGCCAACCGCGTCACCCAGGGCCGCAATTCGCCGTAGATGTCACTGTCACTGCCACTGCCACTGCCACTGCCACTGCCACTGTCGGCGAGGCGTCGCGGTGCCTCCTTCATGACGGTGAAGGCATCCCGCAGTGCCTGCCCGGACTTCCTGACGCGGGCGGTGTCCGTCGTCGTACGCGCGCGCCAGAAGTCGTCCATGAGCGGGCGCAGATACGCCGATTCGTCGGCGCCGAGCACGGAGGACGCGTCATTGCCCGCGAGGGCGCGCAGGGCGCCCCGTGTCTTCCTGTCGCCGCCCGACAGGTCGTCGATCGCGGCGAGCCAGGACTCGTGCGGGCGGTAGGCGCGGGGGTTCCAGGCGTAGTCGGCGGCGGTGAACAGCGGGATGCGGGAGGCGGACGGCTGCTCCATGGCGTTGCCGAGCAGCGCCGCCGAGCCGGTGGCCACGGCGGGCTCGCGGCCGGTGTACGGGCCGAGGAAGACGCGGTCCTCCGCGAAGTCGTTGACGGGGTAGTTGTCCGTCGTCACGAGCGGGTGGTCGCCGAACGCGGCGCGGGCGCCAGCGAGTTCACGTCCGGTGATGGTCCTGGGGACCACGCCGACGCCGGTCCAGGCCACCTCGATGCCGTGGTCGAGGCGGTCCGCGATGGCGTCGCGGTACTTGGTGGAGCCGTTCTGGTAGTACTCCGTGGGCATGAGGGAGAGCGGCTTCGCGTCCGGGTGGCGCTCGGTGAGGTGCGCGGAGACGGCGTTGGCGACGCGGGACTGGGCCCTCGCGGCGGCCTCGGGCCCCGAACCGAAGGCGTCGGCGTCCGCCTGGCAGTGCCACTCGCTGTAACTGACGTCCTGGAACTGCAGCTGGAAGGCGCGCACGCCAAGGGCCCACATCGCGTCGATCTTGCGGTTCAGGGCCTTGATGTCCTTCTCGGACGACATGCACATGGCCTGGCCGGGGGCGATGGACCAGGCGAGCGTGACGTGGTTGCGCGCCGCCCGCTCGGCGAGGGCGCGGAAGTCGGCGCGCTGGTCGGCGGGGTAGGGCTCGCGCCAGCGCGCCTGGCGGTACAGGTCGTCGCCGGGGGCGTGGAGATAGCGGTTCTGCTTCGTGCGGCCCATGAAGTCCAGCTGGTCCAGGCGCTGCTCGCGGGTCCACGGGGTGCCGTAGAAGCCCTCCGTCATGCCGCGGACCGCGGTGCCGGGCCAGTCGCGGATCTGGACCGCGGGGATGGTCGGACGGGTGTTGCCGGTGTTCTTCTCGCCGCGCTTGGTGACCAGCTGGCGGAGGGTCTGTACGCCGTGGAAGAGGCCGTCGTCGCCCACGCCCGCGAGGGCGACGGTGTCCTGGCCGCCGATCCGGCCCACCGCGAGGCGGTAGCCGCCGGACGGGAGGCCGCGCCGGTCGCGGGCGCCGAGGGCGCGCAGCGCCTGGTCCGCACCGGCGCCTTCGGTACGGATGACGAGGTTCCCGCTGCCCGCGGGGAGCGGTTCACCGTCCTTCACCTCGGTGATCCCGCGGGCGCCCGCGTCGCCGAGGAGGGCGCGAAGGGCATCCATGGCGTACGGGTCCGGGGCCCGGCCGGTGACCAGGACGACCTCGTCGGTGACGGTGACCGGAGCCCCTGCCGTGCTCATGCTCATCGACTGGGGGCGGGGCCAGACCGGCGGGAGGGTGCCGTCGGTCTCCCGGTCGTCGTCCGGGGACGTGGCCGGGGTGCCGGGCTTTCCGGGGACGCCGGGGGCGGAGACAGCGCCCGGAGCGCCACCGAGCGTGCCGGCGATGACGGCGACGGCGATGGCCACCGCGCCCTTCCTGCGCCGCAGCTGCACGGCACTCTCCTCGGCTCGGTCCCTCGTCCTGATCGGTCGGGTGGGGCCTGATGGGTCGGGTGGGGCCTGATGGGTCTGGTGGGGACTGATGAGGACTGGTGATCACTTTTGGTGCATGAGTCGTCTCAGGGTGTCACCGAGCCCATCACTCGCGTGGCTCGGGTGTCAACGGGTGTGGAGTTCGCACGCGCGTGCCGGAGGGGGGAGGTGCTGGAGGGGTCGGATGGGCCGGATGGGTGGCCCTGGATGCGGCAAGGGGCGGAACAGGGGAAAAGGAAGATCTTGCGTCTATGCCCCCACTCGGGGAAACGAATGTGAGTACGCGCACGTTCATGCAACGGATATGTCTGCGAACCCGCTTTCGGGGTAGGGCTGCTGCCGAAGACCCGTCCTGCCCCCTGACAATGGAGCCTCACGTGCCCGCTTCCACGATGCTTCTCTCCGCTCTCTCCAAACAGGTCTCCGGTCCCGACTCCGGACTCGACGGCTCCTGCTCCTGCGGCTGCCTGGAGCCGCCCCTGACCAGCGAGCCCCCGCTGGCCGACGCCGCACCCCTGACCAGCGAGCCCCCGCTCGCCGACGCCGCCCCGCTGACCAGCGAGCCGACCTCCACCGGCACCGCGTCGGGCCTGGACTACATGGGGGTCTAGATGGCCCCACCCGGAGCTACCGGTCCCACCGGCCCCACTGAGCCCACCGGACTGACCGGATCCACTGGACCCATCGAACCCGCGGGCCCCACCAGCTCCACCGGCCCCACCGGCCCCACCAGCTCCACCGGACTTTCCCGTCTTGCCGCCCTGCACGGCGTGGCGACGTCCTACTCCCCGTCACCGGACCGAACGGTTCCGGCCACCGACGCCGCGGTGATCGCGGCCCTGGCCGCCCTCGACGTGGACGCGAGCACACCCGAGACGGTGCGGCGCGCCCTCACGGCCCGTGAGACGGAGCTGAGCGACCAGCTGCTGCCGCCGACGGTGGTGGTGTGGCAGGGCGGCCCCGATGCGCCCCCACCCTGGTCCGGCCTGCCACCGGGCACGAGGCTGTCCGTGGAGACGGAGCGGGGGGAGCGGTTGGAGTGGGAGACGCCGGATGATCGGGCGCGGGCGCTGCCGCCGGGCGTTCACCAGCTTCGAGCCGAGACCCCGGACGCCCACACGGCCACCGCCCACCTCGTCGTCGCCCCGAACCACTTGCCGCCCCCGCGCGAGAACACGTACGGGATGCTCGTCCAGCTCTACTCCCTGCTCTCCCACCGCTCCTGGGGCATGGGCGACCTCGGTGACCTGGCCGAGCTCGCCGCCTGGTCCGGGCGCGCCCTGGGCGCGGGATTCGTACAGGTCAACCCGTTGCACGCGGCGGTGCCGAAGCCGCCGGACGGGCCGTCCGACCCCTCTCCCTACCGCCCTTCCTCGCGCCGCTTCCCCGACCCCGTCCATCTGAGGGTCGAGGACATTCCCGAGTACGCGCACCTGAAAGGCGCGGCCCGCGACCAGGCGGCCGACCTCACGCGCCGGGCCGCCGCGCTGCGCGAGTCCGTGCTCCAGCAGGGCCAGTTGATCGACCGCGACGCGGTCTGGGAGCTCAAGCTCCAGGCCCTGGAGCTGATGCACGAGGTCCCGCTCGGCCCCGGACGGGGCGCCGCCTACAACGACTTCCTCGCCGAGCACGGCCAAGCCCTTGAGGACCACGCCACTTGGTACGCGCTCGCGGAGCGCTACGGCCCCGACTGGCACACCTGGCCCGCCCCCCTGCGCGACCCCGCTTCGCCCCGAACCGCCCGCGCCCGCCGCGAGTTGATGGACCGTGTCGACTTCCACTGCCGTCTCGCCTGGCTCACCGACGCCCAGCTCGCGGCCGCGCAGCGCTCCGCGTGCGACGCGGGCATGGACATCGGCCTGGTGCACGACCTCGCGGTCGGTGTACATCCGGCCGGGGCCGACGCCTGGGCGCAGCAGCGGCACTTCGCCGCGGGCATGTCGGCCGGCGCCCCGCCGGACGCGTTCAACGCGCGCGGCCAGGACTGGGGCCTTCCGCCGTGGCGCCCCGACCGCCTAGCCGAGTCCGGATACGCCCCCTACCGCGCCCTCCTGCGCGGACTGCTCCGGCACGCGGGCGCGATCCGCATCGACCATGTGATGGGGCTCTTCCGGCTCTGGTGGGTCCCGGAGGGCCGCGCGCCCACCGAGGGAACGTATGTCCACTACGACGCCGAGGCGATGCTCGCCGTTCTCGCCCTGGAGGCGCACCGCGCGGGCGCCCTCGTCATCGGTGAGGACCTCGGCACCGTGGAACCGGGTGTCCGCGAGACCCTGCAGCGGCACGGCGTGCTCGGCACATCCGTGCTCTGGTTCGAGCGGGACTGGGCCGGTACGGGACGGCCGCTGCCGCCCGAGCGGTGGCGCGCGGACTGCCTGGCCACCGCCACCACCCACGACCTGCCGTCCACAGCGGCCCGGCTCAGCGGCGAGCACGTCCAACTCCGCGACCGGCTCGGTCTGCTGACCCGCCCGGCGGCCGTGGAGCAGACCGAGGCCGCGGCCGACGTGTGGGAGTGGCTCGGGCTGCTCTCCCGGCTCGGGATGCTGCCCGGCGGCGGTGGGAACGAGCAGGAGGAGATCCGCGCCGTCCACCGCTTCCTGCGCGCCACCCCGGCCCGCATGATCGGCGTATGGCTGCCGGACGCGGTCGGTGACCGGCGCCCGCAGAATCTCCCCGGCACCTGGGACCAGTACCCCAATTGGCGGCTGCCGATCGCCGATGCCGAAGGCCGCCCCCTCACCCTGGAGGAACTCGCCGCGTCACCGCGCCTGCACGCGTTCATGGAGGTGTTCACGGACGTGTTCCGCGCACGCCGACGGCCCCGTACGGCACCCCCGGGCGCGCGGCCCGTTTAGCCATTCGCTACGTTGGCACCGTGGACAAGAAGAACGCTCTGCGCGCCGGTGCCCTGGCTTCCGGTACGACGCTGATGATGCTGCTCATGTCGTCCCCCGCGCTCGCGTACATGCAGGACGACGGTGATGACCCGGGTCCGGGCCTGAGCGTGGTCGAGACGCTGGGTCTCTATGTCGTGGCGCCCATCGTGCTGTTCCTGGTGATCGCGGGCCTCGTCATGGTCGGTGACAAGTCCCGCAAGCAGCAGAAGCAGGGCTGACGCCGCTTTCCCGCTTCACTTCCTGAGTTCTCCGTAGGGGGCTCTTGACCGGCGCGTGCGCATGCGTTGCGTACGCCGGTCAAGAGCCCCCTACGCATGTCGTGGCGGGTGCGGCGGGTACGGCACGTATCTCATGGCCGCTCGGCCGTGAGATAGCGCTGGACCGTCGGCCCGAGCCATTGCGCCATCTCCTCGCCGGACAGTGCGACCGCCGGCGGGAACCGCAGCACATAGCGGGTCAGCGCCATGCCGAGGATCTGCGAGGCGCAGAGCCCCGCCCGTTTCGGCGCGTCGGCGGGATCGGGGCAGACGCGGCGCGCGACCGGCAGCAGCTGGTCCCTGAAGATGCCCTGCATACGCTCGGCGCCCGCCGTGTTCGTGATGCCGACGCGGAGCATCGCGGTCAGCACCCCGTCGTTCTCCCAGATGTCGAGGAAGTGGCTCACCAGGGCGCGCCCGATGTCCTCGCGCGGCACCGTGGCGAGATCGGGCAGGCGCAGATCGATGGAGCAGGCGGCGGCGAACAGGCCCTCCTTGTTGCCGTAATAGCGCATCACCATCGACGGGTCGATCCGGGCGTCCTTGGCGATGGCGCGGATGGTGGCCCGTTCATAGCCGTCGGCCGCGAACCGCTCACGGGCCGCGGCGAGGATCGCGCCGCGGGTCGCGTCGGAGCGGCGGGGTGGTGCCGCGGTCACTGGATCGGGTGCGTTCTCCGTCATGTCAACAAGCGTAGGCCAACATGTGTTGACAGTCCATGGCGGTGGTTCTACGTTAGCCAACAAGCGTTGACCAACAGCTGTTGGCACAGGGAGGCCGCCATGAACGGAACCCAGACCCAGGACACTGTGATCGTCGTCGGCTCCGGCCCGACCGGGCTGCTGCTCGCCGGGGACCTGGCGGTCGCGGGCGTCCCCGTCACCCTCCTCGAAAAGCGGCCGCACGGGATCAGCAACCTCTCGCGCGCCCTGGTGCTGCACGCCCGCACCCTCGAACAGCTCGACGCGCGCGGCCTCGCCGACGAACTGGAGGCCATGGGCAGGCCGCTCGACCGCCTGCGCCTCTTCGCCCGCCTCGACGTGGACCTCGGCAAGTTGCCCTCGCGCTACAACCACGTCCTCGTCCTGCCGCAGTACGAGGTGGAGCGAGTTCTCGAACGGCGGGCGATCGCGGCCGGTGTCGACTTCCGGTACGAGAGCGAGGTCACCGGACTCACCCAGGACGCGGACGGCGTGACTCTCGAAGTCCGGGGCCCCGGCGGCGAGTCGAGCACGCGACGGGCGGCGTACGCCGTCGGCGCCGACGGACTGCACAGCCCCGTCCGCAAGGCCATCGGCCTGCCCTTCCCCGGGAAGTCCGCGATCCGCTCGCTCGTCCTCGCCGACGTGAAGCTCGCCGAGAAGCCCGCGTCGGTCCTCACCGTGAACGCCGCCGGTGACGCCTTCGCCTTCATCGCGCCCTTCGCCGACGGCTATTACCGCGTCATCGGCTGGAACCGCGCCCACGACGTTCCCGACAGTGAGCCCCTCGATCTCGAAGAGGTCAAGGAGATCACCCGGCTCGCGCTCGGCCGCGACTACGGCATGCACGACGCCCGCTGGATGTCCCGCTTCCACAGCGACGAGCGCCAGGCGCCCGCGTACCGGGTCGGGCGGGTCTTCCTCGCCGGGGACGCGGCGCACGTCCACACCCCGGCGGGCGGTCAGGGCATGAACACCGGCCTCCAGGACGCCGTGAACCTGAGCTGGAAGCTGGTGGCGGCGGTCAACGGCCGTGCGCCGGAGGGCCTGTTGGACACCTATCAGTCCGAGCGGCACCCCATCGGCAAGGCGGTCCTGCGCAGCAGCGGCGGGATCGTGCGGCTCGCGATGGTCAAGCGCCCGTGGTCGCGCGCGGGCCGCGCCGTCCTCGCGTCCTTCATCGGGGCCGCGCGCCCGGTCCGCGACAAGGTGATGGGCAAGCTCACCGGCATCGGCTACAGCTACCCCGCCCCGAAGGGCGCCCACCGCCTGGCCGGGCACCGCGCTCCGGACATCGCGCTCAAGGAGGGGCGGCTCTACGAGGTCCTGCGCGGGGGTGAGTTCGTGCTGATCGTCCCGGAGGGCACGGACGCGGAGTACGGCGCGGGGCGTGCCGTCGTGACGCACTGGACGAGCGGGCGGCGTACGACCGTCCTCGTCCGTCCTGACGGGTACGTGGCGTGGGCCGCGGACGAGGCGGACGCGGGCGCGGTGCGGGCGGCGCTGGGAGAGTGGGGCGCGGCTGCCTGACGGCGACCCACGAGGCTTACTGTTCAGCTGACCTTAAAAGAAGTCTCGGAAAGATTCGATGGACCTGATGGGTGTGGGGGTGCGACGGTAGCCACGCAGCCAACCAAGAGATCAGCCAAGAGATCCCCGCCGGGTGGTGACCACCTCGGCGGGGATCGTGTTTTCCCGGGCCATCGGGAGAGAGACAGGGGATATCAGTGACGGTCCTGGACCGGACGACCTCCACCCATGCCGCGTCGAACGCGCCGGCCCCGGCGGCGGCGAGCGAGCCGCACCGGGCCACACGCCCCATAGGCATCGGCCTCGCCCTCGCGGCACTCGCCACCGTCGTCTGGTCGGGCAGCTTCGTCACCTCACGTGCCCTGGCCGACAGCGTGCCGCCCATTCAGCACGCGTTCTGGCGGTGGGTCATCGCGATCGCGGTGGTGGCGCCGTTCGCGGCGCGGCAGACATGGCGGCAGCGGGCCCTGCTCCGACAGCACCTGCGCTTCCTGCTCCTCGCCTCCCTGCTCGGCGTCACCATCTACAACACGCTGGTCAACCAGGCGGGCGTCACCACCACCGCGGGCAACATGGGCATGATCATGGCGGCGTCGCCGGTCCTGATGGCGGTGTACGAACGACTCGGCGGCGCGAAGCTCGGCGCGCGCCGTGTGACGGGCATGCTGATCGCCTGCGCGGGCGTCCTGGTCCTGGTCTCCGGGGGAACTCTCGCCATGGACTTCGCGGTGGGTGACCTGTGGGTGATCGCGGGCGCCGTCGCCTTCGGCTCGTACAGCGCGCTGCTCAAGCGCAAGCCGGCCGGGATCGGCGGACTGCCGTTCCTCTTCGCGACGTTCACACTCGGCGCGCTGATGCTGTTTCCGGTGTTCGTGGCCAGCTATGTGCTCCAGGGCGGCTTCGAGCCCACCCTCGGGACGGTGTCCCCGCTCCTGTACGTCGGTGTCGTCTCGTCCGCGGTCGCCTTCTTCGCCTGGAACAAGGCGATCTCGATCATCGGCGCCGCCCGCGCCGGGGTCGTCTACTACCTTCAGCCGGTGTGCGTCGCCCTGCTCTCCTTCGCGCTGCTCGACGAGGCGATGGGATGGCTGCGGGTGATGTGCATGGGGCTGATCCTGGGCGGGGTCGTGCTCGGCGCGGCGCGTACGAAGTAGGGGGCGCGTCCCGTGGGATCACCTCTCCTGACCAGTCGGTACGTTGACTCCATGAGCGAGTGGGACATCAAGAAACTGCAGATCCTGCGTACGTTGAGCGAGCGGGGCACGGTCACGGCGACGGCGCGGACGCTGCAGATGACGCCGTCGGCGGTGTCGCAGCAACTGTCCAACCTCGCGAAGCAGCTGGGGGTGCCGCTCCTGGAGGCGCACGGGCGGCGGGTCCGCCTCACGGACGCGGCGCATCTCGTGCTGCGGCACGCGGAAGCGGTCTTCGCCCAGCTGGAGCGTGCGGACGCGGAGTTGGCGGCGTACGCGCAGGGCGAGGCGGGGGAGGTGCGGGTCGGCGCCTTCTCGACCGCGGTGCCCGCGCTCGTGGTCCCCGCGGTGCGGGAGCTGCGGGCGGCGGCGCCCGGGATCTCGGTGCGGGTGCGTGAGGCGGAGGCGGCGGAGGCGTACGAGCTCCTTGCCGCGGGCGAGGTGGACGTCGCCCTCTCCCTGGCGGTGACGGCGCCGGTGTCCGGGGACGCCGACACGCGCTTCACGCGGGAGTCGCTCCTCGCGGATCCGCTGGACGTGGCGCTGCCCGGCGACCATCCGCTGGCGGTGGCCGAGGGGCTCCGGCTCGCGGATCTGGCCGGGGAGCCGTGGATCTTCGGGGGAAGCGGTCCCTGGTCGGAGATCACGCGTGCGGCGTGCGAGGGGGCCGGGTTCACCCCGGAGCAGGCGCATTCCGCCTCCGGCTGGACGGCGATCCTCGCGATGGTGGAGGCGGGGATGGGGGTGGCCCTCGTCCCGCGGATGGCGGCGGTCCGCCGTGCCGACGTGGCGATGCGGGAGCTGGCGGCGGACCGGCCGCGGCGGCATGTGGTGGCGGCGGTGCGTCGCGGGGCGGCGGGGGGCGCCGCGGTGGGCAGGGTGCTGGGGGCGTTGCGGGGGGCGGCGGGGCCTCGCTGAGGGACGATCGGAGGGCCTGCGTGCGGGCCCTCCGGCATCTGCGCGGGCTGGTGCGGCCTCGGTTCTGCCTGCTGGGGCCTGTGTGTGGCCTCTATGTGTGTCGGCCTCAGCCCTGCCTCGCCTCGGTGCGGCCTCCGTACGGGCTCGTGCGGTCCCGAAGCCGGAGTGCGGTCACCGCTCGGCTTGGCAGCGCATCTGACCAGCTCCGCCGGTCGTCCTGGGACGTGGGATAGCGCCAGCGTCTGCCGCTGTTGATGTCAGCCGTGGATGTCAGCGAGACTCAGCGCTTCCTGCGTCGCTGCCGGATCTTCCGCATCTTCTCCTTGGCTTCCTTCGCCTTGCGCTGCGTCACTCCATACGACCAGCTCCTCGTCGTCCCGCGTGGACCCGGTCAGAATCCGCGCCGCCACGTCGAGTTCGTGGAGCTCGGCGAACCGGAGCCGGACGTGGGTGCCGGGGATCTGGCGCTTGAGCTCCTCGGTGGTGCCCTCGGCGACCAACTCGCGACGATTCCCCACATCGTGCGTCTGCTGCGCGGGTCGAGGCCCGTCGTCGGCTCGTCCGGGAAGGTGATCCGCGGGTTGCCGACCAGCGTCATCGCCAGGTCCAGCTTCCGGCGCATACCGCCGGAGTAGGTCGCCGTCCTCTTGTCCGCCGACTCCGCCAGATCGAACCGTTCGAGGAGCCCCGCGACCACCCGGTCGCCGGAGCGCACGCGCTTGAGGTCCGCCATCAGCCGCAGGTTCTCCCGGCCCGAAAGCAGCTCGTCCACCGCTGCGGACTGACCGGTCACGCCGATGGACGCGCGCACCTGCCTGGTCGCGGTCGCCACGTCGTGCCCGGCGACGCGCACCGTCCCCGCGTCGGCTCTGAGCAGCGTCGCCAGTACGTTCACCGTGGTCGTCTTGCCGGCACCGTTCGGGCCGAGCATGGAGTAGACCGTTCCCGCGGCGACATCGAAGTCGATGCCGGCGAGCACGACTTTGTCGCCGTCTGCCTTGCGCAGCCCTGTGACTGCGATCGCCGAATTCTTCATGTCCCCACCGTGGCCACGGCCCCTGACACGGCCCCTGACACGGCCCACCCGGTCGCCCTGGGGCAACCGGGTGGGCCGTGTCCTGAACTACGGGAGCGCTACGCGTCCGCCGCCTGCGCCCGCAGCGCGCGCTCCACGCCCGCACGGGATTCCGTGATCAAGCGCCGCAGGGCCGCCGACGGGTCCGCGGAGGCGAGCCACGCGTCCGTCGCGTCCAGGGTCGCCTGCGACACCTGGAGCGAGGGGTAGAGGCCCACCGCGATCTGCTGGGCCATCTCGTGCGAGCGCGAGTCCCACGCGCCCTTGACCGCCGCGAAGAACTTGTCCGTGTACGGGGCGAGGAGATCGCGCTGGTCGGTCTGGATGAAGCCGCCGATGACGGACTCCTGGATCGAGTTCGGGAGCTTGTCGGACTCCACGACCGAGGCCCAGGCCTCCGCCTTCGCCTCCGCGGTGGGCCGCGCCGCACGCGCCGCCGCCACGTGCCGCTCGCCCGCGGACGTCTTGTCGCGCTCCAGCTCCGCCGCGATGCCGGCCTCGTCGAGCCGTCCCGTCGCCGCGAGCCGGTGCACGAACGCCCAGCGCAGCTCCGTGTCCACGGCGAGGCCCTCGATCGACTGCTTCCCGGAGAGCAGCTCCTCCAGGAGGTCCAGCTGCTCGTCCGTACGCGCCGCCGACGCGAACGCCCGTGCCCACGCCAGCTGGTGGTCGCTGCCGGGCTCCGCCGAGCGCAGGTGCGAGAGCGTCGCGTCCGTCCAGCGGGTGAGCGCCTCCTCGCGTCCGGAGGGGGCCGCGTACAGCTCCAGGGCCATCTTGACCTGGCGGTGCAGGGACTGGACGACCCCGATGTCCGACTCCTTGGCGATGCCGGACAGGACGAGGGAGAGGTACTCCCGGGTGGGGAGTTCCGCGTCCCGCGTCATGTCCCACGCCGACGCCCACGAAAGGGCACGCGGCAGTGACGCCTCGAAGTCACCGATGTGCTCGGTGACGAACGCGAGCGACTCCGCGTCGAGACGGACCTTCGCGTACGAGAGGTCGTCGTCGTTCAGGAGGATCACCGCGGGACGCGCCCGGCCCACCAGCTCGTCCACCGACGTCAGTTCGCCGTCGACGTCCAGTTCCACGCGGTCCGTGCGAAGGAGCTTGCCGCTGTCGCCGTCGAGGTCGTACAGGCCGATCGCGATCCGGTGCGGGCGCAGCGTCGGCTCGCCCTTCGCGCCCGTAGGGAGCGCGGGAGCCTCCTGCTTCACCGCGAACGACGTGATCTTGCCGGACGTGTCGACGTCCACGACAGGGCGCAGGACGTTGATGCCCGCCGTCTCCAGCCACTTCTTCGACCAGGTCTTGAGGTCGCGCCCGCTGGTCTCCTCCAGCTTGCCGAGCAGATCGGACAGCCGCGTGTTCCCGAACGCGTGCGCCTTGAAGTAGGCCTGCACGCCCCGGAAGAACTCGTCATCGCCGACATACGCCACGAGCTGCTTGAGGACGCTCGCGCCCTTCGCGTACGTGATGCCGTCGAAGTTGACCAGGACGTCGTCGAGGTCCTGGATGTCGGCCATGATCGGGTGCGTGGACGGCAGCTGGTCCTGGCGGTACGCCCATGTCTTCATGGAGTTGGCGAACGTCGTCCAGGACTGCGGCCAGCGCGAGTTCTCCGCGTACGCCTGGCAGGCGATGGAGGTGTACGTGGCGAACGACTCGTTCAGCCAGAGGTCGTTCCACCACTCCATCGTCACCAGGTCGCCGAACCACATGTGGGCCAGCTCGTGGAGGATGGTCTCCGCGCGCGTCTCGTACGCCGCGTCCGTCACCTTCGAACGGAACACGTACTGGTCGCGGATGGTCACCGCGCCCGCGTTCTCCATCGCGCCCGCGTTGAACTCCGGCACGAAGAGCTGGTCGTACTTGGCGAAGGGGTACGCGTAGTCGAACTTCTCCTGGAACCAGTCGAAGCCCTGCCGCGTGACCTCGAAGATCGCGTCCGAGTCGAGGAACTCCGCGAGCGAGGGGCGGCAGTAGATGCCGAGCGGAACCGACTGGCCGCCAGGACCCTCGTACGAGCTGTGGACCGAGTGATACGGACCGACGATGAGCGCCGTGATGTACGTCGAGATGCGCGGCGTGGGCTCGAAGACCCAGACATCACCGCTGGGCTCGGGGGTCGGCGAATTCGAGATGACCGTCCAGCCGGACGGCGCCTTCACGGTGAACCCAAACGTCGCCTTGAGATCGGGCTGTTCGAAGGACGCGAAAACGCGGCGCGCGTCAGGAACCTCGAACTGCGTGTAGAGATAGGCCTGTTGGTCGACCGGGTCGACGAACCGGTGCAGTCCCTCACCCGTGTTGGTGTAGTCGCAGTCGGCGACCACCTTCAGCTCGTTCGGCCCCGCCTCCAGGTGGTTGAGGGCGATGCGCGAGTCACGGAAGACGGCGGCCACGTCCAGCGGACGGCCGTTCAGTACGGCCTCGTGGACCGCCGGGGCGACGAGGTCGATGAAGGTCTCGGCGCCCGCCTCCGCGGAGTCGAAGCGCACCGTGGTCACCGACCGGTAGGTGCCGCCCTCCTGGGCGCCGGAGAGATCGAGATCGATCTCGTACGAGTCAACGGTGAGCAGCTTCGCCCGCTGCTGCGCCTCTTCGCGGGTCAGATTGGTGCCGGGCACGCGGTCATCTCCTCAGGAACGTCAGGTACGACTTGTGGCGTTTCCAGCCATCCTTCCACGTGGATCCACGGGCATGGCGGGGCATCGGCCACCGGCCGCCGGGCGGCATTGTTCGCAGGCTGTCGTGCCGCTAGCATCCGCGCGTCGGCTCACGCCCCGGGGGGAGCGTTCATGGGACCCAGACGATTGCCGCGATTACCAGGATTGCGACGATTACCCGGCGCGGGGTGCGCCCCGTGATCGACGTGCTCGTCGTGGGAGCCGGGATCGGCGGGCTCACCACCGCGCTCGGTCTGCACGCCGCGGGCATCGGGGTGCGGGTCGTGGACGCGGTCGACTCGCTGCGGCCCGCCGGGGTCGGCATCAACCTCCTCCCGCACGCGGTGGGCGAGTTGACGGAACTGGGCCTCGGCGCCGAACTGGCCGCGACGGCCGTACCGACCGCCGGGATGCTGCACTTCGACCGGCACGGCAACCACATCTGGGGCGAGCCGCTCGGCCTCGCCCGCGGCCACCACTGGCCCCAGTACTCCTTGCACCGCGGCGCGCTCCAGCTGATCCTCCTGGACGCGGTGCGCGACCGCCTCGGCGACAACGCTGTCCAGACCGGTACGGCGTACGTGCGGCACGCCGAGCCGGAGGGGGCGGGGGTGGTGCGGGTGACCCTGCGGGACGTGTGGCGCGGGCGGGAGTTCGTGGTGCCGGTGCGGGCCCTGGTCGGGGCCGACGGCCTGTACTCGGCGGTCCGGTCCTGCCTGCATCCCGGGGAGGGGCCGCCGCTGTGGAACGGCGTCCGCATGTGGCGGGGCGTCACCGAGTGGGCGCCGGTGCTCGGCGGCCGGACGATGGCGATCGCGGGCAGCAACGCGGCCACGAAGCTCGTCGTCTACCCGATCTCGCGGGAGGCGGAGGTACGGGGGCGCGCGCTGCTCAACTGGGTGGCCGAGGTGCGGTATCCGGTGCACCACCACGGGGCGCAGGGCCCCGCGGACTGGAACCGTTCGGGACGCCTGTCCGATGTGCTTCCGCACTTCTCCGGGTGGCGGATCGGAGACCTTGACGTGCCCGCGCTGCTCGCCGCGACCGGGTCGACGGGGCGGATCCTGGAGTACCCGATGGTGGACCGTGACCCGCTGCCGTGGTGGGGCCGTGGCCCGGTGACCCTGCTCGGTGACGCGGCCCATCCGATGTACCCCGTGGGGTCGAGCGGGGGCTCGGAGGCGGTGCTCGACGCGCGGGCGCTCGCGCGGTGCGTGGCCCACGCCGGGGTGGACCGGGTGGGCGGACTGCGTGCCTACGAGGCGGAGCGGTGGGGGCCGGCCAACGCGGTTGCCCTGGCGAATCGGGCGATGCCGGTGGATGAGGTGTTGCGGGTGGTGGCTGAGCGCGCCCCGGAGGGCTTCGCTCGGGTGGAGGACGTTCTGACGGGAGAGGAGTTGGCGGGGCTGGGGGAGGGGTATCGGAGGATGCGGGGGTATTGGTAGCGGTGCTTCTTTCCCTGGAAGTATCCAGCCCGGCTCCCGGCCGGCGTTCGCGGACGCCCCGCGCAGTGGGTTCTCGGGGAGGGGCGGGGTCGGGGCAGTGGGTTCCCGGGAAGGGGCCGGGTCGGGGCAGTCGGTTTTCGGAGAAGGGGCGGGGTCGGGGAACAGCGACGTCTGAAGGCCGCCAGCTCCCATCCGCCCCCACCCTTCCCCACCCGTGACACTCGGCACATGACGTCACGCCGCCCGTGGTACTCCGCCGTGGGGCGGCACAGCGGCATCGCCCCGCGCCCGGCGGCGACCGGCGTCAATCCCTCCTGGAGAGTCCGCACCTCGCGTGGGGCCTGGCCTACGGCGGGGTCTCCGTCTCGACCCAGCACTGGGGTACGCGAAGGGGGCGGGCACCGAATAGACATCGGCGCCCGCCCCCATCGGCGTATGCGAGACCTCAGCTCATGAGCTTCAGCCCTTGAGCTTCAGCCCTTGAGCTTCAGCCCTTGAGCTCGGCCGCCACCAGCTCCGCGATCTGCACCGCGTTCAGCGCGGCGCCCTTGCGGAGGTTGTCGTCGGAGATGAAGAAGGCCAGGGCGTTCTCAGCCGTCTCGTCGTTGCGGATACGGCCCACGAAGGCGTCGTCCTTGCCCGCGGCGACCAGCGGGGTCGGGACGTCCGTGAGGACGACACCCTCGGCCGACGCGAGGATCTCGGTGGCGCGCTCGGCGCTCAGCGGACGCTCGAAACGGGCGTTGACCTGGAGGGAGTGACCGGTGAAGACCGGCACGCGGACGCAGGTGCCGGAGACCTTGAGGTCCGGGATCTCCAGGATCTTGCGGGATTCGTTGCGGAGCTTCTGCTCCTCGTCGGTCTCGTTCAGACCGTCGTCGACGATGGAGCCCGCCATCGGAAGGACGTTGTACGCGATCGGCGCGACGTACTTGTTCGACGCCGGGAACTCGGTGGCCGAGCCGTCGTGCGTGAGCTTGGGCGCGTCGTCGCCGACCTTCTTGACCTGCTCGAAGAGCTCGTCGACACCGGCGAGGCCCGAGCCGGACACGGCCTGGTAGGTCGCCACGACGAGCGCGGTGAGCCCGGCCTCCTTGTGCAGCGGCTTGAGGACCGGCATGGCGGCCATCGTCGTGCAGTTCGGGTTGGCGATGATGCCCTTGGGGCGGTCCGCGATCGCGTGCGGGTTGACCTCGGAGACGACCAGCGGGACCTGGGGGTCCATCCGCCAGGCCGACGAGTTGTCGATCACGACGGGGCCCTGCGACGCGACCTTCTCGGCGAGCGCCTTCGACGTGGCGCCACCGGCCGAGAACAGGACGATGTCAAGGCCGCTGTAGTCGGCCGTGGAGGCGTCCTCGACCGTCACACCGTCGAGGGTCGAGCCGGCCGAGCGGGCCGATGCGAACAGGCGCAGCTCGTCGACGGGGAAGTCCCGCTCGACGAGGATCTTGCGCATGACCGTGCCGACCTGACCGGTGGCTCCGACGATTCCGACCTTCACAGGGATGTCCTCCGTATGTGCATGGGCATAGGCGTTGGCCTGTGCGTTCCATCATGCGTCTGTCCACGGTCGCCTTGTCCAATCCATTGTCCGGAGTTCGGGATGTCACATTTCCGCGCACCTTGATCGAACCCGGATCGGACCCGGATCGGACCCGGATCGGACCCGGATCGAGCGGGAGCCGCGGCAAGGGAAGGGGATGAAGTGCTGAGCGGCGCGGACACACGCCGGACGCGAAGCACCGGCCGGGCTGAGACCATCCAGCCCGGCCGGTGCGTGTGATCGGCGGCTGCTACGGAGCCGTCACCTTCTCGATCAGGACGCTGCCCGTGCCGGTAACCGTGCCCCGCCCGTTCAGGAGAGCCACCTCACCGAACAGCTGGCGTCCGTCGGCCGCGGGTGCGTCCGCCGCGACCTCGGCGGTGACCTGGGCGGATGCCCCGTTCGCCAGCTTCACCGGCGCCGAACCGTCGACCTTGACGGAACCGAGCGCGCCCGAGAAGAAGACGTCGCGGTAGTCGTACGCGGTGGTGCCGGACGGTACCGAGTAGCCCACCACCTTGATCTCGTACGTCCCCGCCGCGGGCTTCGTGAGGCTGACGGACTCCTCCGAGTCGCCCTCCGCCGACGAGCCCACGACCTTGCCGTCCTTCAGGACCGACAGGTCCAGGTCGGCCGCGACGTCCGCCGTCGACCCGATGGCGACGTCGAGCCGCTCCGCGCCCTCGGGCACGACCACGGTCGTCGTCTGCGTCTCACCCTGCTTGATCGACGGCCGTGCCGCCTTCGCAGAGCCGAGCGAGCCGCCCTTCAGCTTGCCGTCCACCGCGGCGAAGTTGTTCGTCACCTTCCAGGAGACGGGCGTCGGCGTACCGACCTTCGCCTCCGGAACCGTCTGCACGGCCGGGTCGAAGGCGACCCCCAGAGTGGAGACGTCCAGCTTGTAGGGGTTGTCCAGGAGCGGGGACGTCCTGCGCGACTCGACCTCGATCTCCCACACGCCCGCCTGCGGCTCGGGGTACGAACGCAGGTCGGGGCGGCAGGTGTTGGCCGGGTTGTCGTAGTTCGAGTAGCAGACGAGCGACGACGTCGAGTCGATCGGGACGCCGTACGGGTGCACCGCGATGAACCGCGTCTGGCTCTTGCCCTTCAGGCCGCCGAGCGCCACCTCAAGGGACTTGGCGCCCTTGGGGACCGTCACGAAGTACGACTGGGTGCTGTTGCGCTGCACCGAACCGGAGGCCGAGAACGTGTGCGCGGGCTGCGCGAGCGGCGACGACACGACGACCGTCGACATGATCTGCTGGTCGACGCCCTCGGTGCGCTCGTCGTCGACGGTCAGGATCGCGCTGTGCAGACCGGCCGACTTGGCCTTCGCCTGCACCTTGACGGTGACCGGCTTGTTCAGCGGCAGCTTCACGTCGTCGTCGCCGAGCAGGCGGAAGGTGCCCTCGTGGTTGTTGACCAGGTCCAGCTCGTGACGGACGGAGCGGTCAGGGCCCGAGGTGCGGGTGATCGTGACGTCGTAACTCCGCTTCTCGCCGGTCTTCAGGCCGCCCTCGCGGTCGTAGACGCCGGTGCCGGGCTTCTTCAGCTCCTGGTCGAGCGCGGTGTCGACCGGGGCCTTCACCGTGTACGTGTACGCCTTCGCGTCGTCCTCGATGGCCTTCCAGGCGTCGACGACGTCGATCAGGCCTGTGCCCTGCGCGTACGCCTGCTCACCGCGGATGTGGCTCGCCGTCGAGGTGAGGGCCGTGCGCAGCTTGGCCGGGGTCAGGCCGATGTGCTCGCGCTTGGCGGCGGAGAGGAGGAGCGCCGAGGCGCCTGCCGCCTGCGGGGACGCCATCGACGTGCCCTGCAGCATCGAGTAGCCGGCCGGGAGCTTGTAGCCCGCCTCGGCTGCCGGGGCGCCCGGCAGCCAGGTCTGCGTGGTGTTGATGGCCGAGCCCGGCGCGGAGATGATCGGCGCGAAGCCGCCGTCCTCGCGCGGACCGCGCGAGGAGAACGGCATCATCGCGTACGACTTCTCCACGGCGGAGCCGTAGTTGGCGGCCCAGGTCTCCTTGGAGATGGAGGCGCCGACGGAGATGACCTTGTCGGCGAGGCCGGGGTCACCGATGGTGTTCGCGCCGGGGCCGGAGTTGCCCGCGGAGATCACCAGCTGGACGCCGTAGTCGTCGATGAGGCGCGTGTAGAGCAGTGCGCGCGCGTTGTTGCCGTCGTTCAGGGCCGGAAGCCCGCCGATCGACATGTTCACGATGTCGACGCCGCGCTTCGTCACGAGGTCGATCATGCCCTCGGTGAGCGCGACGTTCGTGCAGCCGCCGCTCCAGGTGCAGGCGCGCGAGGAGACCAGCTTGGCGCCGGGCGCCGCGCCGTTCATCTTCTTGCCGCCGAACAGGCCGTTGGCCGCGGTGATGCCCGCGACGTGCGTGCCGTGCTCGGACTCGATGACGCCGATGTTGACGAAGTCGGCCTTCTTGCCGACCCAGTCGCCGCCGTACGGGTCGGTCGGCACGTCCTTGCGGATCTCGACGACGAAGGGGACGCGCTCGACGACGTCGGTCGCCGGGTCGTCCTTGCCGAAGTAGGCGACCTGGTGGTCTTCCTTGTACGGCTTGAGCACCTCGTCGTCGGTGAAGTCGTTGTTGTCGTTCAGGTCGACGCGGACCGTCCCGGCCGCCGGGTCGTAGAGCACGCCCCAGCTGTCGGTGGTGTCGCCGTCGCGGTTGATGTCGCCGTTGGCGTCACCGCCGGTGGTGGCCGACTCGCGGAAGCGGTTGACCTGGTAGGAGCCCGCGGGCGCCTTCCACGTCTCGCTCTCCCAGGTGAAGACGGGGCCTGAGACGGGGTTGGTCATCCGCCGCCAGGTGCCGTCCGCGTCCACGATCGGGTCGGTCGCGGTCACCCAGTCGGTGATCTTCCGCTCGCCCGTGGTGGTCTTCTGGAGTGCGGGGTGGGCGAGGTCGACGCCGGAGTCCAGGATGCCGATGGTGGTGCCGCGGCCGTCCGCCTTCGGGTTCTTCTGCACGAAGTCGACGGCGCCCGTCTCGAAGGACGGGTTGTACGGGTTCTTCGCCGGGGTGTTCTTGCCGGGCCCCGCGTACGTCCCCTTGTCGGCGGCCTTCGCGCCCTTGGCCCGGTCGGCGGAGGGCGTCGGGTCGTCGAGCTCGATCTCGTGCCGCAGATCGATGCCGTGCACGGACGACAGCTTCCCCGCGGCCTTGATGGCCGCTTCGGCCTTCGCGGTGGGCACGGTGGCGCGTACGTAGCCGAGCTTGTCGTACGTCCGGCCGACCGAGCCGCCCTTGACGGCGTCGAGCTGGTCGGCGACCTGCTCGGTGGCGCCGGGCGCGGTGGCGATCATCATCGTGACGGTCTTCTCGCCGTCCGCCTTCGCGGTGGCGAGCAGATCGGCGTCGGCCGAACCGAGTTTCTCGTCGGCGGACTTGGGGGTGGTCTGCCCCCCGGGGTCGCCGTCGGCCGCGAGGGCCATGGGTATGGGCCCGGCGGCGGAGAGCGCGGCGGTCAGGCCGACGGCTATCGCGAGACGGGTCGTGCGTCTAGCACTGGATCTGTGCATCAGCGTCCCTGTACGTAAAGGTCGAAAAGGTCCGGAATCCGGAACCGGATGACCGCTCAGCCTTACGTAAGTGACTGCTGTTTGGGGAGAGTTGTCCGAGCTGTGATCAGGGCATGACGTAATTCCGCCATCCGCCATGCCGGACAAGGCGGTGGATAAAGGGACTTGCTCCGGGAAATTCTCGGGGGTCCGGCGGGATCCGGTCGGGCCCGGTGGGGCCCGGTGGGGTCTGGTGGGGCCCGGTGGGGTCAGCTCTCGCGCGAGCGCGCGTAGTGCCGCGACGCCTTCGCGCGGTTGCCGCAGGCCGCCATGGAGCACCAGCGGCGCGTGCCGTTGCGCGAGGTGTCGAAGAAGTGCAGGACGCACGTGTCGTGGGCGCAGCCGCGGATCCGGTCGGGCGCGGTGGCGAGGAGGTTCAGGTAGTCGCGCGCCGCGAGCCAGGCCGCACCCCACGCCGGATCCTCGAACTCGGGCTCCTCGCCGGGGCCTTCCGAGGTGAGGGTCGCGCGGATGCGGCCGTGCCCCAGGACCTCGTCGACGCGGGCGACGCCCGCAGGGGCGCCGGGCGATTCCACGGCGGACGCGAGCGCGTCGCGGGCGCGCAGCACGTTCGCCAGGGTCGGCCCGTCGGCGGCGAAGCGCGTGCCGAGGCCGTTCGCCGCGAGCCAGAGCGCGAGCCCTTCGGTGTCCGTGAGCAGGTCCCGGCGCACGCCGTCGTGATTCCAGACGGTGTTGAGCAGATCGAGGGAGAGCGGCTCGCCGACGAGCGGGCGGGGGTCGTGCGGGGCCTTGACGGTGGCCTCGGTGGCGGGCCTGGCGTCGGGCATGGGCGTTCCCTTCGATGCTAACCGCTCAAGTCTACGTGACCGGTTGACGGGCTCGACATCTAACCCTTAACGTTACTTTCAACGGTTAGCAAGCAGAGCGGCCGAGGCGGCCGAAGCAGCCAAGGGGAGAGCCATGACGACGTCCACCGCACCGCGCACCGGCCACATCGGCCTGAACGTCACCGACTTGGAGCGCTCGCTCGCGTTCTACCGGGACGTGCTCGGCTACGGCGTGCTCGGCGAGGGCAAGGAGGAGGGCCGCCGCTACGCCTTCCTCGGGGAGAGCAGTCAGGAGGGCGGCCAGGGGAGTGGCCAGGAGGGCGGCCAAGGGAGTGGGCGGCCCGTGCTCACGCTCTGGCAGCAGGCCGACGCCGCGTACTGCGCGGGGAACGCGGGCCTGCACCACCTCGCGATCGAGGTCGACACGATCGAGCGGGTCAGGGAGTACGAGGGCGCGCTGCGGGCGTACGGGGTGGAGTTCGCGTACGAAGGGGTCGTCCCGCACGGTGAGGGCTCGGCGTCGGGCGGGATCTTCTTCCACGACCCTGACGGCACGCGCCTTGAGATTTACGCCGACGTGGGCGCATCGGGCCGTGCCCCGGTGGCGGCTGCGCCGACGTGCGGCTTCTTCTAGTCCCCGGCCCGCTCACTTCCGCGGCGGAGTGCCGTCCGCCGTACGCGGGTTGTCCGTGATCGATCATGCGGTTCCCCGCGCCTCTTCGCGCGGTTCCCCGCGCCCCTTCGGGCGCTGCCCACCTGATTGCTCGGCAGGAGCGACATGACTTCCCACGCCCCTTACCACCACGGCTCACGCGCCGTTCAGGATCTCGTCGGTGTGCGGGAACTGGCCGACCACGTGGGCCGGTCCATCGGCGACGGCATCCGTCCCGTCGCCGCCGCCTTCCTGGAGCTCCAGCCCATGCTGGTGATCGGCGGCGCGGACGGGTCGGACGGGTCGGACGGGTCGGGCGGGGCAGGCGGCGCCGTATGGGCCTCGCTGCTCACCGGCGCCCCCGGGTTCGTACGGGCCACAGGGCCGAACCAGATATCGATCGCGGGCGGCCTTCGCCGGGCCGACCCCCTCGCGCGGGCCCTCGCGGAGGAGGGCACCCCCGTGGGCACCATCGCCCTGGACCCCCGCACCCGGCGCCGCATGCGGCTGAACGGCCGGGCGCGGCCGACCCCCCGGGGCCTGGCGATCGAGGCCGATCAGGTCTTCTCGAACTGCCCGAAGTACATCCAGAAGCGGCAGCTCCCGCCCGGTGCCATGCCGGGCCGCCCGTCCGCGCCGCGCCACGGAGTCAAGCTCACCGGCGACCAGCGCGCGTTCCTGGCCGAGGCGGACACCTTCTTCCTCGCCACCGTCCACGCGGAAGGCGCCGACGCCAGTCACCGGGGCGGCAATCCCGGCTTCGTCCGTGTCACCTCTCCGTACACGCTGGAGTGGGACGACTTCCCGGGCAACTCCATGTTCCTGTCCCTGGGCAACCTCGCCACCGACCCCCGCGCCGGGCTCCTCTTCCTCGACTGGGTGACCGGCATCAGCCTCCAGCTCACCGGCACGGCCCGCACCGAACACGGCGGCGACGGGACCCGCACGGTCCGCTTCACCCTCACCGAGGCGGTCCAGACCCTCGGCGCGAGCCCCTGGAGCTGGACCTCTCCGGAGTACTCCCCTGCCAATCCCCGCCAGGAGGACTAGCGTCACTCTGTGCATAAAGAACTCCGGGTGGCGGCCTACGCCGTATGCGTTCAGGACGGACAGCTGCTGCTCGCCCGGTGGGTGGCGGGCGACGGCAGCAAGCGCTGGACGCTGCCCGGCGGCGGGATGGACCACGGGGAGGATCCGTACGACACGGTGATCCGCGAGGCCGACGAGGAGACGGGGTACGCCGTCGAGCCCGTGACGCTGCTCGGCGTCGACTCGCTGCGTCGGCGCTACCCGCGCAAGCTCGGCGCCGTCGCCGACTTCCACGGCCTGCGGATCGTCTACGAGGCGCGGATCGCCGGCGGCGAGCTGCGGCACGAGCGGGACGGTTCCACCGATCTCGCCGCCTGGCACCACCTCGACGCCGTCCCCGGACTCGACCGGGTCGGGCTCGTCGACATCGGGCTCGACCTGTGGCGGAACCGGCCCGACGACGGACACCTGACGGTGCCCTCCTGAGGCCGCGCGGCGCCTCGCCTTCCCCGAAAGGTGAACGTGGAGTGACCGCTTCCTCTCCGTCCGGAGAGGGGTGCGTGACCGCGCAGGGTGCCCGGTGATCCACGTACGGTGATCGGCGTTGCCCGTTGCTGTCTCGTTAACGCGCAGGTCATCCCGGATGTAAACGATCCAGTACGAGCGGGAATCTCGCCTACTGCGGAGCTCCCCGCGACCACTGCCGACGCGTTCGCAACCGGGGAGACCGCGCCATGTCGCGCATACGCAACGTCGCCACCGCCGCCCAGACCGCCACCCATTCCGCCGTCCGTGCCGTGGACCGCCGGGCCTTCCTCGCGACCACCGCGGCCGTCTCCCTCTCCGCCGGTATCGGATACGCGATGCGGCCCGCGAGCAGCCACGCCGCCACCGCCGGGCCCGCCCCCGTCGCACTCTCCCGTCAGGCGCCCGCCGCGCCCCTGACGCCCTACCGGGACGGCACCACCCTGCGTACCGTCGCCGCCCCGCGCGGCACCTCCGGCTACCGGCGCCTGGGCGACGGGCCCGCCTGGGACCGGGTGGTCCGCGGTGACCTGGCCGCCGCCAAGAGCGGCCGCGAGCAACGGCGTACCTCGCTCGCCGCGTTCGTCCAATTCACCGACCTGCATCTGGTCGACGTGCAGCACCCGCTGCGGTACGAGTACCTGCGTGCCCAGACCGCCAGTGCCTGGCGCCCGCAGGAGGCCCTCTCGGTGGCCGGCGCGGTCGCGCTCGTCGAGCGGGTCAACGCGCTGCGCGGCGCGCCCGCCACCGGATCGCCGCTGCACTGCGTGGTGACGACGGGCGACAACACCGACAACAACTCCCGCTCCGAGCTGGACTGGTTCCTCAAGACCATGAGCGGCGGGCGCATCACCCCCAACACCGGTGATCCGCGCCGCTACGAAGGCGTCCAGGACAGCGGCCTCAAGCTGTACTGGCACCCGGACGACGACCTCCGCGACTCCGACAAGGCCCTCGGCTTCCCGCACGTCGACGGCTTCCTGGACGCGGCGCTGCGCGAGGTCAACAGCCCCGGCCTCGGGCTTCCCTGGTACTCGACCGTCGGCAACCACGACGCGCTGCCCGGCGGCTGCTGGGGGCCGGGGGACTCGTACTTCACCGAGTTCGCCGTCGGTGGGAAGAAGCTGATGTCCCTCGACGAGTCACGCGGCGCCGCCCTGTGGAAGGCCGTCAAGAAGGGCCGCGACCCCAAGGGCGCGCGGTTCAAGGAGCTGCTCAAGAGCGAGGCGCGGCGGATGCGTTCGGTCACCCCGGACGAGAGCCGCGCCCCCTTCACCCCCGCCGAGTACGTCAAGGCCCATCTCGACCCGGCGTACAAGGGCCACGGCCCTGCCGGACACGGCTACACGCAGGAGAACCTCGACGCGGGCACCCAGTACTACTCCTTCCGCATCAGCGAGGACGTACTCGGCATCAGCCTGGACTCGACGGACCCCGGCGGCCACTACGAAGGCTCGCTCGGCAAGGCCCAGATGGACTGGCTGGAGCGGGAGCTGAAGGCGAACGAGGAGAAGAACGGCGGCGGTTCGTACGTCATCGTCTTCAGCCACCACACCAGCAGGACCATGCGCAATCTGCGCCAGGACCCGGGCCGCCCGCGCGAGGCCAGGCACGGAGGTGACGAGATCGTCGCCCTTCTCGCCCGCCACCGCTCCGTGCTCGCCTGGGTCAACGGGCACAGCCACAAGAACGACATCACCGCGCACCAGACCCCGCACGGCTCCTTCTGGGAGGTCTCCACGGCCTCGCACATCGACTTCCCGCAGCTGGCCCGCGTGGTGGAACTGAGCGACAACCACGACGGCACGCTCTCCCTCTTCACCACCCTCATCGAGTCATCGGCCCCGCACCGCACGGATTACGCCGATCTCTCGCAGACCGGCCTCGCCGCGCTCTACCGCGAACTCTCCTTCAACGCCCCCGGCGCCAAGCCCGCCCTCGGCGGTGAGCCGGGCGACCGGAACACGGAACTGATCCTGAAGAAGGGCTGAAAACCGCTCAACCCGCGTGAGGCGGTCAACCTCCACATCGGGCCCATGAGTCCCCCTGGACGTCGTGAACAGCACGTCGTGAACAGCACGTCGTGAACAGCACGTCGTGAACAAGGGGGAGAGATGTCAGCGCGCAAGAGAGCTTTGATGGGCGTGGCCGCGGGAGTGGCCATGGCGGTGACAGCGGGAGCGTTCGCGGCCCCGGCGCTGGGCGCCGCGCCGGGAAACGGAGACCGGCACCGGGCGACACAGAAGGCGATGGAAGCAGCCCTGAACGAGGACGCCGCGGGTGTGACCGCGCAGGCCAGGCAGGAGAAGCACAGGGCCTGGAACTCCGCCGCGGGCATCGGCGACCTCGAACGCCAGAGCCCGCGCGGTGCCCACGACCGCTATCGCATCGGCAGCAACACCAAGACGTTCGTCTCGACGGTGGTGCTCCAACTGGTCGCCGAGGGAAAGCTGAGCCTCGACGACAAGGTGGGGCGGTGGCTGCCCGGCGTGGTCGAGGGCCACGGCCACGACGGCGACCACATCACGGTGCGCCAGCTCCTCAACCACACGAGCGGCATCTTCAACGTGACGGCCGACGCCGGCTTCCAGGACAAGGTGTTCACCGAGAAGTTCCTCGCGCACCGCTACGACACCTGGACCCCCGAGCAGGAGGTCGCCATCGCCATGCGCCACAAGCCGGACTTCGACCCCGGCACGGGCTGGAACTACTCCAACACCAACTACATCCTCGCCGGCATGATCATCGAGAAGGTGACGGGAGAGTCGTACGCGGACCAGATCGAGCAGCGCGTCATCGAGCCGCTCCACCTGGGTGGCACCGAGGTGCCGGGCACGAACGCGTCGATGCCGAAGCCGAGTTCACGCGCGTACACGAAACTGTCCGACGCGCCGGATGCCAAGAACCACGACGTGACGGAGCTCAACCCGTCCGTGGCGGGCGCGTCAGGCGAGATGATCTCCAGCTCGGCGGACCTGAACCGCTTCTACACGGCCCTGCTGCGCGGCAAGCTCCTGCCGAAGAAGCAGCTGGCCGAGATGAAGACGACCGTCTCGCAGGGGGACGACGAACGCAACCAGCGGTACGGGCTCGGCCTTGCGCGCCGTACGACCTCCTGCGGCACCGTCGTCTGGGGGCATGGCGGTGACATCCACGGTTCGTCGACGATGGCGCTGGCGACCGAGGACGGCGGGCATGCGCTCGCCCTGAACTTCAACGGCCCGGGCGGCGACTGGGCCTCGGTCCTCGACGCGGAGTTCTGCGCCAAGTGACGTACGGGCTCGGCGAGCCGCGTACGTGAGAGGGGGCGGGGCCCGTCGCCCGGGCCCCGCCCCTCCTCACTCCCCTCTTGTCGGCACCCCTGTCGGTACCCCTGTCGGTACCCCGGTCGGCACCCGCCGCGCGTTGTCGCGCGCTATCTGGGCAGTACGACCACATACGCGGCCGGGTCGCGGTCGGCCGAGGCCATCAGCGCGGTCCGCATGACGGTCGCCTGCTGTTCGAGGGACTCGCGCAGTTTCTTGGGCGTCAGATGGACGACCGTGATGCCGAGCCGCTCCAGGTGCTCGCGCTTGCGGGCGTGTTCGGACCACTGCGCGTCGTCGTCCTGCCGGAAGTCCTCCTGGACGCTCTCCCGGAAACCCTGCCGGGGTGCCCGCGTGTCCAGCTCGATCGCGACGGCCAGATCGGGCCAGTAGGCGTCGACGCCCCCGAGGTGCGGCCCGCCGGGCAATCGCAGGTCGACGTTCCACAGCGGATCGGGCAGGCCGTGCTCGGCGACCATTCGGTAGAGACGGTCCTCGGCGATGGCACGGCCTTCGGCGAGCAGTGAGTCCACCGCGTCCACGACATGCGGGCGGGTGAGCAGCTTCGCCTGGTTCAACTCCCAGACGACGGCGGCCGGTTCACAGTGTCCACCGCGCACCGCCTCCGTGAGCAGCCTGCGCACCGCGCTCGCCTCGGAGAGCCCCGCCACGGCGTCGGCCAGCGCACGCGGCACCGGGGCCACCGGAACTCCGGCGATCTGTACGGCGGTCGGCAGCGCCTGGGTCCGCACGAGGCGGACGAAACCGGTGGACCGCAGCCGCCGTGTGCGGGGGAGCAGGACGTCGATGCGGTCCAGGGAGAGCAGCGGGGGAGCGGACGAGAAGCGGTGCAGGGTGAGCGCCGCGAGTCCCGTGATCAGGGCGTCGGCGTACGGGGCGTGGGGGGTGTCCGCGCAGGGCTGTGCGGGCACGGTCTTCGCCGCCTTGGCCGGCGGCCGGCCGGCGAACAACAGGGCGCCGTGCAGGCGCTCTTCGCTGGTCGGCGGCCCCGGGTGCAGCAGGCAGACCCCCGGGAGCAGCTGCTGCCAGGGCCCTTCCGGGCGGCAGTGCGCCGCGACGTCGGCTGCGGCGATGCCGTGGGCGCGGAGCTGGGCGGTGCTCATCACGCGGCGCTGGACGTCGGCGAGGTGGTGGAGGGGGCGGGGGGAGAGCGGGGTGTTGTGGTTCATGACGGGGCCCTTCCCGCTGCTGATCCATCCCCTAACCGCTGTTACACGCCCGTCGACATAACCGGACAACCCCGCACTAAAGTGCAGACGTTCGACTGCCGAAAAGGTCCGTTTACGCTGGGTACGTTCCAGGAGTCGCGCTCAGGCCCCTCCGCAGCCCCCCCCCGCAGCCCCCGCAGGCCCCCTCCGCAGGATCCTCATCCTCCGCGGGCCCTACGGGTGGGCGCGTCGCCGGAGCCGCCGAGCGGCAACTGACGGTGCGCCCACCCTGTTTGACCTAGGAAGCGGCAGCCGAATCGCAACCCTGCGCCCGCAGTGACCTGGCGAGGTCGTCCCGGGCCTCAAGGACGAGCCGTCGCAGTGCCGGCGCGGCCGACTCATGGGACGCGAGCCACGCGTCCGCCGCCTCCAGCGTCCCCTGATCGTCCTGGAGGTGCGGGAAGAGACCCTTCACCACGTCCATCCCGATCTGGATGGACCGCTCGGCCCACACCCGCTCGATGGCGGCGAAGTACTTGGGCGCGTACGGAGCGATCAGCTCACGCTGCGAGGCCCGTGCGAACCCCGAGATCGTCGCCCCCACCAACGCGTTGGACAGCGAGTCGGACTCCACCACGGAGGCCCAGGCCTGCGCCTTGACCGCCTCGGAGGGCCGAGCGGCGAGCAGCCGCACCTGGTGCCGCTTGCCCGAAGCCGTGTCGTCCCGGGCCAGTTCGGCGGCGAGCGTCTGCTCGTCGGCGACGCCGGTCGCGGCCAGCGGGCCGAGGAAGGACCAGCGCAGCTCCTGGTCGACGTCCAGGCCGTCGATCTTCGCCGTCCCCGCAAGGAGGCCCCGCAGCAGCTGGAGATCGGCCTCCGAAGAGGCCACCGCGGCGAAGAACCTCGCCCACGTCAGCTGGTGCTGGCTGCCGGGCTCCGAAAGCCGCAGCTCCCGCAGCGCGCTCTCGGCGAGCGCACGCCCGCCTTCCTCGCGCCACTCGGGGGCCGCGTAGAAGGTGAGGGCCGAGTCCGCCCAGGTGTGCAGCATCTGAAGGACACCGATGTCGCTCTCGCGCTCCGCGAACCGCAGCACGAGCCCGATGAAGTCCCGCGCGGGCATGAGCGCGTCCCGGGTGAGGTTCCACAGCGCCGACCAGCACAGGGCGCGGGCGAGCGGGTCGGTGATGTCGCCCAGGTGCTGCCGCAGCGTGTCGAGGGAGGTCTCGTCGAAGCGGATCTTGCAGTACGTCAGGTCGTCGTCGTTGACCAGGACCAGCTCGGGCGCCTCGGCACCGGCAAGATCGTCGACGGTCGTACGGGGGCCCTCGACGTCGACCTCCGCGCGCGCGTACCGCGTCAGGTCGCCCTCGGGGGTGCGGCGGTAGAGGCCCACGGCCACGCGGTGCGGCCGCAGTTCGGGGTGCGACTCCGCGGCCTCCTGCACCACGGAGAGCTCGGTGATCCGGCCCTCCGCGTTCAGGATGACCTGCGGAGTGAGGGAGTTGACGCCCGCCGTCTGGAGCCACGACTGCGACCAGGACGCCATGTCGCGCCCCGAGGTCTCCTCAAGGACCGAGAGAAGGTCGCCGAGCCGGGTGTTCCCGTACGCGTGCCGCTTGAAGTAGCGCCGCGCGCCCTCGAGGAACGCGTCACGTCCGACGTAGGCGACGAGCTGCTTCAGGACGCTCGCGCCCTTCGCGTACGTGATCCCGTCGAAGTTGAGCTTGGCGTCCTCCAGGTCGCGGATGTCGGCCGTGACCGGGTGCGTGGAGGGCAGCTGGTCGGCGCGGTAGGCCCACGCCTTGCGGTTGTTGGCGAAGGTGATCCAGCCGTTGGTGAAGCGCGTCGCCTCGACCATCGAGAAGGAGCCCATGAAGTCGGCGAAGGACTCCTTGAGCCACAGGTCGTCCCACCAGCGCATGGTGACGAGGTCGCCGAACCACATGTGCGCCATCTCGTGCAGGATGACGTTGGCCCGGCGCTCGTACGACGCCTGGGTCACCTTGCCGCGGAAGATGAACTCCTCGCGGAAGGTCACGAGGCCGGGGTTCTCCATCGCGCCCAGGTTGTACTCCGGGACGAAGGCCTGGTCGTACTTCCCGAAGGGGTAGGGGTAGTCGAAGTTGTCGTGGAAGAAGTCGAGCCCCTGCTTGGTGACAAGGAAGACGTCGTCCGCGTCGAAGTGCTTGGCGAGCCCCTTCCGGCACAGGGCGCCGAGCGGGATGTCCAGCGTCGTGCCGTCCTCGAAGGTGCGGCTGTAGGAGTCCGTCACATAGTGGTACGGGCCCGCGACGACCGCTGTGATGTACGTCGAGATCGCCTTCGTCTCGGCGAACTTCCACACTCCGTCGACCAGTTCACCGGAGCCGTTGGACCACGCGGTCCATCCCTCGGGAGCCCGCACCTCGAAGCGGAAAGGCGCCTTCAGGTCGGGCTGCTCGAAGTTGGCGAAGACGCGGCGCGAGTCCGCGGGCTCGTACTGCGTGTAGAGGTAGACCTCGCCGTCCTCCGGGTCGACGAAGCGGTGCATGCCCTCGCCGGTGCGGCTGTAGGCGCACTGGGCGTCCACCACCAGTTCGTTCTCCGCGGCCAGGTCCTCAAGGGTGACCCGGGTGCCGTCGAAGACCTCGGACGGGTCCAGGTCCTTGCCGTTGAGGGACACCGCGGTGACGCTCGGCGCGATCAGGTCGGCGAAGCTCGTGGCGCCGGGTTCGGCGGAGCGGAAGCGGATCGTGGTGACGGAGCGGAACGTGCGCGGCTCCTGGTCGCTCTCGCCGATCGCGGAGCGCAGGTCGAGAAAGACCTCGTACCCGTCGACGGACAACAGCGCGGCCCTCTCCTGGGCCTCGTCGCGGGAAAGATTCTCACCGGGCACGGGCGGCACTCCTTTGTACTCGCAAGGGGAAGTCGTGGATCGCACGACCTGTACGAATGTCTACGATCCTCGCATGTGCCCCCAGCGTGCGGTATCCGGGAATGCCCAGGTAGATCACTGACGTTCCCCTGGCCAAGCGCGCACGCATTCCCCTAGGGAGAGACATGTCCGAGAACGGCAATCCCGGCAAGACCCCTGTGGACTTCTGGTTCGACCCGCTGTGCCCGTGGGCCTGGATGACCTCCCGCTGGATGCTGGAGGTGGAGAAGGTCCGCGACGTCGAGGTCCGCTGGCATGTCATGAGCCTCGCCGTGCTGAACGAGGACCGGCTCGACGAGCTGCCCGAGGAGTACCGCGACATGCTGGAGACGAAGGCCTGGGGCCCTGTCCGCGTGGTCATCGCCGCTCAGCAGAAGCACGGCGACGAATACACCGGCAAGCTCTACACCGCCCTCGGCACCCGCTTCCACAACCTCGGCGAGGGCCCGACCCGTGACGCGGTCGTCTCCGCGCTCAAGGACGTCGGTCTGCCCGAGGACCTCGCGGACTACGCGGACTCGGACGAGTACGACACCCAGCTGCGCGCCTCCCACCAGGAGGGCATCGACAAGGTGGGCCAGGACGTGGGCACGCCTGTCATCGCCGTTCCCGGCGCGGACGGCGAGCAGGTCGCCTTCTTCGGCCCCGTCGTGACACCCGCACCCAAGGGCGAGGCGGCGGCGAGGCTGTGGGACGGCACGCTGCTCGTGGCGTCGACGCCGGGCTTCTACGAGATCAAGCGGACGCGTAAGCAGGGGCCGATCTTCGACTGATCCAGAGGAACGATTCCGACTGAGTCGGAGGAGCGATTCCGACTGATTCAGAGGAACGATTCGGGGAGGCGCCGGCCCTTTGGCTGGTTGAGGTGCGGCTGCACCCAGAGGCACCCCGCGCTTTGACAGCGCCAGTGGCCGTGAGCCTCGGCCCGGGTCATTCGGGTGGCCAAGTAGTCCTCCTCTCCCTGGTTGACCGGCCGGAAGTCCTGCGGTTTGCCGCCGCATGTCGGGCAATGCCTGGAAATCCTGTCCATGGACCACAATGTCCCCCGGAGCCAGGCATACCGAAAGACCCCCGTGAGTCATGTCCTCACGGGGGCCTTTCGTCTATCCGCCTGCCTCGGCGAAGGTTGAGAAGACGATCACGAGGCAGGGCGTTTCAGGGGACGATGTGCCTCACGGGCTGAGCAGCAGGCTGTTCACGCGCTGCTTGGCGGCCTCGTAACGCTTCGAGACGTCCTGCCAGTTGACGACCTGCCACATGGCCTCGATGAAGTCGACCTTCTGGTTCTTGTACTGCAGGTAGAAGGCGTGCTCCCAGGCGTCGAAGACCAGGATCGGCGTCGAGCCCTGGCCGACGTTGCCCTGGTGGTCGTAGACCTGCTCGACGATGAGGCGGTTGCTGAGCGGCTCGTAGGCGAGCACGCCCCAGCCCGAACCCTGCGTGGTCGCCGAGGCCTTGGTCAGCTGGGCCTTGAACTTGGCGAAGGAGCCGAAGGACTCGGTGATCGCGTCCGCGAGGTCGCCGACTCCGTCCGCGGCCAGCGGCTCACCGCCGCCGCCGTCCTTCGGGCTGTTCATGTTGTGCCAGTAAATGCTGTGCAGGATGTGGCCGGAGAGGTGGAAGGCCAGGTTCTTCTCCAGGCCGTTGATCGCGCCCCAGGTCTCCTTGTCGCGCGCCTCCTCCAGCTGCTCAAGGGTGTCGTTCGCGCCCTTCACGTACGCCGCGTGGTGCTTGTCGTGGTGCAGTTCGACGATCTGGGGGTTGATGACCGGCTCGAGCGCCGCGTAGTCGTACGGAAGTTCTGGAAGCGTGTAAATGGCCATGTCCGAGCCCTCCGACTGCTGCTCTGCTGGTGCTGCTCTTCTGTAGTGCAACGCTTATTGCAAGCTATATGCAAGTGCAGGCTAGCAGCAGGAGGGGCTCGGAGTTGATCAGCCCTTCGTCCTAGGACCGGGGACGTGGAGACGCCGGACACGACGCGAGAGGGCCCCGAGTCCGTCGACTCGGGGCCCTCTGGTGGGACGGAACGCCGCCTGCTACTCGGCGGCGACCGCGGCGCGCTCCGCGATCTTCTGCCGCGCGAATCCGATCGCGGCCAGGATCAGCGTGAGGATGCCCGTCGCCAGCAGTTGCTTGCGCGTGTCGGGCTGCTGCGTCATCAGGTAGAAGATGTAGGCCATCGCGGCGAGCGCCACCCACGTCAGGACCGGGTAGCCCCACATCTTCACGACCAGCTTCTCGGGCTCCTCGCGCTCCGTCCTGCGGCGCAGGATCAGCTGGGAGGCGGCGATGAAGATCCAGACGACCAGGATCATCGCGCCGATCATGTTCAGGAGCCACGGGAAGACGTCGTCGGGGCGCCAGTAGCTGAGCAGCACGCAGACGAAGCCGAAGACCGAGGACGCGAGGACCGCGAGGCGCGGGACGCCGCTGTGGATACGGCCGAGCGCCTTGGGGCCCTGGCCGCGCGCGATCAGGGAGTACGACATGCGCGACGCGCCGTAGATGTTGGCGTTCATCGCGGAGAGGAGGGCGATCAGGACGATGACGTTCATGATCTGGCCGGCGCCGGGGATGCCCAGGTGGTCGAGGGTGGCGACGTACGGACCCTTCGCCACGACCTCCTTGTTGTCCCACGGGAGCAGCGTGACGACGACGAGCATCGAGCCGACGTAGAAGACGGCGATGCGCCACATCGCCGTGCGCACGGCCTTGGCGACGCTCTGGACCGGCTTCTCGGACTCCGCGGCCGCGATCGTGACGGTCTCCAGACCGCCGTACGCGAACACGGAGGCGAGGAGGCCGATGATCAGGCCGTCCGTGCCGTTGGGCATGAAGCCGCCCACGCCGGTGAGGTTGTCCGAGCCGGGCGCTGAGACGTCCGAGCCGGGCAGGATGCCGAGGATCGCCAGGACGCCGATGCCCAGGAAGAGGGCGATCGCGCCCACCTTGAGGGCGGCGAACCAGAACTCGAACTCGCCGAAGTTCTTCACGGCCGTCAGATTGGCCCCGCAGAACACCAGCATGAAGAGGGCGACCCAGGCCCACTCGGGGCTGTCCGGGAACCAGCCCACCATGATCTTCGCGGCACCGATGCCTTCGAGGCCGACGGCGACGCAGAGCAGGAACCAGAAGCCCCAGCCCGCCGTGAAGCCCGCCCAGGGGCCGATCGCCCGCTCGGCGTGGACCGAGAAGGAGCCGGACGCCGGGTTCGCCGCCGACATCTCACCGAGCATGCGCATCACGAGCATGACGAGCGCGCCGGATATCGCGTAGGCGAGGACGATCGAGGGACCGGCCGCGGCGATGCCCGCCCCGGAGCCCACGAAGAGTCCGGCGCCGATCACGCCGCCGAGGGCGATCATGGACAGATGCCGCTGCTTGAGGCCGTGGACGAGCGGCGAATCGACGTGGTGAGCCGGGTCGTGCGCTGCGTCCTTGGGGGTGTCCTGGGGAGTGGACATCCGAGACATGGGCGTGCCCTGTTCAGTAGCTGAAGTGGGGGAGCGAGCGGCCCACAGTCTGAAGTCCGGCACCGCTGACAGGGAACACCCGACCGCTATACGGACACGACGCTCACACGTTGTGAAGAGGCGGGCACGAAATGTTCACGCCTGTTTCAGGTGCGCCTCGCGCCGTCGCGCCACTCCCGCAGCCCCGCGACCGCGAGCACGAGCCCCGTCGCACCCGCCGACCACAGCAGCTGCGGACGCGCCCCGTCGTCGGTCAGCATCAGCCCGAGCACGGCGGCCATCGCGGCGAGCGCAGCCCATGTCAGATACGGGAACGCCCACATCCGCAGGACGAGCCGCTCCGGTGCCTCGCGCTCGATGCGGCGGCGCAGCCTCAGCTGTGAGACCGCGATCAGCGCCCACACGAAGAGGAGCACGGCGCCGACCGAGTTGAGCATGTAGAGGAAGACCGAGTCGGGCCACTTCAGATTGAGTACGACGGACACGAAGCCGAAGGCCACCGAGGCGAGCACGGCCCGCCGGGGCACTCCACCGCCCGACACCTTCAGGAGGGCCTTGGGGCCCTCGCCGCGCTCGGCGAGCGAGAAGATCATCCGGGACGAGCCGTAGAGGTTGGCGTTCAGCGCCGAGAGCAGCGCCACGAACACCACGATGTTCATGATCGTGCCCGCGGACGGCACCCCGATCGAGTCGAGGACCTTCACATACGGACTGACGCCCGCCTTCTGTGCCGTCCACGGCAGCACCGTCACGATGACCAGCATCGACCCGACATAGAAGAAGAGGATCCGGTAGACGGCGCTGCGCACGGCGCGGGCCACCGAGCGCACCGGATCGTCGGACTCGGCGGCGGCGATCGTCACGACCTCCAGACCGCCGAAGGCGAAGACGACGGCGAGCACGCCGGAGACGACGCCCTCCCAGCCGTTCGGCAGGAACCCGCCGTGCCCGCTGAGGTTGCCCAGGCCCACGGGCTCCGTGTCGGGCAGCACCCCGAAGATCGCGAGCAGCCCGAGGACCAGGAACGCGACGATCGCGAAGACCTTCAGCGTGGCGAACCAGAACTCGAACTCGCCGAAGTTCTTCACGGCGGCGAGATTGGCCGCCGTGAACACCAGCATGAAGATCAGTACCCAGGCCCACTGCGGAACGCCCGGCGCCCAGCCGCCCGCGATCTGGGCGGCGCCGGTGGCCTCCACGGCGAGCACGACCACGAGCAGGAACCAGTAGAGCCACCCGACACTGAACCCCGCCCAGCGGCCGAGGGCGCGCTCGGCGTGCACGGAGAAGGACCCGGACGCGGGCATCGCCGCCGACATCTCGCCGAGCATCCGCATCACACACATCGCCAGCGCGCCGGCGATGAGATACGAGACGACGATGCCGGGCCCGGCGACGGCGATCCCGGCCCCGGATCCGACGAAGAGCCCGGCCCCGATGACACCACCGAGCCCGAGCATGGTGAGATGCCGCTGCTTCAGACCTCCGCCGAGGGGCTCGGTACCCCCCGCCGTGCCCACGCCTGAGGGTGCCGATTCGTCGGGGGGTGCTTCGTGCATGGTGCTCAGGCTGCTCTCGGGATCACAAAGGCTTGGCGGGAACCTACAGTGTCGCCGTGCCACGGCCCCCCGCGCAAAGCGGGCCCACACGCCGTTCACCTCAGTGACGAGCGTCACGCCCCCCGCAGGGGTACACCCCGCACTTTGTACAGAGCCCACCACCGGAGCCCCCGGCACCTTGTCACCCACCACCGGTGTCGGGCGCCCCCGCCTGGGATAGCGTCGCGGGGTCCCACCTGCCCGTCCCAGAACCCGCGGAGTCCCGATGAGCATCGCCGCCGTCTCTTCCCGTCCCGGCCAGGTCCTCGCGGACCTGCTCCCCGCCTCCCGCGCGAAGGACGCGGCCTTCGTCCTCGGCGGCGCCGCCCTCACCGGTATAGCGGCCCAGATCGCCGTGCCCGTCCCGGGCTCCCCCGTACCGGTGACGGGGCAGACCTTCGCCGCCCTCCTCGTCGGCACCGCGCTCGGCGCCCGCCGCGGCTTCCTCTCCCTCGCCGTGTACGCCCTCGTCGGCATGGCGGGCATGCCGTGGTTCGCGGAGGCGGGCTCCGGCCTCGCCGCGCCGTCTCTCGGCTACGTCCTGGGCATGCTGCTCGCCGCCACCGTGGTCGGCGCCCTCGCCCGCCGCGGCGGCGACCGTTCGGTCCTGCGCACCGCGGGCACGATGGTGCTCGGCTCCGCGATCATCTACGCGATCGGAGTCCCCTACCTCGCCGCGGCGACCGGCATGTCGCTGACCCAGGCCGTCGCCGCCGGATTCACGCCCTTCCTGATCGGCGACGTCCTCAAGGCCGCGCTCGCGATGGGCGCGCTGCCCACGGCGTGGAAGCTGCTCGACCGCTAGGGCCTCACGCCGTAGTTCCGCCTGAAGAGGTTCGCCGGGTCATACGTGGCCTTCAGATCGGCGAGCCTCTTCTGCGTACCGGAGTCGTACAGTCCGTCGGGCCGGTCGCCCGCGCCGAAGGCGAAGTTGAGCAGCCGCCCCACGGCCCCCGGCGCGAAGAGACCGAACGCCCGCTCCTGCACGGCCCGCACCGCGACGAGGTCGGTGCCCTCGAACGGCGAGAGCACCCGCACCAGCCACCCCGCCTCCCGGTACGGCACCGCATTGCCCGCCGGTTTCGCGAGCGCCCCGCCCAACTGGTTGATCTGGACGACGTGCATCGCCCCGGCGGCCGGACCGGTCAGCGTGAACAGCTCACTCGCCGCAGCGACGTCGAGATCGCCCACCACCACGCTGTCCCCGTAGTAGGAGTGCGGGAAGTCGGGGTCGCTGTGAATCGTGTGGCTGTCGGTGTACGGCATCTCCCGCAGCGAGTCCGACACCACGGGCCCGATCTCGCGCAGCGGCGCCACAAGCAGCTCGCCCGCCGCCTCCGGGCCCGTGTAGGCGACCCGGACCGTGACGAGGTAGCGGCCCCGCAGATGCGGCGGCAGCTGAGGGATGTCCGGGTAGACAAGGGCCGCCACCGACGAGGTCACCTCGTCCGGCACCGTCCGCGTCCACTCCTCGTACGCCCGAAGGACCCGGCCGGGGTCGACCTCGTACCCGTCGAACTCGATCGCCCCGCCGTACAGCCGCGCCACCGGCACCAGGCCGATCTCCAGGGCCGTCACCACCCCCAGGTTCGCGCCCCCGCCGAGCAGCCCCCAGAACAGCTCCGGCTGGGTCCGCGCCGTCACGTGCCGCAGCTCGCCGTCCGCGGTGACGACGTCGAGCCACCGGACGTGGTCGGCCGCGTACCCGAACTCCCTGGCCAGGATGGAGAGGCCGCCGCCCAGCGTGTACGAGACGGCGCCCACGCCGGGGGCCGAACCGTTCAGCGGCGCGAGGCCGTGCGCCGCGGCGGCCTCGACGACCTGGGCCCAGCGGACACCCGCGCCCACGGTCACCGTGCGCGCGTCGGCGTCGATCCGCACGGAGTCCATCCGCCGCGTGCTGATCAGGACGCCGCCCTCCGAGGACCCCGGGAGCCCGTGCCCGGTGGCCTGCACGCCGACGGGAAGACCCGCGTCAGCGGCGTACGACACGGCGGCGACGACGTCATCCGCGCTCTCGGCCGCGAACACGATGGCGGGCCGCTGCGTGAAACCGGTCTGGAATCCGGCGCTCTCCTCGTCGTACCCGTCGTCGCCGGGCCGGAACACGAGTCGCTGATCGGTGAAGTCCACGGTGATCCTCCAGGAAGTCCTTGCTGACGCATCAGAGGTTCCCCGGAAAACCTGACATCCGCCGTCAAGTTTTCCGGGCCGTTCCGCGCCTTCGGAAAACCGCGTCGGCTGTGCTGTCATGAGAGGAGGGTCGGGGGTGGACACCCATGCCGGAGCTTCGTGTGGTCGCGGGCCGCTACCACCTGCTCGACGTCATCGGCCAGGGCGGCATGGGCCGTGTGTGGCGCGCGGCAGACGAGCTCCTCGACCGCGCTGTCGCGGTCAAGGAGATGCGCGTCGAGGGTGCCTTCGAGGGCCCTGACGCGCAGGACTCCCGCGTCCGACGGGAACGCGCGCTGCGCGAGGCGCGGGCCAGCGCGCGGATCGACCACCCCGGTGCCGTACGCGTCTATGACGTCGCCGAGGAGGACGGCCGGCTCTGGATCGTCATGGAGCTGATCGTCGCGCGCTCTCTCGCCCGGTACGTCGACGAGGAGGGGCCGCTCGACGAGCACGAGGCGGCGCGTGTCGGCCTCGCCCTGGTGGCGGTGTTGCGCCGGGTGCACGCGGCGGGCGTCCTGCACCGCGACATCAAGCCGGAGAACGTCCTGCTGAGCCCCGGCGGACCCGCCGACCGCGTGGTCCTCACCGATTTCGGCATCGCCGCGCTGGAGGACACGGACCGCCGCACGCGGCCGGGCACGCTGGTGGGCTCGCCCGAGTACATGGCGCCCGAGCGGATCTCCGGGGCGCGGCAGGGACCGCCGTCGGACCTCTGGTCCCTGGGGGCGACGCTCTGCACCGCGGTGCGCGGCAGCTCGCCCTTCGCCCGTGAGTCGACCCTGAACACGCTGGTGGCGGTCCTGCACGAGGCACCCGAACTGCCGCCGGAATCAAGCCGGTTGCGCCCGGTGCTCGCCGCGCTCCTCATCAAGGAGCCGGAGCGGCGCCCGGGCCTCGACGAGACGGAGGCGGCTCTGCGGACGGTGCTCGCGGCACCACCGGGGCCACGGGGATCGCCGCGGACCCAGCCCGCCGCGGACCGGCGGACCCGCGTCCTGACCGCCCTGGTCCTGCTTGTCGCGGCCGCCGTGGCAGCCGTCATGTTCCTCACCGCGCGCGATCCGGGAGGCGGCGAGCCGCGGGGACCGGGCACGCGGCCGCCGACGGTGGCGGGTACGTCGACCGCGCCACCGTCGGACGGCACCGGCTAGACGTCGATGTCGACGGCGTCCGTGGCAGCCGCGTCGTCCGCGCGGGGCCGCACCTTGTCCCGTACGAGGGAGAACACCACCACGAAAGCGGCCGCGAGCAGCGAGAGCAGCACCTGCTTGCGTCCGGCCTCGTCGGTCAGCATGTAGACGAGCACGAACGAGATCATCGCGATCGTGACCCAGGTCAGGTACGGGAAGAGCCACATCTTCACGACCAGCTTCTCCGGCTCCTCGCGCAGGATGATGCCGCGCATCCGCAGCTGCGTGAACGCGATCATCAGCCAGACGAAGAGGGCCACCGCGCCCGAGGAGTTGAGCAGGAAGTCGAAGACGGTGTCCTGCCACTGGTAGTTGAACCAGACGGCGATGAAGCCGAACACGACGGAGCCGAGGATCGCGGCCTGCGGCACACCGCGTGAGTTGGTGCGCGCGAAGGCCTTGGGCGCGTCACCGCGCGCCCCGAGCGAGAAGGCCATGCGGGAAGCGGTGTAGAGACCGGAGTTGAGACAGGAGAGTACGGCGGTCAGCACGATGACGTTCATGACCTGACCGGCGTGCGGAATGCCGATCGAGTTCAGCGCGGCGACGTACGAGCCGTCCTTGAGGATCGACTTGTCGTTCCACGGGAGCAGCGTGATGACGACGAAGATCGAGCCCAGGTAGAAGACACCGATGCGCCAGATGACGCTGTTCGTCGCCTTGGTGACGGCGCGCTGCGGGTCCTCGGACTCACCGGCGGCCAGCGTGACGATCTCGGAGCCCATGAACGAGAAGACGACCATGAGCACGCCGGTGAGGATGGCGCCCGCACCCTTGGGCATGAATCCGCCCGCGTCGGTGAGGTGCGCGAATCCGGCGCCGGGGTTGTCGGAGCCGGGCAGCACGCCGAAGACGGCGAGCAGGCCGATGATCACGAACCCGCCGATGGCGACGACCTTGATGCCGGCGAACCAGAACTCGAACTCACCGTAGGAGCCGACCGAGACGAGGTTCGTCGCGGTGAGCACCACCATCACGATGAGCGCCCAGCCCCACTGCGGGACGGACGGTATCCATCCGTTGAGGATGACGGCACCCGCGGTGGCCTCCACCGCGAGCACGACGACCCAGAAGAACCAGTAGAGCCAGCCGATCGAGAAACCGGCCCAGCGGCCGAGTGCCTGGTCCGCGTAGGTGGAGAAGGAGCCCGATGCGGGGCGCGCGGCGGCCATCTCGCCGAGCATCCGCATCACCAGGACGACCATCGTGCCGACGAGGGCGTACGAGACGAGGATGGCGGGCCCGGCGGCGGCGATGCCGGAGCTCGATCCGACGAAGAGGCCCGCTCCGATGACGCCACCGATGGCGATCATGGAGAGGTGGCGGTTCTTCAGCCCGGCCTTGAGGCCGTCACCGGTGTCTCCAGACTGCGGATCCCCAGGTTCGTTGGGGCTGCGGTCTGCCTTCGCAAGGGAGGGTTGCGAGGTCATGGACGAATCCTTAAGTTCTCGGGTCACGAGCCCCCGCATTCAAACTCAGGGGTGTACGTGACGGAAGTCCCGACTCCGGATCGTTGTATTCCGGCCCAATGGCCCAGACCTTGGGGAACAGCTGAACAAGGGTGACCAAGGTCCGGCCCCCGGTCGCCGCTACCCGCCCCGCGACGTGCCACACTCATTCGCATGCGCGTGTACCTCGGCTCGGATCATGCCGGCTACGAACTGAAGAACCACCTGGTCGAGTGGCTCAAGAGCCACGGCCACGAGCCCGTCGACTGCGGGCCCCACATCTATGACGCCCAGGACGACTACCCCCCCTTCTGCCTCCGCGCCGCGGAGAAGACGGCGGCGGACGCGTCGTCGCTCGGCATCGTGATCGGGGGCTCCGGCAACGGGGAGCAGATCGCCGCGAACAAGGTGAAGGGGGTGCGGGCCGCCCTCGCCTGGAGCGAGCAGACGGCCGCGCTCGGGCGTGAGCACAACGACGCGAACGTGGTGTCGATCGGCGGCCGGATGCACACACGGGAAGAGGCCACGAAGTTCGTCGAGATCTTCCTGGCGACGCCGTACTCGGGCGAGGAGCGGCACAGCCGCCGCATCGAGATGCTGTCGGCCTACGAGACCACGGGCGTGCTGCCCGAGATCCCGGCACACCACCCGCAGGGCTGAGTTCCCCCCCCCGCACCGTCAATCACCGGCTTCGCCGAGTTCGTCCTCGCTCGCCGGACGGGCCGAGAATTCAGCCCGTCCGGCGAGCGAGGACATCTTGTACGGGGGTCCAGGGGGCGGACCCGAATCCAGGAGGACCTCGTGCCTGAGGGGCACACCATCCACCGGCTGGCAGCCGATCACAGGGAGCGCTTTCAAGGGCGGGGCCCCCTCCGGGTGACCAGCCCCCAGGGCAAGTTCTCGGACAGTGCGGCCCTGCTCGACGGGCAGGAGATGGACACCGCCGAGGCCCACGGCAAGCACCTCTTCCTCGGCTTCGCCGAGACCGGCTGGATCCACATCCACCTGGGTCTCTTCGGCAAGGTCGGCTTCGGCGAAACCGCCACCGCGAACCCGCCCACGGACACCGTCCGCCTCCGCCTTGCCACCAAGGACGCGTACGTGGACCTCCGCGGCCCCACCACCTGCGCCCTCATCACCGACGAGGAGAAGCAGGCGATACACGCCCGCCTCGGCCCGGACCCCCTGCGCGCGCAGGACGACCCGGCCGCCGCCTACGCCCGCATCGCCCGCAGCCGCACCACCATCGCCGCCCTCCTCATGGACCAGAAGGTCATCGCGGGTGTCGGCAACGTCTACCGCGCCGAGGTCCTCTTCCGGCACGGCATCGACCCGTACACCCAGGGCAAGGACATCGGGCCCGGCCGGTGGACGGCGATCTGGGACGACCTGGTCGCCCTGATGCGCGAGGGCGTGCGCCTCAACCGCATCGACACCGTCAGGCCCGAGCACACGCCGGAGGCGATGGGCCGTCCGCCGCGCGTGGACGATCACGGCGGCGAGGTGTACGTGTACCGCAGGGCCACGATGCCCTGCCACATCTGTGGCGGCGAGATCCGCACCGCCGATCTCGCCGCCCGCAATCTCTTCTGGTGCCCGGCCTGCCAGCGAACGGCGCCCTGAGCCCCCGGCGGGCGGCACGCCTGAGACCATTGGCCGACACCCGACCGAAAGCCCGAAACGCCACTCCAACGGGGGACCCATGTTCAATTTCGAAGCCGGCTGGCTGAGCGGGCCGATCGTCATCGTGATCGGCGTGCTCTTCGTCGCCGTCTACCTGCTGCCGTCCCTCATCGCCTTCAACCGGGGCGTCGAGCTCCGTTGGGTGGTTCTGGTCATCAACATCTTCCTCGGCGCCTCGTTCATCGGCTGGCTGGTCGCCCTCTACCTGGCGATCCGCAAGCCGAAGCCGTCACTGGGAATGACCACTTAGAAACCGTGCGGCAGCCACGGCGCCACGTCCGACCCGAAGGCCAGCGCCGCCTCGGCGAGCGCGCCCGGACGCAGCTCGCGCACCCGCCCCGCCGCCGCCAGTGACGTCAGGGAGAACCCGCCGAGGTAGGCCGAGCCCAAGTCCCGTACGGACAGGGCGAGATCGGCGTCGTCGTCGGTGCGCTCGCAGGTCGCGCTCTTCACATCGCCCTTGAGGCGCCAACGCCCCTCGTTCCAGGGGCAGAAGGCGTCCTCGACCTCCAGCACCAGGTTCACCGGCGCCCGGTACGCGCGCGCTTCGAGCGCGGCCCCGACGTCCACCAGCCGTACGTGGAGCGAGTCCCGCACCTGGATCCGGCAGCGCCGCATGTCCGAGACGAGGTGGAGCACCGCGTCGTCCATCGGGCGGCTGTGCGCCTCGACCGTCGACGTCAGGTCGATGCCGAAGAGGAAGCGCCACAGTGCCGCGTTCGCCGCCGGGTCGACGGCTTCGAGATCGCGGAGCCGGACCGTGCCCTTGGGGCCCGCCATGTCCCAGTCGGGCTTCACGCTGTAGCGCGCGTACCCGACCAGCTCCCCGTCGCGCTCGGCGACCACGCACAGCAGCGCAGACGCACCGTGCCGCTCGCTCTCCGGGTCGAGCAGACCGAGCCGCTCCCAGCCGGGCTGCCTGGCCAGCATCCCGGGGCGCTCGCTCACCCGTCGTGCGTACAGCGCCTCGCAGGCCTCGTGGACGTCGGCGGCCTCGGCGTACCGAAGGCGTACGTCATCGGTGCCGGCCGGCACCGTCAGACGTACGCGTGACGTGTCGATCTCGGCCTTCACCGTCTGCGTCGCCGCGCCGTACCCGAATCGTCCGTAGATGACGGGTTCGGAGGCGGTGAGCACGGCCAGACACTCGCCCTTCGCACGTACGTCGTCGAGCTGGCGCCGCATCATCGACGTCAGGATGCCCTGCCTTCGGTGCGTCGCCGCGACGCTGACCATCGTCACACCGGCCGCGTCCACCAGGCAGCCGCCCGGCACGGAGAGGCGGAAGCTGAACGCTCCGGTCGTGCCGACGCAGGTCTCGCCCTCCCAGGTGCCGAAGAAGCGGTCGAACTCGGTCAGCGAGTTCCAGAGCTCATGCTCCTCCCGCGCCTCCGTGACGCCGCCGAAGGCGAGCTCAAGCGTGCCGTAGTACTCGTCCCAGTCCTGCTGGCGCAACTCCCGCAATTCCGTCGTCATATGCCATGCCTACCAGGGGGAAGCGGGCGGAGCGACAGGATTTCCGCTCGCCCTGACCTGCCACTGACGGGGGACAACCGGTACCTCCCGTGCGAAGTGCCTGGCCCGGTGGATAGGGTCCGGGAGCAATGGCAGGCAGCCGAGCGGAAGCCGAGACGTTCACAGCCCGGATGAAGAAGCGGATCCACCGGGCTCGCATAGGGCTGCGCAAATCCGGGGTCGACTACTTCAGAGGCGACGGTTCGGACTGGGTCGCGCTCGCGGGCCTGCTCGTCACCATTCCGGTGATCGCGTTCTGCACCATCGTCAACAACGTCTGGTGCGCGCCCTCCACGCTCGTCCTGCCCATCGTGGCCGGCGGCCTGCTCCTGCGGCCCTCCAGCCTGCTCGGCCTGTACGCGACGGCGGCCGCCGCGCTCATCGTGGAGTCCGTCAAGCTCGGCCCGTACACGCAAGGGCCCTCGCGGGTCACGCCCGGAGTGGTTCTGGTCGTCGCGGCCTGCGGATTCTTCGGCCTTGTCATCGCGCAGTTCCGCAGCCGGGTCGGTGTGCCGTGGCGCGGTGGCGGCACGATGCTCTTCGACCTGCGTGAACGTATCCGCGTACAGAGCAAGCTGCCGCAGCTGCCGGCGGGCTGGCACCGCGAGATGGCGCTGCGGCCCGCGGGCGGCCAGTCCTTCTCGGGGGACTTCGTGGTCGCGGCCCGCACGAACGGCGGCCGCACCCTGGAGGTCGTCCTCACGGACGTCTCGGGCAAGGGCATGGACGCGGGCTCCCGCGCCCTGCTCCTGTCCGGCGCCTTCGGCGGTCTGCTCGGCTCGCTGCCGCCGCACGCGTTCCTGACCGCCGCCAACGGCTACCTCCTGCGCCAGGACTGGGACGAGGGCTTCGCGACCTCGACCCATCTGGTCCTCGACCTGGAGACCGGCGACTACGAGCTCTTCACCGCGGGCCACCCGCCGGGCCTCCAGCTCAGCGCGGGCAGCGGCCGCTGGGAGGAGATGGCCGCCGAGGGCCCCCTCCTGGGGGTCTACGACGGGGCGCAGTTCGACCCGGTGAAGGGCTCCCTGCGCCCCGGCGACGTCCTGATGCTGTTCACCGACGGCATCGTCGAGACCTCCGAGCGCGACATCAGCGAGGGCATCGACCGCCTCACCGGGGAAGCCGACCGCTATGTGGCGGGCGGCTTCCACGGCGCCGCGTGGCATCTGATCGAGGCGGTCGCGAAGGACGTCAACGACGACCGTGCGCTGCTTCTGATCTGCCGGGACCACTCACCGGGCGCCTGACAGCTCAGGGTCCGGCTCCGGTTCGGTGGCCGCGTCGCGTCCGCCCGGCAGTATCCGGGCCAGCCAGTGCGAGCGTCCCGCCGCGAGCGGGCCGAGCACGGCGAGCAGCAGCACGTACCCCGCGATGAAGGGGGACAGGCGTTCGTCGAGTCCCGCGGTGGCCGCCATGGTCGCCAGGATCAGGGCGAACTCGCCGCGCGCGAGCAGAGTGGTGGAGATGTTCGCCGCAGGTCCTGCCCCGAAGCCGTAGATGCGCGCGGCGCCGAGTCCCGCGAGGACGTTCATGAGCAGCGTCACGGCCACGGCGGCGAGCACCGGCCAGAGCACCACGGGCAGGTCGCCGGGGTCGATCGAGAGCCCGAAGCCGAAGAAGAAGATCGCCCCGAACGCGTCCCGCAGGGGGTGTACGAGTTTGCGGACCCGCTCGCCGGACGCCGTACTGCCCACCATCAGACCGACCATGAACGCGCCGATCGCGTCCGCGACCCCGAACCACTCCGAGACACCGGCGACGAAGACCGCGGCTCCGAGGAAGGAGATGACGAGCAGCTCGTCGTCACGGGTGTCCATGAGCCGCCCGACGACCTTGGTGCCGAAGCGCGCCACGAGGGCGAGCAGCAGCAGGAAGCCGAAGGCCTTGCCGCCGTCCATGACGGCCGCCGAGAGGCTGTCGGCACCGGACAGGACGGGCTGCAGCGCGGCCAGATAGAGCGCCAGGAAGACGTCCTCGACGACGATGATGCCGAGGATCGGCTTCGTCTCCGGATTGCCGAGCCTGCCGGTGTCGACGAGCACCTTGGTGACGATCGCCGACGACGAGATGCCGAGCACCCCGGCGAGGACCAGAGCCTCGGAGGTGCCCCAGCCGAGGGCGAATCCGAAGCCGAGGCCCGCGCCGACGTTCAGCGCGAGATACGTCCCCCCGGCGAGGGCCATCTTGCGGCCGCCCGTCTTGAGGTCGTCCATGTGGAACTCGAGGCCCAGGTAGAAGAGCAGGAGCACCAGGCCGAGCGCCGAGAGCATCTCCAGGTCGTGGGGGTCGGAGAGCAGGACCACGCCGGGAGTGTGAGGGCCGAGAAGGATCCCGGCCAGGATGAAGAGCGGGATGGTGGGGAGGCCGATACGGCCGCCCAGGCGGGCGAGCACGGCGGCGGCGAGAAAGGCGCCGCCCATGGCTATCAGGGTGTCTGCGTGTCCGATGGGCCCGTTCCTCCTGGTAGTCGGCGACGCACCCGCCGCGCATGTATGGCAAAGGGAGCGTCAAGAACGCGTCAATAGTTAGCTTACCAAACGATCTGCGCGGCCCCTGGCCGCTGCTTTCGGCCATGCGCCGCCGGGGCCGCCGAGGGGTTGCCCGCGAGGCTGCCGGGGGCTAACCCCACCCCCGATTCGCCAGGGGACCTCATGGTCCGCGGCACCCCCGGATCCGTACGTTCGAGACATCGGTCAGGGGCGTACTCACGGAAGGCGGACGGGACGATGGGGCTGCGGCGCAAGAAGCGATCCGAAGCGGGCGAAGAGTCGCACGGGGGAGCGGTGCCCCCGATGCCCGCGGGTGCGCCCACCGGCGCCGCCCTGGCCGTCGAACTGCACGGCGTACGCCGCAGGTACGGCAGGGGCTCCGGCGCCGTGCACGCCCTCAGCGGCATCGACCTCGCCCTTGAGCGCGGCAGCTTCACCGCCGTCATGGGCCCGTCGGGCTCCGGCAAGTCCACCTTCCTGCAGTGCGCCGCCGGACTCGACAGGCCCAGCGAGGGCACGGTGCGCCTCGGCGGTACGGAGATCACCTCCCTGAGTGAGAACAAGCTCACCGCGCTGCGCCGCACCCGCCTCGGCTTCGTCTTCCAGGCCTTCAACCTGCTGCCCTCGCTGACCGTCGAGCAGAACGTGGTCCTGCCGATGCGCCTCGCGGGCCGGCGCCCCGACCGCCGCCGGGCGGCCGACGTCCTCGCCCGCGTCGGACTCGGCAGCGACAAGCACAAGCGCCGCCCCGGAGAGCTCTCCGGAGGCCAGCAGCAGCGCGTCGCGATCGCCCGCGCCCTGGTCACGAACCCGGACGTGATCTTCGCCGACGAGCCGACGGGCGCCCTGGACACCACGACGGCCGCCGAGATCCTCACCCTGCTCCGCTCGGCCGTCGACGGGATGGGCGCCACGGTCGTCATGGTCACCCACGACCCGGCCGCCGCTGCCTACGCGGACCGGGTGCTCTTCCTCGCGGACGGCGCGATCGTGGACCGCCTCGAGCGCTCTTCGGCGGCACAGATCGCGGCGCGGATGACGACGCTCACGGCACCGGCGTACGCGACAGCGGCGGCGTAGCCCCCTTCACTCCGCCCCTTCACCAACTCCGGAGATCCCCCGTGCAGTTCATGCCCAACGGCATCGCCCGCGCCGCCATCCGCTTCAAACCGTCCGCCTTCGTGGGCACCTTCGTCGCGTTGATGATGGCCGCGATGATCGTGTCCGCCTGCGGCATCCTCCTGGAGACGGGGGTGCGGGCGTCGGTGCCGCCCACCCGCTACGCCGACGCCCCGGTGGTGGCCGCGGCCCAGCAGACGGCCCACTTCGTGACGGGCGGCGGAGACAGCCGGTCCGAGTCGGACACGCCGCTGCCCGACAGGGCCCGGATCGACAACTCCCTCGTGAAGAAAGCCGGTTCGGTGCCCGGCGCCCGCGCCGCCGTCGCGGACGTCACCTTCCCCGTGGGGTCAGGGGACAAGAGCGTCACCGCGCACGGCTGGGGTTCCACCGCCTTCACCGGCGAGAAGCTCACCGCGGGCCGCGCCCCGCAGCCCGGTGAGGTCGTCCTCGCGGCGCCCGGCGCGTCCGTCGGCGAACACACCACGCTCACCACGGCGGACGGCCCGCGCGACTTCCGCGTCTCCGGCACCGTGAGTGCCCGACAGGGCGCCCCCACAGCCTGGTTCACCGACTCGGATGCCGTACGCCTCTCCGGCCACGCCGGCCGCGTCGACGCCATCGCCGTCCTGCCCAAGGACGGCGTCACGGACGACAGCCTCAAGTCCCAGGTGGCGCACGCCGTCGGAAGCAAGGCCGACGTCCTCACCGGCGACGGCCGCAGTGCGGCCGAGGGCTCCGAACTCGCCTACGCCAAGGAGATGCTCACCGGGCTCGGCGGCTCCTTCGGCGGCATCGCCACCATGGTCGCCATGTTCACCGCCGCGGGCACCGTGGCGCTCTCCGTCGGCCAGCGCGCCCGCGAGTACGCACTCCTGAGGGCCATCGGTACGACGCCTCGCCAGATCCGCCGCACGATCGCCACGGAGGCCCTGCTCGTCGCACCCCTCGCGGGAGCGGTGGGCGTGCTGCCCGGAATCGCCCTGGCCGACTGGTGGTTCGGCCAGCTGAAGGAGAAAGGCGCGATCCCCGAGGCGCTGGACCTCTCGGTCTCCTTCGTCCCTCTTCTTTCGGCCGTCGGCGCAGCCGTGATCACCGCACTGCTCGCGGGCTACCTGGCGGCCCGCCGCCCCTCCCGCATCAAACCGGGCCAGGCGCTGGCCGAGTCCTCGGTGGAACGCCTGCGCCCCGGCTGGATCCGTACGCCACTGGGCATCGCGGCGGCCGTCGGCGGCTGCGTCCTCGCCAAGGTCGCCTCCTCCATGACGGGCGACGACGCGGCCAACGTGGCGCTCGGCATCGTCATGCTGTTCATGCTGGCCATGGCCCTGCTCGGCCCCTTGGTGGCCCGCGGCTGCGCGGCCCTGTTCGGACTTCCGCTGCGCGGAGCGTCCGCCTCCGCCTCGCTCGCGGCGGCCAACTCCCGTACGAACGCCCGCCGTCTCGCCTCGGCGATCACCCCGATCGTCCTCGCGATGGCGTTCTCGTCGACCCTCGTCTTCATGCACACCAGCGAGGACCGGGTCGCCGCCGACCAGCAGCGCGAGGGCATCACGGCGGACCACATCGTCTCCGCGTCGGGAGCGGGAGCGACCGCCGACGGGGTCAGGAAGGCGGGGCGTGCCCAGGGAGTCACGTCGGCCGTGGGCCTCCTGAAGACCTCCGTCCTCGTGCCGGTGGGCTCGGGCGGCGACCGCTGGCTGGAGTCGGCGTCGACGCAGGGCGTGACGGGCGCGTCGCGTGACCTGGCCGCGGTCCAGGACCTGGACGTCAGGACGGGGACGATGGCCTCGCTCGGCAGCGGCGAGGTGGCCGTGGACGCGAAGCTCGCGGACGCCGCGCACGTGAAGACGGGCGAGCGCATGGCCCTGCGGCTGCCCGACGGCACGAAGGCGGCACCGAAGGTGGTCGCTACGTACGGCAGAGGCCTGGGCCTCTCTCAGATCACCCTCCCCTCCACGGACTTGAAGCAGCACCTGACCTCGTCCTTCTCCTCGGAGATCTGGACGAAGGGCGATGCGCCGCGGTCCCTCACGGCCCTCGGCACGCTCCAGGACCGCGACGACTACGCAACCGCGCAGTCCACGGACCGTGCGGTCAACGGCTGGGCGAACAAGGTGATGGCGGCCGTACTCGGCGGCTTCGCGGCGGTCGCCGCGGCCAACACCCTGGTCATGACGGTCCTGGACCGCCGCCGCGAACTCGGCACGCTGCGCCTGATCGGCACCACCCGGCGCCAGGTGATGCGGATGGTGCGGTGGGAGGCGCTGCTCGTCGCCTGCGCGGGCGTCGTCATCGGCTCGGCGATCGCGATGACGACGCTGGTCCCCATGATGAACGGCCTGACGGGGGAGTCGCCGTACGTCCCACCGCTCCTCTACGGCTCCTTCGCGGGCGGGGCGCTGGCGCTCGGCCTGGCGGCCACGGCGCTTCCGGCGAGGTTGGCGTTGCGGGAGAGGGGCTGACGGCTGAAAGACTTCCCCGAGCCGGGGAAATCTCAGCCCGTCCGGCGATTGAGGACGAACTCGGCGAAGCCGGTGATGACGGTACGCACAAGGCACAGGGCTCCCGCGCCGAGCGGCCCGCGGCGGAGCCGCCAACGGATGCAGTCGGGAAGGGGCGGGGTTGGGGAAAGATTCCCGCATGAATCGAAGCCCCGACCTCACCCTCCCCGAAGTAGAAGCGGTAGCCCGTCAGGCCCACGCCACCCAGAAAGACAAAGCGGGCCGCCCCTATACGGAGCACCTGCGAGCCGTGGCCGACGGAGTCGAGGCCCGAGGCGGCTCGCCGGAACAAATCGCCGCCGCCTGGCTCCACGACGCCATAGAGGACAACGCCCTCACCGAGCAGTGGCTGCGGGACGCGCGCCTCACTCCACGTACGAAGGACATCGTGCGAGCCCTCACCAAGCGTGCGGGCGAATCCCCCGAGGCCTACGCCACCCGCATCCTCACCACCCCCGGCGCCCGCCTGGTCAAGGAGGCGGACCTGGCCCACAACGCAAATCCGGCCCGTCTAGCAGAGCTAGACGGGCCGACCCGCACTCGCCTCACGGCGAAGTACGCCAACATGCACGCCCTACTGGGCCTTGAACCACCGCGCTAGGAGGAGGACTTCGCCCGCTCCCGAGCCAACGCCGCGGCATCCCGCTTGAACGCCCACTCCATCTTCGGCTCCATGGCGAAGCGGAACATCCGCTGCACAGGAGGCGTACAGAGGAGCGTCACCACCGTCCCGGCCGCCAGCGATACGCACACCTGACCGACAGGCGTGTGTACCCAGTCGTGGTCGAACCAACCCCAGAAACGCGAGCCCTTGGCGAGGAAGCCGTGCAGCAGGTAGCCGTACAACGTGCCCGCGCCGAGCACCGTGAACCACATCTTGCGACGCGGAACCCACGCGAAGAAGCACGCGGTGAGGACGACGGAGCAGCCGAACAGCGCCAGCGTCATCACGACACCGGCCCACCAAGGAGCGCCCAACTCCTGCGCGCTGTCCCGGCGGTAGAACCACGCGGAGGTCATCCGCGGACCGGCCCAGTACGCGAGAAGCAGCGCGCTCGCGAAGATCGGGATGGAGAGCAGCCGCACCTCGCGGCGCCGCACCAGCTGGAAGTACTCGGGCTTCATGAACAGGCCGAGCACGAAGAAGGGCAGGAACTGCAGCACCCGCTGCAGATCGAGGTCGTCGCCGATGTCGGGCGAGACCGAGGCGAGCACGGCGATGGCCAGCGCCAGCGGCACCGGCCAGCGGACCAGCTTCCACAGCGGAGTCGTCAGACGCCAGACGAAGAGCGCGACCAGGAACCAGGTGAGGTACCAGGGGTCGAGCAGACTGATCGGCTGTGTCGGATCGTCGTCCGCGTAGCGCTTGAAGAAGGTGTACGCGACTTCGAAGATGACGTACGGCACGGCGATGCCGGTCACCAGGCGCTTGAGGCGGTCGGACCGCATGTCGAAGCTGCGCGAGAAGTAGCCGGAGATGAGGATGAACGCCGGCATGTGGAAGGTGTAGACGGTCATGTACAGCGCCTCTGCGGCGCGGCTGCCGTCCGTCAGCGGCTCCCAGGCGTGCGCCATCGCGACCAGCACGATCGCCAGGTACTTGGCGTTGTCGAAGAAGGAGTCGCGCTGTTTGGCGGACTGACCGGTGGAAACGGGTCTGTCTGAGGTGGAACCGGAGTGGCCCGTGGAGCTGGTGGGGCCGGTGGAGCCTGAGTGACCCGTGGAGCCGGGTCGAGCGGTGGTGCCGGCCGGGGCATGGGGAACGGACGCGGCCATGGTGGACTGGGGGGCGCGGGGGCCAGGGACTCCCTCTGCCGGCACATGTGCCGGGGGGAGCGGCGCCCGGTGGCGGCCGTGCGGTTGAACCGAGTTCGTCACAGGCCCTCCCACCAAGAACCAGGTGAGACGACCCGGGACCGCACTGCGCCTGCGGGGATGGTGGCAGCGTGGAACATCTGAGGCACCCTAGCGTCGCTTGCGTGTATTCGTAAAACCCTCAACTCGCCTGTCATACCAATCACACGCGGTTCGGGACTATTGATGTCCGAGTACCCACAAAACATGGGAGTCGGCATGGAGATTCACCTCCTGTCACCCTCGATACAGGGGTCAAACATCGGGGCGCAATGTCCGTTAGGTCACATTTAATCCCCCTTAAACGTTGCATACCGCCCGCAGGCGACTCTGGTGAAATGTCCGCTTGATTGGCCCTTTGCGGCGCTGGTGATGTGTGTCCGGCAACAATTCGAATTTCTGGCGAACGAGTTGTGTGGCAATGGAAACGATCAAGCCGAATTAGCGGCCACGCGCGGGCTTCGAATTGCCGTGCGGGGGCGCGATGATCAGACGCCCCAAGGGTGCCCCCGTGCGCGAGGGCCGCGCGGGGCGCGTCAGGCCTTGGCCGACGATGTGTCACCGGCCGCATACGGGCGGCGCGTTGGTGGCACGATGGTCCTGGCGGGGGTGTGCGAGGTCGTACCCCCCGGGCCGGGGAGAGACCGACCTAGGGTGTGATCAGTGTGGCCATTTCACTGTCAGTGGTGTTGCTGTTGGCGGTCATCCTTGTGGTGCTGATCCGCGGGGGATCGATCAAAGCGGGGCCCGCGATCGTCGCGGTGCTGTTCGGGTTCTTCCTCGCCTCAACTGGAATGGCGCCTTCCATAAACCGCTTCCTCAATGAGGTGGCTCAGACCATCAACTCGATCAGCTTCTGAGCGGCGCGGCGGTCCGCCGCGATGCGAAACCGGCCAAGCTGCCCGCGCGGCCGGCGCTCTCGTCGGCGACCCCCGAGGCGCCCTCGAAGGAGCCCGCGCGCCGCATGCCCCTGGAACGCGAAAAGGCCTCCGGCCCGGTTCCGAGGAACCGGGCCGGAGGCCACAGAGCGGGTGACGGGAATCGAACCCGCGTAGCTAGTTTGGAAGACTAGGGCTCTACCATTGAGCTACACCCGCACAGCTCGTGCCGCAGGACACCGCAGATCAGCGACCGCTGCACGGCAAGCATCGTAGCGGGTCGGAGCCCCTCGCCGCACACCCCGTACGTACTCGCGATTAAGCGGGCGCCGCACTGCCTGCGGGCATGTACCCTACGTGTCGCACCGACGGGGTGTGGCGCAGCTTGGTAGCGCGTCCGCTTTGGGAGCGGAAGGCCGTGGGTTCAAATCCCGCCACCCCGACCAGCAAGATCTCCCTCACAAGATCGCATTGTGGGTCGGCTCCCGCTTGCCGTTACTATGCAAGCTGTGTGCCCGTGTGTCTCTGAGCCGGGCTCAATCCCAAGAAGTCAGCCCCAAGGAGACCGAACCGTGAAGAGCGCCGTGGAGACCCTGAACCCGACCCGGGTTCGGCTCACTGTTGAGGTGCCCTTCGAGGAGCTCAAGGAAAGCCTCGACGCGGCCTACAAGAAGATCAACCAGCAGGTCACGGTGAAGGGCTTCCGCAAGGGCAAGATCCCTGCCCGAGTCATCGACCAGCGGTTCGGCCGCGGCGCCGTCCTCGAAGAGGCCGTCAACGACGCGCTCCCGAAGTTCTACACCGAGGCCGTGAACGAGGCCGAGCTCAACGTCCTGGGTCAGCCCGAGGTGGACATCACCGAGCTGAAGGACAACGAGACCCTCAACTTCACCGCTGAGGTCGACATCCGTCCCGCGATCGAGATCCCGGACTACTCCGGCATCGAGGTCGAGGTCGACGCGGTCGAGGTCAGCGACGAAGACGTCGACAAGGCCGTCGAGGAGCTCCGTGAGCGCTTCGCGTCCACCTCGCCGGTCGAGCGTGCCGCCGTGGACGGCGACGTCGTGACGATCGACCTGGAGGCCAAGGTCGAGGGCGAGGTCCTGGAGGACGGCGTCGCGTCCGGCGTCTCCTACACGATCGGCTCGGGCGAGCTCCTCGAAGGCATCGACGAGGCCGTCACGGGCCTGGAGGCCGGTGGCGAGGCCACCTTCACCTCCGAGCTCAAGGGCGGCTCCGCCACGGGTAAGGAGTCCGAGGTGACCGTCAAGGTCACCCAGGTCGCCGCCCGTGAACTGCCCGCCCTGGACGACGACTTCGCGCAGCTCGCGTCGGAGTTCGACACCCTGGACGAGGTCAAGGCGGACAGCCGCAAGCGCCTCGAGAACATGAAGCAGTACGACCAGGCGACCCAGGCCCAGGAGCGCGTCCTGGAGAAGCTGCTCGAGCTCGTCGAGGTCCCCGTCCCCGAGAAGCTCCTCGTGGACGAGATCGAGACCCGCAAGCACAACCTGGTGAACCACCAGCTCGGCCAGATGGGCCTCGACCTCGAGAAGTACCTGGAGATCCAGGGCAAGACCGAGGAAGAGTTCGACGCCGAGACCAAGGAGCAGGCCGAGAAGGGCATCAAGACGCAGTTCGTCCTTGACGAGCTCGTCAACAAGGAGAAGCTGAACGTGAACCAGGAGGAGCTCACCGAGCACCTCATGCGTCGCGCGCAGTCCTCCGGCATGAGCCCCGACCAGTTCGCCCAGGCGGTCGTCGAAGGCGGCCAGGTCCCGATGCTGGTCGGCGAGGTCGCCCGCGGCAAGGCCCTCGCGGTCGTCGTCGAGGCCGCGTCGGTCAAGGACACGAACGGCGAGGTCGTGGACCTCGACGACGAGGACGAGACCGCCGAGACGGTCGAGGCCACGGAGTCGGCTGACTCCGCCGAGGAGAAGACCGAGGCCTGAGCCTCGCTCTGACGCTCGTACGACAGGGCCCCCGGGACTTCGGTCCCGGGGGCCCTGTCGCGCCCCGTCAGGGGCGCGGGGAACCGCGCGCTCAGCCACGTACGAGCCGCACCCGCCAGGGGAGACCCGCTACAGACGCGTCCGCGACCGCGTGGGGGGCGGGCCGCGCCGTTCCCCGCGCCCCTGACTGGGCATTGACGGGGCCCGAGGCAACCCCGGGGCCCCTGCTCAAGGCGCCCCCGCCAGAACCTGCGCTCACAGCGAACAGGTCCCTTTGCGGGATTCCCCGGGCGGGGCTGAGCGTTAGGGTCCATGAATACGAGGGCAGGGGAGTCCCCGAAGCCGTCCCGGAGCGGCGAGCACGCGGGGTCCCAAGCCTCAGAAGAAGACGTGAGACGGCCCGGCGCCGTCGTAAGACGAGCAGGTGGATACGTGACGAATCTGATGCCCTCCGCCGCCGGCGACCCCTCCATCGGTGGTGGCCTCGGCGACCAGGTCTACAACCGGCTGCTCGGCGAGCGGATCATCTTCCTCGGCCAGGCCGTGGACGACGACATCGCCAACAAGATCACCGCGCAGTTGCTGCTCCTTGCCGCAGAGCCGGACAAGGACATCTTCCTTTACATCAACAGCCCTGGTGGATCCATCACGGCCGGCATGGCGATCTACGACACCATGCAGTACATCCAGAACGACGTGGTGACGATCGCGATGGGCATGGCGGCCTCGATGGGCCAGTTCCTGCTCAGCGCCGGTACGCCCGGCAAGCGCTTCGCGCTGCCGAACGCCGAGATCCTGATCCACCAGCCCTCCGCCGGACTCGCGGGCTCCGCGTCGGACATCAAGATCCACGCCGAGCGTCTTCTCCTCACGAAGAAGAAGATGGCCGAGCTCACCGCGTTCCACACGGGTCAGACCGTCGAGCAGGTCACCCGCGACTCGGACCGCGACCGCTGGTTCGACCCGCTGGAGGCCAAGCAGTACGGCCTCATCGACGACATCATGCCCAACGCGGCCAGCATGCCGGGCGGCGGCGGCACCGGAGCCTGAGCCTCACCGCTCAGCCCTTCCGAAGCCGACCTCAGCCCACGCTCCTCAGGAGACCTACAGAGATGAAGAACTACCCCGGCAGCGGCCTCTACGAGCGCACCCAGGCCGAGTACACCGGCCCGACCGCCGAATCCCGCTACGTCATCCCGCGCTTCGTCGAGCGCACCTCGCAGGGCGTGCGTGAGTACGACCCGTACGCGAAGCTGTTCGAGGAGCGCGTGATCTTCCTCGGCGTGCAGATCGACGACGCGTCCGCCAACGACGTCATGGCGCAGCTCCTGTGCCTGGAGTCGATGGACCCCGACCGTGACATCTCGATCTACATCAACAGCCCCGGCGGCTCCTTCACGGCGCTCACGGCGATCTACGACACGATGCAGTTCGTGAAGCCCGACGTGTCGACGGTCTGCATGGGCCAGGCGGCGTCCGCCGCCGCCGTGCTCCTCTCGGCGGGTACGCCGGGCAAGCGCATGGCGCTCCCGAACGCGCGCGTCCTGATCCACCAGCCCTACAGCGAGACGGGCCGCGGTCAGGTCTCCGACCTGGAGATCGCCGCGAACGAGATCCTCCGGATGCGCTCGCAGCTGGAGGAGATGCTGGCCAAGCACTCCACGACGCCGATCGAGAAGATCCGCGACGACATCGAGCGCGACAAGATCCTCACTGCCGAGGACGCGCTGGCGTACGGCCTGATCGACCAGATCATCTCCACTCGGAAGATGAACAATTCCTCGGTCGTCTGACGCAGCGATGTAGCATCTGCCGTTCCTCGGCGCGGTCCACGTCAAAGTGAACCGCGCCAAGGGGGGCCCGAACGGGGGGCCGGGCAAGGTACCGTCAGATAGAGGCACCAGGAGTCGCTGAACGTGGCGTCTCCCAGGCGAAGGGGAAGCACCTCGTGGCACGCATCGGTGACGGCGGCGATCTGCTCAAGTGCTCGTTCTGCGGGAAGAGTCAGAAGCAGGTCAAGAAGCTCATCGCAGGTCCCGGTGTGTACATCTGCGATGAGTGCATCGACCTCTGTAACGAGATCATCGAGGAAGAGCTCGCGGAGACGAGCGAGGTGCGGTGGGAGGAACTCCCCAAGCCTCGTGAGATCTACGAATTCCTCGAGGGGTATGTCGTGGGCCAGGAGCCCGCGAAGAAAGCCCTCTCGGTGGCGGTCTACAACCACTACAAGCGGGTCCAGGCCGGGGAGACCGGCGGCGCGCAGGGCCGTGACGACGCGATCGAACTCGCCAAGTCCAACATCCTGTTGCTCGGCCCGACCGGTTCCGGCAAGACGCTGCTCGCGCAGACGCTCGCGCGCATGCTGAACGTCCCGTTCGCCATCGCGGACGCGACGGCGCTCACGGAGGCGGGTTATGTCGGCGAGGACGTCGAGAACATCCTCCTGAAGCTCATCCAGGCCGCTGACTACGACGTCAAGAAGGCCGAGACGGGCATCATCTACATCGACGAGATCGACAAGGTCGCTCGCAAGAGCGAGAACCCCTCGATCACGCGCGATGTATCGGGTGAGGGCGTCCAGCAGGCACTGCTCAAGATCCTGGAGGGTACGACCGCCTCGGTTCCACCGCAGGGCGGCCGCAAGCACCCGCACCAGGAGTTCATCCAGATCGACACGACGAACGTGCTCTTCATCGTGGGCGGCGCCTTCGCCGGCCTCGAGAAGATCATCGAGTCGCGGGCCGGCGCGAAGGGCATCGGCTTCGGCGCCACGATCCACTCCAAGCGCGAGCTTCAGGAGAAGGACCGGTTCGAGGACATCATGCCGGAGGACCTGGTGAAGTTCGGGATGATCCCCGAGTTCATCGGCCGCCTCCCCGTGATCACCTCGGTCCACAACCTGGACCGCGAGGCTCTGCTCCAGATCCTGGTGGAGCCGCGCAACGCGCTCGTCAAGCAGTACCAGCGCCTCTTCGAACTCGACGGCGTGGAGCTGGAGTTCGAGCGCGAGGCCCTTGAGGCCATCGCCGACCAGGCGATCCTGCGCCAGACCGGCGCGCGAGGCCTGCGCGCCATCATGGAGGAAGTCCTCCAGTCGGTGATGTACGAGGTCCCGTCCCGCAAGGACGTGGCCCGCGTAGTCATCACGGCGGACGTCGTCCATTCGAACGTGAACCCGACGCTGGTGCCGCGCGACGCGCGGGGTCCGGGGCCGGGAGAGCAGAAGTCCGCATAGGCGGCAGCCCGTCGCGTACGACGAAGGGGGCGCCCCGCGATCACTCGCGGGGCGCCCCCTTCAACGTGTCGCCGTGCGGAGCTACTTGGCCTCTACGCGGACGTCGGCGCGGAGCTTGGCGGTCAGGTCCGCGGCCGTGTCGAGGGAGATGTCCTTGCCGCTGGCGACGGCGCTCGCGTCGGAGTGCCCGACGGAGGCGACCGTGCTGTGGTCGCCCCAGACGCACATCGGCGTCTGGAAGGTGTTGGGGATGTCGTCCTCCTGCTCGGCCTTGTCGGGGGCGCCGAGCCGGAACTCGGCCTTCTGGCACTTCATGACGCCGTTGTCGAAGCCGTCCGGCGTGAACTCCTCGGGGCTGCCGATGAGCTTCACGCTCCCGGGCTCGTCAGTGGACTTCTTCTTCATCTCGGCGAACATGGCGTCCACGACCTTCTCGGGGTCGTCGATCTCGCCGTACACACCGGAGAAGTTGAGGCTCTTCATGCTCGCGCCCGAGCCCGAGTTGTACGCGCCGTGGGCGTCCTTGGGACTGCCGACGCCCTGCTTCTCCAGGTCCTTGAGATCACTCGACGACATACCGCCACCGCCGGCGCCCGAGTTGTCCTGCTTGTACTCGCCGCCGATGATGCTCGCGGGCGCCGTCAGCTTGTACGTCTTGCCGTCGTCGGCGACGGATCCGCCGTCCTTGCCCGCGGTGAACCACCACACACCGGCCCCGACCGCCACGATCGCGACGACGGCACCGATGACGATCCCGGCCTTCTTGCCGCCACCGCCGCTCGGCGGGGCCTGCCCGTACGGGGCTTGTCCGTACGGAGCTTGTCCGTACGGGGCTTGCGGCTGCTGGCCGTACGGCCCCTGCGGCTGCTGGGGGTAGCCGTAGCCGGGCTGCTGCTGCGGAGGCTGCGGGGGCTGCTGGGGGGCGCCGTAGGGCCCCTGCTGGCCGTAGGGTCCAGGCTGCTGCGGCTGGCCACCGTAGGGTCCAGGCTGCTGCTGCGGCTGGCCGCCGTACGGTCCCGGCTGGTTGTAACTCATGACGTGGGTTCCTCTCTAGACGCGTTCGGTCGGCTCAGAGCTTGACGCGGACTTCCTTGCGGAACTTGGCCGTCGTCTCCGCGGCCCCGTCGAGGTCGGCGCTCTTGCCTGCCATCGCGTTCGCCACATCCGAGGTGATCGCTATGCCAAGGGTGCTGTTGTCGCCCCAGATGCAGGTCGCCATCGACATCTCGCTCGGGCCCTGGCTGCTGCCGGCGGTCGACGACGAACCGAGGTCGAGCTTCATCTCCTGGCACTTGAGGACCGCGCCGTCGAGCCCGGCGGGGCTGTACGACTTGGGGCTGCCGACCAGCTTCATCTCGCCGCCACCGGCGCCGGTGCCGCCCTCCTCGGCGTTCTTCGCCGCCTCGCCGAACATCGCGTCGACGACCTTCTCGGGGTCGGTGATGTCGCCGTAGACGCCGTTGAACTGCAGCACCTTCTGCGACAGCGGGTTGTCCTCGTCCCCCGCCTGGTACTGGGCCGCGACGTCCTTGGCGTTCTTCACGCCCTGCTCCTCGGCCTTCTCGATGTCGTCGGAGCTCATGCCGCCTTCGCTGCCGGCTTCCTTGTTCTGCTTGTACTCGGAGAGGACCGTCGCCGGCGTGATCAGCTTGTGCGGACCGTCGTCCTTGATGCCGGCGCCGCCGCCCGCCACCGAGGAGCCGCCGCCCTTCTTGCCGCCGTCGTCGTCACCGCCCGCGAGAACGAAGTAGCCACCGACGGCGACCGCGACGACCGCGACCACGGCGGCGATGATGATGCCGGTCTTCTTGCCGCCGCCCTGCGGGGGCACGGGCGGCGGGAACTGTCCGTAGGGGGCCTGCGGCTGCTGCCCGTACGGGGCCTGCTGCTGGGGGTAGCCATAGCCGGGCTGCTGCTGCGGCGCCTGCTGCTGCGGCGCCTGCGGGGGGTAGCCGTAGCCGGGCTGCGGGGCCTGCGGCGGCTGGCCGTAGGGGCCGGGCTGCTGCGGAGGCTGCCCTCCTCCGTACGGCCCGGGCTGCTGGGGCTGCTGGCCGCCGTACGGGCCCGGCTGGTTGTAGCTCATGGGTGGGTTCCCCCTGTGTGCGCTTATGTGTAGCCAACATCCTGACGGAAGCAGCCCCGGCCGAAGCGACCGGGGCTGCTGAGCGCGAGGCGATGCCGTCGGGACATCAGACGAGAAATCAGGCCTTGACGCGGACTTCCTTGCGGAGCTTCGTCGCCGTGTCGGCGGCGTCGTCCAGCGAGGCGCTCTTACCGGTCATGGCGCTTCCCATGTCGATCGGGATCACGATGCCGAGGGTGCTGTGGTCGCCCCAGATACAGACCGGCATGCGGATCGACTTGGGTCCGGAGCCGCCACCCTTGACCTCCGTCTCCTGGCACTTGATGACCGCGCCGTCCGCGTCGAAGCTCTTCGGGCTGCCGACCAGCTTGCCCGTGGAGGTGGAGGCGCCCTCCTTCTCGGACTCCGTCTTCATCTTGTCGAACATTCCGTCCACGACCTTGGACGGGTCGCCGATCTCGCCGTAGACGCCCATGAACTTGATCATCTTCTGCGCCAACGGGTTGCTCTTGTCACCCGACTGGTACTCGGCGTCCACGGGCTTGCCGTTCTTGACGCCGTCCTTCTCGGCCCTCGCCATGTCGTCGTCGTTGAAACCGCCGTCGGTGCCGGCCTGCTTCTTGTACTCGGAGAGAACCGTCTCCGGCGTGACGAGCTTGTGCTTGCCGTCGTCCGTCACCGCCGAGTTGCCCGCCGACGACGAGCTGTCGTCCTTGCCCGCCGTGAACCACCAGATGCCGCCGCCGATCGCGACGAGCGCGACGACCGCGCCGATGATGAGGCCGGTCTTCTTGCCGTTGCCGCCACCCGCGGGCGGGGGCGGCGGGACCTGCCCGTACGGGGCCTGCTGCTGGCCGTGGTCGTAGGGACCCGGCTGCTGCGGCTGGCTGTAGCCGCCCTGCTGCGGAGGGACGCCCTGCGGGGGCTGCTGGGGGTAGCCGTAGCCGGGCTGGGGTGCCTGCGGCTGCTGGCCGTAGGGCCCAGGCTGGCCCGGCTGCTGCCCGTGAGGACCGGGCTGCTGGGGCTGCTGCCCGCCGTACGGGCCAGGCTGGTTGTAGCTCATTGCGTGACTTCCCCCTGAGTGCGCTTATGTGATTCCGACATCCTGACCGACGCCGGAGTCCCATGGGGCGTCGGACCGCAACCGTTACTCAAGAATCCGGTTTCGGGACGGGTCTGTGACACCTCTAAACTGGGACCGTGACCGAGAATCCTCAGCAGCAGACTCCAGCGCCCATCACCGAACTGCCGACCCAGTACGCGCCGGCCGAGGTAGAGGGGACGCTGTACGAGCGCTGGGTAGAACGCGGCTACTTCTCCGCCGACGCGGCGAGCGAGAAGCCTCCGTACACGGTCGTCATCCCGCCGCCGAACGTCACGGGCTCCCTGCACCTGGGCCACGCCTTCGAGCACACGCTCATCGACGCCCTCACCCGCCGCAAGCGCATGCAGGGCTTCGAGACGCTCTGGCAGCCGGGCATGGACCACGCCGGTATCGCCACGCAGAACGTCGTGGAGCGCGAGCTCGCCAAGGAGGGCAAGTCCCGCCACGACCTGGGGCGCGAGGAGTTCATCGACCGGGTCTGGCAGTGGAAGGACGAGTCCGGCGGGCAGATCTCCGGGCAGATGCGCCGCCTCGGCGACGGCGTCGACTGGGAGCGTGAGCGGTTCACGATGGACGAGGGGCTTTCCCAGTCCGTCCAGACCATCTTCAAGAAGCTCTACGACGACGAGCTGATCTACCGCGCCGAGCGCATCATCAACTGGTGCCCGCGCTGTCTGACCGCCATCTCCGACATCGAGGTCGAGTACCAGGACGACGACGGCGAGCTCGTCTCGCTGAAGTACGGGGACGGGGACGAGACCCTCGTCGTCGCCACCACCCGCGCCGAGACGATGCTCGGTGACACGGCCATCGCCGTCCACCCCGACGACGAGCGGTACAAGCACCTCGTCGGCAAGCTGATCAAGCTGCCGCTCACCGACCGCTCCATCCCGGTCGTCGCGGACGAGCACGTCGACCCCGAGTTCGGCACGGGCTGCGTCAAGGTGACCCCGGCGCACGACCCGAACGACTTCGAGATCGGCCAGCGCCACGACCTGCCGAACATCGCGGTCATGGACGAGCACGCCGTGATCACCGTTCCCGGCCCCTTCCAGGGCCTGGACCGGCTCGAAGCCCGCAGCGCCATCGTCGGCGCCCTGCGCGCCGAGGGCCGCATCGTCGCCGAGAAGCGCCCGTACACGCACTCGGTCGGCCACTGCTCGCGCTGCAAGACCACCATCGAGCCGCGCCTGTCGATGCAGTGGTGGGTCAAGGTCGGCCCGCTCGCGAAGGCCGCCGGTGACGCGGTCCGCGACGGCAAGGTCGCGATCCACCCGCAGGAGATGGAGAAGCGCTACTTCGACTGGGTCGACAACCTCCACGACTGGTGCATCTCGCGCCAGCTGTGGTGGGGCCACCGGATCCCGGTCTGGTACGGGCCGAACGGCGAAGTCGTCTGCGTCGGACCCGACGACGAGGCGCCCACCGGCGAGGGCTGGACCCAGGACTCCGACGTCCTGGACACCTGGTTCTCCTCCGGCCTGTGGCCGTTCTCCACGCTCGGCTGGCCCGAGGAGACCGACAGCCTGGCGAAGTTCTATCCGAACTCCGTCCTGGTCACCGGCTACGACATCCTCTTCTTCTGGGTCGCCCGGATGATGATGTTCGGCCTGTACGCGATGGACGGCACCCCGCCGTTCCACACGATCGTGCTGCACGGCATGGTCCGCGACCAGTTCGGCAAGAAGATGTCGAAGTCCTTCGGCAACGCGGTCAACCCGCTCGACTGGATGGACAAGTACGGCTCGGACGCCGTCCGCTTCACACTGGCCCGCGGCGCCAACCCCGGCGTCGACGTGCCGATCGGCGAGGACTGGGTCCAGGGCTCGCGCAACTTCGCCAACAAGATCTGGAACGCCACGCGCTTCGCGCTGATGAACGGCGCCACGATCGAGGGCGAACTGCCGCCCGTGGAGCAGCAGTCGGCGACGGACCGCTGGATTCTGTCCCGTCTCAACGCGACGGTCGCCGAGGTCGACGCGTTCTACGACGACTACCAGTTCGCCAAGCTGTCGGACAGCCTCTTCCACTTCGCGTGGGACGAGGTCTTCGACTGGTACGTCGAGCTGTCCAAGACCACGTTCATGGGCGGCGGCGAAGCGGCGAAGGTCTCGGGCCGCGTCCTGGGCGAGGTCCTCGACGTGACGCTGCGCCTGCTCCACCCGATCGTCCCGTTCGTCACGGAGACGCTCTGGACGACGCTCACCGGTCGCGAGTCCCTCGTGATCGCCGAGTGGCCCAAGGACAGTGGGTTCCGCGACACCGGTGCCGAGCAGGAGATCGAGACGCTCCAGCAGGTCATCACCGAGGTCCGCCGCTTCCGCGCCGACCAGGGTCTTCAGCCGGGCCAGAAGGTCCCGGCCCGTCTCACCCTGGACGGCACGGCGCTCGCCCCGCACGAGGCGGCCATCCGCCAGCTCCTGCGCCTCCAGCCGGAGGGCGAGGGCTTCGCGGCCACCGCCACGCTGCCGGTCTCGGGCGCCACGGTCGCGCTCGACCTGTCCGGCACGATCGACGTCGGGGCGGAGCGCAAGCGTCTGGCCAAGGACCTCGCGGCGGCCGAGAAGGAGAAGGCGCAGGCCACGGCGAAGCTCGGCAACGAAGCGTTCCTGGCGAAGGCGCCGGACAACGTGGTCGACAAGATCAGGGGCCGCCTCACCAAGGCGGACGGCGACATCGCCCGGCTGCAGGCCCAGCTGGACGGTCTGCCGCAGGCCTAGTCAGGCACTGGAGACAGGGCCCATGGAACCGACCGGTTCCATGGGCCCTGTCCCGTGTTCGGCTCCCGTCTCCTGCCCGGGGATGTACACCTGCTCGGGGATGTGAAGGCCCAGGCGCACCAGCTCCGCCTCGGCGAGCGCGTCGATGATGTCGGGGTCGCCGCCGCGCCAGCCCTCGGCGAGGCTGCCCGCGGTGGCGTCGGGGAGTTCGTACGCCATCCGTGCGACCTCGTCCAGCGGCCGAAGGAGGGCGCGCAGGGCGAGCAGCTCGCGGCCGTCGTCGCTCGCGGCGAGCTCCTGGGCGGCTGCTGCCTGCCGGATCCAGCGCAGGCGGCGGGGGAGCCAGCTCTTGAGCACGAGGCCCACGGGTACGAGGAAGACGACGACGGCGCCCACGATCACCGCGGCCCGGACGATCACCGGGTCCCCGGCTCCGGCGGCGTCCGCGGCGGCCCGCAGCGCGGAGTCGACGCGATCACCGACCAGGGGCAGCCGGGAGGGATCACCGAGCGACGGGGCGTGGGTCCGAGGCGTGGGGCGGGTGAGCAGACAGGCAAGCCGGTAGGCGACGAAGGCCGCGGCGGTCCACAGCGCGGTCCAGAGCAGGACCGCGCCGTCGCCGAGCAGCTGGCGGGTCCGTCGGCCGGGGTTCTGGGCATACCACATGGTCTGATTTGACCCCTGGAGTCCGCCTTTCGGGGGCTGCCACGCCGACGGTCGCCGACGTGTCACACTTCACGAAATAAAGGTCATAAGTCCGATGATTCGGGCAGAAGGACCTTGGATGATGGAGGGCATGCACGACCTGCCCGTCGCCCAGGCGATCCGCGAGGCGGCGGCCGCGGGCCGACGCCTGGCCGGGCATTGGGCGGGTGCGCCCCGGGCGCAGGACGCCCTCACCGCGCTGAGCTGCCTGGCCCTGATGGGCCTGGACGTCCCCGGCCTCGCCGAGGCGGACAACTCCCTCAACGGCCCGCTCGCGGCCCTGGTCCTCACCTGCGGCGCCGCGTCCCTGCTGCTGCGCCGCCGGGCTCCGTGGGTGTCGTACGCGGTGGCCCTCTCGTTCATCGGCTGGCTGCACGAGCTGACCCTCGCCCAGTTCGCGCTGTACTCGCTCGCCAGACACCGCGGCCGTCTCGCCGGCACGCTCGGTGTGATCGGCTATGTGGCCTTCTCGTACGTGATGTTCACTCTCCCCGGCTGGCCGGTGCACCGCGGTGACAGCCTGAGCTCCTTCCTCAGCCTGGTCGTGCCGATCGGGGTGCTCGCGACGGGGGTCGGCGTCGCGGCCAACCGGCAGGACCTGGTCCGTGCGCTCCAGGCGCAGCGGGCCGAGACGGACGCGTTGCACGCGGTCCAGCGGGAGCGGTCCCGCATCGCACGGGACGTGCACGACTTCGTCGGGCGCGAGCTGACGCTGTTGAGCGTGCGCTCGCAGGTGTTCGCCCGGCGGGCGGGCGGCGGGGACTTCGAGGACGGCTTCGAGGAGCTCTCGGAGACGGCCCGTTCGGCGCACCGGATGCTGAACGAGATCATCGTGCGGCGGGGTGTGGACGGTGCGCCGACGCCCGGTCTCGATGCGCTTCCCGGCCTTGTCGAGCGCAGTGAGCTCGCGGGTACGCCGGTCGATCTCCTGATCGACGGGGCGGCCTGTCGGCTCTCGCCCATTCGGCAGGCGGCCGTGCATCGGGTGGTGCAGGAGTGTCTGACGAACGCGGCCAAGCACGCGCCCGGGGAGCGGGTCGACGTGCGGGTGGAGGTGGCCGACGGTCACCTGCGTGTGAGCGTGCGCAATGCCCTGTCCGTGGCCGCGCCCGCCTCGTCACCCGTCTCCGCCGGGACCGGTACCGCCGGTATGGCCGAGCGGGTCCGCTCCGTGGGCGGCACCTTCTCCGCCGGGCCCCGGCGCGGGGTGTACGAGGTCCTGGCGGCGCTGCCCGCGGGGGACTTGGTCTGAGGGACGGACGCCTGCCCCGCGGGCAGCGCCGCCAGAACCTACGCCGCCGACATCACCCGCTCCAGCCCGTCGAAGTCCTCCACGCACTTTCCGCAGCCCATCGCCACGCTGTCCAAGGGATCGTCGGCCACGAAGACCGGGATGCCGGTGGCCGATGCCATGCGCAGGTCCAGGGCGGGGAGCAGCGCTCCGCCGCCCGTCAGGGTGATGCCGTGTTCCATGATGTCGCCCGAGAGCTCCGGCGGGCACTCCTCCAGCGTCGTCCGCACCGCGGCGATGATCGCCTCCACCGGCTCGTCGAGCGCCGCCCGCACCTCGCGCACCGTCAGCTCCACCGTCTTCGGAAGGCCGCGCACCTTCTCCCGTCCCCGCACGGTGAACGTCCGCGACTCCAGCGCTTCGTCCCCGGGCACCGGCCACGCCGAGCCGATGGCGACCTTGATGTCCTCGGCGGTCCGCTCGCCGATGAGCAGCCCGTGCTCCTTGCGCACGAAGTTCGTGATCGCCTCGTCCAGACGGTCCCCGCCCACCCGCAGCGACTGCGACGTGACGATCCCGCCCAGGGAGATGACGGCGACCTCGGACGTGCCGCCCCCGATGTCGACCACCATCGATCCCCGCGGCTCCGCCACCGGAAGTCCCGCCCCGATCGCCGCGGCCATCGGCTCCTCCACCAGGTGCACGGCACGGGCCCCGGCCCGCTGTGCCGCGTGCACGATGGCCCGGCGCTCGACCGGCGTGACGCCGCTCGGCACGCACACCACCATCCGCGTACGAGGACGGCGCCCCGGCACGGCCTTGCGCACGAAGTGCCGGATCATCTCCTCGGCGGCTTCGTAGTCGCTGATCACACCGCCCCGCAGGGGGCGGATCGCGGTGATGGACCCCGGCGTACGGCCGATCGTCTCCTTGGCCTCCGTACCGACGGCCAGGGCCGTGCGCGCCCCCTCCTTGACGGCGACCACGGACGGTTCGTTGAGCACGATGCCCTGCCCGCGCACGTAGAGAAGGGTGTTCGCTGTACCGAGGTCGATGCCTATGTCCATGATCACCAAGTTTGCCCGGCGATTGACCGGATCGGCGGGACCAAGGTCCCGAATCGACCGGGACCAAAGTCCTGACAGGTCCCGGCGGCGGCTGTCGGACCCCGTCCGTAGACTGGCCCGCGTGAGTGACCTCCCCCCGCCTGACAGCGAGCACCCCGACCGCGACGACAACGCCGACCGTTTTGACGAGATCGTCGAAGCCGAGACCGACCGCGACCCCGACCTCGCCGTGATCGAGGCGGGCAGCCGCACCCTGCGCACCCAGGCGGGCCCGCCCCAGGCGGGCATCCCCTCGCGCCCCACCGACCCCGAGATCGACAAGGCGCTGCGCGAGGTCGAGACGGAGCTCGCGAGCCGCTGGGGGGAGACCAAGCTCGAACCCTCCGTCAGCCGGATCTCCGCGCTGATGGACGTCCTGGGCGAGCCCCAGCGCGCGTACCCCTCGATCCACATCACCGGCACGAACGGCAAGACGTCCACGGCCCGCATGATCGAGGCCCTGTTCACCGCCTTCGAGCTGCGCACCGGGCGTTACACCTCGCCGCACGTCCAGTCGATCACCGAGCGGATCAGCCTGGACGGCGCCCCCATCGAGGCCGAGCGCTTCGTGGAGACGTACAACGACATCAAGCCGTACGTCGACATGGTCGACTCCCAGCAGGAGTTCAGGCTCTCCTTCTTCGAGGTGCTCACGGGCATGGCGTACGCGGCCTTCGCGGACGCCCCCGTGGACGTCGCCGTCGTCGAGGTCGGCATGGGCGGCAGCTGGGACGCGACGAACGTGATCGACGGCTCGGTGGCCGTCGTCACGCCCATCGACCTCGACCACACCGACCGCCTCGGCGGCACGCCGGGCGAGATCGCCGGCGAGAAGGCCGGCATCGTCAAGCCGGACGCGACCGTGATCCTCGCCCAGCAGCCGGTGGACGCGGCTCAGGTGCTCCTGAAGAAGGCAGTCGAGGTCGACGCGACGGTGGCCCGCGAGGGCCTGGAGTTCGGCATCGTCTCCCGCTCGGTGGCCGTCGGCGGTCAGCTCCTGACCCTGCGCGGTCTCGGCGGGGAGTACGAGGAGGTCTTCCTGCCGCTCCACGGCGCCTATCAGGCGCACAACGCCGTGGTCGCGCTCGCCGCGGTGGAGGCCTTCTTCGGCATCGGCTCGCAGCACGCGAGCCCGCTCGACATCGACACCATCCGCAAGGCCTTCGCCTCGGTCTCGTCGCCGGGCCGCCTCGAGGTCGTGCGTACCTCGCCGACCGTCGTCCTGGACGCCGCGCACAATCCGGCGGGCGCCCGAGCCACCGCCGAGGCGATCAGTGAGGTCTTCGACTTCAGCAATCTGATCGGCGTGGTCGCGGCGAGCGAGGGCAAGGACATGAAGGGGCTGCTCGAAGCCTTCGAGCCGATCTTCGCCGAGGTCGTCATCACGCAGAACTCCAGCCACCGCGCGATGGACGCGGACACGCTGGCGGGGCTCGCCGTCGAGGTCTTCGGGGACGAGCGTGTCCAGGTCGAGCCGCGCCTGCCGGACGCCCTCGAAGCCGCGATCACCCTCGCCGAGGAAGAAGGCGAGTACGCGGGCGGTGGTGTCCTGGTCACCGGCTCCGTCATCACGGTCGGCGAGGCCCGGCTGCTCCTGGGGAGGGGCTGACTCCTGTGCGTACGCTCTGTGCTTCGACGCTGATCGGCGAGTTCTTCGTCATCGGCTTCGCCGGTCTGGTCGCCATGAAGGACCCGGACCTGTCGATGGGCACGGTCTGGACGGTCTGCGGCATCGCGATGCTGTTCAGCGTCCTGCTGTGCGGAATGATCACCCGGCCCGGCGGGGTGCAGCTGGGCTGGGCGCTGCAGATCGCGCTCATCGTGAGCGGGTTCGTCGTGCCGATCATGTTCTTCATGGGGGCCCTGTTCGCCGTGCTGTGGTGGGCCTCGCTGCACTTCGGCCAGAAGATCGACGAGGCGAAGGCCAGGTTCGCGGCGCAGGCCGAGTCCGGGGCAGGGGCCGAGGCGGGGGCCTAGCCCCTGCGGGCCTTGCCCCTGCGGGCCTTGCCCCGCCTGCCCGGCTGAGCGGGCTTCCGGGGCCGGAGGTAACGCGGTGTAGTGGGTGCCGGTATTCTGCCGGGCAACCCACACGCTCGTAGAAAAAATGCTTGGAGCCGCACATGACCCAGCGCACTCTCGTCCTGCTCAAGCCCGACACCGTCCGTCGTGGCCTGATCGGCGAGATCATCGGCCGTATCGAGCGCAAGGCGGGCTGGACGATCTCCGCCCTCGAACTGCGCTCGCTCGACCAGGAGACGCTGGAGCAGCACTACGGCGAGCACAAGGGCAAGCCCTTCTACGAGCCCCTGGTCGCCTTCATGGCCTCCGGTCCGGTCGTCGCGCTCGTCGTCGAGGGCGAGCGCGTCATCGAGGGTGTGCGCGCCCTCGCCGGTCCGACCGACCCGATCGCCGCGGCGCCCGGCTCCATCAGGGGCGACTTCGGCAGCATCGTCCGGGAGAACCTGATCCACGCGTCGGACTCCGAGGAGTCCGCCGAGCGCGAGATGAAGATCTTCTTTCCGGGTGCCGTCTGAGGGGCGTCGTCCGTCCGAGGGCCGTGGTCCGGCGGTCGGACGCAAGAATCTGACAGGCGCACGTAAAGAGTTTCGTAAATACTTCTGACGCCTAGTCAGCAGGGCACTGCCCTGACCAGGGGGTGGCCGAGAAAACCGGCCGCCCCTTGGCATATGCGGCCCAATTGGGGGAACCCGTGCCTCCGATGGCACGTCTCCAAGAGCGAGGCGGCGCATCATCTGCTGACAATGGCGAAGACCCTAGCGCCGTGTTCGTGCAGGCGAGACTACGATGTAAGCCTCCACGCCACACAGCACCCACCTCGCCTACCTAAAAAGCCATCAGACGCTCCAGGGAAGGCCAGACGCATCCTCATGGGGAACCACATGTCGTTCATCGGCCGTGACATGGCTGTCGACCTCGGGACCGCCAACACGCTGGTGTACGTCAGGGGCCGGGGGATCGTTCTCAACGAACCGTCCGTCGTCGCCATCAACACCAACACGGGTGGCATCCTCGCTGTCGGCGCCGAAGCCAAGAAGATGATCGGCCGCACGCCGGGCAACATCGTTGCCGTGCGGCCGCTGAAGGACGGCGTCATCGCCGACTTCGAGATCACCGAGCGGATGCTCCGCTACTTCATCCTGAAGATCCACAAGCGCCGCTACCTCGCCCGCCCGCGTGTCGTCGTCTGTGTGCCCTCCGGCATCACCGGAGTCGAGCGCCGCGCCGTCATCGAGGCCTCCTCGCAGGCCGGCGCGCGACAGGTGCACATCATCGAGGAGCCCATGGCCGCGGCCATCGGTTCCGGCCTGCCGGTCCACGAGGCCACGGGCAACATGGTGGTCGACATCGGCGGCGGCACCACCGAGGTCGCCGTGATCTCGCTCGGCGGAATCGTCACGGCACAGTCGATCCGTGTCGCGGGCGACGAGCTGGACAACGCGATCATCCAGCACATCAAGAAGGAGTACTCCCTCCTCCTCGGCGAGCGCACGGCCGAGCAGATCAAGATCACCATCGGTTCGGCGTACGACATGGACGCCGACGAGCACACCGAGATCCGCGGCCGGGACCTGGTGTCCGGGCTGCCCAAGACCGTCGTCATCTCCGCGGCCGAGGTGCGCAAGGCGATCGAGGAGCCCGTCAACGCGATCGTCGACGCGGTCAAGACGACCCTCGACAAGTGCCCGCCGGAGCTTTCCGGTGACGTGATGGACCGTGGCATCGTTCTCACCGGAGGCGGTGCCCTGCTGCGCGGCCTCGACGAGCGTCTGCGCCGCGAGACGGGCATGCCGATCCACATCGCCGAGGACCCGCTGGACAGCGTGGCGCTCGGCTCCGGCAAGTGCGTCGAGGAGTTCGAGGCGCTTCAGCAGGTCCTTGACGCGTCGCCGCGCCGCTGAGAGTGGCGCGAACCCGCTGAACGGGTGTCCGCCGTACGAGTGCCTGTCACCTCGTGCGGCGGATCGTTGATATAGAGGCCTTTAGAGGGCACGCACAGTTGCTCAGAATTCCAGAGATTTCCAACTGAGGAAGGCACGGCCGCCGCACGTGAGGGACACACGAGAGAGCCGGCTGCTCCTGGTGCTGCTGATCGCCATCGCGTTCGCTTTGATCACGGTGGACATCCGCGGTGGCGAGGACTCGCCGGTCGACGGTGCCCGCCAGGCCGCCGCCACGGTCTTCGGCCCGGTCGAGGACGGAGTGTCGTCCGCGGTCGACCCGATCGGCAACGCCATCGGCGCGGTACGGGACTCCGGCGACCGGCATGACCGGATCGCCGAACTCACGCGGCAGAACGCCGCGTTGAAGGCGAAGCTCGGCAGCGACGACCGCAACCGCAGCCGGGTCAGACAGCTCGACAGCATGCTCAAGAGCGCCGGCGCGGGGCAGTACGGCATCAAGGGCGCCGAAGTCATCGGCATAGGAGCGGCCCAGGGCTTCTCCTGGACCGTGACCATCGACGCGGGCGCGAACGACGGACTCAAGCGCGACATGACCGTCCTGAACGGCGACGGCCTGGTCGGCCGCGTCACCACGGTCGGCCCGAGCACCGCGACCGTCCTGCTCGCCAACGACCCCGACTTCACCGTCGGCACCCGCATGGAGAAGACCGACGAGCTCGGCTTCGCCACCGGACAGGGCGACCGCCCGCTCTCGGTACAGATGCTCAACGGCAAGGCCAAGGTCAAGAAGGGCGACCGTCTGGTCACCTTCGGCTCGCAGGCCGACAAGCCGTTCGTGCCCGGTGTGCCGGTCGGCCAGGTCGTCCGGGTCGACCCGTCGGGCGGTGACCTGACGCGCAACATCTACATCAAGCCGTACGTCGGCTTCACCAAGCTGGACATCGTCGGTGTCGTCGTCGAAGCGCCCCGCGAGGACCCGCGCGACACGGTCCTGCCGAAGAAGCCCGCCAAGCCGAAGCCGACCCCGACGGTGACCGTGACGGCCACCCCGTCAGGACAGCCCCCGGCCAACGGCGTCGACAACGGCAACGAGTAGTAGGAGTCCCGGACCCATGCGCTTCAACCGAATCCTGCTCTCCGCCACCCTGATCGTCGTCGCCCTGGTCATCCAGGTCAGCGTCCTGGCCAGGCTCCAGCTGCCGGGCGCGGTCCCGGACCTGGTGCTGCTCACGGTGCTCGGCCTCGCCCTGGTCTACGGCCATGTGGGCGGCGCCCTCATCGGCTTCGGCGCCGGACTGCTCGCCGACCTGGCCCCGCCCGCCGACCACGCGGCCGGGCGGTACGCCCTGGTGCTCTGCGTCATCGGCTACCTCGCGGGCCTGGCCAAGCCGGAGACCGGTCGGCTCAGGTCGGCCACCGGGCCGCTCGTCGTGGTCGTCGGCGCCGCCATCGGATCGACCCTGCTGTACGCGGGCGTGGGCGCCCTCGTCGGGGACACCGCCGCCCGCCACGTGGGCCTGGGCGGACTCCTCTTCACCGCCGCCCTGTACGACCTGCTGCTCGCGCCGTTCACCGTGCCGCTGATCATCGCGCTCGCCCGGAGAGCCGAGAACGACCCGCTGGGGGAGACCTCCCCCACCAGCAAGGCCGCGGACGTCTCCGACGGCTGGCTCTCCTCGGGCACCGGCCTGCGCATCGGCAACCAGCGCGGCGGCCTGCGGATGAAGGCGGCCAAGGCCCGCGTCGCGCGCGCCGGGCGCATCAAGGGGGTCAAGCGCCTGTGACCGCAGCGCAGTTGGCCCCGTACCCGACCGGCCGCGCACACAGGTCGGTCGTGTACACGTACTACTCGTACACACACTGAGAGGGGGAGGAACAGCAGTGACCAACGCCCACCCGTCCCCCGCCACCACCCTTTCAACGAATGGGCCGCGCCCATGACCAACATCCCCGAGACCGGACGGACCCCAAGGGTCCAGATCCGCCTCATCGTCATCCAGATCCTGGTGCTCTCCCTCCTCCTCACCCTCGGCGGCCGGCTCTGGTACCTCCAGATCCGCAACGGCGAGGAGTACGCCGAGGAAGCCTCCGGCAACCACGTCCAGCAGGTCGTCGACCCCGCCGTACGCGGCTCGATCCTCGACGCCCGCGGTGTGCCGATCGCCGACAACGAGACCCGGCTCGTCGTCTCCGCGTCCCGCACCGAGCTGATGAAGATGAAGGACGACGGCAAGTCGGCCCTCGCCAAGCTCGCGGACGTCCTCGGCATGAGTGCCAAGGAAGTCGGCGACAAGGTCCGCCTCTGCGACGCCAAGACCCCGCAGCCCTGCTGGAACGGCTCGCCCTACCAGCCGATCCCGATCACGGACGAGGCCTCGCCCAAGCAGGCCCTCCAGATCCGGGAGCGCGCCGAGGACTTCCCCGGCATCACCGCGGAGCCCACCGCCGTACGCCGCTATGCCGCGCCCGGCAAGTCCAACACCGCCCAGGTGCTCGGCTACCTCTCGCCCGTCACCGACGACGAGATCAAGAAGGCCGAGAACACCGACTCGCCGTTCCTCCGCTCCGACCAGGTCGGCCGCTCCGGTCTTGAGCGGACGTACGACGCCCAGCTGCGCGGCAAGGCGGGCGTCACCCGCTACGAGGTCGACAACCTCGGCCGCGTCATCGGCAAGGCCAAGGACGACCCGGCCGAGCCCGGCGCGAACGTCGTCACCAGCATCGACGCGCGCGTGCAGGCGCTCTCCGAGTACTGGCTGAACGACGCGATGAAGAAGGCCCGCCAGGAGTTCGACAAGAACACCAACGAGAACTACAAGGCCGACGCGGGCGCCGTAGTCGTCATGGAGAACAAGACCGGACGCATCGTCTCCATGGCGTCCAACCCGACCTACGACCCGAACGCCTGGGTCGGCGGCATCTCCGGCAAGGACTACGCGCAGCTCACCGGCAAGAAGTCCAACTACCCGCTCCTGAACCGCGCCATCCAGGGCCAGGCGGCCCCCGGCTCGATCTTCAAGGTCATCCCGACGGCGGCGGCGGTCAACGCGGGCTACGACTTCAACGGAAGCTACCCCTGCCCCAGCTCGTACTCCATCGGCGGCCAGACGTTCAAGAACTTCGAGTCCCAGGGCCACGGCAGCATCTCCCTCGGCCAGGCGCTCGAAGTCTCCTGCGACACCGTCTTCTACAAGCTCTCGCACGACCAGTGGAACAAGGACGGCGGCAACAAGCCGAAGAAGAACCCCAAGGACTGGTTCTACAAGACGGCCCACCAGTTCGGTCTCGGCAAGGAGACCGGCATCGACCTGCCGAACGAGGTCACAGGACGCGTCCCGGACCGCCAGTGGAAGAAGGACTTCTGGAAGGCCAACAAGGACGGCTGGTGCAAGCAGGGCAAGAAGGGCGGCGACTACGCCCAGCAGATCGCGTACGAGAACTGCCTCGAAGGCATGAAGATGCGCGCCGGTGACTCCGTCAACTACTCCATCGGACAGGGCGACACCCTCGTCACGCCGATACAGATGGCGACGATCTACTCCGCGATCGCCAACGGCGGCACCCTGCACGACCCCACGGTCGGCAAGGCGATCATCAGCGCCGACGGCAAGCAGACCCAGGAGATCAAGCCGAAGTCGCACGGCAAGCTGCCCATGACGCAGAAGACCCGCAACGACATAGACGGTGCCCTCGCCGACGTCGCCACCAAGGGAACGGCCGCCTGGCGGTTCGGCGGCTGGCCACAGGACAAGATCCCGATGCACGCCAAGACGGGTACGGCGGAGGTCTACGGCAAGCAGACCACCTCGTGGTTCGCGACGTACACCAAGGACTACTCGATCGTGATGACGATCGCCCAGGGTGGTACGGGTTCCGGTGCGTCGGGCCCCGCCGTCCGCAAGATCTACGACGGCATCTACGGCCTGGACGACAGCGGCAAGCAGAACCTCAAGAAGGCCCTGCTGCCCCAGCCGCAGAAGAACCTGCCGAAGATCGAGACCGACGGTTCGATCGATTCCCCGAAGCTCAAGCCGTACAAGCCGGAGGCCCCCAAGCCGCCGCGGGAGCAGCAGGAACTGGCGGGCGCGCCCGCGAACGGGAGGCGCGACTAGTGGCCGGAAACAATGGCTTCTCCGTCTCCGGCTACGGGCCCGAGCGCTCGTCGATGACGTCCCGCGTGCTCGCCCGCGACTCTCTGGTGCGCAGGCTCGACTGGCCGATACTGCTCTCCGCGATCGCGCTCTCCGCGATCGGCTCCGCGCTCGTCTTCTCGGCGACGCGCAACCGCACCGAGCTGGTCGGCGACGACCCGTACGCCTTCCTGTTCAAGCACGTCCTGAACACCGGCATCGGCATCGCCCTGATGGCGGGCACGATCTGGCTCGGCCACCGGACGCTGCGGACGGCCGTGCCGATCCTCTACGGCATCTCCGTCTTCCTCGTCCTGCTCGTCCTCACCCCGCTCGGCGCGACGATCAACGGCGCGCACGCGTGGATCGTGATCGGCGGCGGCTTCTCGTTGCAGCCCTCCGAGTTCGTGAAGATCACGATCATCCTGGGCATGGCGATGCTGCTCGCGGCGCGGGTGGACGCGGGCGACCGGGACCACCCCGACCACCGCACGGTCCTGCAGGCCCTCGGCCTGGCCGCCGTACCGATAATGATCGTGCTCCTCATGCCCGACCTCGGGTCGGTCATGGTGATGGCGATGATCGTGCTCGGCGTGCTTCTCGCGTCGGGCGCCTCCAACCGCTGGGTCTTCGGACTCCTCGGCACGGGCGCGGCCGGCGCGATCGCCATCTGGCAGCTCGGCATCCTCGACGACTACCAGATCGCTCGCTTCGCGGCCTTCGCCAACCCCGCGCTCGATCCGGCGGGCGTCGGCTACAACACCAACCAGGCGCGCATCGCGATCGGCTCCGGCGGCCTGTCGGGCACCGGCCTCTTCAAGGGTTCGCAGACCACGGGGCAGTTCGTGCCCGAGCAGCAGACGGACTTCGTCTTCACCGTCGCGGGCGAGGAGCTCGGCTTCGCGGGCGCGGGCCTCATCCTCGTCCTGCTCGGCATCCTGCTCTGGCGGGCCTGCCGCATCGCGCGCGAGACGACCGAGCTGTACGGCACGATCGTCGCCGCCGGGATCATCGCCTGGTTCGCCTTCCAGGCCTTCGAGAACATCGGCATGACGCTCGGCATCATGCCGGTGGCGGGTCTGCCACTGCCCTTTGTCTCCTACGGAGGATCATCGATGTTCGCGGTCTGGGTGGCCGTGGGCCTGCTCCAGTCGATCAAGGTGCAGCGGCCGATGTCGGCGTAGGCCGGTTGCAGGGCTGCCCTCGGCCTGCGATCGCGTCTAGATTCGGTTCATGGCGGAGACGAAGCGCGAGATCGAGCGGAAGTACGACGTCGGGGCGGACACGGCGCTGCCCGACCTTTCCGGGGTCGCCGGGGTGGCCGACGTCGTCGACAAAGGCGTCGTCGAACTGGACGCCGTCTACCACGACACGACCGACCAACTCCTGCTCTCCGACTCGATCACGCTGCGCCGCCGCACCGGCGGCGACGACGAGGGATGGCACCTCAAGCTGCCGGTGTCCCTCGCGCAGGGCGTGCGGGACGAGATCCGGGCCCCGCTCTCGGAGTCGGTGCCGCCCGAGCTGTCCGGGCTCGTGCGCTCCCGGGTGCGCGATGCCGGACTCGTGCCCGTCATGCGCCTGTTGACCGCGCGGGACCTGCGTCACCTCGTCGACGCCAAGGGTGCGCTCCTTGCCGAGCTGAGCATCGACCGGGTGCGGGCCGAGCGGCTCACGGAGGGCGGCGGCACCGCCGAGTGGGCCGAGATCGAGGTGGAGCTCGCGGACGACGCGGATCCCGCGCTGCTCGACCGGATCGAGAAGAAGCTGAGGAAACTGGGCGTCGAGCGGTCGGCGTCCGCGTCGAAACTGGCCAAGGCACAGGCGGCGACGGCTCTGGGCGAGACCCGGCAGCGGTCCGCGCAGGGCGGGCCGAAGCCTGCCAAGGCCAAGAGGGGGAAGGCGGATGAGCAGTACGTCGTCATCCATCTGAAGGACCCCGCCGTGCAACGTGCCCCCGTCACCGCCGCCGACCATGTCCTGGCCTACGTCCGCACCCAGCGCGACGCCCTCGTCGCCCTCGACCCCGACGTCCGCCGCGACGTGCCGGACTCCGTGCACCAGATGCGCGTCGCCACACGGCGGATGCGCAGCGCGTTCCGCTCGTACGGGAAGATCCTCGACCGCACCGTCACCGACCCGATCGGCGACGAGCTGAAGTGGCTCGCGGGCGAGCTCGGGGTCGACCGCGACCAGGAGGTCCTCGCCGAGCGGCTCACGCACCGCATCGACGCCGTGCCGGGGACCCTGCTCCTGGGGCCGGTGCGGGCCCGCCTGCAGATCTGGGGTGTCGCCGGCGCCGACGACGCCCGGAGCAGGACCGTCGCCGCCCTCGAAGGAGAGCGGTACGTGCGGCTCCTGAACTCCGTCGACGCCGTGCTCGCCGACCCCCCGCTGCGCAAGGCCGCCGCGGCGTCCCCGGACAAGGCTCTCCCCAAGGCCGTACGGAAGGACTACGCCCGCCTGGAGGCCCGCATCGAGCACGCGCTCGCGCTGGAGCCGGGGGAGGAGCGGGACGTGGCGATGCACGGCGCCCGCAAGGCCGCCAAGCGTGCCCGGTACGCGGGCGAGGCGGCCAGGCCCGCGCTCGGCAAGCCCGCCAAGCGGTTCGCGAAACGCATGAAGGCCGTCCAGAAGGTCCTCGGCGACCACCAGGACAGCGTCGTCGCCCGTGAAACGCTGCGGCACCTGGCGATCCAGGCCCATGCGGCGGACGAGACCGCCTTCACCTGGGGACTCCTGTACGGCCAGGAGGAGGCCACGGCCGCCGAGCGCGAGAACGAGCTGCCGGGGGTGTGGCACCGGGCGTCCCGGCCCAAACTGAGGGCGGCGTTGAGCAGCTGACCGCCGGGGTACGCTGGATGGTCACCCCTGTCAGATCATGAGAACCCTGCCGAAAGACGCTGTGATGCCTGTCGAGTCCGTCTTCCCTCGCCTGGAAGCGCTTCTCCCGCACGTCCAGAAGCCCATCCAGTACGTCGGCGGTGAGCTCAACTCCACCGTCAAGCCGTGGGACAGCTGTGACGTCCGCTGGGCGCTCATGTACCCCGACGCGTACGAGGTCGGGCTGCCCAACCAGGGCGTCATGATCCTCTACGAGGTACTGAACGAGCGCGAGGGCGTCCTCGCCGAGCGCACGTACAGCGTCTGGCCCGACCTCGAAGAGCTGATGCGGGAGCACAAGGTCCCGCAGTTCACCGTGGACAGCCACCGCCCCGTCGGCGCCTTCGACGTGTTCGGGCTCAGCTTCTCCACCGAGCTCGGCTACACGAACATGCTCACGGCCCTGGACCTCGCGGGCATCCCCCTTGAGTCCAAGGACCGCACGGTCGACGACCCGATCGTCCTCGCCGGAGGCCACGCCGCCTTCAACCCCGAGCCGGTCGCGCAGTTCATCGACTGCGCGGTCATCGGCGACGGCGAGCAGGCCGTGCTCGACATGACCGCGATCATCCGCGAGTGGAAGTCCGAGGGCCGCCCCGGTGGCCGCGAGGAAGTTCTGTTCCGCCTCGCGAGGACCGGCAGCGTCTACGTCCCCGGGTTCTACGACGTCGAGTACCTCCCGGACGGGCGCATCGGCCGTGTCGTACCGAACAAGTCCGGTGTCCCGTGGCGCGTGTCCAAGCACACCGTCATGGACCTGGACGAGTGGCCCTACCCCAAGCAGCCCCTCGTGCCGCTCGCGGAGACCGTCCACGAGCGCATGTCCGTGGAGATCTTCCGCGGCTGCACCCGCGGTTGCCGCTTCTGCCAGGCCGGCATGATCACGCGCCCCGTGCGGGAGCGAAGCATCACCGGCATCGGCGACATGGTGGAGAAGGGCCTGAAGGCGACCGGCTTCGAAGAGGTCGGCCTGCTCTCCCTGTCCTCCGCGGACCACAGCGAGATCGCGGACGTCGCCAAGGGCCTCGCGGACCGGTACGAGGAAGACAAGATCGGCCTCTCCCTGCCCTCGACCCGCGTCGACGCCTTCAACATCGACCTCGCGAACGAGCTGACGAGGAACGGCCGTCGGTCGGGTCTGACGTTCGCTCCCGAGGGCGGCAGCGAGCGGATGCGGAAGGTCATCAACAAGATGGTCTCCGAAGAGGACCTGATCCGTACCGTCGCGACCGCGTACGGCAACGGCTGGCGCCAGGTCAAGTTGTACTTCATGGTCGGTCTGCCCACCGAGACCGACGAGGACGTCCTGCAGATCGCGGACATGGCGGCGAACGTCATCGCCAAGGGCCGCGAGGTCGCGGGCAACGACATCCGCTGCACGGTCTCCATCGGCGGCTTCGTGCCCAAGCCGCACACGCCCTTCCAGTGGGCCCCGCAGCTGTCGGCGCAGGAGACGGACTCCCGTCTCACGAAGCTGCGCGACAAGATCCGCGCCGACAAGAAGTACGGCCGCTCGATCGGCTTCCGCTACCACGATGGCAAGCCCGGCATCGTCGAAGGCCTGCTCTCGCGCGGGGATCGCCGCATCGGCTCCGTCATCCGCGCCGTGTACGAGGACGGCGGCCGTTTCGACGGCTGGCGCGAGCACTTCAGCTACGACCGCTGGATGGCCTGCGCCGAGAAGACGCTGCCCGACTTCGGTGTGGACGTCGACTGGTACACCACGCGTGAGCGCACGTACGAGGAGGTCCTGCCCTGGGACCACCTCGACTCCGGTCTCGACAAGGACTGGCTCTGGGACGACTGGCAGGACTCGCTCGACGAGACCGAGGTCGAGGACTGCCGCTGGACCCCGTGCTTCGACTGCGGCGTGTGCCCGCAGATGCAGACCGAGATCCAGATCGGCCCGACCGGCAAGAAGCTCCTTCCGCTGTCGGTGGTGAAGTAGGTGGAGCGGCCGGGGCCCGTGGGCGGGGCGGGTGTTCCTCAACTCGCCCCGCCCTCGGGCCTCGTGCATCTCTCCTTCATCGCCGCGATGGAGGAGTTCCGTGCCGAGGGGCGCGGCGGCGATGACGACGACACGACGCTCGGCCGTACCCTGCGCGACTACGGCGACAAGTGGCACGACCCGGTGGTCTTCGAGCGCTATGTGGCCGAGGTCCGCGCCGCCGTGCACCCCGCAGAGCCGTTCTCCGTCCCCGTGACGACCCTCTGGTACGCGGACGGCGCCGACTACTTCGGCCGTCTGGCCATCCGGCACAACGTCAACACGCGCTTTCTGCGCGAGTACGGCGGCCACATCGGCTACGACGTACGCCCCACGGCCCGCCGCCGCGGCCACGCCACGGCGATACTCATCGACAGCCTGCCGTACGCCCGCGAGCTGGGCCTCGCATCGGTCCTGGTCACCTGCGACACCGACAACACCGGTTCGCGCAAGGTGATCGAGGCCGCGGGTGGCGCGTTCGATGACGAACGCGGCGGAAAGCTGCGTTACTGGGTCCCGACCGCCGTCTGACGAACCAGCGGCATCCACCGAAGCGTCTAGGACAGCATGGATCTGGAGAAGCGGCCCTCGCCGCACGAGCCGCAGCAGCCGCTCGACACCCCTCGACCGCAGGCCGAGGGGTGTCTCGCCGTCGCGATCCGCATCCCGGTGCGGATCGTGGTGCTCGTGCTCGTCGTGCCCGTACGCCTGCTGTGGGACGCGCTCGCCGTGTGCGGCCGCTTTCTGTACTTCAGGGCGCTGCGGCCGGTGGGGCGCGCGTTCGCCTGGCTCGGCCGGACGCTGATCGTGACGCCCCTGGACTGGCTGAACGAGTACGTCTTCACACCGGTCGCGCGCGGCATCGGCATCGGGTCGGTGTGGCTGCTCAAGGCGGTGTTCGTGTGGCCGTGGGTGGGGCTGTGGCGGTATGTGGTCGTCCCCGTCGGCAAGGGGCTCGGGTGGCTGGGGCGGGTGCTCGTCGTGGTGCCCGCCGTCTGGTTGTACGCGTCCGTGCTGACGCCGGTCGGGCACGCGATCATCTGGCTGTGCAGGGGAGTTGGGCACGGCGTCGGGTGGCTGGGGCGGGTGCTCGTGGTCGTCCCGGCCGTCTGGTTGTACGCGTCCGTGCTGACGCCGGTCGGGCACGCGGTCGTCTGGCTGGTACGGGGCGGCGCGGCGGTGGCCGCGGTGGCCGGACGCGGCATCGGCGTCGGTCTGGTGTGGCTGCTCAAGGCGGTCTTCGTGTGGCCGTGGGTGGGGCTGTGGCGGTATGTGGTCGTCCCCGTCGGCAAGGGGCTCGCGTGGCTGGGGCGGGTGCTCGTAGTGATCCCCGCCGGGTGGCTGTACGCGTCCGTCCTCACGCCGGTCGGGCACGCGATCGCCTGGCTCGCCAAGGGAATCGGGGCGGGCATCGCGTGGACGGCATGGGGGATCGGGGCCGGGGCCAGCTGGTTGCTCGGGGGGATCGGGACGGTGCTCGGCGCCCTGGGCCGCTGGATCTTCGTGGTGCCCGCCGTCGCTGTGTGGCGCTGGGTGCTCGCACCCGTCGGGCGGGGCATCGCCGTCGTCGCACGCGAGATCGTCGACGCGCTCGGACACGCCTGGCGGATCGCCGGGTACATCTCGCTCGCGGTGGGGCGCTTCCTGGGCCGCCTCCTGCGGTGGCTCTTCGTGGACCCGGTGCGCTGGGTGTACCGCTCGGTCCTCGCTCCCGTCGGACACGCCCTGCGCGACGCGGTCTGGCGCCCTGCCGCCCGGGCGGTGAAGGACGCGCGCCGCGCCACCCGGCAGGCGCTCACCGCCGCCCGCCAGAGCGTGCGGGACGCCCGTGCCGACGTACGGCGCATGCTGTTCGGTGCGCCGAAGGGACAGGCCCCTGCGGGGGCGGTTCCGGCGGAGCCCGCGCCGGTGCCCGTGGCCCGGCGGGAACCGGACACGCCCGGGACACGTACTCTAGGTAGCAGTACGACCGCACTCACGAAGGACTAGAACACTGGGCAAGCGACAGCCCGAAGGCCCGCCGCCCGCTCCCGCGGTGCAGCGCATCCGACTGCGCTACACCAAGCGCGGCCGCCTCCGGTTCACCAGCCACCGTGACTTCCAGCGCGCCTTCGAGCGGGCGCTGCGCCGCGCCGAGGTGCCCATGGCGTACTCGGCGGGGTTCACGCCGCACCCGAAGGTGTCGTACGCCAATGCCGCACCCACCGGCACGGGCAGTGAGGCCGAGTACCTGGAGATCGCGCTCACCGAGGCGCGTGACCCCGACAAGCTGCGCGAGCTGCTCGACGAGTCGATGCCGACCGGCCTCGACATCGTGGACGCCGTCGAGTCCCGTACGTCGGGGCTCGCCGACCGGCTCACCGGATCCGTGTGGGAGCTGCGCCTGAACGGCGTGGAGCCCGCGGACGCGGAGCGTGCCGCCGGAGCCTTCCGGGCCGCGGAGAGCGTCGAGGTCCAGCGCCGCGCGAAGAACGGTATGCGGACGTTCGATGCCCGTGCGGCCGTCGTGAGCCTTGAGGCAATCGCCTCTGACGAGGCACTCAGCCACGACGCCGATAGGCCGACCGACCAGCCCTGTGCGATACTGCGGCTGGTTGTTCGGCACGTGACACCTGCCGTACGACCCGACGACGTCTTGTCCGGTCTCAGAGCTGTTGCTGACCTGGCGCCGCCGGTCGCCGCAGCGGTGACCAGGCTGGCGCAGGGGCTTCTTGACGACGAGACCGGCACGGTGACCGACCCGCTCGCGCCCGACCGCGAGGCAGCCACGGCCCCACTTGAGAACCAAGGGGTCGCCGCAGCCGCCGCGAAGGTGCCGGTGACGGAAGGTCCCGTGTAGGGAGACCCGTCGGCAGAACAGAAGCGCCGCCCTTGTACTCGGGAGCCACCTGGGTCGGGCAGCGCACTGACCGAGACTTTCGCCAGGCCGTCCGCATTTGGGCGTACGGAACCGGTGAGACAGACACATAGAGCTCCCGTGCGGCGCCCACGCCCCCGGATGGCGGCCCCGCGTAGGTGAGCGAGAGCCGCGGACATCACCGGACCAGGCGCGGCGCCCGGGAGCGTGACGGGAGAACCGCCCGCATGCTTGAGCCGAACGAACCCACTGAGGGCTCGGACAACAACACACCCAGCGACACCCTTCCGCCGCGCCGCAGGCGCCGTGCGGCGTCGCGGCCCGCCGGGCCGCCCGTGGGTGCCACCGAGGGCACCGAGGGCACTGCTCCGGCCATACCGGCCGCCCCCGTAGCCGAAGAGCCAGTCAAGGCCGCCGCTCCGGAGCCGGAACCGGCCGAGGAAGCCGCTCCTGCCCCGCGTGCACGCCGTCGCGCCACCCGCCGCTCCTCGGCTCCCGCCGGTGCGCCGCAGGGCGCTGAGACGGCCGCCGAAGCGCCGGTCGCCGAGCCCGCCGTGGCCGAGGCCGAGCCTGAAGAGACCACTCCCGCCCCGCGCCGCCGCCGTGCCACCCGCCGCGCCTCCGCGCCCGCCGGTGCGCCGCAGGGCGCCGAGGCCGCCGCGGAGACGCCCGTGGCAGCCGAGCCCGCCGCCGAGGAGCCCGCCGCGCCCGAGGCACAGCCGGAGTCCGGCGACGCCGCCCCGCGCCGTGCCCGCCGCCGCGCGACCCGCGGTTCGTCCGCGCCCGCCGCGGAGACGCGGACCGAGCAGGCCCAGCAGGCCCCGGCCGCCGAGCCGAAGGCCGACGCCGCGCCCGCCGCAGGCAAGCAGGCCCCCGAAGCGGAACCCGCCGAAGAGGACGCGCCCAGTGGCCGCCGTCCCCGCCGTGCCACCCGCAAGGCCGCCGCCGGGTTCTCGGCGCCCGCCCCGACGCGGGCCCGCAAGGCGCGTGCCGGTGACACCGAGGAGGGTTCCGGAAGGAAGCCGCGCCCCGCCGTCGCCGTCTTCCAGGCGCCGGTGTTCGCCGCGCCGATGTTCCAGACCCCCGAAAGCGCCGCTGCCGCTGCCGCCGCCGAAGCGGCCGACGAGCCCGCCGAAGAGGTCGAGGCCGAGCCCGTCGCCGCCGCACCGGTGGTGGAGGAGGAGACCGGAGGGCGCCGGCGCCGCAACCGCCGTCGTGCCGCCGATGAGCAGCCCGCCGCCGAGCGTGAGCCGGCCAAGCCCGCCGCGAAGGCCGTCGAGGCCGAGGCCCCCGAGCCCGAAGAGGCCGAGGACACCGCCGAGGACAGCGACAACAACGACAACAACGACAACGAAGAGTCCGACGACTCCGGTGAGCGCCACGGCCGCCGCCGCCGTCGCGGCGGCCGTCGCCGTCGCCGCGGTGAGTCCGCCGACGACTCCGGCGACCAGCAGGACGCGGACGCCGACTCCGACGCGGACGCCGCTGAGGACGCCAACGAGACCGACGACGCCAAGGACGCGGCCGAGCAGGCCGACGACGACGCCGACGACAACGGCTCGGGCTCCGGTTCGAGCAGCAGCCGTCGCCGTCGTCGCCGCCGTCGCCGCGCCGGTGACTCCGGTGACGGGGACGCGGGCGACAGTGACCCGGAGCGTACGGTCGTCAAGGTCCGTGAGCCGCGCAAGAAGGAAGAGCGCGAGCTGGGCACCGGGGCCGACGAGGTCACGTCCATCAAGGGCTCGACCCGCCTCGAGGCCAAGAAGCAGCGCCGCCGCGAAGGCCGCGAGCAGGGCCGCCGTCGTGTGCCGATCATCACTGAGGCCGAGTTCCTGGCGCGCCGCGAGGCCGTCGAGCGCGTGATGGTCGTCCGCCAGAACGGCGAGCGCACCCAGATCGGCGTCCTTGAGGACAACGTGCTCGTCGAGCACTACGTCAACAAGGAGCAGGCCACCTCGTACGTCGGCAACGTCTACCTCGGCAAGGTGCAGAACGTCCTGCCGTCGATGGAGGCCGCCTTCATCGACATCGGCAAGGGCCGCAACGCCGTGCTCTACGCCGGTGAGGTCAACTTCGAGGCGCTCGGGATGGCCAACGGCCCCCGTCGCATCGAGTCGGCCCTCAAGTCGGGCCAGTCGGTCCTCGTGCAGGTCACGAAGGACCCGATCGGCCACAAGGGCGCCCGCCTCACCAGCCAGGTCTCGCTGCCCGGCCGCTACCTGGTCTACGTGCCCGAAGGCTCGATGACCGGCATCAGCCGCAAGCTGCCCGACACCGAGCGCGCGCGCCTGAAGACCATCCTCAAGAAGATCGTCCCCGAGGACGCGGGCGTCATCGTGCGCACCGCCGCCGAGGGCGCGAGCGAGGACGAGCTGCGCCGTGACGTCGAGCGTCTGCAGCAGCAGTGGGAAGAGATCCAGAAGAAGGCGAAGAACGGCGGCGCCGCGCCGACCCTTCTGTACGGCGAGCCGGACATGACCGTCCGTGTCGTCCGCGACATCTTCAACGAGGACTTCTCCAAGGTCATCGTCAGTGGTGAGGAGGCCTGGGAGACCATCCACGGATACGTCTCCCACGTCGCCCCCGACCTGGCCGACCGCCTCCAGCGCTGGACCTCCGAGGTCGACGTCTTCGCGACGTACCGCATCGACGAGCAGCTCATGAAGGCCCTGGACCGCAAGGTCTGGCTGCCGAGCGGCGGTTCGCTGGTGATCGACAAGACCGAGGCGATGATCGTCGTCGACGTCAACACCGGCAAGTTCACCGGTCAGGGCGGCAACCTCGAAGAGACCGTGACGAGGAACAACCTCGAAGCGGCCGAGGAGATCGTGCGCCAGCTGCGCCTGCGTGACCTCGGTGGCATCGTCGTCATCGACTTCATCGACATGGTGCTCGAGTCCAACCGGGACCTGGTCCTGCGCCGCCTGCTCGAATGCCTGGGCCGCGACCGTACGAAGCACCAGGTCGCCGAGGTCACCTCGCTCGGTCTCGTGCAGATGACCCGTAAGCGGGTCGGTCAGGGTCTCCTGGAGTCCTTCTCCGAGACCTGCGTCCACTGCAACGGCCGCGGCGTGATCGTGCACATGGAGCAGCCGACCGCCGCCGGTGGCGGCGGCAAGCGCAAGAAGCGCGGGCGCGGCGGCTCCGAGCAGGGCCAGGAGCACACGCACGAGCACGAGACCCACGACAGCGCCGACGAGGTCGAGACCGAGGCCGAGGTCGCCGCTGAGGCCGCTGCTCCGGTGGCGCTTCCCGAGCCGGAGTTCGTGCCGGACGAGGAGCTCTACAGCAGCGCGTCCGAGGCCGAGGCGGCCGCGTCCCGCGGTGGCCGTTCGCGCCGCAGGGCTACCCGTCGGGCCTCGGCTCCGGCCGGCACCCCGAAGGCGGAGACCGGGCCCGCGGAGAGCGCCCCGAAGTCGGAGAAGAAGCGGTCCAAGTCCCGGCAGGCCGCCACGGCCGAGGCTCCGGCCGCCGAGGACCCGGTCGTCGAGGCTCCGGTCGCACCGGCGCGGGAGGAGGCTGCTGCGCAGCCTGCCGCCGTCGTCGAGGCCGCTCCTGAGGCGCCCGTGGACGATGCCGCTCCCAAGGGACGTACGCGCCGTCGTGCGACCCGCAAGGCGACGTCGCCCGCAGGTTCGCCGAAGAGCGCGCAGAGTGCCGAGCCGGAGGCCGCCGAGGTGATCGTCACCGAGGCGCCCAAGGCGGAGCCCGTCGCGGAGCCGGTCGCCGCCGAGCCGGTGGCCGAGGCTCCCGCCGACGCCGCCCCGGCCCGTCCGCGCCGCCGTGCGGTCCGCAAGGCCACCGCGCCGACCACGTCGTCCGATGAGGCTGCCGTCCTGGTCGTCCCGTCGGCCGAGAAGGTCACGGAGGTTCCGGAGAAGCCCGAGGCGGACACCGCCGAGGAAGCCGCTCCGGCCAAGAAGACGGCGCGTAAGACCGCCGCCAAGAAGGCGCCCGCGAAGAAGACGGCCGCCAAGAAGACCGCGACCGCCGCGAAGAAGACGGCCGCCAAGAAGACGACGGCCAAGAAGGCGTCGAAGACGACGAAGAAGACCGCCGCGGCGGAGCAGGCGCCGGCCGGCGTCAAGTCCTCCGCGGCCGACGAGGGCTGACCCCCTCCTTCGTAGTCCGTATGTATGTCCGGGTGCCCCCGGCATGGTGATCTTGCCGTGCCGGGGGCATCTCGTTGTGGGAACTTGGAACAGAGTGAAGTACCTGTAAAACTCATGCGGTTGATGAGAGAGCACGCGGGCGTGGCGTCTGGGGAGACGTTCCGTTCGCGTAAGGGGAGGGGATGGACGATGGCGCACGGTCGTCTGAGAGGCACGGGACGTCACCGTGCCGTGAAGCAGGTCAAGGGCGGACGCCAGGCCGTCGCGCTTGCGACGGTCCTGTCGGCCGCGGGAATCCAGACGGTGAGCGCCGTGGGGACGGCGGCCGCGGATGATCAGGCGCCGCCACTGGCCGAGGCGCCGATCTTCAACGATCCGCTGGGCACCCCCGAGCAGCAGTACGCGATCCGGACCCGTCTGATCGACCTGACGAACGCCGCGGTGCCGGGATCGACCATCAAGGTCGCGGTCTACCACGTGTGGGAGGCCTCGGTCGTCGACGCGCTCGTGGCGGCCAAGAACCGCGGTGTGCACGTACAGATGCTGCTCGACGAGACCAGCAGGAGCGACCGCCCCACGAACACCTCGTACAGCACGCTCGCGGCGAATCTCGGCACGGACAAGAACAAGTCGTCCTTCGTGCGGCTCTGCCCGGCGGCCAAGTCCTGCCTGGGCGATCCCCGGTACGGCAAGTCGATCATGCACAACAAGTTCTGGCTGTTCTCGCAGGTCGAGGGCGCCAGGGACGTCGTCGTACAGACCACGTCGAACTCGACGCCGTCCGCGCACACGCGGTTCTTCAACGACGCGCTTCAGCTCCCGAACAACCCGACGATGTACGAGGCGTACGCCGACTACTTCACGGACATGATCGGCAAGGACTGGCGGAACTGGGACTACCGCACGGTCAGCGACGGCCTCTACAAGGCGTACTTCTTCCCGCGCTCCGGCACGGTCAACGAGACCGACACGATGTACTCGGTCCTGAACAACGTGCAGTGCAACTACAAGGACGCGGCCGGCGTCGCCCGGCACACCAACATCCGCGCCTCGATCTTCAAGATCACCCGGGAGCAGATCGCCGACAAGCTCGTCTCGCTCAAGAAGGCGGGCTGCACGGTGAGCATCGTCTACGCCGAGACCGACAGCGCCAAGAGCCAGGGCGGCACCCCCGGCACCTGGGAGGCACTGCACAAGTCGGGCGGGCCCACGATCCGCTGTTTCAACGACGACCGTGACCCGCTGCACCCCGGCACCAAGCTGGTGACGCCCTTCATCATCCACTCGAAGTACCTGCTCATCGACGGCAAGTACGACGGCAAGCAGAACAAGATCTCCTTCACCGGCTCGCAGAACTACACGGCGCCCGCCCTGCGCGAGAACGACGAGGCGATCGTGAAGGTCGACGACGACTCCGTGCACGACGCGTACCGCGCCCACTTCGACCACGTACGGGCCGTGGCCTGGCCCGGAACGGCCGATAAGACCGACTTGTGCAAGGGCGTCAAGCCGCTGCCGCCGGACGGTGAGAAGCCGGTTTGACCCTTCCGGCCGAGCCCCGTAATCTTGACCGTCGGCGTGTCAGTAGGTACGCCCTACCCCTGTAAACCTGATTTCCTTCCGGCGCCTGGCGTCCGGGAGAGGCCGACCGCGTCATGCGGACGGCTGGACTTCGGGGGTCCCGTTCCGAGCGAAAGAGAGATCCGTGTACGCCATCGTGCGCAGCGGTGGTCGTCAGCACAAGGTTGCTGTCGACGACATCGTTGAGGTTGACAAGCTTCCCACCGCCAAGGTTGGCGACACCGTAGAGCTCTCTACGCTGCTCGTTGTCGACGGCGATGCCGTGACGAGCGACCCGTGGGTGCTTGCCGGTATCAAGGTCACGGCCGAGGTCGTGGACCACCACAAGGGTGCCAAGATCGACATCCTTCGTTACAAGAACAAGACCGGCTACCGCCGTCGCCAGGGTCACCGCCAGCAGTACACGGCGATCAAGGTCACCGGTATCCCCACGGCTGCGAAGTAAGGGACTGAGACATGGCACACAAGAAGGGCGCATCGTCCACTCGGAACGGGCGCGATTCCAATGCTCAGCGGCTCGGCGTGAAGCGCTTCGGCGGTCAGGCCGTCAACGCCGGTGAGATCCTGGTCCGCCAGCGTGGCACCCACTTCCACCCCGGCTCGGGCGTCGGCCGTGGCAAGGACGACACGCTGTTCGCGCTGGCCGCCGGTGCGGTCGAGTTCGGCACCCACCGTGGCCGTAAGGTCGTGAACATCGTTCCGGTCGCCTGAATCAGGCTTCCGTAGAACAGGTTCTTCGCGAGGGCGGACCTCACTTCCCTGTCGGGAAGCGGGTCCGCCCTTCGCGTGTTACTAGATAGACATTCCGCTCGTTTCTGGAGGCACATCCCATGACCACCTTCGTGGACCGCGTCGAGCTGCACGTCGCCGCGGGTAGCGGGGGCCACGGCTGTGCCTCCGTCCACCGTGAGAAGTTCAAGCCGCTCGGCGGCCCTGACGGTGGCAACGGCGGCCGTGGCGGTGACGTGATCCTGGTCGTCGACCAGTCGGTCACGACCCTGCTCGACTACCACCACTCCCCGCACCGCAAGGCGACCAACGGCGCCCCCGGAGCCGGTGACAACCGCTCCGGCAAGGACGGCCAGGACCTGGTCCTGCCCGTGCCGGACGGCACCGTCATCCTCGACAAGGACGGCAACGTCCTGGCCGACCTGGTCGGCCAGGGCACGACCTTCGTCGCCTCGCAGGGCGGCCGCGGCGGCCTCGGCAACGCGGCACTCGCCTCGGCCCGCCGCAAGGCGCCCGGCTTCGCCCTCCTCGGTGAGCCGGGGCAGGAGGGCGACGTCGTCCTCGAACTCAAGACGGTCGCGGACGTCGCGCTCGTGGGCTACCCCAGCGCGGGCAAGTCCTCGCTGATCTCGGTCCTGAGCGCCGCCAAGCCGAAGATCGCGGACTACCCCTTCACGACGCTCGTCCCCAACCTGGGTGTGGTGACGGCCGGTTCGACCGTCTACACGATCGCCGACGTACCGGGTCTGATCCCGGGTGCCAGCCAGGGCAAGGGCCTCGGCCTGGAGTTCCTGCGGCACGTCGAGCGGTGCAGCGTCCTGGTGCACGTCCTGGACACGGCCACCCTCGAATCCGACCGTGACCCCGTGTCCGACCTCGACATCATCGAGGAGGAGCTGCGGCAGTACGGCGCGGGCCTGGAGAACCGCCCGCGTGTCGTCGTCCTCAACAAGATCGACGTACCGGACGGCCAGGACCTCGCGGACCTCGTCCGGCCCGACCTGGAGGCGCGCGGCTACCGCGTCTTCGAGGTGTCGGCCGTGGCGCACAAGGGGCTCAAGGAGCTCTCCTTCGCGCTCGCCGAGGTCGTGGGCGCGGCGCGTGCCGCGAAGCCGAAGGAGGAGGCGACCCGTATCGTCATCCGGCCCAAGGCCGTGGACGACGCGGGCTTCACGGTCAAGCTCGGCGACGACGGCATCTACCGCGTGCGCGGCGAGAAGCCGGAGCGCTGGGTGCGCCAGACCGACTTCAACAACGACGAGGCCGTCGGCTACCTCGCGGACCGGCTGAACCGCCTCGGCGTCGAGGAAGCGCTGATGAAGGCGGGCGCGCGCACCGGCGACGGCGTCGCCATCGGCCCCGAGGAGAACGCGGTCGTCTTCGACTGGGAGCCGACGGTGATGGCCGGTGCGGAGATGCTCGGCCGCCGCGGCGAGGACCACCGCCTGGAGGAGCCCCGCCCCGCGGCCCAGCGCCGCCGGGACCGTGACACCGAGCGGGACGATGCGGAGAAGGCGTACGACGACTTCGAGCCGTTCTGAGCGGGTTCTGGCGGGGGCGCCCTGGACAGTGAGAAGGGCCCCCGGAGCTTCTGCTCCGGGGGCCCTTCTCTTGTTCGTTCACCGTGCTCTTGTTCGTTCACCGTGCGGGTGCGTGCCCCTTACGGGGCTCTCTACGCGGTGACCGCGTCCTCCGCCCCGTTCTGCTCGGTCGGGTCGGACTCCATTTCCTCCGCCGCGTCCTCCGCGGCCCGCTGAGCGGGGATCTCCGCGTCGATGCGGGTGGCCATGCGGACGCGGCGCTCGTCCGCCTTGGCCGAGAGCGCGAGGGCCGCCTCGTTGAAGCGGACCAGGGACGGCGGGTCCGAGGGGCCGAGGAGGTGCTCCTTGAGGGCCGCACGGGCCTCGGCGTGGGTGTCCTTCTCCGGGGAGCGGACGGCCTCCAGGAGGGCCGGGACGCTCTCGGCGGTCGGGGAGAGGATCGCCGCCGCGCTCACCGTCGGGAAGCCCGCGCGGAAGTCCGTCTCGGTCATGCCGGACGTGTTGGCGACGGCGTAGGGCTTCTCACTCGTCAGCCAGTCGGAGACGACCGAGGAGACATCGCTGATCAGCAGGTCCGCCTGGTTGAAGCAGGAGAAGATCGCCGGGCGCGCGGCGGTGATGATCTGGTGCTCCCACTCGGGGAGCGACGCCCAGTAGGCCGCCTCCCACGCCGCCGTCGCCTTGGTGATGGCGGTCTGCTGATCGCCGTCGGGCGTGCCCTGGAGCATCATCCGCTCCATCTCGTCCACGCTCTTGCGGAACGCGGTCGAGGTGAGCTGGTCCAGGTCGGCGGTGCGGCGCGCCAGTTCGGCGACGGCCTCCGGTCCCGGACGCTCGCCCGAACGCTTGGCGGCGGCCTCGCGGATCATCGCCTTGATGCGCTCGTTGGCGGCGCCGGCCCGCGGGTCCTGCGAGCCGGTCATCGGGTGCGGCTTGTAGACGAGCCGTACGCCGGGGTCGGCCAGGAGGTGCCTGACGATGTTCTCGCCCGCGAGGGTCACCGACGTATTGCCGGGGTTGCCGTCCCAGCCCTCCCAGGTGGGGGCGTACAGGACGGTCGTGAACGGCCCTGTGGGGGTGCCCGTCGACCGCAGGATCGGGGACAGCTGGGGGCGGCCGACCTCGACCACGTCCTTGTCGTCGACACCGACGTCCGCGGCCTGGTAGCGGTCGCGGGCGGCGGGTCCCGCCACCCACACCTCGTCGTACGCCTTCGCGTACGGGTTGCAGGAGGACAGCTTGTCGCTCTCGCCGTGGTTGATGAAGGCGTGCTTGATCGTGGGGATCCGAAGGACCTGCGAGGTCTTCGCGGCATTGGCCGGGTGCAGCATCATCTTCAGCGTCGACGTCTCCAGGGAGAACATCGTCGCGACCTTCGGGAAGCAGATGATCGGGACGTCCGTCGCGTCGATCTTCTGCACCATGAACCGCTCACGCAGCACGATCAGCGGCTTGCCGTCGAGCTGAGAGAGCGTGGAGAGCCACATGTTCGCCTGGTACGCGGATGTGGCGCCTCCCGAGAAGTACATGGCGACGGACGGCTGGTAGTCGGCCAGCCAGTTGTCCAGCCACTCCATGACCTTCTGGTCGTTCTTCGCGCGCTTCTTGGGGAGCAGCCACGTGGCGAGGTAGATCGCGCCGGCGCCCATCAGGGCGATGGAGATCCCGAGGCCGATGCCGCCCCAGTACGCGTCCGTGGTGCCCGCGGTGGCCAGCAGTCCTGCCGTGGCGGGGATCGCGAAGGTCAGGAGGCGGTGGGCCTGGCGGCGGGAGAGGATCCGCGGCGGGGCCGCGGTCAGGTGCAGGTCGGACGCGTCGATGTTGCGCGTGACGATCGGCAGCTGGCGGGTGCGGCGGACCAGTATGGCGGTGGCCTGGCAGCCGAAGTGCAGGAAGTAGAAGGCCAGCACCGAGATGGTCAGCGGCGACTGCTCGGCCAGCGGCTCGATGCCGTCGATGCGCAGCAGGCCGACCATGATCAGCATGTCGCGCAGGAGCTGCCTGACGGTGACATCGAAGCGGATCTTGCCAAGGAGGGAGAGGAGCCCCGGCTGCTTGTACTGCAGATAGACGTCGAGCGCGAGGTTCGCCGCCGACGCGGCGATGAACACCGGTACGTACGGGACCAGCGCGCTGACGAGCTGGGCCGTGAAGAGCGCGAACATCGCGAACAGCGCGGTGAGCTGCACGATGCGGCGGGGTGCGAGTCCGGCAGAGGGCACGGGCTTGGGCTCCTGGCGGGGGATCGGATGGGGGGAGTCGGGGGAAAGCGGGGAAGTCGACCACTGACCGTATGACGTGCGGTGGCCCGGTAGCAATCTTCCGTGACGACAATCACCGGATAAAGGGGCAAAGGTACTGAACCATTGGGCCGGTTCCCGCATCAGGGGGGTCGTAGGTCCGCCCCTCGAAATGCGGGGGCACCCCACCTGGGCACTCGCGTAGATTGGCTGGTCCGGCAGGGAATGGGATCTTCAGGATCATTGGGGAAACGCGTGGCTGGGGCAAGGCAGGGCATCGCAGAGGCCCACAGGATTGTCGTCAAGGTCGGGTCCTCGTCCCTGACCACCGCGTCGGGAGGTTTGGACGCCGACCGTGTTGACGCCCTTGTCGACGTGCTCGCCAAGAGCCGCAGCGGAGGCGAGCGCGAGGTCGTGCTCGTCTCGTCCGGTGCCATCGCCGCCGGGCTCTCGCCCCTTGGCCTGCGCAGGCGCCCCAAGGACCTGGCGAGGCAGCAGGCGGCCGCCAGCGTCGGCCAGGGGCTTCTCGTGGCCCGCTACACGGCATCCTTCGCCCGTTACGGCGTACGCGTCGGGCAGGTGCTCCTCACCTCCGACGACATGGCCCGCCGTGCCCACCACCGCAACGCCTCCCGCACCCTCGACCAGCTCCTGGCGATGGGCGCGCTGCCCGTCGTGAACGAGAACGACACCGTGGCGACGGACGAGATCCGCTTCGGTGACAACGACCGGCTCGCCGCCCTCGTCGCCCACCTCGTCCACGCCGACCTCCTCGTCCTGCTCTCCGACGTGGACGGACTCTACGACGGCGACCCGGCCAGGCCCGGCAGCTCCCGGATCTCCGAGGTGTCGCGCCCCGCCGACATAGAGCACGTCCAGATCGGCAGCGCCGGCAAGGCGGGCGTCGGCACCGGCGGCATGGTCACCAAGGTCGAGGCCGCGCGGATCGCGGCGGCTGCCGGGATCCCGGTCGTCCTGACCTCCGCGAGCCAGGCCGCCGACGCCCTCGCGGGCCGTGACACCGGGACGTACTTCCACCGGACGGGCCGCCGGACCGCCGACCGGCTCCTGTGGCTCCAGCACGCCTCTGAGCCGCAGGGCGCCCTGACGCTCGACGACGGTGCGGTGCGCGCGGTCGTCGAGGGGCGCAAGTCGCTCCTTCCGGCGGGCATCGCGGCGGTCGAGGGAGACTTCGCCGCGGGCGACCCGGTCGAGCTGCGTGACACCGCGGGGCGTGCCGTGGCGCGCGGCCTGGTGAACTTCGACGCCAAGGAGCTTCCGCAGCTCCTCGGCCGTTCCACGCGGGAGCTCGCCCGGGAGCTGGGACCGGCGTACGAGCGGGAAGTGGTGCACCGCGACGACCTGGCTCTCCTGCACGACTAGCCCTTCGCCCGCATGGCTGGTCCTTCGCAACACCTGTCACAGCCGCCTCATCCGGCCCCGGCCGAAAACAAGCGCGAACGCCGGGCGCCGACCGGCCCCTGCGAGGTGAAACTCCCCAAAACCGCCCCGCGGGGGCCCTTGGCCTGCTCAACTTTGTTCCAGACACTTCCGCACGACCATTGCGTATCCGCACCACCATTGCGTAGAGGAGGCCGTCGTGAGACGAGTGCGTTCGGGAACGTCGTCCCGCACGTCGGCTGAGTGTTCCCTGACCAGTGTCGCCGCGGGGGCGACGTACACCGGTGACGTGCGAGCGGCGGGCGAGACGGACGAGAGCCAGGAGGGCGGGACGGTGGACGTGCCCCGTCTGTGGCACGTCACCCTGAGCGTCTCGGGCGGCGAGGCCCCGCTGAAAGAGGTCAGGCGCGGCCTCGAACAGCTCGCCCACGACCACCCCTTTCTGCTGACCAGCAGGTACGCGCCCGATCACGCGGAGATCCGGTACTGGGAAGAGGCCCGCGACCTGCACGACGCGGCGGCGGTCGCGCTCCGGCTCTGGGGCGAGCACCGGCAGAGCGCGCAGCTCCCGCCGTGGGAGATCGTGGGGCTCGAAGTCATCGATCGCGACACATACCACCACCGGATCGCGGAAGGGTACGGTCCGCTTCCGGCGACCCCGGTGGGTGTGCACCCCTTTTGAGCCGTCGTGAGCCCGGTGGTCCCGGCTGCCGGCGCTCCGGTCTCGGCTGCTGAAACGGCGGGTGGGCCCCGCACGCTCCCCATTACGCTGCGGTCATGACGTCCCTCACGCCTTCGTTCTCCGGCTTGCCGTACGACAACCTCTCGCCCGTCGCCCAGGCCGCCTACCGCGCCCGTGGCGCCGCCGCGACGCTCGCGCCGCTGCCGCGAGCCGCCAAGGACGACGCGCTCCTCGCGATCGCCGACGCCCTGGAGGTGCGCACCGCCGAGATCATCGAGGCCAACGGCAAGGACACCGCACGCGCCCGCGAGGCCGGGACGAGCGAGTCCATCGTCGACCGTCTGACGCTCACCCCTGAGCGGGTCCGCGCCATCGCCGCCGACGTGCGCGACGTGGCCGCCCTGCCCGACCCCGTCGGCGAGGTCGTCCGCGGCTCGACCCTGCCCAACGGCATCGACCTGCGCCAGGTCCGCGTGCCGCTCGGCGTCGTCGGGATCATCTACGAGGCCCGCCCGAACGTCACCGTGGACGCCGCCGCCCTCTGCCTGAAGTCCGGCAACGCGGTCCTCCTGCGGGGCTCGTCATCGGCGTACGACTCGAACACGGCGCTCGTCCGCGTGCTGCGCGACGCCGTCCACGGAGCCGGGCTGCCCGCCGACGCCGTCCAGCTCGTCCCCGGCGAGAACCGCGACTCCGTGCGCGAGCTGATGCGGGCCCGCGGTCTCGTCGACGTCCTCATCCCGCGCGGCGGTGCCTCGCTGATCAAGACCGTCGTCGAGGAGTCCACCGTCCCGGTCATCGAGACCGGCACCGGCAACTGCCACGTGTACGTGGACGCCCACGCCGATCTCGACATGGCCGTCGACATCCTCATCAACTCCAAGGCCCAGCGCCCCAGCGTCTGCAACGCCGCCGAGACGCTCCTGGTCCACGCGGACATCGCCGACGCCTTCCTGCCGCGCGCCCTGGACGCCCTGGCCGATGCCGGGGTGACGGTGCACGCCGACGAGCGCCTCATCGCGTATGCCGATGGCTCGAAGGCCACCGTCGTGCCCGCGACCACGGAGGACTGGGAGACCGAGTACCTCTCGTACGACATCGCGGCGGGCATCGTCGACTCCCTGGAGCAGGCCGTCGAGCACATCCGCCTGTGGACCTCCGGGCACACCGAGGCGATCGTCACCACCTCGCAGCAGGCCGCGCGCCGCTTCACCCAGCTCGTGGACTCCACGACGGTCGCCGTGAACGCCTCCACGCGCTTCACGGACGGCAGCCAGTTCGGCTTCGGCGCCGAGATCGGCATCTCCACGCAGAAGCTGCACGCCCGGGGCCCGATGGGCCTGCCCGAGCTGACGTCGACGAAGTACATCGTCACCGGCGACGGCCATATCCGCTGAATTCCCGCACGGCCCCAATTCCCGCACCGTCTGCCCAGATTGCCCCTTCCGGGCTACCCTGGAGAGGTGCCGGAGGACGTGGGGGGCACGCCGTCGTCAGCTGACGGCTGGGAGCCCGACGACGACCACGACCGCGGGGGTGCGGACGAAGAGTTCGCCTCCGTGGTCTTCGACGAGCACTTCATCAAGGCCGCCAAGGTCCATGAACCCACCGCCGTGGAGCGGCTGTTGGCCGCCGCCCAGGCGCGTGCCGAGGCCGGCGAGGCCGAGAACCGCCGGGCCCGCACCCGGGGCTCTGGCCGTGACTCGCCGGAGGACGACCTCTACGACGAAGGCTTCGGCCCCGACGACGGCGGCGAGTTCGGCCACGACCCCGACCTCGACGACGTGTACGAACGAGAGCTCACCGAGGACGGGTACGGCCGCCAGGGCCGCTATGGAAGCCACAACCGCTGGCACCGCCCCGTCGCCTGGATGCTCGCCATCCTGATGGGTGTCGGCATGGTCGCGCTCGCCTTCACCGCTGTCTACCGAGGCGCGTCGACGAGCCGGCAGGACCCGATCCCGCCGCCCGTGTCCACGGAGCCGTCCACCTCCGCCGAGTACGACCCGCCGGCGGTGTCCGCGTCGCCGCGCACCCCGTGAGAAGTTGTCAGAACTTCTCGTGTACCAGGGCGTTTACCTGACCGTGCGGAGACCTACCCTGAAGGTATGGGCGGGCAAGGAGAACCACCCGAGGGGACATCCGAGGGTGCTCCCGCCGGTGGTGAGGACGAGTACAGATCCGTCGTGTTCGACGAGTCGTTCGTCCGCGCCGCGCGGCTCCAGGAGTACTCCGCGCAGGAACGCATGGGCGACCACGCGCACGCGGTGCGCCGCCGTGCCGTGCGCCACCGGTACCTCTCCAAACAGGCCGTGATCCTCGTCCTGCTGATAGCCGTCGCCTTCGGCACGGCGATCTACATGGGCGTACGCCACCCGTACCAGAACCCGGTCGCGCAGCGCCCCGAGTCGCTGCGGATGACGGTCATCCCGCTCGCCCCGCCCGGACCCGTGCCCGGCGCCGAGAAATCGGCCGAGCTGTACGAGCACAGCCCGGCCGCGCAGTTCCGCGTGGGCGCGAAAGGCATCAATCTCCCGTCGGCGCACCGCACCTCGCACTTCTCGGACGGCCAGGTGATGTCCGCGCTGACCACCGCCAAGGACTACCTGGTCGAGTCCTCGCTCGACCCGGACGTCCTCACCGGCGGCACCGTGCGCTCCGCGCGGATCCTGCTCGACCCGCAGCAGCTCGACCAGTTCGACGAGAGCTTCGCGCACCCGGCGGCGGACGGACGGCACGCGCCCACCGGCTGGCTGGTGCGCTTCGACCCGACGAAGACGGCCCTGGCCACGCCCGGCATCCGGGTCAACGGCACGCTGCGCGCCACCGAGACGGACAGGAACACCCTCGAAGTGACCTCGGACCACACCTTCGTCTACGCGCTGCGCCCGGCCGGCGAGGGCGATCACGTCAAGGCCTCGCTGTTCACCGTCCGCCGCGAGCTGCAGTTCCGCTTCGACCGCGACGACCTGCGGATGCACCAGGCCGAGCTGCTCGTGTCGTACACGCAGGCGGGCCCGCTCACCTGCTCCGCCGACGCGGTGAACCAGCTGCGGCCCCTGCTCGCCGGGCAGAAGGCGAAGGCGGGCGGCCCCGCGGGCACCGACCCGTACGCGACGGGGGCCGCCACGGCGCTGTGCGGCTCGCTGGCCGAGGGCGCCCAGCCTTCGTTCTGAGGGTTACTCGTCCTCCGACGGCGGGGTGCCGTTCTGGCCGGTGAACTTCCCGCGCAGCTTGCCGCCCAGGTCGCCCGCGCCGCCCGCCAGGTCGTTGACCAGCTTCATCAGCGGGTCCTTGCTGCTGCGTACGTCCTCGGCGTAGCTGGAGGCCGACTGGCGGAAGGAGTCCGACACCGAGGTGTCCTTGTCCTCGTCGCGGCGGGGGTAGTGGCCGTCCATGATCCGCTGGTAGTCGCGGGTCTCGGCCCACTTCTTCAGCTCGGCGGCGCGCACGGTGGTGAAGGGGTGCGTGCGCGGCAGCACGTTCAGGATCTTCAGGACCGAGTCACGCAGGTCGCCCCCCGCCTCGTACTCCTTGGCCTGGTCCAGGAACGCGTCCACGTTCATCTCGTGCAGGTGATTACCGCCCGCGATCTTCATCAGACCGCGCATCGACGCCTTGAGGTCCTGGCCCACCAGGAGCCCGGCGCGGTCCGCCGAGAGCTCGGACTTGCGGAACCACTCGCGCAGGGCGGTCACGATCGTCATGATCGCCAGGTTGCCGAGCGGGATCCAGGCCACCTTGAGCGCGAGGCCGGTGAGGAAGAGCAGTATCGTCCGGTACACCGAGTGGCCGGAGAGGGCGTGGCCCACCTCGTGGCCGACGACCGCGCGCATCTCCTCCTCGTCGAGCAGCTCGACGAGCCCCGTGGTCACCACGATGATCGGCTCGTCGAGGCCGATGCACATCGCGTTCGGGTTCGGGTCCATGTTCACGTACATCGGCGGGACCTTCTCCAGGTCCAGGATGTAACAGGCGTCCCGCAGCATGGTGTTGAGGTGCGCGAACTGCGCGTCGGAGACCCGTACGGAGTCCGACAGGAACAGGAGCCGCAGGCTCCGCTCGGGGAGCAGTCCGCTGAGCGCCTTGAAGACGGTGTCGAACCCGCTGAGCTTGCGCAGGGCCACCAGGGCCGAACGGTCCGCCGGGTGTTCGTACGCCCGTGACGAGATTCCGGGAAAGCGCCTGCGCTGCCTGCTCGGCACGTGCTCGTGGCCTTCGTCCCGCCCGCCCTCGCTGTGCCGGCCGTGGTCGTTGTCGTCGGTCATGCCCCATCCCCCATGCTCGTCCAGTCATGCCCCCGAGGTGGGGTCCAGACTAGGCGGAGATACCGTGACAGGGCAGCACAGCGAATGGAGTCGCCCGTCATGGCAGTCATGGAGCACAGCGCCGCCGCCCACCACTGGGTCACGGAGGCGGCCGCCCTTGCCGCCAAGGAGCAGGGTGCGGGCAATCTGCTGCGCGTCGTGCTGATCGTCATGGTCGTCGGCTGCGTGCTCGTCGCGTGGTTCCTGTTGCGGGGCTACCGCCAGGGCGCCGACGCCGATCGAGAGGCCGGGGGAGCCGACGCCGAGCGTCCGGGCGGGGACGCCGAGCGCGGCGGGACCCGTTCCGGCGCGGGCGACGGGGACGACCGCGCCGACCGCAACAGCTGAGTCGACGTGAGCTTGGCCGCCGCCCCCGCATACGATGGCCCTGAAGTCTTTGTCCCGCCCACCACCGGATAGGTCCTGCCGACGATGAGCCTCCACAGCACCGCCTCCCAGCTGGTCACTCTCGCCTCCGAAGGTGAGCACGCGGGCAACCACCAAAGCCTCAATCCTCTTGTCGTCGGCGGTGGCGCGTTCGTCCTGCTCCTGCTGCTCCTGTGGATCACCACGCGCTTCAACCGCGACCGCTGAGCGGTCTCACGGAACGGACGGCCGCAACAGAGCCCGTCGACCGGGCCGGTAGGGTCTGCACGCATGGGAGAGCAGGACATGCCTACCGGTCCAGGTACCGGCCCGGCCAGCAAGGGCAAACGCCGCCTGGGCGTCATGGGCGGAACGTTTGACCCGATCCACCACGGACACCTGGTGGCGGCCCAGGAGGTCGCCGCGCAGTTCCACCTCGACGAGGTGGTGTTCGTGCCGACCGGGCAGCCGTGGCAGAAGAGCGACAAGGTGGTGTCCCCGGCCGAGGACCGCTATCTGATGACGGTCATCGCGACGGCCGAGAACCCACAGTTCTCGGTGAGCCGCATCGACATCGACCGCGGCGGACCGACCTACACGACGGACACGCTGCGCGATCTGCGCACGCTCAATCCCGACACGGACCTCTTCTTCATCACGGGCGCCGACGCCCTCGGTCAGATCCTCACCTGGCGCTACACCGAAGAACTGTTCTCCCTGGCGCACTTCATCGGGGTCACCCGTCCCGGCCATACGCTGACCGACCCGGGCCTGCCGGAGGGCGGCGTCTCGCTGGTGGAGGTCCCGGCCCTCGCCATCTCGTCCACGGACTGCCGTGCACGGGTCGCCAAGGGGGACCCCGTCTGGTACCTGGTGCCGGACGGTGTGGTGCGTTATATCGACAAGCGCGAGCTGTACCGCGGCGATTGAGCCGAGAGGGGCACCGGTGAACGACCGACAGTACGACCCGTATGCGGGCGGCGACCCGTACGCGGGCGGTGACCCGTATGCGGGCGAGTACCAGATCGTCGGGTACGACGAGTACGGGCAGCCGGTGTACCAGCAGGTACAGCCCTCGGCTTCGTACGACCAGTACGGGGCTCAGGCCCAGCAACAGCAGCAACCACACCAGCAACAGCAGCACCAGCAACAACAGCAGCCGCAGGGTTACGGCTACGACCCGTACGCGACCGGGCAGCAGCCCCCTGTCCCGTCCTACGACTCCTCGTACGGCTCTTCGTACGACTCCGGTTCTTACGGCACGTACGACCAGCAGCAGGCCCAGCACCAGCAGCACCAGCAGCACCAGCAGCCCCGGCAGCAGGCCGCCCAGCAGACGCAGACCGGCTGGATCCCGCAGCAGCCGCGGCAGCCGGAGCCGGAGGCGGAGCCCGGACCCCGGCGTGAGCCCGAGGCCGAGCCCGAGGCCGAGTCCGAGCACCGCGATCCCGCGTACGAGACCCAGCAGTTCTCCTTCATCGAGGAGCCGGACGAAGAGTCCGAAGACGTCATCGACTGGCTGAAGTTCACCGAGAGCCGCACCGAACGGCGTGAGGAGGCCAAGCGGCGCGGGCGTTCCCGGGTCGTCGCCCTCGTCGTGGTGGTCGCGCTCGTGATCGCGGGCGGCGTCGGCTACCTCTGGTACGCGGGCAAGCTCCCCGGCCTCTCGGACGACGCGTCCGGCGACGCGGCAGCGGCGGCCGGACCGCAGAACCGCGACGTGATCGTCGTCCACCTGCACAACACCAAGGGGGGCGGCACCTCCACGGCGCTCCTGGTGAACAACACCACGACCAAGCGCGGCACCACCGTCCTGCTGCCCAACTCCCTCTCCGTGACGGATGACGACGGCGCGGGGACGACACTCGGCAAATCGGTCGACGACGACGGCTCGACCGGTACCCGCGAGTCGATCGACAGCCTGCTGGGCACCCAGGTCGAGGGCACGTGGCGGCTTGACACCCCGTACCTGAACAACCTCGTCGAGCTGGTCGGCAACATCGACGTCGACACGGACGCCGACGTGCCGGACCCCAAGGCCAAGAAGGGCCAGGGGCCCCTCGTGAAGAAGGGCGAGCAGCAGACCCTGAGCGGCCCGATGGCCGTCGCGTACGCCACCTACCGTGCCTCGGGAGAGACCGAGACCGCGCAGCTGAGCCGGTTCGGGCAGGTCATGCAGGCTGTCCTGCGGAAGCTGTCGTCCGACCCGCAGGCCGCGACGACCACGGTCCAGTCGCTCGCCCAGATCCTGGACCCGTCGCTCAAGGAGAAGGACCTCGGCGCCTTCCTCGCCAAGCTCGCCGACCGTGCGAAGGGCGGCGACTACTCCACGCAGACGCTCCCGGTGCAGCAGGACGGGACGCTCTCGGAGAAGGCCGGCGAGAGCGTGGTCAAGAACGTCCTGGGCGGCGCGGTCAAGAACCCGGACAAGGGCGCGGCCGTGCGGGTCGGCGTCAAGAACGCCTCCGGTGCCAAGGGCGCCGGGCAGGAGGCGCGGATCTCGCTGGTCAACGGCGGGTACACCTTCGTCGACGGCGGCGCGGGCTCGACGGCTCAGACGTCGTCGCAGGTCACGTACGCCGAGGCGGACAAGAAGACGCAGGCCACCGAGGTCGCCAAGACGCTCGGCCTGCCGGCGAGCGTGGTCCGCAAGGGCAAGACCGCGACGAACGCGGATGTGTCGGTCGTCCTCGGCCAGGACTACAAGGCGGGGTGACGGCGCCATGCCACCCGGCCGGGGGTTTTCCCGGCCGGGTGACGCAGCAGACAGGGTGATCGGGCGATCATCGGGGATGCTGTCGGCGGTCCGTGAGACCCTTGGGGTGTCTTGACCACCTGAAGGAAAGCTCACCAGTGACCGCCACGGACCGCTCCATCGAGCTCATCAAGGTCGCCGCACAGTCGGCTGCCGACAAGCTCGCGCACGACATCATCGCGTACGACGTCAGCGACGTGCTGTCGATCACGGACGCCTTCCTGCTCGCCTCCGCGCCCAACGACCGCCAGGTCAAGTCGATCGTCGACGAGATCGAGGAGCGGCTCAGCAAGGAGCTCGGCGTCAAGCCGGTGCGCCGCGAGGGCGACCGCGAAGCCCGCTGGGTCCTCCTGGACTACGTGGACATCGTGGTGCACGTCCAGCACAGCGAGGAGCGTGTCTTCTACGCCCTCGAGCGCCTGTGGAAGGACTGCCCCGAGATCGAGCTGCCCGCCGACGCCGTCGCGACCCGCGGCAAGGCCGCCGAGCACGCCGAGCAGCGCGCCGAGGAGGAAGCAGCCGACCTGGACGGTGAGCTTCGGTGACCAGCCGCGGCTGCCGGATCATCCTGTGGCGGCACGGCCAGACGGCGTGGAACCTGGAGCGCCGCTTCCAGGGCTCCACGGACATCGAGCTGACCGACACCGGTGTCTCGCAGGCCAGACGCGCCGCCCGGCTGCTCGCCTCGCTGAAGCCGGACGCCATCGTGGCGTCCGACCTCAGTCGGGCGGCGGCCACCGCGGCGGAGCTCGCCACCCTGACCGGCCTGGAGGTCACGCACGATTCGGGCCTCCAGGAGACGTACGCCGGTCAGTGGCAGGGCCTGACGCACGACGAGATCATCACCCGCTTCGGCGACCAGTACGCCGCGTGGAAGCGCGGCGAATCGGTGCGCCGCGGCGGCGGTGAGCTCGAGACCGAGGTCGCCGACCGGGCCGCGCCGATCGTGCTTCGCCATGCCGAGAAGCTGCCGGAGGACGGCACGCTCGTCGTGGTCAGCCACGGCGGCACGATCCGCACCACCATCGGCCGTCTCCTCGGCCTGGAGTCCCACCACTGGGAGGGCCTCGGCGGGCTCTCCAACTGCTGCTGGTCCGTGCTCGGACAGGGCGCGCGCGGCTGGCGCCTCCTTGAGCACAACGCCGGCACGCTGCCTGAGCCGGTGCTCGGCGACGACGATTGACCCTGGTCCTGGCGGCTGTCGCAGCGGGGCTGGGGCGGGCGCCGGACCGGGTGTCAGAGCCGCTGGTCGGAGGGCCCGAGAGGGCCCGTCACCCGGATTTCACATTCCGGCTCGGCGCAGGCTAAAGTTCTTCTTGTTCGCCCGCCGAGCGGGACGGAACATCATGCGGCTCCGCCGCGTGGAACACGGGGCTATAGCTCAGTTGGTAGAGCGCCTGCATGGCATGCAGGAGGTCAGGAGTTCAATTCTCCTTAGCTCCACAATTCGGATCCCGTCCTCATCAGAGGGCGGGATCCTCCCGTTTCCGGCAGCCTGAGCCCGCGAAGCTCCACCGCCCGCAGTCGGCTCACCTCGTCGTCCGGTGTGTACGCGACGATCCGGCACTCCGGCATGCCGTTGATGGACAGCGAGACCGACGTCATCCGCAGCTCTCCGACCGCCGCGTGCCGAAACGTCTTCACGCGCGGTCCCGGCGGTGCCACGTCCCCGCTCTCCCACAGCTCGGCGAAGTGCGCGCTCGCGGCGGACAGACGGCGTATGAAGTCCTCCCAGGCGGGCTCGCCCACATGGCGTCCGTACGAACTGCGCAGCGTCGCCACCATCACCGGCAGCTCCGACTCGCGGAAGACCAGCGGGCAGACGGGGTCGGGCACGATGAACAGCGTCCACAGGACGTTCGGCACACGCAGGACCGTCACCTGCGGGACGAAGAAGAGGTCGCGGTAGGCGGGGTTGGTGGCGAGGATGTCGTAGCGCGCGTTGTAGACCACGGCCGGGTGCGGGTCGAGGGCGTCGATGATGCCCTGGATCTCGGGGCCGACTGCCTCGGGGGACGCGGTCTCACGGTCCGGCTCGAACGGAACCTCTGCCAGGTGGTACAGATGCTCGCGCTCCGGCTTGTCGAGGCGGAGCGTGCGCGCCACGGCGTCCAGGACCTGCGCCGACGCGTTGATCGGGCGTCCCTGCTCCAACCACGTGTACCAGGTGACGCCGACTCCGGAGAGCTGGGCGACCTCCTCGCGGCGCAGACCGGGCGTGCGGCGGCGCAGCCCCGGCGGCATGCCCACGTCGGCCGGTGTCACCCTGGCTCTGCGGCTCCGCAGGAAGGTGGCGAGCTCGGGCCTTCGTCGCTGAGTCGTCCCCATCGTCGTCACGTCCCCCATCGTCGGTCCATGCCCCGGGCTTTGCCAGGTGCTGCCAGTACCAGCATCAACGGGCTCTCGTTACCCGTACCAACTCGCCGTCACGCTCGGTGTCATGACAACGAGCACCCCGTCCACCGCGGCGGATCCCGCTGATCCCGCTGGTTCGCTCGATTCCGTTGACTCCGCTGATTCCGTTGATTCCGCTGATTCAAGTCCCGCACTCAGTAAAGCCCCCGGCACCGACAATCGCCCCGGGCGGCTCCTCGCGGTCGTCATCGCCGCGCAGTTCATGGCACTGCTCGACGCCTTCATCGTCAATGTCGCCGCGCCCACCATCCGCGCCGAACTGGGCGCGTCGGGCGCCGGGTTGCAGCTGGTGATCGCCGGATACACCATCACGTACGCCGTGCTCCTGATCACCGGCGCGCGGCTCGGCGACCGCCTCGGCCACCGCCGCCTCTACCTCGTGGGCCTCACGGTCTTCACCGTCGCCTCGCTCGCCTGCGGACTCAGCCAGGGCACGGGCGAGTTGATCGCCTTCAGGCTGTTGCAGGGCGCGGGCTCGGCACTGCTCATCCCGCAGGTCCTCAGCCTGATCCAGCGCAACTTCACCGGCGAGGCGCGGACGAAGGCGCTCGGCGCGTACTCGGCCGTGCTCGCCGTCGGGGCGGCGGCGGGGCAGGTGCTCGGCGGAATCCTGGTCAGCGCCGACCTGTTCGGCACGGGCTGGCGCCCGGTGTTCCTGGTGAACGTGCCGGTCGGCGTGGTCCTGCTGATCATGGCCCGGCGTGTGCTGCCGGGTGACGCCTCCCCGAAGCCGGGGGAGGGGCGGCGGGCGCGTGGACTCGATCTGCCGGGGCTCGTGCTGCTCGGCGCCACCGTCTCGCTGCTCACCGTGCCGCTGGTGCTCGGCCAGCAGGAGGGCTGGCCGCTGTGGTCCTGGCTCTCGATGGGCTCGGCACTGGTCCTCTTCGCGCTCTTCTGCGGATACGAGTCCCGGCTCGCCCGCGGTGGAGGCGCACCGCTGATCGCGCCGCGGGTCCTGCGCATCCCCGGTATGGGCCTCGCGGTCTTCCGGATAGGCACCGTGATGGCGGTCAACGCGGGCTTCCTGTTCGTGCTCACGCTGCACGTCCAGGGCGGCCTCGGCTACAGCGCGCTGCGCGCCGGTCTGACGTTCGGGCCCACCGCCGTGGTCTTCGGCGCGGTCGGCCTGACCTGGCGGCGATGGCCGGCGGCGGCCCAACGGGCACTGATCCCCGGTGGGTTCGTGCTCACCGCGGTGTCGACGGTCGCGGTGGGTCTGCTGCTGGGGGACGGCGGTCAGGGCGGACTGTGGCTGTACGCGGCCTTCGTGGGCATCGGCGCGGGGCTCTCCCTGGGGTTCAGCCCGACGCTCACCCGGGCACTGTCCACGGTGCGGCCGGAAGACGCCGCTGACGCCAGCGGACTCCTCTCCACGGTCACTCAGATCGGCCAATTGATCGGCGTCGCGTGTTTTGGCGCACTTTTCCTCAACCGGCTTGAGTCGCAGGGGGCTCCGGGGGCGTATTCATCCGCGGACGCGCTCCAGGTGTGCGCATATGCCCTGGCCGGAGCGGCGGCGCTGGGCGCCGTGTCCGGACTGGTACGACTGCGTCGCTGACCGGGTCGCTCAGGCCATGGCAGAATCGGACAACCGGAAGGGGACCGCGCCAGACCACCGAATGTGACCCGACGGGAGGGAGAGCGATGCCTGCGAGCATCCGCGATGAGGCTGTCGGCCCCATCGCAGTGGCCGCGCCACGCCGCGCTGCCGCTCCCTTCGCGGCGGTCGCACCCCATCTCACCTGTCCGTCCTGCGGTTCGTCCCATGTCGCCCAAGTGCTCGGCGACAACGGCGGTGTCTCGTACGTGTGCACGGCCTGCGGCCGCAGCTGGAGCTGATCGATGGGTGCACACAGGCGTAAGTGCGACTGGTGCGGCAGTGGTACGCCCATCGTCCGCGACATGGAACCGGTCAACCCGGACTACCAGTACTGGTGCGAGGAGTGCGCGCGGGCGCTGATCATAAAGGGCGACCCCATCGAGACGTACCGCGAGCTCGAAGGGGAGCCGATCTATGGACGGCTGCTCGACGAACACTGCACGCTCAAGCGCTTCTACTCCTTCGCCACGGCTTGATCCCTGATCGGATCCGGCCTCCGATTCCCTGTAGTTCATGCAGCAGGAAGGCGAAAGCGGTCCCTACGTAGAGGGCGGACAGCGTCATCTCGCCATAATTCTGGCCGAGTTCAAGCCGTCCCACGCCATGGGGAACCCACCACAGGGCGTACGAACAGAAGACGAGGACCACGGCGCCGGTGGCCGCCCACCGGGCCCGGCCGCCCCGGCGCACCGCCTCCGTCCACAAGAGCAGCGCCATCGGCACGCACCACACCCAGTGGTGCGACCACGACACCGGGCTGACCAGGAGCGCCGTCGCCGCGCAGGCCACCGCCGCCCGTGCGCGCTCCCCGCGCAGCGCCGCGCGCACGGCGACCGCGAGACCGAGCACGCAGGTCACCGCCGCGGCCACCGCCCACCGGGCGCCGGGCTCGTCGGTGTGCAGGAGCCGCGCCAGGACGCCGCGCAGCGACTGGTTCGCGGTGTCCTCGGCGAGCCCGACCCGGCCCGTCTCGAAGACCATCCGGGTCCAGAACCGCCAGGAGTCGCCCGGCAGGGCGGCGGCCGCGAGCAGCGTCGCCCCGGCGAACGAGACGCCCGCCACGCACGCGTGGCGCACGGGAGCGCGCCAGTGTCCGCGCCGTACGGCCTCGGCGGCGCCGGTGAGCAGCAGGAAGACCACGAAGAGCGCGGGCGTGAGCTTGACCGCCGCCGCGATGCCGATACCCAGGCCCGCCCAGCGGTGGCCGGGGCGGCGTGACAGGTCCCACAGGACCAGGACGGCGAGCAGCAGATTGATCTGGCCGTACCGCAGGGTCGTCCACACCGGCTCCGCCCAGACGGCGAGCGCGGACACCCACAGGGCGGTCTCGGTGCTCCGGGCGGGTCCGATGAGGCGCAGGGAGAGGTGTGCGAAGGCCACCAGGAGGAGCAGGTTGCCCAGGGTCGCCAGGGTGCGCATGTCCGCCGTGGCCAGGAGCGTCAGCGGGGTGAACAGCAGGGCCGCGAACGGCGGGTAGGTGGTGGGCAGGTGGGCCTCGGTGGTGCGCAGTGCGTAGAGGTCGCCGCCCGCGCGCGCGGTCTCGCCCTCGGCCCGGTAGACCATCAGGTCGATCATCGAGACGTCCGCGGCGCGCTGCGCGAGCCAGAAGGCCGTGAAGGAGAGCAGGCACACCCCTGCGGCGAGGGGCATGCGGCGGCGGGCGCCGACAAGCGCGATCACGGTCACGAAGGCTGACAGTACCGGCCGTATCGGTACAGACCGGGAACGATTTGGTGGAGCACGGGGAGGACCGTGTAATGTTGGCGAGGTCGCCGGGGGAACCGGGCGGACAAGCAAGGGGCTATAGCTCAGTTGGTAGAGCGCCTGCATGGCATGCAGGAGGTCAGGAGTTCAATTCTCCTTAGCTCCACAGCAGATGAGAGCGGGCCACCCGGATCGGGTGGCCCGCTTTCGTGTGTCTTCTGGAGGTGTCTCCTAAAGGGTCATTGGCGTCCGCTGCCGAGCGCCCTGCGGCCACGGCCGCGGCCCGGCGGGAGTGCGAGCGGCAGCGCCGTGCGCGGTGAGGGCACGGACGGGTCCTCCTCGACGCGCAGTGCGAGTGCGGGGCAGCGGCGTACGGCGCGTGCGGCTCGCGCTTCGGAGTAGCGCGGTACGGACGCTTCCGCAACGGAGGGGAAGCCGTCGGGGCCCAGCTGGATCAGCTCGGGGACGATGTCCGCGCACAGCCCGTGGCCCTGGCAGAGGGTCCAGTCGACGGCGAGCCTGCGGCCGCTGGGGGCCTCGGCCTGCGGGGTCTCCTCCTGGAGCGGCAGGACACCCTCCACGGGGCGGCCGCAGCCGCCGCCGAGGACGTGCGCGGCGAGGTCGTCCGTGAACGCCGAGATGCTGGAGTCGATGAAGGCCGCCGTGCCGTCGGGGTGCTTGCAGGCGCCGCGCCGCTTCACGGCCCGTGTCACCTCGCGCAGCGCCTCCAGGGCGGTGGGGCCGCCGCCGTCCAGGACGTCCGCGAGACCGCGGGCCGCCGCGGGGAGCCCCAGGTAGCAGGGGCCGCACTGGCCCGCGCTCTCGCCGGCCAGCCAGTTCGCCACGTGCAGCGACTCCCCGAGCGGGCAGGTGCCGGGTCCGATCGGCAGGATGGCGCCCGCGCCGAGCGCGCCGCCGCAGGCCTCCAGGGAGGCGCGTGAGACGACCGCGTCATGTGCGGTGACCGCGTCGAGCCACTTGCCGTGATAGCCGCCCGTCAGGACGCCCTGGGGGAGCGGCGGGGCGCCGGCGAGCTGCAGTACGTACTGCAGGGGCACTCCGGTGGGAACCTCGACCACCATGGGCCTCGCGACGGCTCCGGAGACGGTGAGCAGCACCGTGCCGGGCTCCTCCCGCAGGCCGGTGCGGCAGTAGCGGTCGGCGCCCGTCCGGGCGGCGACCGCGAGCTGCGCGAAGGTCTCCGCGTTGGACAGCAGCGTGGGCGCGCCGCCCACTCCGGAGTCGGAGGTGCGCACCTTGCGTCCCGGCGGCAGTGGCGGACCGCCGTCCGCCGAGCGGACCAGGGCCGAGGACTCTCCGGTCACCATGCGCACCGGATTGCGTTGCACGCGCGCGCGGATGGTCGATCCGCGCCGGTTGGTGAGGCCGCGCTCGGCGAGCGCGGCGAGCATCGAGGACTCGGTGGAGTCCCGGGTCACACCCACGACGAGCGTGCGGGCGCCCAGGGCTTCGGCGGCGAGGAGAGCGCCGTCGAGGATGAGGTGCGGGGCGCGGTTGATCAGGACGGTGTCCTTGCGGCAGGCGGGTTCGTCCTCGCTGCCGTTGACGACGACCACGGGGCGCACGCCCCGACGTATCGCCGCGTCGGCGACCGCGCGGAGCTTCTTGGCGAAGGGAAAGCCCGCGCCGCCCCTGCCGCGCAGCGAGATGGCCTCGGAGAGACCGGCGAGGGACTCGCCCGCCATGGGTTCGAGCGGGCCGTGCACCTTCAGGTGCATCGCCAGATCAAGGCGCTCGACCAGATCGAAGCCCGAGGTCAGGAGCGGAAGCCCGACGACGCGGACTTCGGGGACGTCGGGCAGCGACGCGTTCACTTGGGTCCTCCGGTGGCGGCGTTCCAGGGCTCGCCCGAGCTCGGCGCCTGGAAGGTGTGGGGCAGCGGTTCGGTGGCGGGACCGCTGTCGTACGGGGCTTGGTACGGGGCCTCGTACGGAGGGTTGTGGGCCGCGTCGTACTGCGGGTCGTACGCGGTGTCGTGGGAGCGGTAGGGGGCGTCCGGGGGGTCGTACGCCGTGGTGTGGGTGTCGTACGAGGTGTCGTACGGAATGTGCGGGGCCTCGGCCGGGAGAGGCGGGGAAGGGGACGGCCAGCGCGGCGGGGGGTCCATCGGGGGATCGGTGGGAACCGCCTCTGTCGGCCGGCTGCTGGAGGCGAGGACGCGGTAGGCCGCCGCGATGCCGACCACCGGAGGGTCGGGTACGGGTTCGGGGGCGCGGCCGGGATCGGCGGCCGTACCGGGGAGCGGGGACTCGGTGGTGTCCCGGTGTACGGGCTGCCGACCGCGCACCCTGCCCTCCGGTTCGAGAAAGGCCAGGATCCGGGCGGCCACCTTTCGCTTGACCGGGAGCGGGGCCGCGCGCAACGCGACCGCACCCGCGACGGCGACCAGGCAGAGGCAGTACAGGGCGATCACCCACGGCTTGGGCGCGCGTCCCGCGTACAGGCCGTGGACGAGGGCCGAACACCAGGCGGGGTAGGCGAGCATGTGCAGCGCCCGCCAGCGCGACGCGACCTGGGCGGGCGAGGCGAAGGCGCTGCGCAGGGCCCCGGTGACGCCGGTGACGACCATGAGGAGCCCGGCGAGCGAGCCGAGGCCGATGAGGCCATCGCTGCCGGAGAAGCCGAGCCCGAAGGGGATGAGGGCGCCGACGGGCGACACGTGGTCGAGCGCGAGTTTGACGCTGACGTGCAGCAGAAGGGACCCGATGGAGGCGACGGCGGTGGCCCGGTGCACGGCCTGGGCGAGCAGTCGCTGACGGGAGTGCAGGAAGAGCCGGTCGGTGGCGACCAGGCCCCACACGACGGCGGCGGTCAGGGAGACCAGGGACAGGACGCCGGTGGTGAAGTCGAGGGCGGCGCGGAAGGCGTCGCTGCCGACTATGACGAGCAGGGGTATGAGCAGCAGTGCGGCGGTGGTCAGGACTCCGCGCGTGGTTCTGCTCGGTTCGGGGAAGGCTGCGAACGAACGGCTCTTGCGGTTGGAGCGGTTGGTGCGGCTCTTGCGAGGAGAATTCAGAGGGTTCATGGGGGCGACTCCGAAATGGCTCGATCGCCGCATGCTAAGTGGCCGCATACCAGTGAGTACGAGGTTTGAGTTATTGCGTTGTTATCTAAACGCGACGCGATCTTGGTGTTGCCCCGATAGTGGTCGGTACGCGGAGTAACCTTTGGCCAAGGGTCGGGTTCCGGGCCTTCGGCGGGCCAGGGGGCGGCGCGGGGTGGTGCGGGGCGGTGCGGTGGAACCTCGTCGCGGGCCACGTGAGCGCTGCGGTACCCTGACGCCATGCGTGCCGTACGCCTTCTGCTTAGCGGGCCGCGCTGATCAGTCCCGACCGCCGGAAAATCGCGGTCGGCATCGGCGCGGCGTCCCCTCCTGTGTGAGGGGCTTTTTCATTTGGCCAGGACGGTCATTTCCGCAGGCAGAGACGATCGATGGAGCTTTGACAATCATGAGCGAGACGAATTCCGCTGCCGCCACCGAGGTGGCCGCGCCGCACCGCTACACGGCTGCCCTGGCCGCCGAGATCGAGGCACGCTGGCAGGACTTCTGGGACGCCGACGGCACGTACGAGGCGCCGAACCCGACCGGCGACCTGGCGGCGGACGGCGACGCGCAGGCCGCGCTGGTCGCCAAGCCCAAGAAGTTCATCATGGACATGTTCCCGTACCCCTCCGGAGCGGGCCTGCACGTCGGCCACCCGCTGGGATACATCGCCACGGACGTCTACGCGCGCTTCCAGCGCATGACCGGCCACAACGTCCTGCACACCCTGGGCTTCGACGCCTTCGGCCTGCCCGCGGAGCAGTACGCCGTGCAGACGGGCACGCACCCCCGGGCCTCCACCGAGGCCAACATGGAGAACATGAAGACGCAGCTGCGCGGTCTGGGCCTGGGCCACGACAAGCGCCGCTCCTTCGCGACGATCGACCCGGACTACTACAAGTGGACCCAGTGGATCTTCGTGCAGATCTTCAACTCCTGGTACGACGGGGAGACGAAGAAGGCCCGCCCGATCGCCGACCTGGTCGCGCAGTTCGACAGCGGTGAGCGTGCGGTACCGGGCTCCACGCGCGCGTGGAGCGAGCTGACTGCCAACGAGCGCGCCGACGTGCTGAGCGAGTACCGCCTGGCGTACGCCTCCGACGCCCCCGTCAACTGGTGTCCCGGCCTGGGCACCGTCCTGGCCAACGAGGAAGTCACCGCCGACGGCCGGTCCGAGCGCGGCAACTTCCCCGTCTTCAAGGCCAAGCTGCGCCAGTGGAACATGCGCATCACGGCGTACGCGGACCGCCTCCTCGACGACCTGGACGGCCTGGACTGGCCCGAGGCCATCAAGCTGCAGCAGCGCAACTGGATCGGCCGCTCCGAAGGCGCCCGCGTCGACTTCCCGGTCGGCTCCGGGGACGAGGCCATCACCGTCTTCACCACCCGCCAGGACACCCTGTTCGGCGCGACCTACATGGTCCTGGCGCCCGAGCACGAGCTGGTCGACAAGGTCGTCCCCGACGCCTGGCCCGAGGGCACCCACGAGACGTGGACCGGCGGGCACGCCACCCCGGCCGAAGCCGTCGCCAAGTACCGCGCGTTCGCCGCCTCCAAGTCCGACGTGGAGCGCCAGGCCGACGCCAAGGAGAAGACCGGCGTCTTCACCGGCGTCTACGCCACCAACCCGGTCAGCGGCGAGCAGGTCCCGGTCTTCATCGCCGACTACGTCCTGATGGGCTACGGCACCGGCGCGATCATGGCCGTCCCGGCGCACGACAGCCGAGACTTCGCCTTCGCGCGCGCCTTCCACCTGCCGATGCGCTGCGTGGTCGAGCCGTCCGACGACCGCGGCACCGACACGTCGACGTGGGACGACGCCTTCTCCTCCTACGAGGCGAAGCTGATCAACTCCGCCAACCAGGAGATCTCGCTGGACGGCATGGACGTCGCCGGCGCCAAGGCGCGCATCACCGGCTGGCTGGCCACCCGCGGCATCGGCGAGGGCACCGTCAACTTCCGCCTGCGCGACTGGCTGTTCAGCCGTCAGCGCTACTGGGGCGAGCCCTTCCCGATTGTCTACGACGAGGACGGCATCGCCCACTCGCTGCCCGAGTCGATGCTGCCCCTGGAGCTGCCGGAGGTCGACGACTACTCCCCGCGCACCTTCGAACCCGGCGACGCGGACACCTCTCCGGAGACGCCGCTGTCCCGCAACGAGGACTGGGTCAATGTCACCCTGGACCTGGGCGACGGCCCCAAGAAGTACCGCCGCGAGACGAACACGATGCCCAACTGGGCCGGTTCCTGCTGGTACGAGCTGCGCTACCTGGACCCGCACAACGACCGGAAGCTGGTCGACCCGGCCGTCGAGCAGTACTGGATGGGCCCGCGCGAGGGGCAGCCGACCGGCGGCGTCGACCTGTACGTGGGCGGCGCCGAGCACGCGGTGCTGCACCTGCTGTACGCCCGCTTCTGGTCGAAGGTGCTGTTCGACCTGGGGCACATCTCGTCCTGCGAGCCGTTCCACAAGCTGTTCAACCAGGGCATGATCCAGGCCTACGTGTACCGCGACAGCCGTGGCTTCCCGGTCCAGGCCACCGAGGTCGAGGAGCGCGACGGCCAGTACTTCTTCGAGGGCGAGCCGGTCAAGCGCGAGCTGGGCAAGATGGGCAAGTCCCTGAAGAACGCGGTCACTCCGGACGAGATCTGCGAGGAGTACGGCGCGGACACCCTGCGTCTGTACGAGATGGCGATGGGCCCGCTGGACGTCTCGCGCCCGTGGGACACGCGCGCGGTGGTCGGCCAGTACCGGCTGCTGCAGCGCATGTGGCGTCTGATCGTCGACGAGTCGACCGGTGAGGTCACGGTCGCGGACGTCGCGGAGTCCGACGTCGCCGAGGGCACGCTGCGCGCCCTGCACAAGGCGATCGACGGTGTGCGCCAGGACCTGGACGGCATGCGGTTCAACACCGCCATCGCCAAGATCACCGAGCTGAACAACTACCTGACCAAGGAGGGCGGCACGCTGCCGCGCCCGGTCGCCGAGCGCCTGGTGCTGCTGATCGCTCCGCTGGCCCCGCACGTCGGCGAGGAGCTGTGGCGCAAGCTGGGTCACACCGACTCGGTCGTCCACCAGGACTTCCCCGTGGCCGACCCGGCGTACGTCGTGGACGAGACCGTGACCTGCGTCGTGCAGATCAAGGGCAAGGTCAGGGCGCGCCTGGAGGTCTCCCCTTCGATCTCGGACGAGGAGCTGGAGAAGGTGGCCCTGGGCGACGAGAGGGTTCTGGCGGCGCTGGACGGTGCCGGGATCCGCAAGGTCATCGTGCGGGCGCCGAAGCTGGTGAACATCGTCCCGGCCTAGAGACACGCGGTACGCGAGGGGATATGAGGGTAGTCCCCTACGGGCAGGTTGGGGGTTCCACTGGAACCCCCAACCTGCCCTTTGCGTTTACCGTGGAAGGGTCGGTGCGGAACTCGCCGCAGGATCCGGGAGGAGCGTCATGGAGGCCGTGGGCGTGATCGTGGCGCTGCTCGTAGTGCTGTTTCTGGTTTTTGGTGTGTACATGACGGTGAAGGCGGTCGGTGCCGCCAAGCGCGGCGTGGACCGCACGATCTCGCAGGCGCGCCGGTCGGTGGAGGACACGACGCTGCGCGCGAGGAGCTTCGCGCAGGTGGGCCCGACCGCCGAACTGGCCCAGCTGAGGCTCTCGTTGCGTACGTCGATGCGGGCCACGCAGGACGCCCTGCGGGCGGGTGCCGTCGAAGACGTCTCGCTGAAGGAGTCCCTGGGGCTCTTCGAGCGGCTCAGCGCGCACGGCCACGAGCTGGACGAAGAGCTCAGGCGCCTTGAGCGGGACCCGGACAGGACGGCCCTGACCCAGCGCCTCCCCGCCCTGCGGGAGCGCACGGAGCAGATCACGAAGTCGGCGGATTCGCTGCGGTGGGTGGTGCGCGACCGGGCCCACCGTTTCGCGGACGACGATCTGGACTCGCTGAGCTCGCAGATCGACCTGGAGACGGGCGCGCTGCGGCACTGGACGAAGGAACCGGCGCCCGCGCAGACCCCCGCCGCGTGGCCCGAGCCCGACCAGGCGGCGGACGCGGGCAAGGCCGCGGAGCAGACGTGGACGGAGCCGTCGGAGCAGGAGTCGTCCGCGTCGCAGGAGCAGGCGCGGCCCGCCATCACGCCGCCGACGCCGCGGCCCTCCTATCCCTGGGAGAAGCAGGCCAGGCCCGAGAGCACGACGTGAGCGCGGGGGCGATCAGGCAGGGCCCGGAGAGCGACTGGCAGACTGGACCGCAAGGGGTCGGGCTGCCGCCGTCGGGCCCAGGCAGGTAACCTCCACCGCATGTCCCGTCATGTCGCGATCGTCACGGATTCAACGGCCTATCTGCCGCAGCGGACGATGGAGCGGCACGGCATCACGTCGGTACCCCTGACGGTGGTCCTGGGCGACCAGGCGCTCGAAGAGGGCACCGAGATCTCCGCGCGCTCCCTGGCTCTGGCGCTGCAGAAGCGCCGCTCTGTGACCACCTCGCGGCCGAGCCCTGAGGTCTTCGCCCAGACCTACCGCAAGGTCGCCGAGTCGGGCGCGACGGACATCGTCTCGCTGCATCTGTCCGCCGAATTCTCGGGCACGTACGACGCGGCGGCCCTCGCGGCGAAGGAAGCGCCGGTGCCGGTTCGGGTGGTGGACACCGGCATGGTCGCGATGGCCCTGGGCTTCTGCGCGCTCGCGGCGGCGGAGGCGGCCGAGTCCGGCGGCTCGGTGGACGAGGCGGTGACCGCGGCGGAGAAGCGGTCCGCGAACACGTCCGCGTACTTCTACGTCGACACCCTGGACTATCTCCGCCGGGGCGGCCGGATCGGCGCCGCGCAGGCGCTGTTGGGCTCGGCCCTTGCCGTGAAGCCGCTGCTTCAGCTGGACGGCGGGCGCATCGAGATGCTGGAGAAGGTGCGGACGGCGTCCAAGGCGATCGCCCGCCTGGAGGAGATCGTGATCGAGCGGGCCGGCGCGGACCGCGTCGATATCGCGGTGCATCACCTGGCGGCGCCCGAACGGGCCTCGACCCTCGCGGACCGGCTCAGGGACCGGGTGCCCGGCCTTGCGGAGCTGCACGTCAGCGAGGTCGGGGCGGTGATCGGGGCGCATACGGGGCCCGGGTTGTTGGGGGCCGTGATTTCGCCCTGGTGAGGGTGAGCGGGGCCGTGCGGGGCAGGTTCAGGTCGTTCCAGGTCGCCGCTCCAGGTCGCCCCAGGGGCGTCCTAGGTGTACTGACCCGAGAGGTTAGGGACGCGGCTGGCGGGTGGCAGCCCCCTTCAGGGCGGTGTGTCTCCGGTGATGGTTGTAGGTATGGAGCCAGCCGGGGTAGGCGTCGCGGCGTTCCTTCTCGCTGAGGTACGGCTTGGCGTAGGCCCATTCGTCGAGGAGGGCGCGATTGAAGCGTTCGACTTTCCCGTTGGTCTGGGGGCGGTAGGGACGGGTGCGTTTGTGGGCGATCCCTGCGTCGGCCAGGGTGTTGGCCCAGGTACGTGAGCGGTAGCAGGAGCCGTTGTCGGTCAAGACGCGTTGGACGGTGATTCCGGCCTGGCCGAAGAAGTTCTGCGCCCGGATCCAGAACGCGGAGGCGGTCTCCTTCTTCTCGTCGGCGAGGATCTCGCTGTAGGCCAGGCGTGAGTGATCGTCGACGGCGTTGTGGAGGTAGCTGTAACCCTCGCCAATCCGGTTCTTTCGGCCGGCCCGGCGGCCCAGCACCTGATGGCCGCCGCCGTTGGGGATGTTGCCGAGCTTCTTGATGTCGACATGGATCAAGTCGCCTGGTGCGGCGTGCTCGTAGCGTCGGAAAATGACGATGGCCGGGTGCACGAGTTGCGTCTCGTGCACCCGGCCGTTGCGTGGGCGCCGTCAAGTGGCGAGATTTGGAAGTGGGTTGGGAAAACGTGGGTGGGCTCGCGCCAAACGCGTGCGCTGTTCGCGGGTCGCCGTCTCTCCCAGCCGGGGCTCGCCGATCATACTGAGCAGGTCGGTGTGAAAGCCACCCCAGCTTCCTGGCGAGTGCGTGGTGCGCCCACTGCCACCTCGGCGCTCTCGCGCGCGCATTGTTACCAGGAGATGGATCCCTGGTCGTCGAAGAAGCCGCCTCGGGGGCCGTCGTCGGGCAGGGTGGCGAGGCGAAGGGCGATCGCGGCGCCCTGCTCGGGTGTGCGTTCCCCGGCGAATCCGGTGAAGTCGGTTGCGACATACCCGGGGCATGCCACGTTCACGATGATGTTCGTGTCAGCAAAACGGCGGGCGTACTGTCCTGTGACGCTGTTGAGCATCGACTTGGAGGGTGTGTAGGCGGCCATGACCGGGCCGGTCTGCAGCGTCAGCGAGCCCATGTTGCTGGACATGTTGACGATCCGGGGTGACGCGGCGCGGCTGAGCAGCGGGAGCATCGCGTTCGTCACCCGCACGACCCCGAACACGTTCGTTTCCAGGACCGTGCGCAGGACGTCGAGGTCGAGGGTCGTGGGGTCCTGAGCCCCGTTCTCGAAGCGGCCGGAAATTCCTGCGTTGTTGACGAGTACGTCGAGTCGCCCGGCTGCCTTCTCGATGCTCGCCGCCGCGGCGGCGACGCTGTCGTCGGAGGTGACGTCGAGGGCGACTCCGAATGTCTCAATGCCTGCGGCACGCAACCGCTCCACGGCCTCCTTGCGTCGGGTGTCGTCACGAGCCCCCACGGCGACGGTGAAGCCGAGGGTTCCGAGACCCTGAGCGATGGCGAAGCCGATTCCCTTGTTGGCGCCGGTGACCAGGGCTGTCTTGGTGTTGTTCATGCTGCCCATACTCAGAGCGCGGCGTCCGTTTCGTCCAATATCGATCCAGTACGCTGTGATACCCGGCGGGTATCACAAGGTGGATGGGGTAGGCGTATGGACGATCTGGAGAGCCGTGAGCTGCGGTACTTCGTTGCGGTCGCCGAGGAGCTGCACTTCGGGCGCGCGGCTCAGCGGCTCGGGATCGCGCAGCCACCGCTGTCGCGCGCCATCCGGCAGCTGGAACGCCGGCTCGGCGTCCAACTCCTGGACCGGGACCGACGAGGGGTGGCCCTCACCGACGCCGGCGGTGTGCTGCTGCGTGAAGCCCGGGTAGCCCTCGATGCGGTCGCGGCTGCCGCGCGCCGGACCCGGCGGGCAGCGGATCTCCAGCGGCCACTGGTACTGGTGACGAAAGCCGGCGCATCACACGAGCTGCTGCAACGACTCCTCGCCTCGTCGGCAGCCGACAGCGATACGGCACCGGTCGAAGTTGTCCTGTGCGAGGTCGGTGAGCAGGCGCAGTTCCTGCGCACCGGGCGCGCGGATGTGGCTCTCATGCACCGGCCGGTCGACGACCTGGCCGGGTTCAATACCGAAGACCTCTGCACCGAAGGGCAAGTCGCCCTCCTCCCGTCCGGACACCCGCTCGCCGCACGTCCCCAGCTCACCCTCGCGGACGTTGGCAACGTGCCGGACCTTCCCATCGCCCGATGGCCCCGGCTCGACGGCTCCTATCCCGACGGCCCCGGGCCAGAGGTGCACACCCAGTCGCAGCTCGCTCAGCTCGTCGCGCTCGGCAAGACCCTGCTCGTCATCCCCGCCTCCAGCCGCGCCTGGCAGTGGCCCGACCATGTCGCAGTGCCCGTCGTCGACGCCCCCGACATCACGACCGTGCTCGCCTGGCCAGCCGGCCACCACTCATCGGCCCTCGCCGCACTGACCCGAGCCGTGGCCGGGCTTCGCAAGACGCCACCAGCTGCGCTCACACCCTGAACCTCCTCGCCACCCGACTCCGCGGATGTTAACGGGGGACCAACCAGAGCTCTATCGTCACCAACCTCTGTGAACAGAACACCTAGGTCGCTCTTGCGGGTGGCGGGGTTATCCACAACTGCCGGGTAATCCACGGGATTTGACCAAGATCAACAAGATTTCGCCGCGGTGCCTAGCGTCGTCGGCATGGCACTTCGATCACTTTCACGCACACCTGCCGCCACGAGCGGACCGGGCCGCGGCCCCGCATCCGACAGCCGCGTTCCCGCGTCCGGCGGCGCCGAGCGATACAGCCAGGCACGCAGACGGGCGGCAAGGCGCAGACACGCTTCAGGAGAGGCGCGGGCGCGGGCACTGGCGTTACGGCAGCGCGCGGAGTCACTCTTCAGCGAGCCCGAACGGGCGGGTGACGGAGAGGGCTTGGAGCCCGCGGGGCGGGCGCAGGGTGGACCGGTGTCGCATCCGCGGGCCCTGCGGCAGCCGGAGGCCGTGACGGTGCCGCATCCGGAGCGGCCGGGCATGCGATGGCGTCAGCCGGTGCTGGAGGAGGCGGGCCGGACGCAGGCCGGGCCGGTGCCGCGGGACGTGCGGCCGTACCGGTCGGCGGCGCAGCAGGTGGAGACCGCTGGGGCGCAGACGCAGACCGTGCGGCCCTCACGGGCTGTGCCGTGGCCCGAGGCGGAGGCGGAGGCTGAGGCTGAGGTGCCCTCTCCGGCGCGGACCGTGCGGCGGCGTCGGGCTGTGCCGCAGGTGCAGGACGTCGCAGCGGCTCAGACACGGAAGCGGGCCTCGGTGCGACCCGCGGCTGCGACGGCACCGTCGACTCAGCCGCAGGCCGTGCGTCCCGCCAAGGTCGTGTCGCGACCTCAGCCGGTGTCGCACTCCCCGGCTCAGGCGCAGCCCCGAGACCGGGCGCAGCAGCAACCGGCGCCACCCGCGACCGGTGGCGAGGTCGTGGCGCCGTTGTGGGGGCGGGTGGGGCTTGCCGTGCGGGAGCGGTTGCCGTTGTGGCTTCAGCTGCGGTGCGGCCTTGAGCGGCGGAGCCTGGTCGCACTCTCGGTGGTCCTCGCCCTTGCCGCGGTCTTCGCCGCCCAGCACTTCTGGTCAGGGCGTACGCAGCCGGTGCGGGCTCCGGACGTGGTCGGTGCGGCGCCCGATCGGGGTGCGGAGCCGTCTTCGTCACCGGGAGCTCCAGCCTCTCCGGAGGGGGGTGGCGCAGGCGGCATGCCCGGTGCGGGCGGCGGCAGGGTCGTCGTGGACGTCAGCGGCAAGGTCCGCAGCCCCGGGATTCTGCGGCTGCCCGCGGGTTCCCGGGTCGCCGACGCGCTGAAGGCCGCGGGCGGGGTTCGCCCCGGCGCGGACACGGACGGCCTCAACCGCGCCCGCCTGCTCATCGACGGCGAACAGGTGGCTGTGGGCGCTCCTGCGGCTCCGGCTGCTCCGGCGGTGCCTGGCGCGGAGGCGGGCGCCGGGCCGACGGGAGCGAGCCCCGCCGCGCCTGTCGGCCTCAACACGGCCACAGCCGAGCAGCTCGACGAACTGCCTGGCGTGGGTCCCGTGCTGGCCCAGCACATCATCGACTACCGCACGGAGCACGGCGGTTTCCGCTCGGTGGACGAACTGCGCGAGGTCAACGGAATCGGCGACAGGCGCTACGCCGACCTGCAGAACCTCGTGCGGCCATGAGGCCGAGGAGCCGGACGGCTGAGTCGAGGAGTCGGGCCGCCACGATGTCCGGAGCCTCGACAGACGTAGGCGGCACCACCGACGACGCCCATCCCGGGCGTCGGCTCGGGGACGCGCACCCTCGCCAGGAGGGCCCACCGGACCTGCGTCTCGTGCCACCCGCCCTCGCGGCCTGGGGAACGGCGGCCCTGGCGCTGGACGCGCCGCCCCGGTGGGTGATCGCGGCTGTGGCGGTCTGTGTGGGGGTGGCGGGCGCCCTGCTGGTGGTGTGGACGGTGCGGGGGCGGCCGACGGGTGCGGGGCGCCAACCCTGGCGGCGGGTCTCGGTGGCGGCCGTCCTCCTCTGCGCCGCGGCGGGCGCTGCCTCCGCGGCGTTGCACGGGGCCGACCTGCACCGGGGCCCGGTCCCTGCGCTGGCTGACCAATATGCCGATGTGGAGGTCGATGTGGAGGTCACATCCGATCCCCGGATCACCCGGCCCCGGGTCCCGGGAGCCCAGGCCGCGCCGCCCTCCGTGATGCTGGACGCGGAGATCGTCCGGGTCACGACGCACGACGGCAGGACATCCGTGACCCGAACCCCGGCCCTGGTCTTCGCGGAGGACAGGGACGGGGACAGGGACGGGGATGGAGATGGGGACGGGGACGGGGACGGGGACGGACAAGGCCCTGGGGGCGCGGCCGGCGGCGGGGATGCCGCAGGCCCCTGGCACAGGGCGCGCTGGCTCGCGCTCCTTCCGTCCACCAGGCTGCGCATCCGGGCGAGCCTGTCGCCTCCCTTGCCGCAGAGTGACCGCGTCGCGGCGGTGGTCCGGGTGGCCGGAGAGCAGACGCCGCGGGTGATCGAGGCACCGTCAGGGCCGCAGCGCCTGGCGGGGCGGTTGCGGGGCGGGCTGCGGGAGGCCACGGATGGGTTGCCGCCCGATGCGCGGGCGCTGTTGCCCGGTCTTGTGGTCGGGGACACCTCCCGCGTGCCGCCCGAGCTGGAAGAGGCCTTCAGGGCAACCGACCTGACGCACCTCCTCGCCGTGAGCGGGGCCAATCTCACGATCGTCCTCGCGCTGCTCATCGGCCCGCCGGGCCTCGCTCAGCGCGCCGAGCGGCGGGGTATCGCACCACGGCTCGGGATCCCGCTGCGGGCGACCGCGCTGATCGGCGGCGCCCTCACTCTCGGCTTCGTCATCGTCTGCCGACCGGACCCGAGCGTGCTGCGGGCCGCGGCGTGCGGGGTGATCGCGCTGCTCGCCATCGGTACGGGACGGCGTCGGTCGCTGATCCCGGCCCTGGCCGCAGCCGTGCTGCTGCTCGTCCTGTACGACCCGTGGCTGGCCCGCAGCCCCGGCTTCCTGCTCTCCGTCCTGGCCACCAGCGCCCTGCTCACCCTCGCCCCGAGATGGAGCGCCGCGCTTCAAAGACGCGGGGTGCCTCCGCGCCTGGCCGAGGCGTTGGCCGCCGCGGGTGCCGCGCAGGCGATGTGCGCGCCGGTCGTCGCCGTCATCGCGGCACGGGTGAGCCTCGTGGCGATCCCCTGCAACCTCCTCGCGGAGGTGGCCGTCGCGCCCGCCACGGTCCTTGGCTTCGCCACGCTCGCGACGGCTCCAGTGGCCATGCCGGTCGCCAAGTTCGTCGCATGGTGGGCGAGTTGGCCGGCCGCGTGGATCGCGGACATCGCGCGCACGGGTGCGGCTCTGCCGGGGAGCGGAGTCGACTGGCCCGGTGGCTGGCGTGGTGGTCTGCTGCTCGCCCTTGCCACGGTCGGCGTGGTGCTGGTCGGCCGCAGGCTCATCAGGCACCCCTGGCTCAGCGCGGCCTGCGCCCTGCTGCTCCTCCTCACGATCGTGCAACCCCCGCCCCTCGTCCGGGTGATCGCGGGCTGGCCGCCGCCTGGCTGGCGGTTCGCGATGTGCGATGTGGGCCAGGGGGATGCCACCGTGCTCGCCGCCGGTGACGGGGCGGGAGTGGTCGTCGACGCGGGTCCTGACCCGGTGCTCGTGGATCGCTGTCTGCGTCTGCTCGGCGTGACCCGTGTGCCGCTCGTCGTGTTGACCCACTTTCACGCGGACCACGTGGCGGGCCTGCCGGGCGTGCTGCGGGGGCGTTCGGTCGGGGCGATCCAGACGACGGGGTATCAAGAGCCGTTCGAACAGGCGAAGTTCGTCACGGATCAGGCGGCCGCCCATCAGATTCCGGTGACCCGTGCCGTGGCGGGGGAGCGGCGCCGTGCGGGCGGCGGCGCCCTCGACTGGCAGGTCCTCTGGCCCGCGGCGGCGGGCCAGGGCCCGGTGCCGACCCCCGATGGCCCGAACGACGCCAGCGTCACCCTGCTCGTCCGCGCCAAGGGGGTGACCCTGCTCCTGCTCGGCGATCTCGAGCCGCCCGCCCAGCGAGCCCTCTCGCGCACACCGGCCGTGGCGGCGCTGCCTCCCGTGGACGTGCTCAAGGTCGCGCACCACGGCTCGGCCTATCAGGACCCCGGACTGATGCGGCGGACCGCGCCGCGCCTCGCGCTCATCTCTTGTGGCAGGGACAACTCGTACGGGCACCCGGCGCCCCGCACGGTCGCGGCGTTGCGGGCCGGGGGAGCGCAGGTTCTGCGGACGGATACGGACGGCTCGATCGCGGTCATCGGGCCGACCGGCAGACCGGCGGCCCCGTCGGCGGGCGGAGCGGCTCCGAGGCTGGAGGTGGCCACGCGAGCGCCCTGGCGAGCCGCCGGGTCCGAGCCGCCGGGTCCAGCCCGTCGGCCTTAACCGAATTGCAGCGAAGTGGGTTCGTGTTGCATCGAATGCCGCAACGGTGATCGAATGCCCCTTCGGGACAGGAGTTGTCAAGGTGCGCGGGGGTGTGTCGCATATGTTCGGCCGTTGGCTGGGAGACCGCAGGAACCGAGCCGGTCGGACCGATCGGGCCGGTGGAGCAGGAAGAGCCGGTGGCGCAGGGCTGACAGGCCGGGCAGGACGGGCCGGAGGGCCCTTGTCGGCAGTGGCGATCCCGCCCAGCGCGGGCGTGCTCAGCTGCCGGGTGCTCGATCCCGTCAATGAGCCCGTGCGGCACGCGGAGTTCTCGGTCAGCGATGCCATGGGGCGCAAGGTCGTCGGCGGAGGGCTTGACCCGTTCGGTTCGTTCGTCGCCACTGTTCCGGCCGGGGAGTACCGCTTGGCGGTCTCGGCGGAAGGGTTCACTCCGTACCGGGCGAACGCCACGGTCGGGGAGAGCGCGCACGCCTCCCTCGGTGACGTCATGCTTCAGATAGCTCAGCCCCCGGCGCTGCCCGAGCCCGGCGACTGGGAGATCGACCCCCAGCACACCTCGGTCGCCTTCACCGCGCGGCACATCGGGCTTGCCCGTATCCACGGCCGGTTCAACAGCTTCGCGGGTGTCATAAGGCTGGGAGAGCGCATGGAGGACTCCGCGATGCATGTCGTCATCGACGCCGCCTCCATCGACACCGCGGTGAAGATGCGGGACGACCACCTGCGGTCCGGTGACTTCCTCGACGTGGAGCGCTTCCCGACGATGGAGTTCTACAGCGACCGCTTCGTGCACAAGGGCGGCACCCGTTGGGCGATCACCGGCGGCCTGACGCTGCACGGCGTGACGCGTACGGTCACGCTCGAGACGGAGTACCTCGGGGTGGGCCACGGCCTGGAGGGTGAGACCCGCGTCGCCTGTCGCGCCTCCACCGAGCTGCACCGCGACGACTTCACGATCAACTGGCAGACCATGCTCGCCCGCGGCATCGCGGCGGTCGGCCCCAGCATCACGATCGACCTCGACATACAGGTCCTGTCCAAGGGCTGACGCCGGGCTCCGTCGCTGACGCCGGGCTCCGTCGGGAAGCCCGGCCTGGGAAGCCCGGCCTGGGGAGCCCGGCCTGGGAAACCTGGCTTGGGAAGCCCGGCCTGGTGAGCCCGGCCTAGGGAGCTTCGAGCCAGCCCTCGTGCTCCGCCGCCAGTTCGTCGAGCGCCGATCGGTCGAGGCGCCGCTCGGGGTCCTCGATCACGACGAGCCACTGGGCGTCCTCGGCGTCGTCCTCGCCGGCCAGGGCGTCGCGGACCAGTTGGGGCTGCTCGCGCACGCCGAAACGGTCGGGGAGTTCTTCCGCCACCTCTTCCGCGGTATCGCGGTCGGGCAGCACCAGGACATGTCGTACGTCGGTCACCGCCCCATTCTCCGGTACGGGGCGAGCCTTCCGTGAACCGGCTGCACGGGACGGGCTGTCAGTGCCGCGTGGGATGCTTTACCGCGATGGCCAGGAAGACAGATACCGCCGACCCGCTCGCTCCTCTCACGCTCGCCGTGGGCCAGGAGGACCTCCTCCTCGACCGCGCCGTGCAGCAGGTGGTCGCGGCCGCCCGTGCCTCCGACGCGGACACGGACGTGCGCGACCTCACCTCCGACCAGTTGCAGCCCGGCACGCTCGACGAGCTGACAAGCCCCTCGCTCTTCGCCGAGCGCAAGGTCGTGATCGTCCGTAACGCGCAGGATCTGTCGGCCGACACGGTCAAGGACGTGAAGGCGTATCTCGGGTCACCGGCCGAGGAGATCACCCTCGTCCTGCTGCACGCGGGCGGTGCCAAGGGCAAGGCGCTGCTCGACGCCGCCCGCAAGGCGGGGGCCCGTGAGGTCGCCTGCCCCAAGATGACCAAGGCCGCGGACCGGCTCTCGTTCGTACGGAGCGAGTTCCGTGCCCTGGGCCGTTCGGCGACGCCGGAGGCGTGCCAGGCCCTTGTCGACTCGATCGGCAGCGATCTGAGGGAGCTCGCTTCGGCGGTGTCCCAGCTGGTGGCGGATGTCGAGGGCACGATCGACGAGGCGATCGTCGGCCGCTATTACACGGGCCGCGCCGAGGCCTCCAGCTTCACCGTGGCCGACCGTGCCGTGGAGGGCCGGGCGGCCGAAGCGCTCGAAGCGTTGCGCTGGTCCCTGTCGACCGGCGTCGCCCCCGTCCTGATCACCAGCGCGCTCGCACAGGCCGTGCGGGCCATCGGGAAGCTCTCCTCCGCACGGGGCGGGCGGCCCGCCGACCTCGCCCGTGAGCTGGGTATGCCTCCCTGGAAGATCGACCGAGTCCGGCAGCAGATGAGGGGCTGGACGCCGGACGGAGTGGCCGCCGCGCTTACCGCTGTCGCGGCGGCCGACGCGGGGGTCAAGGGGGGCGGGGATGATCCGGAGTACGCGCTGGAGAAGGCCGTCGTCGCCATCGCCCGCGCGGCCAGGCCCCGTCGCTGAACCCACCTCCCGCTGGGCCTCCCCGTAAGACGGCCGGTTCGGAATCTGCGGGTAGTCCGTGGCAGGTCACGCAGTTCCCCGCGCCCCTTAGGCCGCTCAGTTCCCCGCGCCCCCTCCGGCCCGCGCCTCTTCCGGGCCCCGCGCCTCTTCCGGGCCCCGCACCCCCCCCTGGTGGCACCCCGGACACAGCAATGCCCCCGGAGTGGGCCGGGGGCATCGTCGCAGCGTGGCGTACTGCGTGGTCTGTCCGCGATTCGAGGTAGAGGGCTCGAATTACCCTCGCGGGAGGATTGATCAGCGCCCCGGCGAGCCGGGGCAAGAGCCTCAGCCCTGGAGGGTCGCGACCTTCGAAGCAAGCGCCGACTTCTTGTTGGCGGCCTGGTTCTTGTGGATGACGCCCTTGGAGACGGCCTTGTCGAGCTCACGCGAAGCAACGCGCGTCGCCTCGACGGCCTTCTGGGTGTCACCCGCGGCAACGGCCTCGCGGGCCTTGCGGATCGCGGTCTTCAGCGAAGACTTGACCGCCTTGTTGCGCTGACGCGCCTTCTCGTTGGTCTTGATCCGCTTGATCTGGGACTTGATGTTCGCCACGAAAGAGCCTTTTCAGGTTCAGGTACTGCAGAGGTACTGCAGCTGAGTTTCTTTGACATGTGCCCCAGGACCGCGAAACCCATGGGCCGAGAGACCCATGAGCCCAGTAAGTCCAGGAGACACAGCTGCCCAGATTACCAGTCGCCCCACGACCGGCCCAATCCGGTCTCGTCCCGGTCTCGTCCCGGTCTCGTCCCCCCACCCTGACCTGCCCGATCCGGGCCCAGTGCCCCACCCATGGGACCATGGAATCTACGTATAGATCCGACCCGAGGCGACAGGCGCCTCAAGAGACAGGACCCTGCGTGCCCGCGACCCCTAATAATGTGCCCGCGCCGAGCCGTACCGACCCGGCTCTGATCCGTAATTTCTGCATCATCGCGCACATCGACCACGGCAAGTCCACGCTCGCCGACCGCATGCTCCAGCTGACCGGTGTGGTCGACCAGCGGCAGATGCGCGCCCAGTACCTCGACCGCATGGACATCGAGCGTGAGCGCGGCATCACGATCAAGTCCCAGGCGGTGCGTCTGCCCTGGGCCCCCACGGAGGGGCCCGAGCAGAGCAAGACCCACATTCTCAACATGATCGACACCCCGGGGCACGTGGACTTCACGTACGAGGTGTCGCGCTCGCTCGCGGCGTGCGAGGGCACGATCCTCCTCGTCGACGCGGCGCAGGGCATCGAGGCGCAGACTCTCGCCAACCTCTATCTGGCGATGGAGAACGACCTCAAGATCGTTCCGGTGCTCAACAAGATCGACCTGCCGGCCGCCCAGCCGGAGAAGTTCTCGGAGGAGCTCGCCAACCTCATCGGCTGCGACCCCGAAGACGTGCTGAAGGTCTCCGCGAAGACCGGCATGGGTGTCGAGGCGCTGCTCGACAAGGTCGTCGCAGAGGTTCCGCCGCCGGTCGGCGTCGCCGACGCGCCCGCGCGCGCGATGATCTTCGACTCGGTGTACGACTCCTACCGGGGCGTCGTGACGTACGTACGAGTGGTCGACGGCCAGCTCAACAAGCGTGAGCGGATCCGGATGATGTCGACCGGCGCCACGCACGAGCTGCTCGAGATCGGTGTGTCGTCCCCCGAGATGACCCCGGCCGACGGCATCGGCGTCGGTGAGGTGGGCTACATCATCACCGGCGTGAAGGACGTACGTCAGTCCAAGGTCGGTGACACGATCACCTCCCTGAACAAGGGCGCGACCGAGGCCCTCGGCGGTTACAAGGACCCCAAGCCGATGGTCTTCTCGGGCCTCTATCCGCTGGACGGATCGGAGTACCCGGACCTGCGCGAGGCCCTCGACAAGCTGCAGCTCAACGACGCCGCCCTTGTCTACGAGCCGGAGACCTCGGCCGCGCTCGGCTTCGGCTTCCGCGTCGGCTTCCTGGGGCTTCTGCACCTCGACGTGATCCGTGAGCGCCTTGAGCGCGAGTTCGGGCTCGACCTGATCGCCACCGCCCCCAACGTGGTCTACCGCGTGGACATGGAGGACGGCACAGAGCACACGGTCACCAACCCGAGCGAGTTCCCCGAGGGCAAGATCGACAAGGTCTACGAGCCTGTCGTGCGCGCCACTCTCCTCGCGCCCAGCGAGTTCATCGGCTCGATCATGGAGCTCTGCCAGACCCGCCGCGGCACCCTCCTCGGCATGGACTACCTCTCCGAGGACCGGGTGGAGATCCGCTACACCCTCCCCCTCGCCGAGATCGTCTTCGACTTCTTCGACCAGCTGAAGTCCAAGACCCGCGGTTACGCGTCCCTGGACTACGAGCCCACCGGCGAGCAGTCCGCCGACCTGGTGAAGGTCGACATCCTGCTGCACGGCGACCGCGTCGACGCGTTCTCCGCCGTCACGCACAAGGACGCCGCGTACGCGTACGGCGTGCGCCTGGTGGCCAAGCTGCGGGAGCTCATCCCGCGGCAGGCCTTCGAGATCCCCGTCCAGGCCGCCATCGGCTCCAGGGTCATCTCCCGCGAGACCATCCGCGCCATCCGCAAGGACGTGCTCGCCAAGTGCTACGGCGGTGACATCTCCCGTAAGCGCAAGCTGCTCGAGAAGCAGAAGGAGGGCAAGAAGCGCATGAAGATGGTCGGCTCCGTCGAGGTGCCGCAGGAAGCCTTCATCGCGGTGCTCTCCAGCGACGACAGTGGTCCGGGCAAGGCGAAGAAGTAACTCCGGCCCCGTCCGACACGGGCGGCACAGGGGCATCTCAGCGGGTCCGTCGCGCTCTTGCGCGGCGGACCCGTTCTTGTATGAAGTGACAGGCAGAAGCCCCTTACGCGCTGGGCTTCAGCGTTCTACTCTGATCACTGCTCGTAGGTTACTCGCAAGTTAAACAAGACCAGCAGCCGCCAGCCAGTCGCCGCCATGTCGCGGGTCCGGAGGATGTCGTGAGCGACACACAGACCTTGATCGAGAACCGTCCGCCGTCCGTGGCGCATCTCTTCCTTGAGCGCGTGGCGGCCACGCCCGATGCAGAGGCCTACCGCTATCCCACGCCGGCTGCCTCCGGCGACGGCCCCGACGAATGGAAGTCGCTGAGCTGGGCGCAGGCCGCCGAGCGCGTCTACGCCATTGCCGCGGGCCTGATCGAGCTCGGCCTCGCCCCCGAGGACCGGGTGGCGCTCGCCTCGTCCACGCGGGTCGAGTGGATCCTCGCCGACCTCGGCATCCTCTGCGCGGGCGCGGCCACCACCACGGTGTATCCGCAGACCAACGCCGAGGAGTCCACCTACATCCTGGCCGACTCCGGCAGCCGGGTCCTCATCGCCGAGAACGCCGCGCAGCTCGCCAAGGCGCGCGAGAAGCGCGCCGAGCTGCCCGATCTTCGGCACGTCGTGGTGATCGACACCGAGGGTGCGGGGCCCGCCGACGGCGACCCCGAAGGCTGGGTGCTCACGCTCGCCGATCTGGAGGCGCGCGGCGCCGCCCATCTGGAGAAGAACCCCGAGGCCGTCAAGGAGCGGATCGCGGCGATCACCAAGGACCAGCTCGCCACGATCATCTACACCTCCGGCACCACGGGCCGCCCCAAGGGCGTGCGCCTGCCGCAGGACAACTGGTCGTACATGGCCAAGGCCATCGCGTCGACCGGTCTGCTCGGCCCGGACGACGTGCAGTACCTGTGGCTGCCGCTCGCGCACGTCTTCGGCAAGGTGCTGACCTCGGGGCAGATCGAGCTGGGGCACGTCACCGCGGTCGACGGCCGGGTCGACAAGATCATCGAGAACCTGCCGGTGGTGCAGCCGACGTACATGGCCGCCGTGCCGCGCATCTTCGAGAAGGTCTACAACGGGGTCGCGGCCAAGGCGCGGGCCGGTGGCGGCGCCAAGTACAAGATCTTCCTGTGGGCGGCCGACGTCTCCCGCGAGTACGCGAAGGTCAGCCAGGACAACTTCCGCAGGACCGGATCCGCGTCCGTGCCCTTCGGGCTCGGCGCCAAGCACAAGGTCGCCGACGCGCTCGTCTACTCCAAGCTGCGCGACGCCTTCGGCGGACGTCTGCGCGCCGCCGTCTCCGGGTCGGCCGCGCTCGCGCCCGACATCGGCTACTTCTTCGCCGGCGCGGGCATCCACATCCTGGAGGGCTACGGACTCACCGAGTCCTCCGCCGCCTCCTTCGTCAACCCCGGTGAGGCCTACCGCACCGGCACCGTCGGCAAGCCGCTGCCCGGCACCGAGGTCAGGATCGCGGACGACGGCGAGATCCTGCTGCGCGGCCCCGGCATCATGGAGGGCTACCACGGCCTCGACGAGAAGACGGCCGAGGTTCTTGAGTCCGACGGGTGGTTCCACACCGGGGACATCGGTGAGCTGTCCGAGGACGGCTACCTCCGGATCACCGACCGCAAGAAGGACCTGATCAAGACCTCCGGCGGCAAGTACATCGCGCCCGCCGAGGTCGAGGGCCAGTTCAAGGCCGTCTGCCCGTACGTCTCCAACATCCTGGTGCACGGCGCCGACCGGAACTTCTGCACCGCCCTGATCGCGCTCGACGAGCCGGCCATCCTGGCCTGGGCCAAGGACAACGGCCTGGACGGCAAGAGCTACGCCGACGTGGTCTCCGCCCCGGCGACGGTCGAGCTCATCGAGGGCTATGTGAAGCAGCTCAACGAAGGCCTCCAGCGCTGGCAGACCGTCAAGAAGTTCAAGCTGCTGCCCCGCGACCTGGACATCGAGCACGGCGAACTGACGCCCAGCCTGAAGCTGAAGCGCCCGGTCGTCGAGCGGGAGTACCAGCACCTGATCGACGAGATGTACGCGGGCTCCCGCGAGGCCTGAGCCGCAACCCCTGTACGCGGGCGCGGCGTCCGGTCCATGGGCCGGCCGGGTCAGGCGCCCCGCCCGCGCCGCATCTCGTTCACCAGGTCCTCCATGTGTGTCACGTGGTGGCGCAGTTCGAGTACGTCGCCCAGGCTGCTCGCGGCCATGTGCGCCTCGATCGCCGAGAGACGGGCCGCCAGCTCGGCGAACTGCTGCTGCTCGCGCGCCAGGATCTTCTCCAACTGCTGGTTCTTGCGGTGCAGTTCGAGGAAGACGGTGACCTTGGAGCGCAGTACCCAGGGGTCGAACGGTTTGGTGAGGTAGTCCGCGGCGCCCGTCGCGTAGCCCCGAAAGGCATAGCCCGCGTCGTTGTCGGTGCCCGTCAGGAAGATGATGGGCACGTCCTTGGTCTGGTCGAGCCGCTTGATGTTCGACGCGGTCTCGAAGCCGTCCATCCCCGGCATGCGGACGTCCAGGAGGATCACGGCGAATCGTTGCCGCAAGAGGGCCTTCATCGCCTCCTCGCCCGAACGCGCGCGCACCAGTGGTTCGTTGAGCGAACCCAGGACAGCTTCGAGCGCCATCAGGTTGTCCTCCATGTCATCGACAAGAAGGATGCTCGCGCGGTTGTCGGTCATGACCTCAGTACTCATGGTGATGGTGCCTCATTCGATCGTCGGCGGAACAGCAGCCTCCCCGAGAGTGTCTGCTGGTTCCGGAACAACGGGCTTCTCTTCTGCGGTGGGTGTGCCTGGCTCGTCCGTGTCATTGCTCTCGGGGGCAAGGAGTGCACAGGCGACGGTGAGTAGCTGGTCCACATCCACAGGTTTGGGTACGTAGTCGCTGGCGCCCTGCTCGATGGCCTTCTCGCGGTCGCCGGGCATCGCCTTGGCGGTCAGCGCGATGATGGGAAGGCCGGTCCAGCGTGGGGTGCGGCGGATCGCGGTGATGGTTTCGTACCCGTCCATCTCCGGCATCATGATGTCCATCAGGATCAGGTCGGTGTCGGGGTTGCGCTCCAGGGTCTCGATTCCTTCGCGGCCGTTCTCCGCGTACAGGACGGGCATGCCGACGCGGCTCAGTACGTGGGTGAGCGCGAAGACGTTGCGGATGTCGTCGTCCACGATCAGGACGCGGCGCCCACGCAATATGCGGCCGGCCTCGCCTTCCCTGTACTCCTCCAGCTTGGTGGGGGTCGGCCAGCTGTCGTTCTGTTCGTGGAAGGTGTGCGGGGACATGGTGACCCGCTCGTCGTGCGGCTCCGGCGTCGTCAGTTCCCTGGTCGCCGCGTACGCCGCCGCCGCGGGCCCGTGTCCGGGGTGCACCACGGGGACGTACAGCGAGAAGGTGGAGCCCCGGCCCGGGCTGCTCTCCGCGGTGATGCGGCCGCCCAGGAGCCCGGCGATCTCGCGGCTGATGGAGAGGCCGAGGCCGGTGCCGCCGTACTTCCGGTTGGTGGTGCCGTCGGCCTGCTGGAACGCCTCGAAGATGGCCGGGAGCTGGTCGACCGGGATGCCGATGCCGGTGTCCTTGACGGCGAAACAGAGCCGGTCGCCCTCGTGCAGCCGGTCACTCGTGTGTTTGACCCGGCTCACGCGCAGCTCGACGCGGCCGGTGGCGGTGAACTTGACCGCGTTCGACAGGAGGTTGCGCAGGATCTGCTGGAGCCGCTGCTCGTCCGAGAACATCTCGCGCGGTACGTCCTCGCCGACCGACACCTCGAAGGCGAGCCCACGGTCGAGAGTGAGCGGACGGAACGTCGCATGGACGTAGTCGAGGACCTTGATCAGGGGGAGCTTCTTGGGCCGTACGTCCATCCGGCCCGCCTCGATCTTCGACAAGTCCAGGATGTCGTTGATGAGTTGGAGGAGATCGGAGCCCGAGCGGTGGATCGTGGTCGCGAACTGTACTTCCTGGTCGGAGAGATGGCTGTCGGGATTGTCGGAGAGCAGCCGGGCAAGGATGAGCAGGGAGTTCAGCGGCGTGCGCAGCTCGTGCGACATGTTCGCGAGGAACTCCGACTTGTACTGCGAGGACGTGGCGAGGAGGGCCGCCTTCTCCTCCAGCTCGGCGTTCGAGCGCTGCAACTCAGCCTGCTGGAGCTGGAGTTCGTCGGAGCGGTCCTGGAGCTGAGTGGCGAGCCGCTGGGACTCGCTGAGCAGTGATTCCGTGCGGGAGTTGGCGATGATCGTGTTGATCGCGACGCCGATCGTGCTCACGAACTGGTCGAAGAACGCGAGGTGCACGTCCGAGAAGCGGGAGAACGTGGCCAGCTCGATCACGCCGAGCAGCTTGTCCTCGAAGAGGATGGGGATGATCACCAGGCTGGCCGGCGTCGCGTCCCCGAGGCCCGAGATGATCTTGATGTAGTCGGGCGGCACCTCGTCCACGAGGATCCGCTTCTTCTCCAGGGCGGCCTGACGCACCAGGCCGTGCGCGGGCATGGCGCCCGTGTCGACCACCGAGCCCTGCCCGGAGCCGTACCCGGCGATGAAGGCGAGCCCCTTGACGGGCGGAGCCTGCAGCGTCGCGGTCTCTCCCGCGTCCGGGTCGGCCAGGAAGAAGGCTCCGTACTGCGCGTTCACCAGCGGGGTCAGCTCGCGCAGGATCAGGTCCGCGACCTCCATCAGGTCACGGTGGCCCTGCATCAGACCCGCGAGACGGGCGAGGTTCGACTCCAGCCAGTCCTTGGCGCGGGTGGTCTCGCGGAGGTTGGAGACCATGACGTTGATGTTGTTTTTGAGCTCGGAGACCTCGCCCCGGGTCTCGACGGTGATGGAACGGGTCATGTCGCCCTGGGCCACGGCGGACGCGACCTCGGCGATCGCGCGGACCTGCGTGGTGAGGTTCAGAGCGAGCTCGTTCACGTTCGTCGTCAGGCGCTTCCACGTGCCGTAGACGCCCTCGACCCGCGCCTGGCCGCCCAGTTGACCCTCGGAACCGACCTCGCGGGCCACCCGGGTGACCTCGGAGGAGAAGGAGGACAGCGTGTCCACCATGGTGTTGATGGTGGTCTTCAGCTCCAGGATCTCGCCGCGCGCGTCCACGTCGATCTTCTTGGAGAGGTCGCCCTGGGCCACCGCCGTCGCGACCTGCGCGATGTTGCGGACCTGTCCCGTGAGGTTGTCGGCCATGTAGTTGACGTTGTCGGTGAGGTCCTTCCACACGCCCGACACACCGAGCACCTGGGCCCGCCCGCCGAGCCGCCCGTCCGTGCCGACCTCGCGGGCCACGCGGGTCACCTCGTCCGCGAAGGCACGCAGCTGCTCCACCATCGTGTTGACGGTGTCCTTCAGCTCCAGGATCTCGCCGCGCGCCGTCACCGTGATCATCTTGGACAGGTCGCCGTTGGCGACGGCCGTGGTCACCTGGGCGATGTTGCGCACCTGGGAGGTGAGGTTCAGCGCCATGAAGTTGACGTTGTCGGTGAGGTCCTTCCAGACGCCGGAGACGCCGCGCACCTGGGCCTGACCGCCGAGGTTGCCTTCGGTGCCGACCTCGCGGGCCACCCGGGTCACCTCGTCGGCGAAGGCCGAGAGCTGGTCCACCATCGTGTTGATGGTCGACTTCAGTTCGAGGATCTCGCCCTTCGCCTCGACCGTGATCTTCTTGCCGAGGTCCCCCTGGGCGACGGCCGTCGACACGAGGGCGATGTTGCGCACCTGGGAGGTGAGATTGTCCGCCATGAAGTTGACGTTGTCCGTGAGGTCCTTCCAGACCCCCGACACACCCCGCACCTGAGCACGGCCGCCCAGATTTCCTTCCGTGCCGACCTCGCGGGCCACCCGGGTCACCTCGTCCGCGAAGGCCGAGAGCTGGTCCACCATCGTGTTCACCGTCGACTTCAGCTCCAGGATCTCGCCCCGGGCGTCGACGGTGATCTTCTGGCTCAGGTCGCCGTTGGCGACGGCCGTGGTCACCTGGGCGATGTTGCGCACCTGGGAGGTGAGGTTCGACGCCATGAAGTTGACGTTGTCGGTGAGGTCCTTCCAGACCCCCGACACACCACGGGCCTGCGCCCGGCCGCCCAACTGGCCCTCGGTGCCGACCTCGCGGGCGACACGCGTCACCTCGGCGGCGAACGCCGAGAGCTGCTCGACCATCGTGTTGACGGTCAGCTTCAGTTCGAGCAGCTCTCCCGTCGCCTCGACGGTCACTGTCCGTGTCAGATCACCCTGCGCGACCGCGGTCGTCACCAAGGCGATATCGCGCACCTGTGCGGTGAGCCGGGAGGCCATCGTGTTCACGGCCTCCGTCACATCACGCCAACTGCCCGAGAGGCCGCGCACCTTGGCGCGCCCGCCGAGCCGCCCCTCCGTGCCGACCTCGCGGGCGACGCGGGTGACCTCGCCCGTGAAGAGCGAGAGCTGGTCGACCATCGTGTTCACCGCACGGCCCAGGCGCCGCAGGTCGCCCCGCAGCTCGCGGGAGCCGTCGTGCAGGTCCACGCGCTGGGTGAGGTCGCCGCCCGCGACCGCGTTCAGGACACGGGTGGCGTTGGCCGCGGGGGCGACAAGCGAGTTGAGCAGGGAGTTGATGTCCTGGACGCGCGTGGCCCAGCTGCCCTGCCCCGGGCTCGCGGAGAACCGCTCGTCGAGATGGCCGAGGCGGATGATCTCCCGGCGCACGCGGGCGAGTTCGCCGTCGAAGTGGAGGGAGCGGTCCAGCATTTCGTTGAACACGGTGTGCAGCTCGGCCGTCAGGCCGTGACCGGTCACCGCGACCTTGGTGAAGTCGCCGTCCCGCGCCGCCCGCATGGCGGCCAGAAGCGGGCGCAGGTCGGAGATCGCTTCCGGGGCGTGCTCCGGGGGTGCTGAGGCCTCGTCCGGAGGGAGTCCGGGAGTCGGCGAAGGTATGGGTTTCTGTGCTGGAATCCGACCGGAATCGAGCGCGGGCATAGCACTGTTCTCACTCATAGCGGCCCACTTCGGTAACTCGGTGCTTATGGGCATGGCCAGTCTGTCACTCTGTCGGTGTCGGCTGAGGCGTATTCGACCGAACTGCTCAGGAGCCGAAACGTGGGGTCCATTCCGATGCAACGGGAGACCACTTTCCGTGTGTCCACCCAGCCGGGGCACGAGCCCGGCCCGCCTGCCGTGGTGTGCACATCACTGCCCGGAAACCCGTCGGCGCCCGCCGCCGCACGCAAGTTCGTGCGCGCGGCGCTCGCGGACTGGACCGAGCTCTCTGTTCCTGCGGCGGCGGGCATAACGGAGCGGGTCACGGACGACGCCGTGCTGCTGGTCAGCGAACTCGTCACGAACGCCGTCGTGCACGCGGGCACGACGGTCGAGCTGCTGTGCCGGCTCGACGAGGCGGGCCTGGGGGAGGAGACCGACTCCCTGGTCATCGAGGTCTCCGACCACCACCCCGCCCGCACGGTCCGCAGCGACCCCAAGCACCAGCTGCCGGGAACACCCGAGTACGGCAGGGGCCTTCAGCTCGTCGCGGCCCTCTCCGACTCCTGGGGCATCACCTACCGCACCGGCACCAAGGCCGTCTGGGCCCGCCTTCCGGTCGGGGGCGCGCAGGCCATACAGGAGATCGAGTCGTACGCGACCGAACAGGCGATACAGCGCGGGCTGCGCGGCACGGAGATCCTCGCGCCACTGCCGAAGCGGATCGCGCACGAGACGGAGTGGGTCAACCGCGGCGCGCTCACCTTCCTCGCCGAGGCGTCCGATCTGCTCGCCGGGCAGTTCGACGAGGAACTGGTGGCCGCTCTCGTCGGGCAGCTCCTCGTGCCGCGGCTCGCGGACTGGTGTGCGGTGTGGCTCGACGACGAATCGGAGGCCGCGCCGCGCGACAGCGCGAGCAGCGGTACGTCGGCACGGCTCGCCCGCGTCTGGCACGCCAGCGAGCAGCGCATGGAGGAACTGCGCCGCAGCCTGGAGAAGGACCCGCCCCGGCTGCCCGAATCGGCGGGAACCGGCGCCGTCCCCGTGCCGTGGCCCGGCGGGACGGTGACCGACGAAGAGCCCGGCACGGCCCTGGCCTACCGGCTCATGGCGGGCGGAGGTTCGCTGGGCACGCTCGTCATCGGGCGGGCCGGGGAGATGCGCTTCGCCGACGAAGTCACCGGCCTCGTCGAGGACTTCAGCCGCCGCGTCGCGCTCGCCATCAGCGCCGCGCGCCGCTACCAGCGGCAGGCCACCATCAGTCAGGTCCTGCAGCGCGGCCTGCTGCCGAGCTCCGTCGCGGACATCCCCGGGATGCACAGCGCCGTGGTGTACGAGCCGCGGGACAAGGGCGGTCCCGGCGGCGACTTCTACGACGTGTTCCAGGCGGGCAAGAACCGCTGGTGCTTCGCGCTCGGCGACGTACAGGGCAAGGGCGTCGAAGCGGCCGTCGTGATCGGCCTCGCCCGGCCGTGGCTGCGGCTGCTCGCCCGCGAGGGATACAAGGTCGCGGAGGTCCTCGACCGCCTCAACCAGCTCCTCCTCGACGACGCGACGGAGGCGGCGGACGCGGCGGCCGCGGTGCTCGCGGTCGCGGGCGGCCAGAGCCCGCCGGCCGACGGGCCCACATCCCGCTTCCTCTCCATGCTCTACGGAGAGCTCGTGCCCATGGACGGCGGCGGCGTCCGCTGCACGGTGGCGAGCGCCGGACATCCGCTGCCGCTCCTGCTCTCCCCGGACGGCACGGTCCAGTCCGCGGCCACGCCCCAGCTGCTGCTCGGGGTCGTCGACGACGCGAAGTACACCAGCGAAACGTTCGAGCTCTGGGCCGGCGACACACTGCTCTGCGTCACGGACGGGGTGACGGAGCGCCGGGCCGGCCGAGAGATGTTCGACGACGGCGACGGCCTGACCACGGCGCTCGCGGGCTGCACGGGCCTGGACGCGGTTCTGGTGGCGGAACGGATCAAGAGGATGGTGCACGAGTTTTCGGAGAGGCCGTTGGACGACGATATGGCGGTGCTTGTGTTGCAGGCGCAGTGATCTCGCCGCTCGGCGTATTGGACGGTCGGGCTGTTCCGTACGGCCGCGTTCACCGGGGACGTCCCCCGGGGGGACGCGGCCTCCGAGAAGCCGGTGGACGGCAACACGGCTGTGCTGGTGTCGCGGGCGCAGCGGTGGCTCCGGCAGCTTCGGCGGGAGCGGTTCTGTGCGCGGCGTCGGGTCGCCCCGCGGTGCGGGACAATCGAAGGTATGCCTTCCGCACTGCCCGATGGTGAGCCCATGCCCGAGGACGGCGCGCTGCCCGCGTCCGCCCTACAGGGAGCGGGGGCCCGTCCGCTCGGCTTCTACCTCCACGTCCCGTACTGCGCCACGCGCTGCGGCTACTGCGACTTCAACACCTACACGGCGACCGAGCTGCGCGGTTCAGGCGGCGTGCTCGCCTCACGCGACAACTACGCGGACACACTGATCGACGAGGTGCGGCTCGCGCGCAAGACCCTGGGCGACGACCCGCGCCCGGTGCGGACGGTCTTCGTCGGCGGCGGTACGCCGACGCTCCTCGCCGCGTCCGATCTGGTCCGCATGCTGGGCGCCGTGCGGGAGGAGTTCGGGCTCGCGGACGACGCGGAGATCACCACCGAGGCGAACCCGGAGTCCGTCGACCCCGCGTACCTGAGCGAGCTGCGGGCCGGGGGATTCAACCGTGTCTCCTTCGGGATGCAGAGCGCCAAGCAGCACGTACTGAAGGTGCTCGACCGTACGCACACCCCCGGGCGGCCCGAGGCGTGCGTGGCGGAGGCGCGGGCCGCCGGCTTCGAGCACGTCAACCTGGACCTCATCTACGGCACACCGGGTGAGACGGACGACGACTGGCGGGCCACCCTCGACGCCGCGATCGGCGCCGGACCCGACCACGTCAGCGCCTACGCCCTGATCGTCGAGGAGGGCACGCAGCTGGCGCGGCGGATCCGGCGCGGGGAGGTGCCGATGACGGACGACGACGTCCACGCGGACCGGTATCTGATCGCCGACGAGGTGCTCGCGGGCGCGGGATTCTCCTGGTACGAGGTGTCCAACTGGGCCACCTCCGAGGCCGGGCGCTGCCTGCACAACGAGTTGTACTGGCGGGGCGCCGACTGGTGGGGGGCCGGGCCCGGGGCCCACAGCCATGTGGGGGGTGTGCGGTGGTGGAACGTGAAGCATCCCGGGGCTTATGCGGGGGCGCTCGCCGCTGGGCGCTCGCCGGGGGCCGGGCGGGAGATTCTCGCCGCGGAGGACCGGCGGGTGGAGCGGATCCTGCTTGAGCTGCGGCTGCTCGAAGGATGCCCGTTGACCTTGCTGCACCCTGCGGGGCTCGCCGCCGCGGGGCGGGCGCTCGCCGACGGTCTGCTGGAGGCGGGGCCCTACGGGCAGGGGCGGGCGGTTCTTACGCTGCGGGGGCGGTTGCTGGCGGACGCGGTGGTGCGGGACCTGGTGGACTGAGGTCAGGGCGTCCCTGCGGGGCCTTTCCCCCGTCCCGCCTCTTCCCGAGACTCTGGGGCTCCGCCCCAGACCCCGGTCCTCAAACGCCGGGCAGGCCGAAAAGAACGAACGCGCGGCCCAACGCTCAGGAGGAGATGCGAGGTAATTCGGCGGACGGGCGGGCGGACGGGCGGACAGGCGGGCGGAGGGGCGGGAAAAGATCCGCCGCGGAGTGACGGGGCGGTCAGGTGTCCGTCCCCGTGACGAAGTCGATCAGTTCCTCCACGCGGCCGAGCAGCGCCGGCTCCAGATCCCGGTAACTGTGCACCGAACCCAGGATCCGCTGCCACGCCGCCCCAGTGTTCAGCGGCCACCCGAGCGCCTCGCAGACGCCCGTCTTCCAGTCCTGGCCGCGCGGGACCCGGGGCCACGCCTCGATCCCCACCGACGACGGCTTCACCGCCTCCCACACGTCGATATAGGGATGCCCCACCACCAGCGCCGAGGAAGAACTCACCTCCGCCGCGATCCTCGACTCCTTGGAGCCGGGTACCAAGTGGTCCACCAGGACGCCGAGGCGTGCGTCGGGGCCGGGGGAGAACTCCGTGACGATCGCGGGGAGGTCGTCGATGCCCTCCAGGTACTCGACGACCACGCCCTCGATGCGCAGGTCGTCGCCCCACACCCGCTCGACGAGTTCCGCGTCGTGCCGCCCCTCTACGTAGATCCGGCCGGCCCGGGCGACCCGGGCCCGCGCTCCCGGCACCGCCACCGAACCGGATGCGGTGCGTGTGGGACGTACGGGAGGAGCGGTCGCCGACGGGCGGACGAGCGTGACCGTCCGGCCCTCCAGGTCGAAGCCCCCGGGAGTCATCGGGAAGACCCGCTGCTTGCCGAAGCGGTCCTCCAGGGTCACCGTCGGACCCTCCGCCGTCTTCTCGCAGCGGATCACCGCTCCGCAGAAGCCGGTGCCCAGCTCCTCCACCACGAGGTCCGCCTCCGCGGCGACCTCCGGCACGGGCTTCGGCTTCTTCCATGGCGGTGTGAGGTCGGCGGAGTACTGGCGCATTCGCATGACGATAAGAGAAAGGGTGTGGGGCTGGCTACGACACGCCGAAGCGGGCCGCCAGTGTGGCGCGTTGCGCGCGGACAAAAGCCCCGTCGACCACCGCACCGTGCCCCGGCACGTACAGCGCGTCATCGCCGCCCAGGTCGAGCAGCCGGTCGAGCGCCGCGGGCCACCGCTGCGGCACCGCGTCGTCGCCCGCCTGCGGTTCGCCCGACTCCTCGACCAGGTCGCCGCAGAAGACGACCTCCTCGGAGCCGTCCGGGCCGGTGACGAGGACCGCCAGGTCGTGCCCCGTGTGCCCCGGACCGACGTTCGCGAGCAGGACCCGCACCCCGCCGCCCAGGTCGAGGGTCCACTCCCCGCACACCGAGTGGTGCGGCCGGACGAGCAGGTCGGCGGCCTCCGCGGCGGCGTCCGGGGGGACCCCGTGCCGGACGGCCGACGCACGCAGCTCGTCGCGGCCGCTCGCGAGGACCGTGTCGATGCCGACCGCGCCGTACACCTCCACGCCCGCGAACGCCGCCGCGCCCAGGACGTGGTCGAAGTGCGGGTGCGTCAGGGCGAGATGGGTGACCCGCCGCCCCCCGCCGAGAATGCGGCGCGCCTGTGTGCGCAGCTCCGCCCCCTCGCGCAGGGTCGCCCCCGCCTCGATCATCAGCGCCGATTCACCGCCGACGACAAGGCCGGCCGTGCAGTCCCAGATCGGCAGGCGCCGCCGCCCCACGTGCGGCGCGAGCCGCTCCCAGCCCGCCTCGTCCCATGCCAGTGCCACATTCATAAGCCGACGCTAGCCCCGTACGGGCGCCTTGGCAGCCGCCGCCTTGCCGGTTGAACCGACATCGGGGCTCCGGCCCTTGCCGGGGTCGTACCTCGCGGCCGTACACTGGGCGCGGCAATGGCTGGCACTCGCCCGAGGGGAGTGCCAGGCGGGTCACAGGGCAGTAGAGGTTTCAGGGCGAAAAGGTGGAGGTGTGCGCGGATGCTCAATGAACGCAGGCTCGAAGTGCTGCGCGCCATCGTCCACGACTATGTCGGTACCGAGGAGCCCGTCGGCTCCAAGGCGCTCACCGAGCGGCACAGCCTCGGGGTCTCCCCGGCCACCGTCCGCAACGACATGGCGGCACTGGAGGAGGAAGGGTTCATCGCCCAGCCTCATACGAGTGCGGGGCGCATCCCGACCGACAAGGGGTACCGCCTCTTCGTCGACCGGCTCGCGGGCGTCAAGCCGATGGCGGCGCCGGAGCGCAGGGCCATCCAGAACTTCCTCGACGGCGCCGTCGACCTCGACGACGTCGTGGCGCGCACGGTGCGGCTGCTCGCGCAGCTGACCCGGCAGGTCGCGGTCGTGCAGTATCCGTCGCTCACGCGGTCGACGGTGCGGCACGTGGAGCTGCTCTCGCTGGCTCCCGCCCGCCTGATGCTCGTCCTGATCACGGACACGGGCCGGGTCGAGCAGCGCATGATCGACTGTCCCGCCCCGTTCGGTGAGACCTCGCTCGCGGATCTGCGGGCGCGGCTCAACAGCAGGGTCGCGGGCCGTCGCTTCGCGGACGTGCCGCAGCTGGTGCAGGACATGACGGAGTCCTTCGACGCGGAGGACAGGGGCACGGTGGCGACGGTGCTCTCCACGCTCCTCGAAACCCTCGTCGAGGAGACCGAGGAACGGCTGATGATCGGCGGAACGGCCAATCTCACCCGCTTCGGACATGACTTTCCCCTCACCATCAGGCCGGTCCTCGAGGCCCTTGAGGAGCAGGTCGTTCTGCTCAAGTTGCTTGGCGAGGCCACAGATTCGGGCATGACCGTACGGATCGGTCACGAGAACGCCCATGAGGGACTCAGCTCCACGTCCGTGGTCTCCGTCGGCTACGGTTCGGGCAGCGAGGCAGTAGCCAAACTCGGCGTGGTCGGCCCGACCCGCATGGACTATCCGGGAACGATGGGAGCAGTACGCGCAGTGGCACGTTACGTCGGACAGATCCTGGCGGAGTCGTAAGTGGCCACGGACTACTACGCCGTACTAGGCGTGCGCCGCGACGCTTCCCAGGACGAGATCAAGAAGGCCTTCCGGAGGCTGGCGCGTGAGCTTCACCCGGATGTGAATCCGGATCCGAAGACTCAGGAGCGCTTCAAGGAGATCAACGCCGCGTACGAGGTGTTGTCGGACCCGCAGAAGAAGCAGGTCTACGACCTCGGCGGCGACCCGCTGTCCCAAGCGGGCGGCGGCGGTGCGGGCGGTTTCGGAGCCGGTGGCTTCGGCAACTTCTCGGACATCATGGACGCGTTCTTCGGGACGGCGTCGCAGCGTGGCCCCCGGTCGCGCACGCGCCGTGGCCAGGACGCCATGATCCGGCTCGAGATCGACCTGGACGAGGCGGCCTTCGGGACCACCAAGGACATACAGGTCGACACGGCTGTCGTCTGTACGACCTGCAGCGGTGAGGGCGCCGCGCCGGGAACGTCCGCTCAGACGTGTGACATGTGCCGCGGTCGCGGTGAGGTGTCGCAGGTCACGCGGTCCTTCCTCGGTCAGGTCATGACGTCGCGGCCGTGCCCGCAGTGTCAGGGCTTCGGCACGGTCGTGCCCACCCCGTGCCCCGAGTGCGCCGGCGACGGCCGCATCCGGTCGCGGCGGACGCTCACCGTGAAGATCCCCGCCGGTGTCGACAACGGCACGCGGATCCAGCTCGCGGGTGAGGGCGAGGTCGGCCCCGGCGGCGGCCCCGCCGGTGACCTGTACGTGGAGATCCACGAGCTGCCGCACGCCGTGTTCCAGCGGCGCGGGGACGACCTGCACTGCACGGTCACCATTCCGATGACGGCCGCGGCTCTGGGCACCAAGGTGCCCCTGGAGACGCTGGACGGCATGGAAGAGGTCGACATCCGGCCGGGCACGCAGTCGGGCCAGTCGGTGCCGCTGCACGGCAGGGGCATCACGCACCTGCGGGGCGGCGGGCGAGGTGACCTCATCGTGCATGTCGAGGTCCTCACGCCGAGCAAGCTGGACGCGGAGCAGGAGCGGGTCCTTCGGGAGCTTGCCGTGCTGCGGGGCGAGGAGCGGCCCACCGGGCAGTTTCAGCCGGGGCAGCAGGGGTTGTTCTCACGCTTGAAGGACGCGTTCAACGGGCGGTAGCGCCTTGAGCGGTGTCTCTTTGTGCCCCCGGTAACGGATTACCCCGTGCCGGGGGCACTTTGTTGTCTGCCTCTGCGGGCCGCATCGGGTTGCTCGCGCAGTTCCCCGCGCCCCTTACGGGGCGCGATTCGGACGGTTGCCCGGGGCATGGCACGATGCGTTCATGTCCTCCGCACTGACCGATCTCTGCCGCCTTCCGATCGTGCAGGCCCCTATGGCGGGCGGCGCCTCGTGCCCCCAGCTCGCCGCGGCCGTTTCCGAGGCCGGGGGGCTCGGTTATCTCGCCGCCGGGTACAAAACCGCCGACGGGATGTACCAGGAGATCAAACAGTTGCGCGGGCTCACGAGCAGGCCCTTCGGCGTGAATCTCTTCATGCCGCAGCCCGAGTACGCCGATGCCGCCGCCGTCGACGTCTACCGCAACCAGCTCGCCGGTGAGGCCACCTGGTACGAGACGCAGCTCGGCGATCCGGACAGCGGCCGTGACGACGGCTACGACGCCAAGCTCGCGATCCTCATCGAGGACCCGGTGCCGCTGGTGTCGTTCACCTTCGGGTGCCCCACCCGCGACGTCTTCGACTCCTTCGCGCGGGTCGGCACGATCACCGTCGCCACCGTCACCACGCCCGAAGAGGCACAGACCGCCCAGTGGTCCGGCGCCGACGCCGTGTGCGTGCAGGGCATCGAGGCGGGCGGCCACCAGGGCACGCACCGCGACAACCCCGAGACGGACGGCGCCGGGCTCGGCCTCCTCTCGCTCATCGCGCAGGTGCGCGACACCGTGCAGATCCCGATCGTCGCGGCCGGTGGCCTGATGCGAGGCTCGCAGATCGCCGCGGTGCTCGCGGCGGGCGCCGACGCGGCGCAGCTCGGCACGGCCTTCCTGGTCTGCCCCGAGTCGGGCGCGAACGTCCTGCACAAGCAGGCCATGACCAACCCGCTGTTCACCCGGACCGAACTGACCCGCGCCTTCTCCGGCCGCCCCGCGCGAGGCCTGGTCAACCGCTTCATGCGCGAGCACGGTCGGTACGCCCCCGCCGCCTACCCTCAGATCCACCACCTCACCAGCGGCCTGCGCAAGGCCGCTGCCAAGGCCGGTGACGCGCAGGGCATGGCGCTGTGGGCCGGACAGGGACACCGCATGGCGCGGGAGGTCGAGGCCGGGCAGCTCGTGGAGGTCCTCGCGGCCGAACTGGACGAGGCGAAGGCCGCGTTGGCGTCCGGAGGGCAGCAGGGAACCGAGCCCGGGGGCCAGGCGTGACCGCGCCCGTCTTCGTCGTCGAGACCTTCGAGACCTTCGAGACCTTCGAGAACACTGCCGCGGGCGGCGACGGCCGCTACGTACTCGATGGCCCCGAAGGGCGTCATGCCGTGTCGGTGAAGCGGCTGCACGCCGGTGAGGACGTCGTCCTGACCGACGGGGCGGGGCGCTGGGCCGACTGCGTGGTCGTCGACACCGAGGGCAAGGACCGGCTGATCCTGCGGATGGACCCCGTACAGGAGGAGGCGCCCCAGGAGCCCCGGATCACCGTCGTACAGGCGCTGCCCAAGGGTGATCGCGGCGAAGTCGCCGTCGAGACCATGACGGAGACCGGCGTCGACCGGATCGTGCCCTGGTCCGCGTCCCGCTGCATCACGCAGTGGAAGGGCGAGCGCGGGCTCAAGGCGCTCGGCAAGTGGCGGGCGACGGCGCGCGAGGCGGGCAAGCAGTCCCGCCGCGTGCGCTTCCCCGAGGTCGCTCAGGCCGCGTCGACCAAGCAGCTGGCGGCGTTGCTCGCCACGGCCGACTTCGCCGCGGTCCTGCACGAGGAAGGCAGCGAGCCCCTTGCCACGGCGCATCTTCCGGCAGCCGGACACATCGTCCTGGTGGTCGGCCCCGAGGGCGGCGTGTCCCCGGACGAGCTCGCGGCGTTCGCGGAAGCGGGCGCGAAGCCCTACCGCCTGGGGCGTAGCGTGTTGCGTACGTCGACCGCGGGGACGGCGGCGGCCGCACTGCTCCTTGGACGCACGGGCCGCTGGTCCTGAACCCCCGCGCCGAACAAGGGGGTTGTCGTGGAACTGGCCCAAGTGCGGCTGCTCGTAACGGACTTCAGAGCCTGCTATCGCTTCTACGCCGAGATACTCGACCTCAAGCCGCAGTCGGGGGCGGTGGAGGGACCGTACGAGAAATTCAGCCCGGCGATCGGCTCCGCGGGGATCGCGCTCCAGGACCGCTCGGTGATGGCCCGCCTCCTCGGCGAGCTGGAGGAGTCGGCGACCGGCCACCGCTCACTCGTGGTGCTGCGCGTCGACGACCTCGACGCGTACTGCGCGGGGATCGTCGAACGCGGCGGAACCATCGCCCAGGGCCCCGCGCCGCTGACGGACCGCATGCGGGTGGCCCATCTCAAGGACCCGGAGGGGAACTTGGTGGAGTTGCAGGAGTGGCTGCTGCTTCGCGGCTGAGGGCGCCGTCGAACAAGGTCCACCCGTCGAGCTCGCGCGTCGATCCGTCGGCGCCTCGCGGCAGCGGTCCGCGCGCCACCGCCTCGTCGATGAGGAGGCGGACGGCTCCGGGCTCGTAGAGGTTGAGCCACTTCCGGTCGACGCGATCCCCGCGCGTGTCCACGAGCGAGCCGTGCACCCAGTGGCCCTCGGAGATGACGCGCCCGGGTCCTTCCCTGAAGACGATCGCCGTACGGAAGCGGCTGCCCTCGCGGTACAGGGTCAGGATGTGACGGCAGTCCGCGCCGCCCAGGCCTGCGGCGCTGTCGTGGCGGTGCCGGAACGACCACAGGTAGGCGGTGCGGTCGTCGACGACAAGACGCCGTAGCCTGCGGTCGTTTCTCATGCGGGGAGAGTAGGGGCGGGGGCGGGCGCCCGGCGCGTTCTTTTCCGCGGGGGCACGCGTTCCACGGCGTCCGGAGTGGACGCAAAGGCGACTATCGTCAGGCCGCTCGTACTGGCACTCTGCCGCCTATGGGGGTATTGAGGCGCATACGGGATCGTGCGGTGGACGTACGCGGACCACGCGGACCACGCGGACCACGCGGACGGCGCCGACGGGTGCTGTACGCCGTCGGGTTCGCCGGGGCGGCGGTGATCGGGGTCGCCGCGTGCGATCCCGTCGACGGGGGCACGAACACCGCTGCCGTCGCGGTCACCACCGACGACATGGCGACGAAGGAGCTGGAGCGGCAGCATCTCGACGTGCTGTGGATCAGCTGCACCGCCCGCTACAAGGACAGGGCCACGCCGTCCAGCGGCGAGCGGGACAAGAACGCCGACATCACCGTCGACTGCCAGGGGCAGGCCAGGGACGGGAAAGGTTCCGGCGACACCAGCAGCATCACCGTCAGGGGGACGGTGTGGTCCGTCGTCGACGGACACTGCGTGCGCGGGAGCCTGACCGCCAAGGTCGAGGACAAGGTGTGGTTCCGCGTCGACGTGCTCGGCGACTGCTCCGGAGGCGACGACGGGAGCGGCAACGGCGGCAACGGCGGCAACGGAGGAGGCAACGGCGGCTGGGACGACGGCGGTGACGACAACGGCGATCAAGGCAGTGACAAGCCGGACCAGCCGGACCAGCCTCCCACGGCGACCGTCACCGTGACCGCCACGCCCGATCCGCCGGCGCGGGAGCCCGATCCGACGTGCTCGTGCTTCAAGGGCAAATGAACCAACGCCGGCTCGACCCCGTCGACCGCGTGAACAGGCAAGTGATCCAAAACGCTGACCGGCTCCGCCGCGGCTGCCTAGGCTGGCTTTGTGACACTGACTGGGCACTCTGCGTATCTCCGGTTTCCACATCTGCGCGGCGAGTTGGTCGCCTTCACGGCTGAGGACGACGTCTGGGTCGCGCCCCTCGACGGCGGTCGGGCGTGGCGCGTCAGCGCCGACAACATGCCCGTGAATCACCCCCGCATCTCCCCGGACGGGACGACCGTCGCCTGGACGTCCACCCGTGACGGCGCCCCCGAGGTGCATGTCGCGCCGGTCGACGGCGGTTCCTCAAGGCGCCTCACGTACTGGGGGAGTTCGCGTACGTCGGTGCGGGGCTGGACCCCGGACGGACAGGTCCTCGCGGTCAGCACGTACGGCAAGGCCTCGCTGCGCCGCAGCTGGGCGCGGGCCGTGCCGCTGGACGGCGGTCCCGCGGACACCCTGCCGTACGGCATCGTGGGCGATGTCGCGCACGGTCCGGAGGACGGCCAGGCCCTGCTGCTCTCCGCGCCGATGGGGCGCGAGGCGGCCTGGTGGAAGCGGTACCGGGGCGGTACGGCGGGCAAGCTCTGGATCCGGCGCGAGGCGTCGGGCGCCGACGGAGAGGGCGGAGAGGGCAGCGAGGGCTCAGAGGCCCGCTTCGTGCGCGTCCATGAAGAGCTCGACGGGAACATCGAGTACCCACTGTGGGTCGGGGATCGGATCGCCTTCCTCTCCGACCACGAAGGCGTCGGCGCCGTCTACTCCTCGCTGCCCGACGGCTCCGACCTGCGTCGGCACACCGCTATCGACGGCTTCTACGCCCGGCACGCCGCGACCGACGGCACGCGTGTCGTGTACGTGTCGGCGGGTGAGCTCTGGCTCCTCGACGACCTGGCGGACGCCGAGCCGCGCCGCGTCGACATCCGCCTCGGCGGCCAGCGCACCGACCTCCAGCCGTTCCCCGTGAGCGCGGCGCGCTGGTTCGGTGCCGCGGCCCCCGACCACACGGGGCGGGGCAGCGCCGTCTCCGTGCGCGGCGGCGTGCACTGGGTGACCCACCGGGAGGGGCCCGCCCGCGCGCTCGCCGTCGAGCACGGGGTGCGTGCGCGGCTGCCGCGCACGTTCCGTGTCGACGGCGAGGAACACGTCGTCTGGGTGACGGACGCGGAGGGCGACGACGCGCTCCAGTTCGCGCCCGCCACGGGGCTCTCGCCGGGGGCGACGCCGCGCAGGATCGCCGCCGGACAGCTGGGCAGGGTGCTCGGGCTCGCCATGGCGCCCGACGGCAGCAGGGCCGCCGTCGCCTCGCACGACGGTCGGGTGCTGCTCGTGGAGCGGGAGAGCGGGGAGGTGCGCGAGGTCGATCGCGGGGAGCACGGTGATGCCACCGGGCTCGTCTTCTCGCCGGACTCGGCCTGGCTCGCGTGGTCGCATCCGGGGCCGCGCCCGCTGCGGCAGCTGAAGCTGGCGAACACGGCCGATCTGTCCGTTTCCGAGGCGACGCCGCTGCGGTTCCGCGACTACGCGCCCGCGTTCACCCTCGACGGCAAGCACCTGGCGTTCCTGTCCGCGCGGGCCTTCGACCCCGTCTACGACGAGCACGTCTTCGACCTGGCCTTCGTCGGGGGATCGCGGCCGTATCTGATCACGTTGGCGGCGACCACGCCGTCGCCCTTCGGACCGCAGCGGCACGGGCGCCCTTTCGAGGCACCCGACAAGGACGAGACCCCGGACAGTGAGGGCTCGCCCGTCACGCGCATCGACCTGGACGGGCTCGCGGACCGCATCGTGCCGTTCCCGGTAGAGGCTGCCCGTTACTCGACCCTGCGGGCCGCCAAGGACGGCGTCCTGTGGCTGCGGCACCCCGTGCGGGGCGTCCTTGGCGCCTCCCGCGCGACCCCGTCGGACCCCGACCCGCAGACCGAGCTGGAACGCTACGACCTCGTTCAGCAGCGCATCGAGGAACTGTCGTCGGACGCCGACCACTTCGCCGTCAGCGGTGACGGCAAGCGGGTGCTCCTTTGGGCCGACGGGAAGCTGAAGGTCGTGCCGAGCGACCGGCGTGCGTCCGGTGACGAGAGCTCCGACTCCAACATCACCGTGGACCTCACGCGGGTCAGGCAGACGGTCGACCCGGCTGCGGAGTGGCGCCAGATGTACGACGAGGCCGGGCGGTTGATGCGGGACAACTTCTGGCGGCCCGACCTGGGCGGGGTCGACTGGGACGGCGTACTCGACCGCTACCGTCCGGTGCTCGGCCGGTTGGCCACGCACGACGACCTCGTGGACCTGCTGTGGGAAGTCGCCGGGGAGCTGGGGACATCGCACGCGTACGTGATCGGGGGCGGGGCCTGGGGAAGTCCGTCCGTACGGCAGGGGCTGCTCGGCGCGGACATCTCGCGGGGCGCGGACGGGGCGTGGCGGATCGACCGGGTCCTGCCCTCCGAGACGTCGGACCCGTCCGCCCGCTCGCCCCTCGCCGCGCCCGGGGTCGCCGTGCGGGCCGGGGACGCGTTGCTGGCGGTCGCGGGGCGGCCGGTCGATCCGGTGACGGGGCCGGGGCCGCTGTTGGTGGGTACGGCGGGCAAGCCGGTGGAGTTGACGGTGTCGCCCGCCGGCGGCGGCGATCCGCGCCACGCGGTGGTGATCCCCGTGGACGACGAGGAGCCGTTGCGCTACCACGCCTGGGTGGTGGACCGGCGTGCGTACGTCCACGAACGGTCCGGCGGACGGCTCGGGTATCTGCACGTGCCGGACATGCAGGCGCCCGGTTGGGCGCAGATCCACCGGGACCTGCGGGTGGAGGTGGCGCGGGACGGGCTCGTGGTGGACGTGCGCGAGAACCGTGGCGGGCACACGTCGCAGCTGGTGGTGGAGAAACTCGCCCGGAAGATCGTGGGCTGGGACCTGCCGAGGGGCTCGCAGCCCTTCAGCTACCCGGCGGACGCGCCCCGGGGTCCTGTCGTCGCTGTCGCCAACGAGTTCTCCGGTTCCGACGGGGACATCGTGAACGCGGCGATCAAGGCCCTTGGGATCGGGCCCGTGGTGGGGACGCGGACGTGGGGCGGGGTGATCGGGATCGACAGCCGGTACCGCCTGGTGGACGGGACGCTGGTGACGCAGCCGAAGTACGCGTTCTGGCTTGAGGGGTACGGGTGGGGCGTCGAGAACTACGGCGTGGACCCGGACGTGGAGGTGGTGACGACCCCGGAGGACTACACGGCGGGCCGCGACCCCCAACTGGACGAGGCGATCCGCCTGGCGCTCGCCGCGCTGGAGGAGACCCCGGCGAAGGTGGCTCCGGAGCTGCCGGGGAGCTGAGGGTTCTCGCCGGGGGCGGTGTTGGCGGTGTTACTCCGTCTCGGGGGCGGTGTCGCTCCGTCTCGGGGGCGGGGCCGCGCCGGTATGTCCGTCCTCGCCCCGTCCTCCCCGACTGCTGTACGCGTTCTCCGCCTCCAGCCGCACCGACCCGCTCTTCGGCAACGCGGGGTGATGGAGCGGGCGGGTGGGAGAGGTCTGTTCGGGGAGGGGGTGCCAGGGGCCGAGGGGAGGGGCCGGGCGTGGGCGGCGGCCCGGATAGCATGCGGGGGGCATAGTGAATCAGTGAGAAGCGGAGGCGCAGCATGGCGGGAGAACCGCAGGCGGACTGCCTGTTCTGCAAGATCGTCGCAGGTGACGTACCCGCGACCCTCGTGAGGGAGACGGACACGACCGTCGCCTTCCGCGACATCAACCCGCAGGCCCCCACCCACGTACTGGTCATCCCCAAGGCCCACTACCCGGACGCCGCCACCCTCGCCGCCGCCGAACCCGCCATCGCGGCCGACGTCCTGCGTGAGGCCGGCGAGGTCGCCGCCGAGGAGAAGGCGGAGAGTTACCGCATCGTCTTCAACACCGGCGCAGGCGCGGGCCAGACCGTCTTCCACGCGCACGCCCACGTCCTCGGCGGACGCGGACTGCAGTGGCCCCCGGGATAACTCACCTTGTCCGTACGTGAACTGGTGGTCCTCGGCACCGCCAGCCAGGTTCCCACCCGGCACCGCAACCACAACGGGTACGTCCTGCTCTGGGACGGCCAGGGCATCCTCTTCGACCCCGGCGAGGGCACGCAGCGGCAGATGCTGCGTGCCGGGGTCGCCGCGCACGACCTGCACCGGATCTGCGTCACGCACTTCCACGGCGACCACTCGCTGGGGCTGCCCGGCGTCATCCAGCGGATCAACCTGGACCGGGTCCCGCACGACGTGACCGTGCACTTCCCGCGCTCCGGTCAGCACTTCTTCGATCGGCTGCGGTACTCCACCGCCTATCGCGAGACCGTCCAGCTCGTCGTCGAACCGGTCGCGGACGACGGGCGGTTGGCCCGCATCCCCTCCTACACCCTCGACGCCGTCAAGCTCTCGCACCCCGTCGAGTCCTTCGGCTACCGCGTCACCGAGCCCGACGGGCGGCGGATGCTCCCGGAGCTGCTCGCCGAGCGCGGCATCGCGGGACCCGACGTGGGCCGCCTCCAGCGCGACGGCGTGCTGCGGGGCGTCACGCTCGACGAGGTGAGCGTGGTCCGGCGCGGACAGCGGTTCGCCTTCGTGATGGACACCCGGCTCTGCGACGGCGTCCACGCCCTCGCCGACGGCTGCGACATGCTCGTCATCGAGTCGACCTTCCTGGACGAGGACGAGCAACTCGCACTCGATCACGGGCACTTGACCGTCGGGCAGGCCGCCAGGGTCGCGGTGGACTCCGGTGTGCGGCATCTCGTACTGACCCACTTCAGCCAGCGCTACCCCGACCCCGGCGTTTTCGAGCAGCAGGCCCGGGATGCGGGATTCGACGGTGAACTCACCGTCGCACAAGACCTGTTGCGTGTACCTCTGCCCAAACGAACCATCTGAGTGAGCCGCCGTCATGCCCCTTCCCAAAGCCGAACTCCACCTCCACATCGAGGGGACGCTCGAACCCGAGCTGGCCTTCGCCCTCGCCGCCCGCAACGGCGTCACCCTGCCGTACGCGGACACCGAAGAGCTGCGCAAGGCCTACCTCTTCGACGATCTGCAGTCCTTCCTTGACCTGTACTACGGGCTGATGGCAGTTCTGCTCACCGAGGCGGACTTCGAAGAGCTCGCCGACGCCTATCTGGCCCGCGCCGCTCAGCAGGGCGTGCGGCACGCCGAGATCTTCTTCGACCCGCAGGCGCACATGGCGCGCGGCGTCGGCATCGGCACCGTGATGGAGGGCCTCGGGCGCGCCCTTGAGCGCAGCGAGGAGCGCCACGGGATCTCCACCCGGCTCATCATGTGCTTCCTGCGCGACCAGTCCGCCGAATCGGCACTGGAGACCCTGGAGGCCGCGAAGCCGCACCTGGACCGGATCGTGGGCGTCGGCCTCGACTCCGCCGAGGTCGGGCACCCGCCCGCCAAGTTCCGCGAGGTGTACGAGGCCGCCGCCGTGCTCGGCCTGCGCCGGGTCGCCCACGCGGGCGAGGAAGGTCCGCCCGCGTACATCACGGAGGCCCTGGACGTCCTGGGCGTCGAGCGCATCGACCACGGGCTGCGCTGCATGGAGGACCCGGAGCTTGTGGAGCGCCTCGTGCGTGAGCGGATTCCGCTCACGCTCTGCCCGCTGTCCAATGTCCGGCTGCGCGCCATCGACGTACTCGAAGAGCATCCGCTGGCGCGGATGATGGACGCCGGGCTGCTGTGCACGGTCAACTCCGACGACCCGGCGTACTTCGGCGGCTATGTCGACGACACCTTCCACGCCGTACGGGAAGCCCTCGCGCTCGACCAGGAGCGGCTGCGCGAACTCGCCCGCAACTCCTTCGAGGCCTCCTTCCTCGACGGGAGCGCGGAGGATGAGGCGCTGCGTGCCCGGTACCTCGCCGAGGTCGATGCTTATTCGTTCGACTGAGCGTGCGGGGCGGAGTTGCGGCCCGCCCAGGGGCTGAAACCTGCCTGTCCGGCGTCCGTCCGTTACGGTCCCTGCATGGTCGTACCCTTCAAACCCAGCATCGACCCGCTCAAGGCAAGCCGCAGAGCAGGCGATCCGCCCTGTGACGTCTTCCTCACCGGGACGGTCTTCCTCGACATCATCTTCACCGGCCTCGACTCGGCGCCCGTACGCGGCACCGAGTCCTGGGCGCGCGGGATGGGGTCGAGCCCCGGCGGCGTCGCCAACATGGCGACCGCGCTCGCGCGGCTCGGCCTGCGCACCTCGCTCGCGGCGGCCTTCGGGGACGACCACTACGGCGAGTACTGCTGGGACGCGCTCGAACAGGGCGAGGACATCGACCTCCAGACGTCGCGCACCGTGCCCGGCTGGCACTCCCCGGTGACCGTCTCCATGGCGTACGAGGGCGAGCGGACCATGGTCAGCCACGGCCACGAGCCGCCGCCCGACATCGATTCCCCGGACGGCGGCGCCCCGGAGTGCCCGCCACGCGCGCGTGCCGCCGTCGCCTCCCTGACGCCCGGCACGCGCGCGCCGTGGATCGCCGAGGCCGCGCGCACGGGCACGCGGATCTTCGCCGACGTCGGATGGGACGACACGGGGCGCTGGGATCTGGCGGGGCTCGCGGACCTTGAGCACTGCGAGGCGTTCCTGCCGAACGCGGAGGAGGCCATGCGGTACACACGGACCCAGTGCCCCCGCGCCGCCGCGCGGGCGCTGACCGAGTACGTACCGCTCGCGGTGGTGACGCTGGGCGCGGAAGGGGCGTACGCGGTGGACGGCAGGACCGGCGAGACCGCCGAGGTTCCGGCCATCGCGGTGGAGGCGCTCGATCCCACGGGGGCCGGTGATGTCTTCGTGGCGGGCTTCGTGACCGGCACCCTCGCCGACTGGCCCCTCGCGGACCGGATCGCCTTCGCGGGGCTCACGGCGGCGCTCTCGGTGCAGGAGTTCGGGGGGTCCCTGTCGGCGCCGGGCTGGGCGGAGGTCGCCACGTGGTGGCGGACCGTGCGCGAGGTCGACGACCAGGACCCGGTGGCGCTGCGGCGGTACGGGTTCCTGGAGGGCCTGCTTCCGGAGGCCACGCGTCCATGGCCGCTGCGGCGGGCTGTGCCCACGATCGGGTTCAGGTCGGCGTAACAAGTCGTACAGCTGTGCGTCACCGGAGTGGAAAAGCCCTACGGCGGTGACAGTGGGGCGTCGTACCCTTGGCAGTGCAGAGGGCTACCAGGCGTTGTGGTACCCAAAGGCACCGCGACCACTGATCGAGTAACCACCACGGCGGGCGAGCAGGTCCCGCGAGAGCGGCGCCGGTTTAGGCGCAGAGGAGGGTTGAGCAGGCCATAGTGCCGGCCCATGACTCAGACACCCACAGCTCGTACCCCTGCCCAGGGCCAATCGCGAGCACACTTCACCGTCCCGGCGAACCACCCGATGGTGACGGTGCTCGGTTCCGGAGACGCCCTGTTGCGCGTGATCGAGAAAGCCTTCCCGGCGGCCGACATCCATGTCCGGGGCAATGAGATCAGCGCTGTCGGTGACGCCGATGAAGTCACCCTCATCCAGCGTTTGTTCGACGAGATGATGCTGGTGCTCCGCACCGGTCAGCCGATGACGGAGGACGCAGTGGAACGCTCGATCGCCATGCTCAGGGCGGACGAGGCGGGAGAGGGCGACGGTCCGGAGACCCCGGCCGAGGTCCTCACGCAGAACATCCTCTCGTCCCGCGGCCGCACGATCCGCCCCAAGACGCTCAACCAGAAGCGCTACGTCGACGCCATCGACAAGAACACCATCGTGTTCGGCATCGGCCCCGCCGGTACGGGCAAGACGTACCTCGCCATGGCCAAGGCCGTGCAGGCGCTCCAGGCCAAGCAGGTCAACCGCATCATCCTGACCCGCCCCGCCGTCGAGGCCGGCGAGCGGCTCGGCTTCCTGCCGGGCACGCTCTACGAGAAGATCGACCCGTATCTGCGGCCGTTGTACGACGCGCTGCACGACATGCTCGACCCGGACTCCATTCCGCGGTTGATGGCAGCGGGAACCATCGAGGTCGCCCCGCTGGCCTATATGCGGGGTCGCACGCTTAATGACGCCTTCATCATCCTGGACGAGGCGCAGAACACCAGCGTCGAGCAGATGAAGATGTTCCTCACCCGCCTCGGCTTCGAGTCGAAGATCGTGATCACGGGCGATGTCACCCAGGTCGACCTGCCGAACGGCACCAAGTCGGGTCTGCGGCAGGTCCAGGACATCCTGGAGGGCATCGACGACGTGCACTTCTCGCGGCTCACGTCGCACGATGTCGTACGGCACAAGCTGGTCGGCCGTATCGTCGACGCGTACGAGAAGTACGACGACAGTCAGCAGAACAAGAAAAACGGGAAGTAGCGGAAGCCGCACCATGTCGATCGACGTCAACAACGAATCCGGAACCGAGGTCGACGAGCAGGCGATCCTCGACATCGCCCGCCACGCCCTCGCGCGGATGCGCATCCACCCGCTCTCCGAGCTCTCGGTGATCGTCGTGGACACCGACGCCATGGAGCAGCTCCACATCCAGTGGATGGACCTGCCGGGACCGACCGATGTCATGTCGTTCCCGATGGACGAGCTGCGCCCGCCCGCCAAGGACGAGGAGGAGGCCCCGCAGGGCCTCCTCGGCGACATCGTGCTCTGCCCCGAGGTCGCCCTCAGGCAGGGCAAGGAAGCGCCCACCGAGCACTCCATGGACGAGGAGCTCCAGCTGCTCACCGTCCACGGGGTCCTTCACCTGCTCGGGTACGACCATGAGGAGCCGGACGAGAAGGCCGAGATGTTCGGCCTCCAGGCGGCCATCGTCGACGGCTGGCGCGCTGAGAACGGCCTGACCGGGCCGTCTCCGGCGCCCACCGTCTCGTAACCCCATGAGCTTCCAGCTGATCGCGGGCGCCGTCGCCCTTGTCGTCGTCGCCTGGCTCGCGGCCTGTGCCGAGGCGGGCATCGCCCGTACCTCCAGCTTCCGGGCTGAGGAGTCGGTCCGCTCCGGGCGGCGCGGCAGCGCGAAACTCGCGCAGGTCGCCGCCGACCCCACCCGCTATCTGAACGTGGCGCTGCTCGTGCGCGTCGCGTGCGAGATGGCGGCGGCGTCCCTGGTGACGTACGCCTGCCTGAAGGAGTTCGACGAGACCTGGCAGGCGCTCGCCGTCGCCATCGCGGTGATGGTCCTCGTGTCGTACGTGGCCGTGGGCGTCTCGCCGCGCACCATCGGGCGCCAGCACCCGCTCAACACGGCCACGGCCGCCGCGTACGTCCTGCTGCCGCTGGCCCGCGTGATGGGCCCCATCCCGCCGCTCCTGATCCTCATCGGCAACGCGCTCACGCCCGGCAAGGGCTTCAGGCGCGGCCCGTTCGCCTCCGAGGCCGAGCTGCGCGCGATGGTCGACCTCGCCGAGAAGGAATCCCTCATCGAGGACGACGAGCGCCGCATGGTGCACTCCGTCTTCGAGCTCGGCGACACCCTCGTACGCGAAGTCATGGTGCCCCGGACGGACTTGGTCGCCATCGAGCGCTTCAAGACCATCCGTCAGGCGCTCACCCTCGCCCTGCGCTCCGGCTTCTCCCGCATCCCCGTGACCGGGGAGAGCGAGGACGACATCGTGGGCATGGTCTATCTCAAGGACCTGGCCCGCAAGACGCACATCAACCGCGACAGCGAGTCGGAACTGGTGTCGACGGCGATGCGCCCGGCGACCTTCGTGCCCGACACGAAGAACGCGGGTGACCTGCTGCGCGAGATGCAGCAGGAGCGCAATCACGTCGCCGTCGTCATCGACGAGTACGGCGGCACGGCCGGCATCGTCACCATCGAGGACATCCTCGAAGAGATCGTCGGCGAGATCACCGACGAGTACGACCGTGAACTGCCGCCGGTCGAGGAGCTCGACGACGGCTGCTACCGCGTCACCGCGCGCCTGGACATCGGTGACCTCGGCGAGCTCTTCGGGCTCGACGAGTTCGACGACGAGGACGTGGAGACCGTGGGCGGCCTGCTCGCCAAGGCGCTCGGCAGGGTGCCGATCGCCGACGCGTCGGCCCTAGTGCCGCTGCCCGACGGCCGACAGCTGCGGCTCACCGCGGAGTCCGCCGCGGGGCGCCGGAACAAGATCGTCACGGTGCTCGTGGAGCCGGTCGCGCCCGCGGGCGCGGAGAAGGAGGGGGCGGCGTGAATCCGCAGGAGCTGCGCGCGTTCTGCTTGTCCTTCAACGACGTGGTCGAGGAGTTTCCGTTCGGTCCTGACGCCTCGGTGTTCAAGGTCGCGGGGAAGATGTTCGCGTTGAGCTCGCTGGACGCGACGCCGTTGACCGTGAACCTGAAGTGCGATCCCGAGATCGCGGTCCAGCTGCGGGCCGCGCACCCGGAGATCGCGCCGGGGTGGCACATGAACAAGCGCCACTGGAACACCGTGACGGTCGACGCGAAACTCCCGGACCAGCAGGTCCGGGAGCTCGTCGAGGATTCGTACGACCTGGTGGTGGCCGGGCTTCCGAAGGCGCGACGCCTGCGGCTCGACCGCCCCTAGACGTCAGGCCCTGGGCGTCAGGCCCTAGACGTCTAGGGCCTGGGCGTCGCGGCGGGTGCGCAGGCCCGTCGCGACCAGGGCCGCCGCCACGAGCACCACCGCCGCGTCGATCAGGAGTACGGTCCGCGTTCCCGCCAGGAGGTCCGTGCCCGTGGTCGCGAGCACTCCCAGGAGCGGGATGCCGATCGTGATGCCCACCTGCTGGGTCGATGTCACCAGGCCCGTGGCCAGTCCCTGCTCCTCGTCCGGGACACCCGACGTGACGGTGACGCCGTACGAGATGATCGCGCCCAGGTGGAACACGCTCGCCAGCGATACGCCCGCCGTGGCGAGCCAGACCGACCCGGTGCCGTCGTCGATGCCGAGCAGCGTGGCGATGAACAGGCCCTGGCCCAGGAGCGAGACGACGAGGGTGCGGCGCGCTCCGAAGCGGCTGATGACCTTGGGCGCGTAGATCCCGGAGACCACCGAGAGCACGCCCTGCACGCCGAAGACGAGACCCGTCCGGAAGGCGGAGAGCTTCAGGACTTCCTGAAGGTAGAGCGTGAGGACGAAGATGACCGCCGACATCATCGAGAAGGTGACGAGACCGCCCAGGTTGCCCCACGCGACCGTCCGCCGCCGCAGCATGGGGAGGGAGACCAGCGGCGACGCGGCGCGCGACTCGATGTATCCGAAGGCCGCGAGCAGCAGGATGCCGGTGATCAGCGTGACGATGACGTCCGCGCCGCCGAAGCCGCGTTCGGCGGCCGTGGAGAGCGCGTAGATCAGGGCGAGCAGGCCGCCGGTGACGGTGATGGCACCGGGGATGTCGAGGCGGGGGCGGTCCGGGGTGCGGGACTCGGGAAGCAGACCCGGCGCGAGCGGCAGCACGATCAGTACGAAGAGGGTCAGCAGGCCCATCGTGGAGCGCCAGCCGAGCGTGTCGGTCAGTACGCCGCCGAGCACCATGCCGACCGTGAAGCCGAGCGAGAGCAGCGTGCCGGATATCCCGAGCGCCCGGTCCCGCTGCGGGCCTTCGGGGAACGTGGTGGTGAGCAGGGACATGCCGGTCGGCACGATGGCCGCCGCGCCGACGCCCTGCAGCGCGCGCCCGGCGAGGAACGACGCCGGGTCCCAGGCGAAGGTCGCGAGCAGCGAGGCGAGGCCGAAGAGCGCCAGGCCGCCGATGAACAGCTTGCGCCGCCCGAACAGGTCGCCGGTGCGGCCGAAGAGCAGCAGGAAGCCACCGGAGGGGAGGGCGAACGCGGTCACCGCCCACTGCAGCGCGGACTGGCTCATGCCCAGGTCGGCGCCGAGCACGGGCAGCGCCACGTTCAGCACGGAGAAGTCGAGCGCGACCATGAACTGGGCGGCGCAGAGCACGAAGAGGACGAGCCTGTCGCGGGAGGAGAGCTTGGGGGCCTGCTCCGGCCGGGGCCGCGTCGCGGGGGCCGCGGCCGTGGGGGACGGGGGAGTGGTGGTGTCGATCGCCATGAGATGAGCTTCGGGCGGCAGGAATAGCCGTGGGGAGCCAGAACTTATGCTGGTGGTCGGAACACCAGGCAGGGGGAACTGCGCATGGCGGGGACGAACGAGGCCGTGGCGAGGGTGCCGCAGGACGCGTCCAAGGCACGGAGGCTCGGTGAACTGCGCGAGTTCCTGATGAGCCGCCGCGCCCGGATCAGCCCGGCGCAGGCGGGGCTCCCGGACGGCGGGGCGCGGCGGCGTACGCCGGGTCTGCGCCGCGAGGAGGTCGCCGTGCTCGCCGGGGTCGGCGCGTCCTGGTACCAGTGGTTGGAGCAGGGCCGCGACATCTCGGTGTCGCCGCAGGTCCTGGACTCCGTGGGGCGCGTCCTGAAGCTGTCGAGCGCCGAGCGGCGGCATCTGTATGTGCTCGCCGGGCTCAACCCGCCGGCTCCCGAGGTCGAGCAGGCGGACCGGGACATGTGCGAGGGGCTGCGGCGCCTGATCGACACGTGGATGCCGTACCCGGCGCACATCATGGACCGCTACTACAACTGCGTCCTCTACAACGACGCCGCCGGGATGGTCTTCGGGATGCGTCCCGAGATCACCCAGAACTGCCTCGTGGACTTCTTCACCGACCCCATCTACCGCTCCCGGAGCGTGAGTTGGCGGACCAACGCGGAGTCGGTCGTCGCGCAGTTCCGTGCGTCGTGCTCGGAGACGCCGGACGACGAGGGGTTCCAGGCGGTCCTCGCCGAGCTGCGGGACGTGGCGGGCGAGGAGTTCACCGAGCTGTGGGAGCGGCGGGACGTGCGGCCCGCGGGGCAGGTCCACAAGGAGCTCATCCACCCGCTGGTGGGCGCGTTGCACGTCGAGTCGACGGCGTTGCGGGTGCCGGCGCGGCCCGACCTGACGATCGTGATGCACACGCCGCTGCCGGAGGCGGATACGGCGGCGAAACTGGAGTGGCTCGCGTCGCCGGAGGGGCGGCGGGGGTCCATGTACCCGGTGGCCATGTAGCTCTCTGCGCTCCGTATGCTCGGTTTATGACCGAGAGTGCTGCGCTTGACGCTGAGGACCGGAAGATCGTTACGCTGGCTCGATCGGCGCGGGCGCGGAACGGGGTGGCCGAGGGGGCCGCTGTGCGGGACGAGACGGGGCGGACGTATGTCGCCGGGACGGTTTCGCTCGACTCCCTGAAGCTTTCCGCCCTGCGGACCGCTGTCGCCATGGCTGTCGCCTCCGGCGCCGAGTCCCTGGAAGCGGCGGCGGTCGTCTCCGGCGAGGAGTCGCTCTCCGTGGAGGATCTTGCCGCTGTGCGGGACCTCGGTGGGGCCGGGACGCCGGTTTTCCTTGCGGGGCCCGATGGGGAGGTCCGGGTGCGGGCTCAGGCGAACTGACCCTTTCCCCGACCCCGCCCCTTCCCGCAAACCGCTCGGCGCGGGGGCCCTGCGCCTTGCGCGTACCGTCATCACCGGCTTCGCCGAGTTCGTCCTCAATCGCCGGACGGGCTGGATATTCCAGCCCGTCCGGCAATTGAGGACCTCTACACCGCGTCCGGGCCCCGCTCACCCGTCCGCACCCGCACCACCGTCTCCACCGGGACCGCCCACACCTTCCCGTCACCGATCTTCCCCGTGGCCGCCGCGCGGACGATCGCGTCGATCACCGGGTCGAGGTCGGGGTCCTCGACCACGACCTCGATGCGCACCTTCGGCACCAGGTCCACCTGGTACTCCGCCCCCCGGTACACCTCCGTGTGCCCCCGCTGGCGCCCGTACCCGCTCGCCTCGGTGACGGTGAGGCCCAGTACGCCCAGTTCCTGCAGTGCCGTCTTCACCTCGTCGAGGCGGAACGGCTTGATGACCGCGGTCACGAGCTTCATGCGTGGGTGCTCCCCTTCGGGTGGTGCGAGGCGGTGCTGCCCTTCAGGGGGCCGCCGACCAGGACGCCGTGATCGTAGGCCGTCTCCGCGTGGTGCGTCTGGTCGAGGCCCGTCATCTCGTCATCGGCGTTCGCCCGGAAGCCCATCAGCCTGTCGATCGCCTTGCCGATGCCGAACGTCACGGTGAACGTGTACGCCGCCACGACGAGCACCGCCACCGTCTGCTTGCCCAGTTGGGCGGGCCCGCCCCCGTAGAAGAGGCCCTGCGCGCCGTCCGTCATCGTGGCCGTCGCGAACAGACCGATCAGGAGTGTGCCGATCACGCCGCCGACCAGGTGGACGCCCACGACGTCCAGCGAGTCGTCGTAGTCGAAGCGGAACTTCCACGCCACGGCGTACGAGCAGACCACGCCCGCCGCGAGGCCGACCACCGCGGCGCCGAGCACCCCGACGACCCCGCACGCGGGGGTGATCGCCACCAGTCCCGCCACCGCGCCCGATGCCGCGCCGAACGTCGTGGGGTGGCCGTCGCGCCTCTGCTCCACGAAGAGCCAGCCGAGCAGGCCCGTGCACCCGGCGAGCAGGGTGTTCAGGACGGAGGCCGCCGCGAGGCCGTTCGCGCCGAGGGCCGAGCCGCCGTTGAAGCCGAGCCAGCCGAACCAGAGCAGGCCCGCGCCCATCAGGACCATCGGCAGGTTGTGCGGGCGCATCGCGTCCTTCTTGAAGCCGATGCGCGGGCCGATGACCAGGACCAGCGCGAGGCCGGACGCGCCGGACGCGATCTCGACTACCAGGCCGCCCGCGAAGTCCAGGGCGCCCAGGGACGAGGAGATCCAGCCGTCCGGGCCCCAGACCCAGTGCGCCACGGGAACGTATACGAGCAGCGCCCAGATCGGCACGAAGACGAGCCAGGCCACGAACTTCGTGCGGTCCGCGATCGCGCCGCTGATCAGCGCCGTGGTGAGGATCGCGAAGGTCAGCTGGAAGGTGGTGAAGAGAAGGGTGGGGACCGTCCCGGTGAGCGTGCTCGGGCCGATGCCCGCCATGCCGAAGTGGTCGACGCCGCCGATCAGGCCCGCGAACGTGTCGTCGCCGAACGCGAGCGAGTAGCCCGCGAGCAGCCACACCACGGTGACGAGGGCGATCGACACGAAGCTCATGAGGAGCATGTTGAGGACGCTCTTCGTGCGGACCATGCCGCCGTAGAAGAGGGCGAGGCCGGGCGTCATCAGGAGGACAAGGGCGGTGGCTGCGAGCAGCCAGGCCGTGTCTCCGGTGTCGGGCCCCTCGGCGGCGGCCAGGGTGGTCGTGAGCGGGTGCGACGAGAACGACGGGATCACGGACTGGGCGGGCTGCACGGGGAATCTCTCCTCCGGGTGGGGGCAGAGGGGAAGCGTCACCGCCCAGCATTTCGGAAAGGACACCCCGGCGTTTCCGCCGTGTTTCGTGTTGCGTGAGAGTTTCGTGGAGCTCACGGACGCCGCGTCGGCGCCCCATTGGTGCCCGATCGGTGCCTCGGCGTGCTGCGGCCCTCCGTCGATCAGGGAGAATGGGCGCCATGAGCGTTCGTACCGAGTCATCCGAGCCGTCCGAGGCCATCCACCGCGCCGGCTTCGCCTGCTTCGTGGGCCGCCCGAATGCGGGCAAGTCCACCCTTACGAATGCTCTGGTCGGCCAGAAGGTGGCGATCACCGCCAACCAGCCGCAGACCACGCGGCACACGGTGCGCGGCATCGTGCACCGCCAGGACGCGCAGCTGATCCTGGTGGACACCCCCGGGCTCCACAAGCCGCGCACGCTGCTCGGTGAGCGGCTCAACGACGTCGTGCGGACCACCTGGGCCGAGGTCGACGTCATCGGGTTCTGCCTGCCCGCGAACGAGAAGCTCGGCCCCGGCGACCGGTTCATCGCCAAGGAACTGGCCACCATCAAGAAGACGCCGAAGATCGCGGTCGTGACGAAGACCGACCTCGTCGACAGCAAGACGCTCGCCGAGCAGCTCATCGCCATCGACCAGCTCGGCAAGGAGCTCGGCTTCGAGTGGGCGCAGATCGTGCCGGTCTCGGCGGTCGGCGACAAGCAGGTACAGCTGCTCGCCGACCTGATCGTCCCGATGCTGCCCGAGAGCCCGCCGCTCTACCCCGAGGGCGACCTCACGGACGAGCCCGAGCAGGTCATGGTCGCCGAGCTGATCCGCGAGGCCGCGCTCGAAGGCGTACGGGACGAGCTGCCGCACTCCATCGCCGTCGTGGTGGAGGAGATGCTGCCGCGCCAGGACCGCCCCGCGGACAAGCCGATGCTCGACATCCACGCGAACGTCTACATCGAGCGGCCCAGCCAGAAGGGCATCATCATCGGCCCGAAGGGCAAGCGGCTCAAGGAGGTCGGGATCAAGTCCCGCCAGCAGATCGAGGCCCTGCTCGGTACGCCGGTCTTCCTGGATCTGCACGTCAAGGTCGCCAAGGACTGGCAGCGCGACCCCAAGCAGCTGCGCAAGCTCGGCTTCTGAGGCCCGCCCGCACCTGACGCCCCGGCCCGCACCTGACGCCCCGCCGCGCCCCTGAGGGCTACTACTCCACGCCCCTGATCCGCGTCACGAGCAGCGCCCCCGCCAGACCCACTCCCGCGGCCACCAGGTACAGGACCCGGTAGCCGCCCAGGTGCGTCACGACCGGGGCCGCCAGGGCGGGGGCGGCCACCTGGGGGAGTGAGTTGGCGATGTTGATGACGCCCATGTCCTTGCCGCGGTCCATGGCCCTGGGGAGCACGTCCGTCATCAGCGCGAAGTCCACCGACGTGAAGACGCCGAAACCCACTCCGAGCACCGCCGCCGCGACGATCGCGCCCGGCCATGTCTGCCAGCCGGACAGCATGGCGGTCGCGAGGGCCATCAGGACGCCCGACCAGAGCACGAACGGTTTGCGGCGGCCCACGCGGTCCGACCAGACGCCGCCCACGACCACCGTCGCGAGCAGCGTCAGACCGTTCACCGCCGTGAGGATCAGTACGCCCCCGCCGGGGTCCGGGTAGTCCAGGCGGTCGCGCAGGTAGTAGAGGAGGTAGAGCAGGACCAGGGCGTTGCCGAGGTTGATCAGGAAGCGGGTCAGCCAGGCCCAGGCCAGGTCCGGGTAGCGGCGCGGGCTCAGCCAGAACGCGGCGGCGAACGAGCGCCAGGCGAACGGCGGCCTGTCCCGTGGCGCGAGACGCGGGTCCCGGTGGCGCAGGACATACGGCAGGACCCCCGCCACCGTGAACACCGCGCAGGCCGCGTACCCCGCCCCCACGCCCCCGGCCACCGTCGTGAGGCCCGTACCCACCACCACGCCCAGGATCTGCGCCGCCCCGAGCCAGCCGCCCACCGCGCCCCGCTGGAGCCGTGGCACCCGGTCGGGCACGGCCGCCGTGACCGCGGCGAACGCGGCGTTCAGGGTGAGCTGGACCAGGCACCAGCCCGCCGCCATCCACCAGACCGACCCCGCGGCCGAGAGCAGCAGGAGCGCCGCGGCGCCGCCCGCCGTGCCCGCCACGATCCACGGCGTGCGCCGCCCGAAGCGCGACACCGTACGGTCCGAGAGCGCGCCGAAGAGCGGGTTCGAGGCGAGGGACACCACGGCCCCGACGCCGGCCACCCACGCGAGGACCGTCTCCTTCGACGTACCGGCCGGGGCGAGGTCCTGCGCCTGTAGGGCCAGGAGGATCTGCAGCGGGCCGTACCAGCCCACCCAGATCGCGCCGTTGGCGAGCGAGAGCGCGGACGTCCAGCTCCGCCCGACCCGCTCGGTCGGCTCCTTCAGCGCGTCGTCGACCGGCGCCGCCGTCATGCCCGCCGGGTCCGCTGGGCCCGCAGCGCCTCGCGCAGCCACGCGTACGACGCCTTCGGGGTGCGTTCGAGGGTGGTGTGGTCGACGTGCACGAGGCCGAAGCGCCGGCGGTAGCCCTCCGCCCACTCGAAGTTGTCCATCAGGGACCAGACGAAGTAGCCGCGTACGTCGACGCCCTGCGCCAACGCCTGGTGCAGTGCGCGGAGATGGCCGTCGAGGTACTCGATCCGCCGCTGGTCGTCGAGCCCCTCGTACGAGCAGCCGTTCTCGGTGATCACCAGCGGTGGCAGGCGGTCGCCGTACCGGTCGCGGAAGCCGGTGAGGAGCTCGGTGAGCGCCTCGGGGACCACCGGCCAGCCGAAGTCCGTCACCGGGTGGCCCTCGATCTCCCTCGGCGAGAAGGGGAGTTCGGGCGGCAGGGTGAGGCCGGAGAACTCCGTGGACGTCGGTGCCCCTGCCGACGTCGCCGGGAGCGGCGCGCCCACCTTCGTCGGCTGGTAGAAGTTGATGCCGTACCAGTCGACCGGCTCCGCGATGACCTTGAGGTCCGCCGCGATGTCGTCGACGCCGCCTGACCGCAGCAGCTCCTCGATGCCGTCCGGGTACCGGCCCAGGATCAGCGGGTCCGCGAACAGGCGGTTGAGGAGTACGTCGTAGAGGTCCGCCGCCTGAGTGTCCTGGGCCGAGGGCGACGCCGGCCAGGTGGGGCCGTGCGAGTTGGCGATGCCGATGTCCGTGACACCGGCCGCGCGCAGGGCCCGTACGGCGAGTCCGTGGGCCAGGAGCTGGTGGTGGGCCACCGGCAGTGCGCCGAACATGAGCTGTTCGCCCGGCGCGTGCTGGCCGAGCGCGTGACCGAGAAGGGTGTGCTCGGCGGGTTCGTTGAGGGTGATCCACTTCTTGGCGCGGTCACCGACGCGGTCCGCCACCACGGACGCGTACTCGGCGAAGCGCTCGGCCGTGTCCCGCCGCAGCCAGCCGCCCTCGTCGGCCAGCGTGAGCGGGGTGTCCCAGTGGAAGAGCGTGGGGACGGGGCTCACCCCCGCCGCGCACAGCTCGTCGACCAGACGGTCGTAGAAGTCGAGGCCCGCGGCGCTCACCTCCCCGCGACCGCTCGGCAGCACACGCGGCCACGACACCGAGAAGCGGTACGCGTCCACCCCCAACTCCCGTATGAGCGCCACGTCTTCGCGGTAGCGGTGGTAGTGGTCGCAGGCGACGGCGGCCGTCGTGCCGTCCTTCACCTTGCCCGGCACCGCGGTGAACGCGTCCCAGACCGAGGGACCGCGCTCGTCGACGGCGCCCTCGATCTGGTGAGCCGATGTGGACACGCCCCACAGGAAGTCGCGGGGGAACTGAGGTAGTGGATCGCGCGCGTCGCTCGCTGCCATGGGCGCGATCTTCCGTACGGCCGTGTACGGAAGTCAATGGGCGTACCTCAGAAAAGGTGAACAGTTCTCATGTCTTTGGAACCCCTCGGGATCTTGGAACCGCTCGGGATCTTGGAACCGCTCGGACCTCTCCCGGAATCCTTCAGGCCCCCTCCTTCAGTACGCGCGTGATCAGCTTCCGCTGTGGATCGGTCAGGCGCGGATCCGCGCAGTACACCGTGTGCCCGTCGACGGTGAGCTGGTAGCTGAAGCCGTCCGGCACTCCTAACGGCGGCGTGCTCCGCCCGTCGGTCATGGCCTCCTCGGCCAGGACCTGCCACTCGTGGGCATCGGGCAGCCCCGAGGTGTCGACCTCGGAATGCCGCTCGATGCCCGCGAAACCTCCCGTGCGCTTCACCTGGATACGCATGGATCCTGTCTACTCCATCTACTCCGGCTGCTCCATGGGGAGGTCGGTCTGCGGGTCAGTTGGTGGGCACTCCGACCTGGGACCACGCCTTCACGACGGCTCCGTGCTCCTCGCCATCGCCGTACTTGTCGCGGGCCGCGGCCACCGTCAGCTTCGCGAAGTCCGCGAAGGACGCGTCCTGCGCCAGCTGCCCGCCGGTCAGGACGGAGTACCAGATCTGCCCCGCCCGCTCCCACGCGTTGCCGCCGAGCGCCTCGGCGAGCAGGTAGAAGGCGTGGTTGGGGATGCCGGAGTTGATGTGCACGCCGCCGTTGTCGCGGCCCGTGCGGACGTAGTGGTCCATGTCGGCGGGCTGCGGGTCCTTGCCGAGCACGTCGTCGTCGTAGGCCGTGCCGGGGGCCTTCATGGAGCGCAGCGCCTTGCCCGTGACGCGGGGGGCGAGCAGCCCCGCACCGATCAGCCAGTCGGCGTCGGCGGCGGTCTGGCCGAGTGTGTACTGCTTGATCAGCGAGCCGAAGACGTCCGACATCGACTCGTTCAGGGCGCCGGGCTGGCCGAAGTACGTGAGGTTGGCCGTGTACTGCGTGACGCCGTGGGTCAGCTCGTGGCCGATGACGTCGACCGGGATGGTGAAGTCGAGGAAGATCTCGCCGTCACCGTCGCCGAAGACCATCTGTTCGCCGTTCCAGAAGGCGTTGTTGTAGTTCTCGGAGTAGTGCACGGTCGCGTTCAGCGGCAGGCCTCGGCCGTCGATGGAGTTGCGCTGGTACGTCTTCAGGTACAGCTCGAAGGTCGCACCGAGGCCCGCGTACGCGCGGTTGACGGTCGCGTCCTTGCCGGGCCGCTCGCCCTCACCGCGGACCTTGCGGCCCGGCAGGTCGGTCCTGTGCTTGGCGTCGTAGAGCGTGCGGTGCGCCTTTCCCTCTGCCGCTTCCTTGGGCAGTGAGACGGCCGGGGCGCCGATGACCGTGGTCAGACGGCGGTGGGTGCGCTCGATGGAGTCCCGCTCCAGGGTGCGGCGGGCGGGCCCTGCGAGCGCGGCGTCGTCACTCTGGGCCAGAGTGTCGAGGACATGCGGCGGGATGATCGTGCAGAAGACAGGCTCGAAGCCTGGATTGGCGGTCATGGCCGCAAATGTGGCACTGGGTCATGCCCGTGTCACTACCTGCAACCATGATTAGTGAAATAGAGGTATTGATCACCTCTTACCGGTGGCGCCGATCCCGCATACTGATATGGATCCGCGCGCACGGCGCGGCTCGGTTAGGCTGCGGAGCATCATGCGTTACGGGCTGCTTCTCCTTAGCTGCCGCGGCGAGGGCCTGTAGTCGAGGCCGACCCCCTCCCCGCGGAGTTCGGTGTTGCTCGCGAAGCGACCGTCGGCCGTCCTTAAGGACACTCCCGAGGAGCCCCCGCATCATGGCGATCAAGCCCAATCTGCAGCGTGCCACTTCCATGCCGATCCACAAGTACGGCCGGTACGACCAGGTCGACATCCCCGACCGCACGTGGCCCGACAACCGGATCACCGTCGCACCCCGCTGGCTCTCCACGGACCTGCGTGACGGCAACCAGGCGCTGATCGACCCGATGTCCCCGGCGCGCAAGCGCGAGATGTTCGACCTCCTGGTCCGCATGGGCTACAAGGAGATCGAGGTCGGCTTCCCCTCGTCGGGCCAGACGGACTTCGATTTCGTACGGTCGATCATCGAGGACGGCGCGATCCCGGACGACGTGACGATCTCCGTACTGACGCAGGCACGCGAAGAGCTGATCTCCCGCACCGTCGAGTCGCTGATCGGCGCCAAGCGCGCCACCGTCCACCTGTACAACGCGACCGCGCCCGTCTGGCGCGAGGTCGTCTTCCGTGGCTCGAAGGACGCGGTCAAGCAGATCGCCGTCGACGGCACCCGCCTCGTCATGGAGTACGCCGAGAAGCTGCTGGGCCCCGAGACGATCTTCGGCTACCAGTACAGCCCCGAGATCTTCACGGACACCGAGCTGGACTTCGCCCTGGAGGTCTGCGAGGCCGTCTGCGACGTGTGGCAGCCCGCGGAGGGCCGCGAGATCATCCTCAACCTGCCCGCCACCGTGGAGCGTTCGACGCCCTCCACCCACGCGGACCGCTTCGAGTGGATGTCCCGCAACCTGACCCGGCGCGAGCACGTCTGCCTGTCCGTCCACCCGCACAACGACCGCGGCACCGCCGTCGCCGCCGCCGAACTGGCCATCATGGCCGGCGCCGACCGCATCGAGGGCTGCCTGTTCGGGCAGGGCGAGCGCACCGGCAACGTCGACCTGGTCACGCTGGGCATGAACCTGTTCTCGCAGGGCGTGGACCCGCAGATCGACTTCTCCGACATCGACGAGCTGCGCCGCACCGCCGAGTACTGCAACCAGATGGAGGTCCACCCGCGCCACCCGTACGCGGGCGACCTCGTCTACACCGCCTTCTCCGGCTCCCACCAGGACGCCATCAAGAAGGGCTTCGAGGCGATGGGGCTCCGCGCCGAGCAGCAGGGCAAGACGGTCGACGAGATCGAGTGGGCCGTCCCGTACCTGCCCATCGACCCCAAGGACGTCGGACGCTCCTACGAGGCCGTGATCCGCGTCAACTCGCAGTCCGGCAAGGGCGGCATCGCCTACGTCCTGCAGAACGACCACAAGCTGGACCTGCCGCGGCGCATGCAGGTCGAGTTCTCGAAGGCCATCCAGCTGAAGACCGACACCGAGGGCGGCGAGGTCACGCCGGACGCGATCTGGAGCATCTTCCAGGACGAGTACCTGCCCAACCCCGAGAACCCGTGGGGCCGCATCCAGGTCAGGAACGGCCAGACCACCACGGACAAGGACGGCACCGACACGCTCACCGTCGAGGCGACGGTCGACGGCGCCGACACGGTCCTGACCGGCACCGGCAACGGCCCGATCTCGGCCTTCTTCGACGCGCTGCAGGGCATCGGCGTCGACGTACGTCTCCTGGACTACCAGGAGCACACGATGAGTGAAGGAGCCTCCGCGCAGGCCGCGTCGTACATCGAGTGCGCGATCGGCGACAAGGTTCTGTGGGGCATCGGTATCGATGCGAATACGACACGTGCCTCGCTGAAGGCCGCGGTTTCCGCGGTGAACCGCGCGGCTCGCTGACCAGCGCCTCGCGGCTCCACTTCGCGGCAGACAAGCGCCGGACGGGTTCGAAAGAGCCCGTTCGGCGCTTTTGCGTGGGCCCGTGTCCAGGTCGTCTACAGGCCATCTCTCGTACGGGGTGCTGACGCCACATCGACAATGTGGCTAACATCACGCCCAACACGGCAACGTCGCCGGGGCGTTACGGAGGTGCGTGGTGCTGCCAGATCGGGAACGAAACGGCCGGGAATCCCGCATTTTCGCGACGCCCGTTTCACGCGGGCGGGTCCTGCGCAGGCGCGTGATCGGCGTGCACACGGCCTGGACCACCGTCGGGGACGGCGAGTTCTTCTGTCCGGCCTGCGGCGGTGACCGCAATTACCAGCGGCGCACCGGCCGTCGCCGCTTCGTCCTGCTCGGCGTCCCGGTCCTGCCGCGCGGCGCCGCGGGCCCCATCGTCGAGTGCGCCGCCTGCGGCGACCACTTCGGCACGGACGTGCTCGACCACCCCACGACCACCCGGCTCTCGGCCATGGTGCGCGACGCCGTGCACACCGTCGTCCTCGCGATCCTCGCCGCGGGCGGCACCTCGTCGCGCACGACGCTGGACGCGGCCGTCGGCGCGCTGCGCGGCGCCGGGTTCGACGACGCCTGCGAGGAGCAGCTCGTCGCGCTCGTCGAGGCGCTCGCCGCGGACACCGGCCGGGCGACCGTGCCGGACTGCGGGCCCGGTCTGGCCATAGAGCTCCACGAGGCGCTCGGCCCGCTGGCCCCGCACCTCGCCCCGGCCGGGCGCGAGGCGCTGCTGCTCCAGGGCGCGCGGATCGCGCTCGCCGACGGCCCGTACACCCCGGCCGAGCGCGAGGTGCTCGCCACGGCGGGCGGCGCGCTGACCATCGGGGCGGACGAGGTGACGCGGCTGATGGTGGCGGCGCGGACGACGCACTTCTGACCGCTGCCGGGTCCGGGGCGGGCGGCCCCGGACTCCCGGGGGAGTCATGCGGACCGAACAGACCGCCGCACGACGGCGTTGGTGATCGTGGCGTCTGAGCCGGGGCTGGTGCGGCCGGGGGCGGCAGGGGCGGCAGGGGCGGCGTGGGGGCGGACTCCGCGGGGCGTTCCCCGACCCCGCCCCTTCCCGAAAACCCGCTCGGCGCGGGAGCCCTGTGCCTCGTCCGCACCGTCATCACCGTCCGCACCGTCATCACCGGCTTCGCCGAGTTCGTCCTCAAACGCCGGACCGGCTGGAAACAGCCCGGTCGGCTCAGGGGGGCGGGGGCCGGGGAGAGGAGAGGAACCGCCTACAACAACCCCGCACCCGCCAAGAACTTCCCCACCCGCTCAACCTCCCCGGAGGACAACGGCACCTGCGGCTCAGCAGTGGCCGGACAGGCGATGACACCCCGCAGATGCAGCGCCGCCTTGAACGCCCCCAACGCCGACGAACTACCTCCCATCCGCCCGGCGCCCCCGACCCGCACCATCCCGAAGAGCCCGCACAACCGCTCCTGCTCGGCCCGGGCCCGTACCCAGTCCCCCTCCCGGCAGTAGCGGTACAGCCGCGCGTACCCATGCGGATCCACGTTCCCGAGACCCGGCACCACCCCGTCCGCCCCCATGGCCAACGCCGAGTCCACCGTCGTCTCCGACCCCGTGAGCACGCTGAAGCCCGAGACCTCCGCCCGCCCCCGCGCTCCGAGCACCAGCTCCCGGAAGTTCCCCTCGTCCCCGCTGGAGTCCTTCAACCCGGCGAGGACCCCCTCCGAGGCAAGCTCAAGGACCAACTCCGCGTCCAGTTTCGAGTGGACGGCCACCGGAAGGTCGTACGCGAAGACCGGCACCGCGGACCCCGCCGCCACCAGACGGAAGTGACGGGCCACCTCCACCGGATGCGTCCGCGTGTAGAAGGGGGCCGTCACCACCACCCCGTCGGCCCCCGCCCCCGTCACCGCGCGCACATGGTCCAGGACCCGTGGCGTCGTCATGTCGATCACCCCCGCGAGGACGGGCAGTTGACCCCCCACATGCCCCGCCACCGTCTCGATCACGGCCCTGCGCTGCCCGTCCGTCAGGTACGCCGCCTCCGACGACGAGCCGAGCACGAACAGACCGTCCACTCCGCCCTCCACAAGGTGGTCGACCAGCCTGATGAGCGACGGCGTATCCACCTCGCGCTCCGGTGTCAGGGGCGTACAGACGGGCGGGACGACACCGGTCAGCGGGGTGGGCATGGTCATGGAATCTCCCTGGGGCTCGCGTCCGTGGCGGCGGACTGGATCACTAGCTCGTGCGTGGACTGGCCGTCCCGCACGGGGTGGTGGCAGCGGTAGCGGTGCCCCGACCCTTGCGTCGATGCGAAGTCCGGCATGGTGGAGGCGCAGACCTCGTCCGCCTTCCAGCACCTCGTACGGAACGGGCACCCGCTCGGCGGTCGTGTGGCCGACGGCACCGGGCCGACGAGCGGGATCGGGTCGATGGGGTCGAGGAGGCCGGGCGTCGCGGAGAACAGCGCGCGCGTGTACGGATGGCGCGCCCTGTCCAGGATCTCCCGGGCAGGCGACTCCTCCACGATCCTGCCCAGGTACATCGTGATGACCCGGTCGCTCATGCGCCGCACCGTCTGGATGTCGTGCGACACGAAGACCAGGGCGAGGCCGAGCCGCTCCTTCAGATCCAGCAGGAGGTTGAGGATCTGGGCGCGCACGGAGACATCGAGCGCGCTCGTCGGCTCGTCCGCCACCACGAGCTCCGGTTCGAGGGCAAGCGCACGCGCGATCGCCACGCGCTGCCGCTGCCCGCCCGAGAGCTGTCCGGGAAGCCCGTCCGCCAGGACCGTGGGGAGGCCCACGAGCGACATCAACTCGCGGACACGGTCGTCGCGTCGAGCGGGCGCCCCCAGCCTGTGTACGTCCAAGGGGTCACGGAGTATCTGCCGCACCGTCAGCCTGCGGTTCAGCGCGGTCGACGGGTCCTGGAAGATCATGCCGGTGTTCCTGCCGATCGCGGCACGCCGCTCGGCGGGCCGCATCGACCACAGGTCCCGGCCCCGGAAGGACACCGTGCCGGTCGTCGGCCGCTCCACCCCCACCAGCACCTTCGCGAGCGTCGACTTGCCGCACCCCGACTCGCCCACGACTCCCACGGTCTCGCCGGGCGCGATGGTCAGGTCGGCGCCGGTGAGGGCGTACACGCGATCCCGCGAGAACAGCCCGCCCGAGCGTGCCCGGTGGACGACGTGCGCGTCCGCGAGAGAGATCAGGTCCTCGGGCTTCTCGGTGGTCACTGGAGGGCCTCGTTTCCCCTGGGCTCCGGCACTCTCGGCGGCTGCTCCGCCGGATGGTGGCAGGCGATGGAATGCCGCGCCCCGCCGGCGAGCCGGACGAGTTCGGGCGCCGTCGTCCGGCAGACCTCACTCGCCAGCGGGCAGCGGTCCGCGAACCGGCAGCCCGCCGGGAAGTCGGCGGGCGAAGGGACGACACCCTTGATCTGGGTCAGGCGTTCCGCCGCCGATTCGAGTGAGAGCACCGAACCGAGCAGGCCGCGCGTGTAGTGGTGCGACGGGGCCTCGACCAGGTCCGCCGTCACGCCCGTCTCGACGATCTGGCCCCCGTACATCACCACCACCCGGTCGGTGACGTCCGCGACGAGGGCCAGGTCGTGCGAGACGAGGATCAGGGCGAAGCCCAGCTCCTCGCGCAGGCGCAGGAGGAGCTGGATGACCTGGGCCTGCACGGTGACGTCCAGGGCCGTTGTCGGCTCGTCCGCGACGATCAGCTTCGGGTCGCGGGAGAGCGCCATCGCGATCAGGACGCGCTGGCGCTGGCCGCCGGAGAGCTCGTGCGGGTAGCTGCGCAGGGTGCGGTCCGGGTCAAGGCCGACCAGTTCGAGGAGTTCGACCGATGTGCGGCGCCCACCTCGTCGTACGACCTGTTTGAGCTGGGCGCGGACCGTCATCGCCGGGTTGAGTGACGAAAGCGCGTCCTGGTAGATCATCGCCATGTCGTGGCCGAGCAGCCGCCTGCGCGCCCGCATCGGCATCCCGAGCAACTGCTGCCCGTTGAACATCACTTCGCCGCCGACACGTGCGTCCTTCGGCTCCAGGCCCATCACGGTCAGCGCGGTGAGCGACTTGCCGCAGCCCGACTCGCCCACCAGGCCGAGTACTTCACCCGGCCTCACGTGGAAGCTGATGCCGTCCACGATGTCCACCCCGCCGTGCCGGGCGTCGAAGCCGATCGCGAGATCGGAGACGGTCAGGACCGGCGCGCCTTCCGGCAGAGGGCGTGCGCGGGAGCGCAGGCGCTGGGCCGCCTCTGTCAGACCCGGCAGCTCAAGTACCTTGCCGCTGCCCGGTTCCGGGGCTTCGAGACGATCCTCCTTGCGGGCCGCGCCCGGCACGTCTCGGGTCGCGGGCGCCGCCCACGCGTCCGAGACGCCCTCGGAGAGGATGTTCAGGGCCAGTACCGTGACCAGCATCAGGAGGCCGGGGAAGACCGTCGCCCACCAGCCGCCGAGCAGCACCATGTTCTTGCCGTCGGCGATGACGCTGCCCCAGGACGGGTCCGGGGGGCGTACGCCCGCGCCGATGAAGGACAGCGAGGCTTCGAAGACGATGGCCTCGGCGACCTGCACCGTACAGAAGACGAGGATCGGCGCGGCGCAGTTGATGGCCACGTGCTTGATGAGGATGTGCGGGGTGCGGGCGCCGACGATGCGTTCGGCGACGACATAGTCCTCGCCGTACTGATCCATCACGTTCGCGCGTACGACCCGTGCGATCGGCGGGGTGAACAGGAAGGCGATGGCGCAGATCAGTACGGTGATGCCGCCGCCGAAGACCGCCACGAGGACGGCCGCGAGCGCGATCCCGGGGAACGCCATGACGATGTCGAGGCACCGCATCAGGGTCTCGTCGACGGCCTTGCGCGAGGTCGCCGCGATCGCGCCGAGCACCGCGCCGACGATCAGGGCGAGCAGCGTCGCCCCGAGCCCGATCGCCAGGGACCAGCGTGCCCCGTACATCAGCCGGCTCAGGATGTCCCTGCCGAGGCTGTCCTGGCCCATCCAGTGGTCGCCCGACGGGTGCCCCGTGCCGTCCACCTGCGGCTGCTGGTCGAGCGGGTCGTGCGGGGCGAGCAGCGGCGCGAAGAGCGCCACGAGGACGACCACGCCCACGACGCCCACCGCGACGCGGGAGAGGACGGGGAGGCGGCTCAGCGATGGCGGCCGGATGCCGGGCCGCGAGAGCCGCTCGGTCAGAGCCTTGCGCGACATGATCATCAGGCGGCCTCCCTCAGGCGCGGATTGACCAGCAGATAGAGGATGTCGAGGACCAGGTTCACGACCACGAACCCGACGGCTGTCGTGATGACGACTCCCTGTACGACGGCCGGGTCGCCGTTCTTCACGGCGTCGATCATCAGCTTCCCCATGCCGGGCAGCGAGAAGATCGTCTCGATGACGACCGCGCCGCCGAGCAGATAGCCGACGCGCAGACCGAGCACGGTCAGCGGGTTGATGAGGGCGTTGCGCAGGACGTTGCGCCCGACGACCACGACCGGGGGCAGGCCGCTGCCGATCGCCGTCCGTACGTAGTCCTTGTCGAGCTCCTCGACCACCGCCGTACGGATGATGCGGGTGAGCCCGGCGGCCACGGGCAGGGAGAGCGCGAGGGCCGGGAGCGTCATCGACTTCAGCCAGCCGGTGAAGGAGTCGGCGGGGTTGATGTATCCGCCGGTCGGGAACCAGCCCGCCTCCACCGCCAGATACTGGATCATGAGCAGCGCCAGCCAGAAGCCGGGCGCCGCCACACCGGTCAGCGAGATGACGCGGATGAGCTGGTCGGGGAGCCGGTCGCGGTAGATCGCGGCGCTCACGCCGAGCAGCAGCGAGACGACCACCGCGATGCCGAGACCCATGAAGGTCAGCTGGAGGGTGAGCGGCAGCGCGGTGGTGACCTGCTCCACCACCGGTGAGCGGGTGAGCACGCTGATGCCCATGTCGCCCTGGAGCAGGTCGCCGACGAAGGCGACGTAGCGCACCGGCAGCGGATCGAGCAGGCCGTTCTCCTCGCGGAACTGGTGCAGCTGCTCAGGGGTCGCGTTGGCGCCCTGGAAGAACGCCGACGCCGGATCGATGTCCGAGAACCGCATCACCAGGAAGACGAACAGGACGATGCCGAGAAGGAGCGGGACGAGGAGGGCGAGGCGGCGGGCCAGGATTCTGACGATGGCGGTCACGTGTGTATGACTCCCAACGATGGTGCTGGAAGAGCTGGTTGCCCGGCTGGCGGGGGTGCGGGGCTAGTCGGCCCACTTGGCCTGGAGGAGGTTGATGCCGGGGTAGGGCTGGGCCTTGACGCCGGTCAGCTTCTTCGGGTCCCAGGCGGTCATCAGCTCGTTGTGGACGACCGGGTAGATCACCGCCTGCTCGGCGACGGTGTCGATGTAGTCCTGGACCATGGCCTTCTTCCTGCCCGCGTCCGGTTCGCGCGTCGCCTGGTCCATGTCCTTGAAGAGCTTCTTGGCGACGGAGTTGCCGGCCCAGCGCGCATAGCCCATCCACAAGTTCTCGGGGCCGTAGTTGTAGTGCATGATCAGATCGGGGTCGATGCCGAACTGGTTGGGGTTCGATGCGGCCGCGACGATCTGGTAGTCCTTCTTCTGGTCCATCTTGGTGAAGACGGCGGTGGTCTCCTGCGGGTCGAGCGTCGTCTTGACGCCGATCGCGTCCCATGAGGCCTTGATGGTCGGCAGACAGTCGACGATCCAACTCACGTTCACCGCCATGAGGTTGATCGACAGGTCCGTGACCCCGGCCTCCTTCAGGAGCCTCTTCGCCTTCTTCGGGTCGTACGCGTAGACCGACTTCGCGGGGCGGTAGGCGGGGTTGGACTCGTTGAGGAACGAGGTCGACGCCTTGCCGTGCCCCTTGAGGGCGACCTCGATCATCTTCTCGGTGTCGATGGCGTAGTGCAGTGCCTGGCGCACGCGTACGTCGTCGAAGGGCTTGTGCGCGGTGTTGAACATCAGGAACAGGTTGTTCATCCCCGCCCCGCCCTCGACGCTGAGCCCGTCCTTCTTGAGCTGTCCGATGTTGGCGTAGGGGATGTTGTCCGAGATCTCCGAGTCCGCGCTGCCGCCGGAGATCTTCGCCACGCGGGGCGCGGCGTCCACGATGGTCAGCCAGTTCATCTTCTTGAAGGCGGCCTTGCGCGGGCCGTTGTAGTCGGCGAACGCCTCGAAGGTGGTATTGGACTTCGGGTGGTGCGAGGCCTGCTTGTACGGTCCCGAGCCCACCGCCTTGCCCTTGGTCGCGTCGTCCCAGGCGCCGGGCTCGGAGAAGACGTGCTTCGGCATGATCTTGGCGAGGGAGAGACGGGCGAGGCCGTCCGGGAACGGGAACTTCAGGACGAGTTCGACCGAGGTCGCGTCGACCTTCCTGACCTCCTTCAGCCAGCTCTCGAAGAAGCCCTTGGCCAGGGTCTGCGTCTTCGGGTCCAGGATGCGGTCGAAGACGAACACCACGTCGTCGGCGGTGACGGGCTTCCCGTCGTGCCACTTGGCGCCGGGCCGCAACGTGAACTTCCAGGTGGTCGCCTTGCCGTCGGCGGGGATCTCCGTGGCGAGGGCGGCATACGGCTCGCGGGTGATGGGGTCGGTGTTGAGGAGACCCTCGTAGATGTGTTCGTTGCCTGCCATCGCGAAGGCGGACGCGGTCTGTGTCGGGTCCCAACTGCCGTCGTTCCCATAGCCGATGACGGCGGTGAGGGTGGAGTCGCCGCCCTTGCCGCCGCCCCCTCCGGCGTCGTTCGTGGACTCGGGCCCCGACGAGCAGGCGGAGAGCGTGGTGGTGATGGCGGCTGCCGCGCCCAGCGCACCGGTGTACTTGAGGAAGGACCGACGGCCGGGTGCGGCTGCGGGTCCGGGGCCGGGGGAGCCGATGCGGGCCTCGCGGTCGCTCGCCTGGTCGCTCACATGGTCGCTCACTATGTCTCCCTTGAGAGATCCCACGTCCTACGTCATGGTGGCGTGGTGACCATAAGAGCGCCGAGATGGCCGGTCAAGAGATCGCGCACGTATCCGATTTGGGGTGGTCGACGGGTCCGCGCGGAACGATGTCGGTCCGGAGGTGGGACGTGGGATGTCATCCGTGCCTACGATGTGCCGCATGCCTCAGGAGCCAGCCCGCGAACGGCGTGTGGGCAGTCAAGTCCGGCGCTCGGTCATGCAGTTGATCCTCGACAGGCGGCTTCGGCCCGGTGCGCCGCTGCCCACCGAGGCCGAGCTGATGGAGGAGCTGGGGGTCAGCAGGAACTCGGTGCGCGAGGCGCTGAAGGCCCTCCAGGCGCTGGACATAGTGGAGATCAGACACGGCTACGGGACATATGTGGGGCAGGCGTCGCTGACACCGCTCGCGGACGGTCTGACGTTTCGCGCACTGGTGCAACTCGGCGACGACACGCATGCCCTGGCGGAGATTCTTCAGGTGCGCGAGGTGCTTGAGGAGGGGCTTGTGCGCCGGGTGGCGGTGCTGCTCACGGACGAGGAGCTGCGCCAACTTGAGGCACTGGTGCGCAAGATGGAGGAGTCGGCGGATGGCGGAGCCGCCTTCCCGGAGCTGGACCGCGAGTTCCACGAGACGCTCTACCGCGCGCTGGGCAACGAGCTGGTGCCGCAGCTGCTCGGCGCGTTCTGGAACGTGTTCAACCGGGTGGCGGGCGTGCGGGGGTGGGTCCGCGACCCGGCGCCCGACGTGACGGTGAGCAGGCACCGGGACATCGTGACGGCGCTGCGGGCACGGGACGTGGAGCGGGCTCAGCGGGCGATGGCGGATCACTTCCGGGGGATCGCGGCGCGGTCCCAGCAGGGGGCGAGGGGCGTGGGATGAGGGTGGGGCGTGAGCTGGGCGAGAGGGGAGAGCTGGGCGAGGTGAGCGCGAGGTGAGCGAGCTGCCTGGGGCGAGACTGGGGCACTTCTATGACCGGGTCGCGTCGCTGGGGTTCGGGGGTGACTACAACCCCGAGCAGTGGGGCCCCGAAACCCACGCGGAGGACAGCGCGTTGATGCGCGAGGCGGGCGTGAACCTCGTGACGCTCGGCATCTTCTCCTGGGCGAGGACGGAGCCCGCCCCCGGCACGTACGACTTCGCCTGGCTCGACGGCCACATGGACCGCCTGGCGGAGGCGGGCGTCGCGGTCAGCCTCGCCACGATGACGGCGTCCCCGCCGCCCTGGCTGACCCGCCTGCACCCGGAGACGCTGCCGGTCCTGGAGGACGGCACGCGCCTGTACCCCGGCTCGCGCCAGCACTGGTGCCCGTCGAGCGCGGTCTACCGCCGTTACGCCGTACGCCTTGCGGAACGCCTGGCCACGCGCTACGGCACGCACCCCGCCCTGGCGCTCTGGCACATCGGCAACGAATACGGCTGTCACATCTCACGCCACTGCCACTGCGAGGTGTCGACGTCGGCGTTCCGCACGTGGCTGCGGGGGCGGTACGGGACGGTGGCGGCCCTCAACGACGCGTGGTCGACGGACTTCTGGTCGCAGCGGTACGGCACGTTCGAGGAGATCCACACCCCACGCGAGGCGCCGTCGTTCCGCAACCCTGCCCAGCAGGTGGACTACTGGCGCTTCTCGTCGGACGAACTCCTCGCGTGCTGTCTGGCGGAGAAGGAGACCCTGACCCGCATCACACCGGACGTGCCGGTGACGACGAACTTCGTCCCGATCGCCAAGACGCTGGACCTGTTCGCGTGGGCCCCGCACCTGGACGTGGTGGCGTACGACTCGTACCCGGACCCGCACGATCCGGATTCGCTCCACCGGACGGCTTTCTCGTACGACGTCATGCGCGGCCTCAAGGGCGGCCAACCGTGGCTGCTCCTCGAACAGGCCCCGGGCGCGGTGAACTGGCGCGAGCGCAACGGCAGGAAGCCGCCGGGCCGGATGCGCCTGGACAGCTGGCAGGCGGTGGCGCACGGTGCGGACTCGGTGCTGTTCTTCCAGTGGCGGCAGTCGCGCGGGGGAGCGGAGAAGTTCCACTCGGCGATGGTGCCGCACGGGGGCCGCGAGACGCGGATCTTCCGGGAGGTGCGGGAGCTTGGCGCTGAACTGGCCCGCTACCCCGAGCTGCTTGGCTCCCGCCCCGAGCGTGCGGACGCGGCCCTGCTCCTGGACTGGCCCAGCTGGTGGGCCCTCGAACTGGACGCGCACCCCAGCACGGACGTCACACTCCTCGACGCGGCCCTGGCCCACCACAAGCCGCTGTACGACGCGTCGGTGGCGTGCGACGTGGTGCCGGTGGACGGAGGGTCGAGGGGTCTGCCGGACGACTTGACCGAGTACCGCCTGCTCCTGGTCCCCAATCTCTACTCGGTCTCGAAGGAGACCGCGGCACGGATCTCCTCGTACGTGAGGCAGGGAGGCGCCCTGGTCATGTCCTACTTCTCCGGCATCACGGACGAACACGACCGGGTCCATCCCGGCGGCTACCCGGCTCCCTTCCGTGAGCTCCTGGGGCTTTGGGTGGAGGAGTTCGACCCCCGCCCGGACGGCTCCTGGTCGGAGGAGATCCACCTGGAGGGCGCGGAGGCGATCACCACCTTCGCCTCCGGCTCCCCGGCGGTGACCCGCCACACGTACGGCGAGGGCACGGCCTGGTACCTGGGCACGCGCCCGACCCCGAAGGAGATGCGGGAACTCCTGGACAGGGTGCGAGCGGAGTGCGGCGTGACTCCGGTCCTGCCGGACCTCCCGGAGGGGGTGCAGGTGCGGACGCGGGTGACGGAGGCGGGGGAGCGGATGCACGTGCGGATGGATCCCCGGGACTCCTCGGTGGTCGTGGTCCGCGGCTGATCTCCCTCATTCGGGTGAGGGGCGTTGGGTCCGGCGACGGGGAGCCGCGCGAGGCCGGGCGAAGCCCCCCCGGGGCCTCAACCGGCCGTAGGCTTCCGCGCCCGGAAGCGCAGCGCTCCGCTCTCCGGGTGCCTGTCCACGACCGGGTCCTTGAAGCCGGCGGCGACCAGGCGGGACGGCAGTTCGGCCGGGGGCAGGGTGTTCATCGTGTCGCGGAAGTGCAGGAGCCGGAAGCGCAGGCTCGGTTGGCCGTCACTGCCCGCGAAGACGCCGCCGGGGCGCAGTACGCGAAACGCCTCGGCGAAGATGCGGTCCTGGAGTACGTCGGTGGGGACGTGATGCAGCATCGTGAAGCAGACCACCGAGGAGTACGTGGCGTCGGGCAGCGGCATGTCGGAGCCGTCCGCGTGCAGGATGCGGGCGCGATCGCCCCACTCGCGCTCCAGAAGACGGACCGTGTCGCCGTCGATCTCCACCGCCGTGAGGCTGGGTACCTGGTCCACCAGTACGCGAAGGTTGGCGCCGTAACCCGGGCCGATCTCCAGTACCTCGTCGCCGAGTTCGACCTCTTCGAGTGCCCAGGGAAGGATGCGGTCCTTGACCATCCGAGCCCACTTCTGGGAACTGCAGAACTTGCGATGCACTCGGTTCATTGGCATACCGACGACGCTAGATCCGGGCCCTCCGTGTCCACCACGGGCTAGGCTGCCGTCCCATGTCGCAGACCGGACATCTCTCCCCGGCGCTGACCGCCATCTTCGTCGGTGACTTCACCATGCCGCGCGGCGTGAAGTTCGCGACGCATCAGCATCCCGTGCATCAACTCGCCTGGTCCGCGAAGGGGTTGCTGCGGATCAGGACGGACGACGGATCCTGGTTGCTGCCGCCCTCACTCGCCCTGTGGATCCCCGCCGGACTGCCCCACGCGACGGAGGCCGAGGGCGACACGGTGATGCGGAGTCCGTACGTCGACCCGGCGTGCTGCCCCGCGTCCGTCACCTGGACGCGGCAGCCGACCGTACTCGCCGCCGGACCGCTCGTGCGCGCCCTGATCGACCACCTGCTCCGCGACGACCTCGCCCTGGACGCGCGGTCCCGCGCGGAGCGGGTCCTCCTCGACGTGCTCCACCCCGTCCCGGTGACCAGCGTCTCTGTGACGCGGCCGAAGGACCCTCGCGCGCGGGAGGTGGCGCGGGCACTCGTCGCCGACCCCTCCGACGGGCGCCCTCTGGAGGACTGGGGCCGGGCCGTCGGCGCCAGCGCCCGCACCCTCGCCCGGCTCTTCTCCGCCGAGACCGGCCTGGCGTTCGGCCAGTGGCGCGAGCGGCTGCGGATGCGGGCCGCGATGCCGATGCTCGCCGGGGGCATGACGACCGAGGCGGTGGCCAGGCGGGTCGGCTACGCCTCCGCCAGCTCGTTCGTCGCCGCGTTCCACCGCATCGTGGGGCTGACTCCGCGGCAGTATTTTCCGGTGCGGGAGGGGGCGGGGCGGGGCTCCCTTCGAGCGTGGGAACCGGGAGTACCTCGCGAGGTCCGTCCGTGATCGTGGGGCTGCCTGCTTCGTTGATTTCGATGCACGGCATGCGTCTCTGCTCGCCGAACACGCTGGTGGGCGAGGGGCGGATGGAGGTGCGGTACTTCCGGGAGCTGTCGGGGGCCGGTGTCGGGCGGGGGGCTTTCTTGCGATCCGGTCTCTTGGGCGCTTGTGCTGGGCGGATTATTCAGTAGTCGGGGCTTGAGGGTTGGCCGTTCCGCGAAGTGCAGTCGATAGACATATGCCGTCGGTAATTTGGTGGTTACCTGCCTTCGAGTAGATGGGGGGTGGGGATCCCCGCCAGCGGGTTCCAGGCCGATGGTCTCCTTTTCGGATCAGACGAGCCCTTGTGGTGTCGGACCTGTCACGCAGCACCGTGATCCGTATCCGGTGGTGACCGTGGACGCGGACGGCATCGTGCTGGCTCATAACGAGCAGGCCGGTGTTCTGCTGGCGCGCGTCGGTATCGGTGTGGCGTTGGGTGACGTGGCGCCCGCCTGGCTGGTCGAGGCCCATGCGCGGCGTGTCGGTGGTGCGGGGGAGGGGGCGTCGGCATGGGCGGGTGGCCGGATCGGCGGGCGTCGGGTGAAGGCGCTCGCCGGGGCGGGAGTGGATGGTGCGGTCACCTGGTGGCTGGTCGCCGGCGACAGTGTCCCTGACGGTGCGGCGCTGGAGTTGGCGCGTGAGCGGGCCAGAGCAGGGTTGCTGCAGGAGCTCTCTTCCGAGCTGCTTGCCTCGCTGAACCTCGACCGCTGTATGGCGGTGACCGTGCAACGGGCGGCGCGGCATCTGGCGGACGCGGCGGTCATCGTCGGGATGGGGGATGGACGCCTTTTCCCTGTGACGCGGTGCGCCACGGGCGGGCCGGTGACGCAGGAGCGGGTCGCCTTGGAGCCCGGACAACTGCCCGGTCTGGCCGAGGCGTTGGCGGGGCTTCCCGCTGTGTCCTCCCGCTGGATCGATCCCCACCAGGTGCCGTCCTGGGCCATGCCCGAGGGTTTCGTGGATGATGCCGCCGACATCGGTTCGGTGGCCGTGGTGCCGCTGCCCGGGCACGGTGTGCCTGCCGGGTGTCTTGTCCTGCTGCGCCGTCGCGGGCAAGCGACGTTCACCTCCGGCGAGGAGGCCTTCGCCCAGCTCTTCGCCGCACGTGCCGGTGCCGCCCTGTCCATGGCCCGCGGTCACACCCGCCAGGCGCGCGTCAACGAAGTGCTGATGCGCGACCTGCTGCCGCCCGCCCTCGGCCGGGTGCACGGCATCTGCTTCGCCGGCCGCTACCGTGCGTCGGCGGAAGGCGAACGCGTCGGCGGCGACTTCTACGACCTGCACCCCGCCGCCACACCGGAGGCCGAGACTCTCGCGGTGCTGGGTGACGTGTGCGGAAAGGGCCTTGAGGCCGCGATCACGGCAGGCAAGGTTCGCAACGCACTTCAGGCGCTGGTGCCGTTCGCCGCCGACCACACCCGCTTGCTGACCCTCCTCAACAGCGCACTCCTGGCCTCGAACCAGACCCCCTTCGTGACACTGGTCCTGGCCACCGCGGTACAGCAGGACGCATGGGTACGGCTGCGCGTATCCAGCGCGGGCCATCCCGCCCCGCTCATCGTGCGCACCACCGGCCAAGTCGAGGAGACCCGTACCAGCGGCACACTGATCGGCGCGTTCGCCGACGTCGAGTTCACGACCGCCGAAGTCGCCCTGCGACCGGGTGAGACCTGCCTGCTGTACTCCGACGGGATCACCGAAGCGCGCGGTGGGCCGCTGGGGGACGTGATGTTCAGCGAGGACAGGCTGCGGTCCGTGCTGTCCCAGTGCGCCGGGATGCCGGCCGAGGTAATCACCGAACGCGTGCAGATGGTCGTCGCCCAGTGGGTGGGCGAGGGCCGGCACGACGACATGGCCGTTCTGGCGATCGGCGCCCCGCCGCGGCCGACGGGCGGCGACCGTCTGACAGCTGTCAACGAACCAACCCAAGAAGGTGAGCCGCGTGAGCGGTGACAAGAACGCCAACTCCCTCGCCGAGCCGCGCGATCAGCTGTGGCGGGCGCTCGGCGAGTGCGACGAGACCCGGGCCGTCGCCGTCGTGCGTCGCGCGCTCGGCACAGCGGATCGTGCCGCGGGCGAGCGGGTCCTGCTCGAACTGATCGCACCGGCCCAGGAGCGGGTCGGTCTGGCCTGGGCGGCCAACGAGATCACGGTGGCGCAGGAACACGCCGCCACGGCGATCAGCGAACGGTGCGTCGCGGCGGTCGCCGAGGCCACCGCCTCCGTTCTCGACGGCACGTTCGTGGGCAGGGTCCTGGTGGCGTGTGTCGACGGCGAGTGGCACGCCCTGCCCGCACGTCTGCTCAGCGAGGTGCTGCGACTGCGGGGCTGGCGCGTCGACTACCTCGGGGCGCAGGTCCCCACCGAGCATCTGGTCGCGCACGTGCACCGCACCCGTGCGCAGGCGGTGCTGCTGTCCTCGTCCATCCCGACACTTCTGCCCGGCGCCCACAACGCGATCGCCTCATGCCAGAGCGTCGGCGTTCCGGTACTCGCCGGAGGAGCCGCGTTCGGTCCACAGGGCCGCTACGCGCGGCTGATGCGGGCGGAGTGGGCCGAGGACGCACCTGGCGCGGCCACCCTGCTCGGCCGGAACCTGATGGAACCCGGCGTGCTCGCGGCCCGCCTGCCGGACCTGGACCTGCCCCACCTGGGCGACCAGGAGTACACGATGATCCGCCGGACCAAGGTGCAACTGGTCAAGCAGACCCTCGCCGACGTCGAGGACGGCTTTCCCGAGATGCGCCGGTACAGCGAGTACCAGCGTGAACGCACCGTCGAGGACATCGACTTCATCGTCGGCTACCTCGCCACGGCCGTCTACGTCGACGACCCGGCCCTGTTCACCCGGTTCATCACGTGGACCGCGGACATCCTGGCAGCTCGTGGGGTCCCGCCGCGATGCCTGCTCCCCGCGCTCGACTCGCTCCTGGACCAGCTCAAGGACTTCCCCCGCGTGGCCGGCATCCTCACCGCCGCCCGCGATCTCCTCCCGTAGCACTCCAGCAGGTGGGTCCGGCGGACGCGCGGCCCGATCGTCTCGTACCGGAACTGCCACTTCTGCCGCGGGGCGAAGTAATCGGTGTACCGCTTGTCATAGATCAGCTTGCGGCGTAACCGCTCGAAAGGCCGCCGGTTTGCGGCATCTCATCAATCCGCTGCGCGACATCCAACCGCGCTTTACGAATGGCCTGTTCGAACTGGCCGATGTATCCACCGGGAACAAATACCTGTACCCCTGGTGCCGACTGTGTGAAACCGGCATCCTCTCGGCGCCTCTTCAGCTCCGCCCCGAAGAACTCCCACGCCGCCTGACGTGAACCATTGGCCATGGCCAACCACCCTCCGCCGCGTCGCACTTGTGCCGCAGTTGTAGAGCGCAGACTGCTGCCGAGTGTAGGTCGGACCGGCCACCATCGAGACCCGAAGCGTGAAATCCGATGGGAAAGGGGAGCCACGTCATGACTGAAAGCAAGGCGCACTCGGCGCTATGCGCCGAAGAAGCGGAGGAGACCGTGCAGGAATTGCGTGCCGAACTCGCGGGGGCCGGAATTATTCTTCCGTCATCGCGGATCGACCCCACATCCTGGCCCCGCGAAGCACCCTGTCCGCGCATCGAATTGGGCGGGTGTTCCGTCGACACGGCACTGCGCCTCGCCGTCGCCCCGTCACGCGCCGCCGGTGTCGAAGGCGAGGGCCGGTGATGAACCTGGACCTCCCCATCGGCAACCTCCCCATCGGCGCCTACGCCGTGGACACCCGTACCGGCCGGGTCGGCAGGGTCATGGGGCATGAAGGGCCCTACGTCCAGCTCCGTCCCGTCGGCGGCGGACGGGAGTGGGACTGCGAGCCGGACTTGCTCAGGACCGCCACGGACTCCGAGCGGATCAGCGCCGCCACCGCCTACGCGAACGCACGAAGTCGGGGTGAAGTCCCGTGACGTAAGGTGCGGGCGCATGGCCATATGGAAGTGGAGCAAGCCAAGGGTCGAGTCGAGGTATCCGACGCCGCTCACCATGCACCAGCTCTGGATGGTGTCGCTGGGCGCGCCGGTGAGCCGGGACAAGGACACGTCCCGGACGACCCTCTATCCGTTCACCCGCATCGACGACGGCAAGGCCGGGAAGTGGCTCGCCGATCAGTGGGAGATCACCGCGCCCGAGCAACTGCTCGGGCGCCTGAGCGGGCTCGCGAGCACCGGCTACCGCGCCATGGCCCAGCGGCGCCTCGGCGTCGCACCGCTGGCCTGGGACATCGGGCTCTACGTGGACATCTCACGGCGCGGCTTCGCCTGCGGGATGCTGAGCGAGGCGGACACCTGGGCCCGGCTCAAGAACGTCGTGCCGACGGTGGCGGGGACGTACTCCTCCTGGAAGGAGTACGCCGACCACTACCTCCTCGGCAGGCAGGTCTGGCGGGACAGCCTCCGGGGCAGCGAGGACGAGAGCTTCCCCGCGCCCCAGGCCGCATCCGACGCCCACCTGAGGGCCCTCCTCGACCCGGCGAACCGGACAAGCCCGTGGAACCTCGCCCCCTGGGAAGCGATCAGCCACCCCGACCGGGCCCGACCCGCCCGCTAGGGGCCGGGCCCACCCGCTAGTGCTGCTGCGGCTTCTGCGGAGTCGCCTCGCTCGGGCGCACGATGACGTACCCCTCGCCCCGCAGCATCAGCTGCACCGCCTCGCCGGAACCGCCCCTGATCATGGAGCCGACGGACTGTGAGCGGTGCAGCGTGGTGTCCAGGTTCGCGGTCCAGCCGACCACCGCGTCCGTGTCGACGTACACCGGCTGCTGCGGCGAGACCGGGATCACCAGGGGACTGCCGTCGCAGACGAGGCCGAGCCGCCCGGCGCCCGTGAAGACACTGTTGAACAGGCCGCCGCCCGTGACACCCGCGCCCTTCACCGTCTTGATCTCGTACGAGAGCGTCGCGTCGAAACACAGGACGTTGCGGCCGTTGACGGTGAGGACGTCACCGGGCTCCATGTCGACGATGAAGCAGTTCTGCGCCTCGTTCGCGAACCAGGCCTCTCCCTGGCCGCGCACCGCCATGAGCGGCAGACCCTCTCCTGTCATCGCCCGCTTGAGCATGCCGCCCACGCCCTGGCCCTTGCGCTCGAACTGCAGATCGCCGCGGTAGGCGATCATCGCGCCCTGCCGCGCGTGCATCTCGCCGTTGACCGCGTACTTGATGGACTTGGCGTTCTGCAGCGTCATCCCGGGGGCGACGGACTGCTGCGCCATGTGCTCCGTGGAGAACAGATCACTCTTCATGCGGGCATTTTGTCAGGTGTGAGTCATATGGATAGGGGTTGGCGGTCAGGGGTTGGAGCCACTGCGTCACGGCCGTCGGCCCACCCCGGCCACGGCTGTCGGTCCCGTACGCGAGAATGGGCCCATGAGTCTGTTCCGTGATGACGGCGTCGTGCTGCGCACCCAGAAGCTGGGTGAGGCGGACCGCATCATCACGCTGCTCACCCGCGGCCATGGCCGGGTGCGCGCCGTCGCCCGTGGCGTGCGGCGCACCAAGTCCAAGTTCGGGGCACGGCTCGAACCCTTCTCCCACGTCGACGTGCAGTTCTTCTCGCGCGGCAGCGAACTCATCGGCAGGGGACTGCCTCTGTGCACGCAGAGTGAGACCATCGCTCCGTACGGTGGTGGAATCGTGACCGACTACGCGCGCTACACCGCCGGTACGGCCATGCTGGAGACCGCCGAGCGCTTCACGGATCATGAGGGCGAGCCCGCCGTGCAGCAGTATCTACTGCTCGTGGGCGGCCTTCGGACCCTCGCCAACGGCGAGCACGAGCCGCACCTCATCCTCGACGCGTTCCTTCTCCGCTCCCTCGCCGTGAACGGTTACGCGCCCAGCTTCAGCTCCTGCGCGAAGTGCGGAATGCCCGGTCCGAACCGGTTCTTCTCCGTGGCCGCCGGTGGCTCCGTCTGCGTCGACTGCCGGGTGCCCGGCAGCGTCGTACCCTCGTTGGAAGCCCTGGGCCTGCTCGGCGCGCTGCTCACCGGAGACTGGGAGACGGCGGACGCGTGCGAGGCACGGCATGTCAGGGAGGGCAGCGGGCTTGTTTCCGCCTATCTGCACTGGCACTTGGAGCGCGGGCTCCGCTCATTGCGGTACGTAGAGAAGACCACGTGACGACAGACGTCACAGAGAACAGCTAGGTAGGAGAGAGCCCCCCATGGCACGACGCGGAATCCTCGGACGGTCCCGCCGTGAGTACAAGGTCCCCGAGCCGCACCCCTCGGGCGCCCGGCCGCCGAAGATCCCCGGCGAGCTGGTGCCGCAGCATGTGGCGTGCGTCATGGACGGCAACGGGCGCTGGGCCAAGGAGCGGGGGCTGCCGCGCACCGAGGGGCACAAGGTCGGCGAGGGCGTCGTCCTCGACGTGCTCAAGGGCTGCCTGGAGATGGGCGTCAAGAACCTCTCGCTGTACGCCTTCTCCACCGAGAACTGGAAGCGCTCGCCCGACGAGGTCCGCTTCCTGATGAACTTCAACCGCGACGTCATCCGGCGGCGACGGGATGAAATGAACGAGCTGGGCATCAGGATCCGCTGGGTGGGCCGCATGCCCAAGATGTGGAAGTCCGTCGTCCAGGAGCTCCAGGTCGCCCAGGAGCAGACCGTCGACAACGACGCGATGACTCTGTACTTCTGCGTCAATTACGGCGGCCGTGCCGAGATCGCGGACGCCGCGCAGGCCATCGCCCGCGATGTCGCGGCGGGCAGGCTCGACCCGTCGAAGGTGAACGAGAAGACCTTCGCCAAGTACATGTACTACCCGGACATGCCGGACGTGGACCTGTTCCTGCGCCCGAGCGGCGAGCAGCGCACCTCCAACTACCTGATCTGGCAGTCCAGTTACGCCGAGATGGTCTTCCAGGACGTCCTGTGGCCCGACTTCGACCGGCGTGACCTGTGGCGCGCCTGCCTGGAGTACGCCGGGCGCGACCGCCGCTTCGGCGGGGCGATCCCGAACGAGGAAGAGATCGCGAACAGTTGACGCAGGGGCCTGACAGTTGCCCCATGGACCTGTGGGCCCGCACCTCATCGGTGCGGGCCCACAGGCCGTTCAGTACGTCAGTACGTTCAGGTCACTTCCGCTCCGCGGCGGCCTGCGCGCACTCGGCGCACGTGCCGAAGATCTCGACCGTGTGCGCCACGTTCGCGTACCCGTGCTCGGAGGCGATCGCCTCCGCCCACTTCTCCACCGCGGGGCCCTCGACCTCGACCGCCTTGCCGCACACCCGGCAGACCAGATGATGGTGGTGGTCGCCGGTGGAGCAGCGGCGGTAGACCGACTCGCCCTCGTCGGTGCGGAGCACGTCGACCTCGCCGGCGTCGGCGAGGGACTGGAGCGTCCGGTAGACCGTGGTCAGGCCGACCGAATCGCCTTTGTGCTTGAGCATGTCGTGCAGGTCCTGCGCACTGCGGAACTCGTCCACCTCGCCCAGGGCCGCCGCCACCGCGGCGCGCTGCCGGGTGGATCGGCCTCGTACCGGGGGTCCCGCAGCCGTTGTCACAGGTGCCTCCTCAACTGAAAACTCGCACGATCGCCCGCACATCTGTCATATCCCGTGGGGCCATTGTGCCAGCTCGCTCTCAGACGGTGACCTCGTCCGCCGGGCGCCGCGCCCCGGGCACGTCCTGGGTGGCGTCCTTGGTGGCATCCGCCGTGCAGGTCGCGTCCGTGCCGGCCACGGCCCGTGCCCGGCGCCTGGCCAAGGGGGTCGCGAGCGCCGTCAGGACGACGAAGACGCCGATCGCCATCAGGACGATCGTCGCGCCGGGCGGCACGTCCTGGTAGTACGACGTGACCGTGCCGGAGAGGGTCACCGCGGTGCCGATGACCACCGACAGGATGAACGTCACCTTGAACGAGCGGGTGATCTGCTGAGCCGCGGCGACCGGCACCACCATGAGCGCGCTCACCAGGAGCAGCCCCACGACGCGCATCGCGACCGTCACCGTCACCGCCGCCGTGACGGCGATGAGCAGGTTGAGGGCGCGCACGGGCAGGCCCGTCACCCGCGCGAACTCCTCGTCCTGGCTCACCGCGAACAGCTGCTTGCGCAGGCCGACCGTGACCAGGACCACAAAGGCCGCGAGCAGGCAGATCGCCGTGACGTCGGAGTCCGAGACCGTCGAGAGCGAGCCGAAGAGGTACGAGGAGAGGTTCGCGTTGGAGCCGGTGTCCGAGAGGTTGATCAGCAGGACACCGCCCGCCATGCCGCCGTAGAAGAGCATCGCGAGGGCGATGTCGCCGCGCGTCTTGCCGTACGCCCTGATCAGCTCCATCGTCACCGCACCGACCACGGCGATCAGCGTCGCCATCCACACGGGGCTGGAGTTGAGCAGGAAGCCGAGGCCGACGCCCGTCATGGCGATGTGGCCGATGCCGTCGCCCATCAGGGCCTGGCGGCGCTGGACGAGGTAGATGCCGATGGCGGGGGCCGTGATGCCGACCAGGACGGCGGCGATCAGCGCCCGCTGCATGAATTCGGTCTGGAAGATTTCCATGATCAGGTCAGCAGTCCCGTGCGGATCGGCTCATCGGCCGAGTGCGGATGTACGTGGTCGTGGCCGGGCAGCGCGTGCTGTCCCGTGGCCTTGGGCGGCGGGCCGTCGTGCGTCACGCAGCCGTCGCGCAGGACGACCGCGCGGTCGATCAGCGGTTCGAGGGCGCCGAGCTCGTGCAGCACGAGCAGGACCGTCGTACCGGCGGCGACCTGCTCGCGCAGGGTCTGGGCGAGGATCTCCTGGCTGGCCAGGTCGACGCCCGCCATGGGCTCGTCCATGATCAGCAGCTCGGGCTCGGAGGCGAGCGCGCGGGCGATGAGTACGCGCTGGTGCTGGCCGCCGGAGAGGGCGCTCACGGAGTCCCTGGCGCGGTCGGCGAGGCCGACGAGCCTGATGGCCCGGTCGACCGCCGCACGGTCGGCCTTCGTCGCCCAGCCCAGCCTCGCCGGCTTCGTACGCGAGAGGCGTCCCGCCGAGACGACCTCGCGGATCGTCGCGGGGACGCCGCCGGCGGCCGTGGTGCGCTGCGGTACGTAGCCGATGCGGGCCCACTGGCGAAAGCGCTTCAGGGGGGTGCCGAAGAGGCTTATGTCGCCGCCGGTGAGCGGGACTTGGCCGATCACGGAGCGGACGGCGGTGGACTTGCCCGAGCCGTTCGCGCCGAGCAGGGCGACGACCTCACCGCGCTCGACGGTGAGGTCGATGCCGCGCAGCACGGGACGCGCGCCCAGGGTGGCCGTGGCCGCCCGCACGGATATGACGGGCGAGGTGGGCCCCGCTGCGTCTGTGGCTTCCATGGCGTGCGCCTCCGATGCTGCTAGCCGTGCGTTCACTTCGCGCCGAGTGCCTTCTGCAGTGCGGCGAGGTTGGACTCCATGACCCCGATGTAGTCATCGCCCTTGGACTTGTCCGTAATTCCCTCAAGGGGGTCGAGGACGTCCGTCTTGAGGCTCGCGTCGGTGGCGAGCGTCTTGGCGGTCTTGTCGCTGGCGAGGGTCTCGAAGAACACCGTGGAGACCTTGTCCTCCTTGGCGATGTCCTGGAGCTCCTTGATGCGGGCGGGGCTCGGGTCCGACTCGGGGTCGATGCCCGCGATGCTCTCCTGCTCCAGGCCGTAGCGCTCGGCGAGGTAGCCGAAGGCGGAGTGCGTGGTGATGAAGGTCTTGGTCTTGGTGTTCCTCAGGCCGTTCTCGAACTCCGTGTTCAGGCCGTCCAACTTCTTGACCAGGGCTTCGGTGTTCTTCTTGTACGCCGCCGCGTGGTCCGGGTCGGCCTTCTCCATGGCCTTGCCGACGCCCTTGGCGACCTCGGCGTACTTCACCGGGTCGAGCCAGATGTGCGGGTCGGCGCCCGCCTCGTCCTCGTGGCCGTGCTCTTCCTCGTCGGAGTGCTCTTCGCCCTCGTGGCCGTGGTCGTGGCCGACCCCCGTGCCGTGCTTCTCCAGCTTGGTGAGCTTCGCGGCATCCACGGTGTTCTCCACGCCGGACTGGCCGATGGCGTCGTCGACGGCGGGCTGGATGCCCTTGAGGTAGAGGATGACGTCCGATTCGCCGAGGTAGGCGGTCTGCTTCGGGCTGAGCTCCAGGTCGTGCGGCTCGACGCCCGGCTTGGTCAGGGTGTCGACGGCGACGTGGTCGCCGCCTATCTCCTGGGCCAGGTACTGCATGGGGTAGAACGACGCCGTCACGTTCAGCTTGCCGTCACCGTTCTTGTCCGCGGAGCTGGAGGACGAGCAGGCGGACAGGGCCGTGAGGCCGAGGACCGTGGCGGAGGCGATGGCGGCGGTGGGTATGAGGCGACGTACGTTCATGACACTCATTTTCAACAAATGTGGAAACGATTGTCAACTAGCTGTCCGATGTGCCGTGGATGTGCCGTGGATGTGCGGTCGACCATGAACCGATTTGATTAGGGGGGTAAGGCCGCCGGTAACCTGAGTCATTCGCCCGCCCGTCTCCCGACCTCCGCCCCTCAACGAGGCGCTTCGCGCCGCCCATCCAACATTCCACCGTCGTAATGAAGAGAGCACCGTGGCCGCCGACAAGATCGACAGCATCGTCAGCCTGAGCAAGCGCCGTGGCTTTGTTTACCCGTGCAGTGAGATCTACGGCGGCCAGCGTGCCGCCTGGGATTACGGGCCCCTCGGCGTCGAGCTCAAGGAGAACCTCAAGCGCCAGTGGTGGCGCTACATGGTCACTTCGCGTGAGGACGTCGTCGGTATCGACTCGTCGGTGATCCTGGCCACGGAGGTCTGGCAGGCCTCGGGTCACGTCGCGACGTTCTCCGACCCGTTGACCGAGTGCCTCTCCTGCCACAAGCGCCACCGCGCCGACCACCTGGAAGAGGCGTACGAGGCCAAGCACGGCCGTCCGCCCGAGAGCCTGGCCGAGGTCAACTGCCCGAACTGCGGCACCAAGGGTCAGTTCACCGAGCCCAAGCAGTTCTCCGGCATGCTCTCCACGCACCTGGGCCCGACGCAGGACAGCGGCTCCGTGGCCTATCTGCGCCCCGAGACCGCGCAGGGCATCTTCACCAACTTCGGCCAGGTCCAGCAGACTTCGCGCAAGAAGCCGCCGTTCGGCATCGCGCAGATGGGCAAGTCCTTCCGCAACGAGATCACGCCCGGCAACTTCATCTTCCGGACCCGCGAGTTCGAGCAGATGGAGATGGAGTTCTTCGTCAAGCCGGGCGAGGACGAGAAGTGGCAGGAGTACTGGATGGAGCAGCGCTGGAACTGGTACACCGGCCTGGGCCTGCGCGAGGAGAACATGCGGTGGTTCGAGCACCCGAAGGAGAAGCTCTCCCACTACTCCAAGCGCACCGCTGACATCGAGTACCGCTTCCGCTTCGGCGGCAGCGAGTGGGGCGAGCTCGAAGGCGTCGCCAACCGCACGGACTACGACCTCTCCGCGCACTCCAAGGCCTCGGGCCAGGACCTGTCGTACTTCGACCAGGAGGCCGGCGAGCGCTGGACTCCGTACGTCATCGAGCCCGCGGCCGGCGTCGGCCGCACCATGCTCGCCTTCCTCCTCGACTCCTACATCGAGGACGAGGCGCCCAACGCCAAGGGCAAGCTGGAGAAGCGGACGGTCATGCGCTTCGACCACCGCATCGCCCCGGTGAAGGTCGCGGTGCTCCCGCTCTCCCGCAACCCGGAGCTGTCGCCGAAGGCCAAGGGCCTGGCCACGGCCCTGCGCCAGAACTGGAACATCGACTTCGACGACGCGGGTGCCATCGGCCGCCGCTACCGCCGCCAGGACGAGATCGGCACGCCGTACTGCGTGACGGTCGACTTCGACACCCTGGACGACAACGCGGTCACGGTGCGCGAGCGTGACTCGATGAAGCAGGAGCGGGTCTCCCTCGACCAGATCGAGGGCTACCTCGCCTCGCGCCTGGTGGGCTGCTGACGCCTGGCGCCTGACGCTCGGTGCTCGGCGCCTGGCGTTCGTTGAATGAAGGTTGAAAGAAGCCCCCGGATCGGCATACGGATCCGGGGGCTTGTGCTGCACACTGTTCGCCATGCCTTCGATGACCACGAGCAAGGTCAGCAGATGGGACCAGCACGGGCGCGAGCATGTCGTGCACGTGCGAAAGTCCGGTGTCCAACGGCAGTTGAGCTGCGACACGTGCGGCTGGGAGAAGCGCGCCCAGTTCCTGCCGTGGCTCAAGGCGGAGGAGCATCTCGCCGAGGAGCATCAGGCGACGGTGGACCCTTCGGTGCCCTGACCTCTCCGAGCCACGCCGCGACTGCCGTCGCCGTGTCGCAGGGGGCGCGGCCGGAGGTGGAGAACCCCGTGCCGATGAGGTCGCGCAGTTCCCGCGCGTCCTGGAGCGCCTCCTCGATCTCCGCGTCGTCCCAGCCACGCGCTGTCAGACGTGTGCGCCGGTCCCGGTCGTCGCAGTCCAGGAGCGCCCACTCGGGCTCGGGCGCATCGGCCACACCGGCTGCGGCGGCCTCCCATTCGGCCGGAGTGAGCGGGCAGGTCACCAGGACCGGCTGGTTCCCCCGCGTCAGCATGCTCGCGACGCGCACCCACAGACGGTTGTAGTCCGGCCAGACGGCGCCGGCGTCGGGTGAGGTGATCTCGATGCCGAGCAGCCGGCCGTCGGGATCAGGCAGCTCGTCGAAGTCGACGACGGTGAAGGGGCCTTGGCGTGGGTGTTGCCGCAGGTTCTGGCGCGGGTCCTGACGCAGATGCGCCAGCAGCGTCGACTTGCCCGCCCCCGGCGCCCCGGTGATCAGCCGCAGATCCGCCATGCCGTGCTCCCCGCTCTCCCGTTCGACGCTCTCCCGGTCCTCACGCCTGCCCTCGGCGTCAGCCGAACCGCTTCACGAACCTCCGCTGCCACGGCGTCTCCACCGCCCGCGGGGCATAGTGCTCCCGCACGTACGCGACCGCCTCGCCGCCCGGCACTCCGTCCAGTACCGCCATGCACGCCAGCGCCGTCCCCGTACGCCCCCGGCCGCCGCCGCACGCGACCTCGATCCGTTCGGTCTCCGCCCGCTCCAGCGCCTCGCGCAGGGCCGCGGCCGTCTCCGCGCGGTCGGTGGGCAGCCGGAAGTCGGGCCAGCGCAGCCAACGGGCCTCCCAGGCGACGGCGGGCGGCTCCTTGGCCAGGAGATACAGCGCGAAGGTGGGCGTCGGGCCGGCCGGGAGCGGGTGCCGCAGGCCCCGGCCGCGGACGAGCCGACCCGAGGGGAGTCGTAGTACGCCTGATGCCGTGTGGTCCCAAGTCCCAGTCCCAGTCCCAGTCGCATTCTCAGTCATTCTCAGTCACAGGACGAGCGTAGTTCGAGCGTTAGCTCAGGACTGGGCCGAACGCCGATCAGGGTGGGCCGTATCCGTACGAGGTCCCTGCGGCACGCTCTCCAGGCATTCGGCCGTCCGCCGCGCCGTCTCCCTCGCCCACCGGCCGCTCGTCAGCGCGCCGAGGATCAGGACCGCGAGGCCGCAGCCCGCGATGATCCACCAGGCGGGGCGGCTCGCCTCGGTGAAGGCGGCCGCGTACGACGAGGATCCCACCCCGGAGGCCAGGACGGCTCCGATGACCGCGACTCCCAGGGTCTGGCCGATCTGGCGGCTCGTGGAGGCGACGGCGGCGGCGACGCCCGCCTGGGAGCGGGGCATTCCGGAGACGGCCGTGTTGGTGATGGGGGCGTTCACGAAGCCGAAGCCGAGGCCGAAGAGGGCGTATCCGAGGAAGAGCGTCCCGTTCGTGGTCTCCGCGTCGAACGCGGCGAACAGGACCCCCGAGACCGTCATCGCGACCCCCGCGATCAGGAGCGGGACGCGCGGGCCCCGGCTGCCGACCAGGCGGCCCGACAGCGGGGCGCAGACCAGCGTCATCGCGGCCATCGGCAGCATCCACACGCCCGCGTGCAGGGCGTTCAGGCCGCGCACGTTCTGGAGGTAGAGCGTGGAGAGGAAGAGGAAGCCGCCGAGCGCGGCGAAGGCGCTGACCGCGATCACTGTCGCCCCGCTGAACGGCGCCGAGCGGAAGAAGCGCAGGTCGATGAGGGGGTCGACGCGGCGCGGCTCGTAGGCGAGGAGACCGATGAGGGCCAGGAGCGCCACGCCCGCGAACACGATGATCAGCGGTGACGTCCAGCCCGCCGTCGGGGCCTCGATGATCGCGTACGTCAGGGCGCCGAGCAGCACGATGACCAGGAGCTGGCCCACCGGGTCGGGGCGGCGCGGCTTGGGGGCGCGGGACTCGGGGACGTACCGGATGGTGAGGAGGAGCGCCGCGAGGCCGACCGGCAGGTTGATCCAGAAGATGGAGCGCCAGCCGACGGAGTCCACGAGGAGGCCGCCCACCAGCGGGCCCGCCGCCATGGAGATGCCTACGACACCGCCCCAGACCCCGATGGCGCGGGCCCGTTCGCGGGGGTCGGTGAAGGTGTTGGTGATGATCGACATCGCGACCGGGTTGAGCATGGAGCCGCCGACCGCCTGGGCCATGCGGAAGGCCACGAGGGATTCCAGGTTGGGCGCGAGGGAACAGGCGACCGAAGCGACCGTGAAGATCACCAGGCCGACCTTGAAGATCTTCCGGCGCCCCACGCGGTCGGCCGTCGAGCCCGCGAGCATGAGGAGCGCGGCGAGTACGAGGGTGTAGGCGTCGATCGTCCACTGCATGCCCGAGATGCTGGTGCCGAACTCCCGCGCCATGGTGGGCAGGGCGACGTTCAGGACGGTGTTGTCGAGACTGACGATGAGCAGGCTCATACAGCAGATGGCGAGGACGAGCATGCGTCGGCGGTGCGTCAGCTCTTGCGGGGGCATGTGTTCGACGGTATCCCGGCCGGGCGGGTGCCGCGTGCGTGGGCGTACGCCGTACGCCGCATCGCCTTACGTCGTGCGCCGGGGGCGCACCGCCCCCCCCGGGCCCATCCGCCCCTCTGCCCTCAGCTCTCAGTCCTCAGTCCTCAGTCCTCAGCCGAGCCCGCGCGGCAGTCGCCGCCTGGGGACGTACGTCCCGGCCGACGCGCGCTCGCAGGCGGCCGCGGAGGAGCTGCACCGCCTGGTGAGGGCCGGGCGTGCGGGCAGTGGTGTGGGCGGGCGCGCGGGCGGTCCTGCGGGCGGTCCCACGGGCGGTCCTGCGGGCGGGCGCGCTGGCAGTCCTGCGGATGAGGGACAATAAGAGGTCTGCCCCAGCAACGTACAGCTCGCCCCCGGAGGAACCCGCGCCATGGAGCCCCAGCTTCAGATCGGCCCGCACGCCGTGCGGCCGCCCGTCGTGCTCGCGCCCATGGCGGGCATCACGAACGCGCCGTTCCGGACGCTGTGCCGGGAGTTCAGCGGGGGCAAGGGCCTCTTCGTCAGCGAGATGATCACGACGCGCGCCCTGGTCGAGCGCAACGAGAAGACCATGCAGCTGATCCACTTCGACGAGACCGAGAAGCCGCGCTCGATCCAGCTGTACGGCGTCGACCCGGCGACCGTCGGCAAGGCGGTCCGCATGATCGCCGAGGAGAACCTCGCCGATCACATCGACCTGAACTTCGGCTGCCCCGTCCCCAAGGTCACCCGCAAGGGCGGCGGCTCCGCGCTCCCGTACAAGCGCCCCCTGCTGCGCGCGATCCTCCGTGAGGCCGTCAGCGGCGCCGGGGACCTGCCCGTCACCATGAAGATGCGCAAGGGCATCAACGACGAGCACATCACCTTCCTCGACGCGGGCCGCATCGCCGTCGAGGAGGGCGTCACGGCGATCGCCCTGCATGGCCGCACCGCCGCCCAGCACTACGGCGGCACCGCCGACTGGGACGCCATCGCCCGCCTCAAGGAGCACGTCCCCGAGATCCCCGTCCTGGGCAACGGCGACATCTGGTCCGCCGCCGACGCGCGGCGGATGATGAAGGAGACCGGCTGCGACGGCGTAGTCGTGGGCCGCGGCTGCCTCGGCCGCCCCTGGCTCTTCGGTGACCTGGTGGCCGCCTTCGAGGGCACCGGCGCACCCAAGGCCCCGGACCTGCGCGAGGTCGCCGCCGTCATGCTGCGGCACGCGACGCTCCTCGGCGAGTGGATCGGCGACGAGGCGCGCGGTGTCATCGACTTCCGCAAGCACGTCGCCTGGTACCTGAAGGGCTTCGCCGTCGGCTCGGAGATGCGCAAGCGCCTCGCGATCACCTCGTCCCTCGCTGAACTGGAGGACGGGCTCGGTGAGTTGGACCTCGATCAGGCATGGCCGACGGGCGCCGACGGGCCGCGTGGCCGTACGTCGGGCAACAACCGCGTGGTCCTGCCGGACGGCTGGCTGAAGGACCCCTACGACTGCGCGGGCATCAGCGAGGACGCGGAGCTGGACACGTCCGGCGGCTGACCCTCATGCCGGCGTCACCGTGACCGGCTATGCCGGCGTCACCGTGACCGGCTATGTCAGCGTCACCGTGACCGGCAGCTCCTTGATCCCGTTCACGAAGTTCGACCGTACGCGGCGCACCTCACCGGTCACCCGGATGTCCGCGAGCCGCGGCAGCAGCTCCTCGAACATGATCCGCATCTCCAGGCGGGCCAGGGAGTTGCCCAGGCAGAAGTGCGGGCTGCCCTTGCCGAAGGTGACGTGATCGATGTTCTCGCGGGTGACGTCGAAGCGGTACGGATCCGGGAAGACGTCCGCGTCACGGTTGCCCGAGGCGAACCACAGCACGACCTTGTCGCCTTCCTTGATCAGCTTTCCTCCCAGCTCCACGTCACGGGTCGCCGTCCGCCGGAAGTGGTAGACGGGCGAGGCCCAGCGCAGGCACTCCTCGACGCCGCCCGGGATGAGCGAGGGGTCGGCGGTGAGCCTGGCCCGCTCCTGGGGGTGGTTGATCAGCGCGAGCATGGAGTGCGAAATGGCGTGCCGGGTCGTCTCGTTGCCCGCGACGACGAGCAGCAGGAAGTAGTTGTCGAAGTCGGTGTCGGAGAGCGGGACGCCGTCCCTGGGCGAGTTGTTGACCAGCGTGCTCACCAGGTCCCCACCGTCACCGCCACGCCGCTTGGCGGCCAACTTCCGCCCGTACTCGAAGACTTCGAGCGCGGCGGGGGAGCGGAAGGGCAGGTCGCGGTACTGCTCGCTCTCCGCGCTCTCCAGGAGTACGTCGGCGTAGTCGGGGTCGGTGTTGCCGATGATGCGGTTGCCCCAGTCGATGAGCCGCTGGGTGTCCTCCCCCGGAACGTCGAGCATCCGGGCGAGCACATTGATGGGGAAGTCGGCCGAGACCTCCCGCACGAAGTCGAAGGTCCCCTTGGGGAGCGCGGCATCGAGCGTACGGGCGGTGAGCCCGCGCAGGAACGTCTCGTACGTCGCCACCGCGCGCGGCGTGAACTGCTTCTGCAGGATCAGCCGCATCGCCCGGTGGCGCATGCCGTCGGTCTCCAGGAGGGAGCGGCGCAGGGCGATCTGATCCTCGTCGACCTCTTCGAGGTTCGTGAACCGCGTCGAGGTGAAGGTCTCCGGGTCGCGGTCCACGCGCACGATGTCCTCGTGCCGGGTGACCGCCCAGAAGCCGGAGTTGGGCGCGGGCTCGGGCTGCCAGTGGACGGGGTCCTCCCGGCGCAGCACGTCGAACATCCGCCAGGGGAGCGCGCCGTCGGTGAACTTGTCGTTGTCGGAGAGATCGACGTCGGACAGCGCGAGGGGCGCCGGCCCCGTGACCGTACTCATGGACGTACTCCTTCAGGGGGAGGGGGCAGCGGTCAGATGAGGAAGGCGTACTCCGTGAACTCCCACTCGGTGACGTGCCGTCGGAAGCGTTCGATCTCGTCGCGCTTGTACGTGAGGAAGGCGTCGGTGAACTCCGCGCCCAGGAGCCCGGTCAGTGCCTCGTCGGCCTCCAGGGCGTCGAGGGCGGCGCCGAGCGTGCCGGGGAGGCGGGGCGCGGAGTCCTCCTGGTAGCCGTAGCCCTCCAGGGGCGCGGGCGGCTCCGCCTTGTCGCGGATGCCGAGGAGCAGGGCGGCGACGGCGCCCGCTATGGCGAGATAGGCGTTGGCGGAGGCGTCGCCGAGCCGCAGCTCCAGCCTGGTTCCCGCGCCCCTCTCGGGCGGTACCCGGAGCATGGCGCTGCGGTTGTCGAGGCCCCAGTCGATCAGCCAGGGGGCGAGGGTGTCGGGGCCGAAGCGTTTGTAGGAGTTGATCGTCGGGTTGAGCAGGGCGCTGAGCGCGGGCGCGTGGCGCAGGAGTCCGGCGATGGCGTGCCGGGCGGTCGCGGAGAGGCCGTCGGGGGCTCCCGTGTCCTCGAACACGTTGTGTCCTGCGGCATCGACGAGCGAGACGTGCAGATGGAAGCCGGAGCCGCCGAGTCCGTTGAACGGCTTGGCCATGAAGGTCGCGAGCCGCCCCTCTCGGCGGGCGTTCTCCTTGACGGCGGCCTTGAAGCGGAAGGCGCGGTCCGCGGCGTCCATGGCGGCGGAGTGGTCGAGGTTGATCTCGAACTGCCCGCCGTCGAACTCGTGGTTGCCCGCGATGACGCCGATGCCGAGCTCGGCCAGGGAGCGCAGGGTGCGCAGGAGATGTCCGTCCGGGTCACCGCGCCGGCCCGCGCTGTATACGTTGCCGGTGGCGCCGCCGTAGACGGACCATCCGGAGGGCGTCGCGGGGTCGGCCTCGCACAGGAAGTACTCCAGCTCGGGCCCGACGACGGGGGTGACGGCGCCGTCGGCGTACTCGTCGGCGCTCTCAAGTACGTGCCGCAGCAGGGTGCGTGGGGACTCCGGGGCGAGCTCGCCGGTCGTGGGATCGAAGGTGTCCCCGAGGCACCAGGCGACGCCGGGTTCCCAGGGCAGGGCCTGGAGTGTGGACAGATCGGGCCGTACGGAGACGTCCGGGAGCCCTGCATCGAGCCCGCCCGCGACGGGAACGACGTCACCCTGGGGGGTGGTGTGGTAGACGGCGCGGCAGAAGGAAAGTCCGTGGCCGCAGGCGCTCGGCAGGTGTCCGACGAGGATGTCCCGGCCGCGGTCGGCGCCTATGAGGTCGGGGTAGATGACGCGGACGATGTCCGTGCCTTGGGCGCGTAGCGCTTCCACTGTCTCTGCGACTGTCGCTTCACTCACCCGGATTCCAGCCTTTCTGCGAGGTGGATCGGGGTTATCGTTTGAGACCAAACGATAGGAATCCTCGGGGGGTCTGCGCAAGCCCTTCGGGCGGGTTGGGCGGTAAGTGGGCTTGCTCCGTGTGGACTTCAGTGTCGTGGGGGCTCTCCCCGCCCACCCGCCCGTCCGATTGCCTCGCGTCCTGCTCCCGCCGAACAGGCTCTCCCGCCCACCCGCCCGATTGCCCCGCGTCCACCTCTGGGCGAACAAGCTCTCCCGCCCGCCCGATTGCCCCGCCTCGCCGTCGCGCCGACCGGCGCCGTGCCCATGGCGTCCTCGTCGCCGGAGGCATATCGTACGGACCCAAACGAATAGGCGGCAGTAGCGGCGACCACCCAAGGAGCCATCCCGTGACCGGAGTTCAAGGATTCTTCCCGCCCAAGACCGCGACAGGCCGCTCCTCGCTCATTCCGGCCCCGCCCTGGCACTACTCGGGCGACCTGCTCACCGTCGAGTACCGCACCGACCCGGCCAGGGTCCGCGAACTCCTCCCCGCGCCGCTCGACCTGGCGGCCGACGACCCCGGCGCCGTAGCTCTCATCTGGGCCGACTGGCAGTCCTGCGGGGGCTCCAAGGAGGAGCTGCTCGACCCGGTGCGGGCCCAGTACAAGGAGTGCTTCGCCGTCGTGCGCTGCGGCTACCGGGGCCGTACCTACTCCCGCTGCGTCTACATCTGGGTCGACAAGGATTTCGCCGTCGCCCGCGGCAACCACCAGGGCTACCCGAAGAAGCTCGGCTCGATCCACCTGACCCGCCCGCACCCCTTCGGCCCCGCGCCCCGCATCGAGGCGGGCGCCACCTTCGGTGCCACCCTCGCCGCCGCCGACCGCCGCCTCGCCCAGGCCGTGGTCGCCCTGCGCGAACCCTCCGGGACGAACGGCTTCGTCAACGCCCACCCCATGGCCCACCACCGCCAACTCCCCGCCATCGAGGGGAAGGGGCTGGCCCTGGACGAACTCATCGCATCCGGTGCCGCTTCCTTCGAGGGCGGCCAGTCCTGGTCGGGCGAGGCCGAGCTCGACCTCTTCGACGCGCCCACGGAGGAGCTGGCCGCGCTGACGGTCGAGGAGCCGATCGGCGCGTACTACCGCCAGGTGGGCGTGACATGGAACGGCGGAACGCTGCTGGAGAGCGGACTGTAAGGGGAACGCGAGCGCAGCCCGCGCGGCTCGCACAGCTCGCTCAGCCCGCTGAGCCCGCATGGCTCGCTCAGCCCGCTCAGCCCGCGCGGCTCGCTCAGCCCCCAACAGCTACCTACTGCCCCGCCGCCGACCCGATCCCCGCATACGTCTCCGGTCGGGCCCTCCGCAACCAGAGCCCCCACACGACTCCCGCCGCGGCGGCGATGAGGATCAGGGACGGCAGGATCCACCGCAGCGGGTTGCCGGACGAAACCCCCAGCTGGACGCTGAAGTTGGTCAGCGCGAGCCAGAAGAAGACCGCGAGCGCGGCGCCCGACAGGAGCGGGGCGACGAGCCGGTTCCACAGGGGCTCGCTCAGCTCGCGGCGGCGCGCGAAGTAGGCGACGACGGAGGCCGACGTGGCGAGCAGGAGCAGGATGACTCCGAGGGCGCCGAGGTTGGTCAGCCACGTGAAGACGTCCATCACCGGGTCGCGCCCGGCGAGCGCGAAGACGCCGATGACGGCGAGACTGAGCGCGGTCTGGAGCAGGGAGCCCCGGTGCGGAGACCCGTGCCGCGAGTGGATCACCCCGAGCCCGCGCGGCAGCACACCCTCCCGTCCGAGTGAACGTGCGTACCGCGCGACGGCGTTGTGGAACGAAAGCAGCGCGGCGAGCAGGCTGGTGATGAGGAAGAGCTGCGCGAAGTCGGCGAAGGCCGCTCCCAGGCCGCTGCTCCGGTCGCTGAGGAAGAACAGCATCTCCGGCCCCTGCTCGGCCGCGACCTTCGTGGCCTGACCGGTGCCGGCGCCGCTGATCATCGCCCACGCCGTGGCCGCGTAGAAGACACCGATGAGCCCGACCGCGATGTACGTCGCGCGTGCCACGGTCCGGCGCGGATCACGGCACTCCTCGCTGTAGAGCGCCGCGGACTCGAAGCCCATGTACGCGGCGAACACGCAGCACAGCGCGACCCCGAGGGAGCCGTCGGTGGCGGCGCCCCAGGTGAGCGGGGTGGCGGAGATGCCCTCAGGCGCGTCGGCGAACTGCCCGATGTCGAAGACGAGCACGGTGCCGAACTCGAGTACGAGCAGCACGGCGAGCACCTTCACGCCCAGGTCCACGCGCCGGTACCCGAGCGCCCCCACCACGGCGATGCACGCGAGGACGAGCGCCCACCAAGGGATGTCGACGCCGGTCTTGGAGTCGATGAACTGCGCGGTCGTCGCTCCGAAGAGCCCCGCGATACCGATCTGCATGGCGTTGTACGCGAGCAGCGCGACGAAGGCGGCGCCGACACCGGCGGTGCGGCCGAGACCCTGGGCCGTGTACGCGTAGAACGCCCCGGCGCCCGTGATGTGCCGGCTCATCGCCGCGTACCCCGCGCTGAAGAGGGCGAGGACGACGCCGACGAGGAGGTAGAGGAGGGGTATGCCCAGGATCCCCGTGACGCCGAGGGACTGCGGTATGCCACCCGCGGCCACGGTGAGCGGGGCCGACGCCGCGACGACGAAGAAGACGATGCCGGTGACGCCGATACGGCGCTCGGGTGCGGAGGTGGCGGAGAGGGGCGGCGCGGGCGTGGGCGTGCCGTGGTGATCGATGGCCATACCGGGACTCCGGGGAGGGGAGGTGTATCCACAGGAAACGCGTTATCGTTTGAGCCCGTACGAATTCGAGTGGCGCTGATGGTACGGACGCGTATGCGCCCCGGCAAGAGGTCTTGGCAGACTGTGGCCGTCCGGCCGGAACCACGGCGGACGCGCGAGGCACAGGGACGAGGAGATACGGACGTGACGGGCTACCGCACCATCCGCGAGACCGAGAAGGCGGTCAGGGCCAAGCTCGGCGGCACCCCCGTCAAGTACGAGCAGATGGCCGCCGTCTCGAACATCTACCGCGCGGCGTCGGCCGTCCGGCAGCACTTCGAGAACTCCGTGCTGCGCGGGGCCGAGCTGACGTGGACGTCGTTCGTGGTCCTCTACGTGGTCTGGATCTGGGGAGAGATGGAGACGCGGTACGTCGCCGAGGAGGCGGGCATCTCCAAGGGCACGCTGACCGGGGTGGCCCGGACACTCGCGGGCCGGGGCCTGCTGGAACGCCGGGGCCACCCGGACGACGGACGGCTCGCGCTGCTGCGGCTCACGCGGGAGGGCGAGCGGCTGATGGAGAAGGTGTTCCCCGCGTTCAACGCGGAGGAGGCGTTCGTCGCCGACGGATTGACGGACGAGGAGTGCCGGACGCTGGCCGATCTGCTGCGGAAGATCGTGGTGCAGACGGAGGAGAAGGGGGACGAGCGCCGGCTGGAACTCCTGGACGGGGCTGAGCCGGCTCCTCGCCGGAGCGGCAGGCGGGCCAAGGGGTAGTAGGTCTCGTCTGGTGGCTCGCCGACCGGCCGTTCCGCGCCTTCCGGAGGCGAGGCTTCAGGCGGGGGAGCCGGAACCCGGCGCACCGGGACCTCGCCGCCTGTGTCGGGGAGAGTCGGGTCAGCCCTCACCGTCCGCGTCGTAGCGGGCCAGTACGGGACGCCGTGGCGGGTTTCCCGTGCTCGTGGAGTTGTTGAAGATCGCCACCCCTGCCGCCAGGACGGTCCGGGTGCCGGGGATCAGCCGCGTCGCGGCGACGTCGAACGGCTGCTTGAAGTCGTACTTCCGCTTCGGCTTCGGCACTTCGGACGGCTCGGGCAGCCGGCCCGGGTCGCGCAGTCTGTGCACCTTCCCGCCCTCGGCGCGGCGTGTCCGCGAGTCCAGGAGCAGCCCGCCGGTTCCGTCGGGGACGGTCGTGGCGGTCATGAAGGCCCGGCCGAGATCGGGAGCGCGCACTTTCCTCCACGTAGTGCCGTCACCGGTCGGCGTAGTGCCGTCACCGGTCAGCAGGATGCTCTCGTCGTCGGGCTCCTTGTCCACCTCGCCGTGGTTGAAGCCGTGGCGGCCGAGCGCCCAGAGACGGTCGCTCACGGGGTCGTGGACGATGGTGTCGAGCGTGGCGGACGGCTCGGGCGGTATGGGGTCGGGGAAGTGGAACGAGGGGGTGTCGAGCCGCTGCCAGGCGCCGTCCGCCCACCGGGCGGTGGCGGGCTGTGGGTAGCACTCCCCCTGACCGCACTCGGCGTCCACCGAACCGGCCACCCAGACGCGGGGTGTGCCGTCCTCGGCGGACGCGGCGGCGAGCGCGGCGGCGGTGAACGGGAGAGGGGGGACATCCCAGCGTTCTCCGTCCCAGTGCACGACCTTGCCGTAGGGGGCGACCCACAGGTGAGACCCCGAGGCCACGCACCAGGTGCCTTCCGTCGCCCCGCCCGCCGATCGGCTCCCCGTGGTGACCGGGGGATCGGGCAGCCGTCGCCACGACCCGCCTTTCCGGTGGAACACGGCGAGTTGTCCGTCCTGCCCCGTGTGCTGTGCGAGCCAGATCTCGCCGGGCGCGCCCGCGGCCAGAGCCCAGGAGGATCGTCGGCCGCCCGCGATCAGCTCGTCGGGCGGTGCGGGCTCGCTCCATCGCTTCCCGTCCCAGTGTTCGAGGAACGGGGTGGAGGATCGCGTCTCCCGCGCCCCCAGCAGCCATACGTCGTCCCGCGACGTGACGGCGAGTGCGAGGTAGGAGGCGCTGTGCTCGGGCGAGAGGTGCGTGTAGCGCCACGCATCGCCCGTCGATCTGGCCGCAGCGGCGTCGGCGGCGGGCGGGGCCTCGCCGAGCCGGGCCGCGTCGGTGGTGGACGGGCTGGGCGAAGGCTGTTTCTTACCCTTCCCGCCCGACCTGTCGTCCTTGGCGCAGCCGGTCAGCGCTGAGGCTCCGGCGACGGCGGCCACGCCGATGAGCGTGCGCCGGGTGGGCGGGGAAGCGTTCATGCGCGACGACTGTAGTACCGGCCCACCGGTCAACGGGGCCTCAGGGTACGGGGAAGGCGGGAGCGCGGGGCACAACGGCCCACGGGCGCCTCAGTCACTCGCGTCACTGATGCGCCAAGGACCTGTGTGCAAGGACGCCGCCTGAACCAGTGCTCCGAACAGCCCCTGCTGCGCCGCATCCGCCGCGGCCGTGTCCTCCGGGTGCCACTGGATCGCCAGGAACCACCCTCTCCCATCGACGAGTTCGAGCGCCTCGACGGTCTCGTCGGCCGCCCAGGCGCTGGCCACGAGCCCCCGGCCGATCACCTCCACGCACTGATGGTGGAAGCAGGAGACGGACAACGACTCCGGCCCCAGCGTGCGAGCCACCGCCGAACCGGGCGCCACGCGTACGGAATGCACCACATGCCTGTGCGGCCCCACTCCCGCTCCCACCCCCACCCCCTCCCCGGCCCCCGCTCCCTCCGCCCCGTTCATGTCCTGCCGAAGTGATCCCCCCAGCGCGACGTTCACCACCTGCAACCCCCGGCAGACCGCGAGCAGAGGCAGGCCGCGGGCCAGGGCGCACCGCGCGAGGGCGAGGTCGAACGCGTCCTGGGTGTCATCCACGTCGTACACGGACCCGTGCACCTGGACCTGCGCCTGGACCTGCGCCTGGACCTGCGCCTGCGCCTGGACTTCGACCTCGACCTCGACCTGCGTCCGCGCCTGGACCTGCCCATCGGAGCCGCCCCCCGCGTACCGCCACGGCGCCAGGTCCCCACCCCCGGGCAGCAGCAGCCCGTCGCACCGGGCCAGCCGTGCGGCCGCCTCCCCGGCCGGACCCGGCAGCATCATGAACGGCTCACCGCCCGCACGGAACACCGCCTCCGCCAACGCCCGCGCCGTCACCACAGCCTCGTACCGAAGGGCCGAGGTCGACGCCGCATATCGCTGGGGCAGGGCGATCAGCGGGCGGGGACGGCGGAGACTCACAGCTGGATCCACGTCGTCTTCAGCTCCGTGTACTTCTCCACCGCGTGCACCGACTTGTCCCGCCCGTTCCCCGATTGCTTGTAGCCGCCGAACGGCACCGTCACGTCCCCCTCCTCGTAGCAGTTGACCCACACCGTCCCGGCGCGCAGGCGGCGCGCCACCGTGTGCGCGGTCGACAGGTCCGAGGTCCAGAGACCGGCCGCGAGCCCGTACTCCGTGTCGTTGGCGAGCGTGACCGCCTCGTCGAGGGAGCCGAAGGTGAGGACGGAGAGGACCGGGCCGAAGATCTCCTCGCGGGCGAGCGGCATGTCGGGGGTGACCCGGTCGAAGACGGTGGGCGCGAAGTAGCTGCCTCCGGGGACGACTTCACGCCGTACGCCCCCTGCCCGTAGCCGCGCGCCACTCTCCGCACCTCGCCGCACGTGCTCCTGGACGGACGCCACGCGTGCGGCGCCCGCCAGGGCGCCCATCTCCGTGGCGGGGTCCAGCGGATCGCCCACCCGCAGGGTCCCGGCCCGTTCGGCGACCGCCGCCGTCACCTCCTCCGCCACCGACTCGTGGACGAGCAGCCGCGAGGGCGCGGTGCACATCTCGCCCTGGTTGAAGAAGATGCCCCAGGCCGCGGTGGACGCCGCCGCCACCAGGTCGGGGGCGTCGGGCAGGATGATGTTGGGGGACTTGCCGCCGAGTTCGAGCCAGACGCGCTTGAGGTTGGAGTCGGCCGCGTAGTGGAGGAACTGACGGCCCACCGCGGTGGACCCCGTGAAGGCGAGTACGTCCACGTCCGGGTGGCGGCCGAGCGCGCGGCCCGTGGTCGGGCCGTCGCCCGCGACGACGTTCAGGGCGCCGGGCGGAAGCCCCGCCTCGTCGGCGATCCTGCCGAGCGACAGGGCTGACAGAGGCGTCAGTTCGGAGGGTTTCAGGACCACCGTGCAGCCTGCCGCGAGGGCCGGGGCCAGCTTCCAGGCCGCGAGCGTCAGGGGGAAGTTCCACGGGACCACCGCCCCGACGACGCCCGACGGCTCGCGGGTGACGAGGGCGAGCGCTTCGGGGGCGGTGTGCGGGGCGGTGTCGGTGAGCTTGTCGGCGAGCTGGCCGTACCAGCGGAAGGTGTTGGCCAGGGCGCGCAGCTCGACGGCGTACGACTCCGTGATCGGCTTGCCGTTCTCCAGGGTGACGGTGAGGGCGAGAGTGGAGCGGTGCTCTTCGATGAGAGCGGCGATCCGCAGCAGGGTCCGGCCCCGGTCGGCGGGGGAGAGGCGCGGCCAGGGGCCCGAGTCGAAGGCGCGGCGGGCGGCGGCGACCGCCAGGTCCACCTCCTTCTCGCCCGCGTCCGCGACCAGGGCGAGCGTGCGGCCGTCGCGCGGCGAGACGACGGGGAACGCACTCCCCGAGCCGTCCGCGTCGGCGCCCGCGATGCGGTGCCGGGTGGGCAGTGCGAGCGCTTCCGCCCGGCGTATCCAGTCCTGATGGCCGCTGGTGGCCAGGGCGTCGTCCGGCATGGATTCCTCCTGGGGTATTTCGTTTGAGTTCAAACGGTAGCCGAACCGTGCGGCCCGATCGAGGGGTTGACCCCGTCGCCCCGCCGCTCCTAATGTTGTTTGGGTTCAAACGAACTGGAGGAAGTCATGGCTCCCCCCAACCCCGCGCCCCCGGCGAACCACCCGCACCCAGCGAATCCCTGGCACACGGCGACCGTCGCAGGTGTCCGCGTCGACACCCGGCACTGGATCGGCGGAGAGCGCGTAGCCTCCGTCTCTGCCTTCGCCTCCCAGGGGGCGGCTGCCTTTGGGGGTGCGGCTGCCTCTGAGGGCGCGGCTGCCTCCGAGGGGGCGGCTGCCTCTGAGAGCGCGGCCGCCGCCGCCACCTTCACCGACCGCTCACCCCTCGACGGCACCCCGCTCGCCGAGATCGCCCGTGGTGGCGCGGAGGAAGCGCGGGCAGCCGTCGCCGCCGCCCGCGAGGCCTTTCCCGGCTGGGCCGCCACCCCGCCCGCCGAGCGCGCCCGGCTCCTGCACGCGGTCGCCGACGGGGTCGAGGCCCGCATCGAGGACCTCGCCGCCGTGGAGACCGCCGACAACGGCGCACTCCTGCGCTCCCACCGCCGCGGCGTCATGCCCCGAGTCGCCCACAACCTCCGCTACTTCGCCGACCGCCTCCTCGCCCTCGCCCACGACGACTTCGAGACCAGGGGGCACACGAACCACGTGAGCTGGGACCCGGCGGGCCCCGCAGTCCTCATCACGCCGTGGAACGCGCCGCTGATGCTGGCCAGTTGGAAGATCGGGCCCGCCCTCGCCGCCGGGAACACCGTCGTGCTCAAGCCCGCCGAGTGGACCCCGCTGACCGCCTCGCTCTTCGCGGACATCGCGCACGAGGCGGGGCTTGCGGCCGGGGTCTTCAACGTGGTGCAGGGGTACGGCACGGAGGTGGGCGAGGCCCTGGTCGCCGAGCCCGACGTGCGCCGGATCAGCTTCACCGGGTCCGTGCCCACCGCTCGGCGGATCGCGGCGACCGCGGGCGCGCGCCTCGTGCCCTGCAGCTTCGAGCTGGGCGGCAAGTCGCCGCTGCTCGTCTTCGCCGACGCGGATCCGGAGCTCGCGGCCGACCTCGCCGTCGAGCAGTTCGACAACGCGGGGCAGGTCTGTCTGGCCGCCACCCGCATCCTGGTCGAGGAGTCCGCGCGGCACGCTTTCCTCGGGCACGTTCTCGACCGGGTGACAGAGCTGACTCAGGGAGATCCGCGCGACGAGGCCACCGACATCGGGCCCAACATCCACCCCCGGCACGTCGAGCGCGTCGACGGATTCGTGCGGCGCGCCCTGGACGCGGGCGCGAAGGCCGTCATCGGCGGCGCCCGCAACACCGAGCTCGGCGGCAACTACTACCTGCCCACCCTCCTCACCGACGTCGCCCAGGACTCCGAGATCGTGCAGGAAGAGGTCTTCGGGCCCGTCCTCACCCTCCAGACCTTCCCCGACGGCGACGAGGACGAGGCCGTGCGCCTGGCCAACGACACCCGCTTCGGCCTCGCCGCGACGCTCGTCACCGGCGACCGCGAGCGTGCCGCCCGGGTCGGCGCACGGCTCGTCGCCGGCACGGTGTGGGTCAACTGCTTCTTCGTACGCGACCTGTCCGCGCCCTTCGGCGGCTCCCGCGATTCGGGTATCGGGCGCGAGGGCGGCGACTGGTCCTTCGACTTCTACTGCGACCTGAAGAACACCGTGACCGCGCCAGTGGGGTCTCCCCTGGTGGAGGGGGGCCGGGAGCTTGGTGTGGGGTCTCCCCTGGTCGAGCGGAGCCGAGAGCTGGGGGAAGGATGGGGGCGCCATGGGTGAGATCGTCGGGGCGGGGCTCCTCGCCCACGTGCCCACCATCGTGCTGCCCGAAGAGACCCGCAAAGAGCTCAACGGGGGCCGCGAGATCAGCCTCGTACCCGGACTGCGTCGCCTGCGCGAAGAGGTGTTCGAGACCCTCGACCACGACACCGTCGTCGTCCTCGACTCGCACTGGGCCACCACGGTCGAGTTCGTCGTCTCCGCGCATGCGCGCCGCGCCGGACTCTTCACCTCGGAGGAGCTGCCGCGCGGCATGTGCAGGATGCCGTACGACTATCCGGGCGACCCCGAACTGGCGGCCTCCATCGCGGAGTTCGCCGACCGCCACGAGACCTGGGTCACCCCGGTCGACGATCCGTACCTGCCGGTCCACTACGCCACGATCAACCTCTGGAAGTACCTGGGCGAGGGCCTCCCGGACAAGAGGTGGCTCTCGATCGGGGTCTGCCAGACCGGCGACACCGAGGACCACCTGCGCCTCGGCCGCGCGCTCGCCGACGGGATCGCGGCGCTGCCCGACCGTAAAGTCCTCCTCATCGCGTCCGGCGCCCTTTCGCACACCTTCTGGCCGCTACGGCAACTGCGCGCGCACGAGTCGAGCGAGCCCTCCCACATCCGTACGCCCGAGGCCCGGGCCGCCGACGAGCGGCGCATCGAGTGGTTCGAGCGCGGCGACCACGCCACGGTCCTGCGCACCATGCCGGAGTTCCTCACCCACAAGCCCGAGGCGCGCTTCGGCCACTACCTGATGATGATCGGCGCTCTCGGAGAGGAGCGGTGCTCTGCGCCCGGGCGCGCCTTCAGCGACTACGAGAACTCGGTGGGCACAGGCCAGATGCACCTGTGGTTCGACCGCCCCGCCGACGGCTGGAGCGCCACCTCCGCCGAGCACACCGACCACGCCGAGAGTGAGGCCTTTCTCGTATGACGACCACCGTCGAGTACCGCCGCATCCTCCTCGAAGGCGCCGCGGCCCAGGTCGTGCGCGACGGGGACGAACTGGTCGCGGCCGACGGGCGCCGGGTGAAGGCGTCCGAGGCGCGCCACCTCCCTCCCGTACACCCCTCCAAGGTGATCGCCGTCCACCTCAACCACCGCAGCAGAGTGGAGGAGTTCGGCGTCGGCCTGCCGTCGGCGCCCACCTACTTCCACAAGCCGGTCTCGGCGCTGAACGCGCACGGCGGCGCGGTCGTCCGCCCCGAGGGCTGCAAGTACCTCAACTACGAGGGCGAGATCGGCATCGTCATCGGCCGCACCTGCCGCAACATCGCCCCCGCCGACGCGGGCGCCTGCATCGCGGGCTACACCGTCGCCAACGACTACGGCCTGCACGACTTCCGTGACACCGACGCCGGTTCGATGCTCAGGGTCAAGGGCTCCGACACGCTCTGCCCGCTGGGTCCGGGCCTCGTCACGGGGTGGGACTTCCACTCCAAGTACCTGCGGACGTACGTCAACGGGGTCCTTGTGCAGGACAGTTCGACGGACGAGATGGAGTGGGACATGCACTATCTGGTCGCCGACATCGCCCGCACGATCACGCTGGAGCCGGGCGACGTGCTGCTGTCCGGCACCCCCGCCAATTCCCGGCCCGTCCGGCCGGGAGACGTCGTCGAGGTCGAGGCCGAGGGCCTCGGCCGCCTCACGAACCACATCGTCACCGGTCCGACGGCCATCCGCTCCGACGTCGGTGCCCAGCCCACGGAGTCCGAGGAGGTCGTGTCGACGGCCTTCGGAGGCGACTGGGAGTTCCGCGGCCTGCGGCCCCCACGCCGCTAGATCCCCTCATCCCCATGGGAGTTCACATGCTCAAGGTGACCGTCGACCTCGACGTCTGCCAGAACCACGGGCAGTGCGTCTTCGCCGCGCCGGACGTCTTCACGCTCGACGAGGACGGCCGTCTCGCGTACGCGGAAACGCCCGACGAGGCCCTGCGCGCCGACGTGGAGGACGCCGCCGACGTCTGTCCGCTCCAGGCCATCCGGGTCGAGGGCTGACCCGCCGTGGCCTCGGCGGGATCGGCGCGACCGTCGGGAATCGCCGTCGTCGGCGCGTCGCTCGGCGGGCTGCGGGCGGCCGAGCAGTTGCGGGCCGCGGGATGGGAGGGGGCGATCACGGTGTACGGGGATGAGCCCCATCTCCCGTACAACCGCCCCCCGTTGTCCAAGGAGGTCCTCGCGGGCGAGGCCTCGGCCACGGTCACGGCGCTGCGTCGGCGCCCGAGCGTCGACGACGTGGAATGGCGGCTCGGTTCGGCGGTCCGGTCCGCCGACCTGTCCGCGCGCACGCTCACCCTGGCCGACGGTTCGGTCCATGGGTACGAGGGCCTGGTGGCCGCCACAGGGGTGCGGCCACGCAGGCTTCCCTTGACCGGGGGTCCGCCACGACATGTCGTACGGACGCTGGAGGACTCGGCGGCGCTGCGTTGCGAACTGGCCGATGGCGTGCGGGTGTTGGTGGTCGGATCGGGCTTCATCGGCTGCGAGGTGGCGGCCACGGCCCGCAAGGCGGGCTGCGAGGTGATGGTCGTCGCCCCGGAGGCCGAGCCGATGATGCTCGCGGTGGGCGAGGAGCTCGGACGTGCGCTGCGGCGGCGGCACGAGGCGCGGGGGGTGCGGTTCCGGATGGGGCGGCTCGTCGCTGATCTTGGCGGTGTGGGCGGCGACGGGTGCGTGGTCCTTGACGACGGGAGCCAGTACGCGGCCGACGTCGTCGTCGAGGCGGTCGGCTCGACGCCCAATGTGGAGTGGCTGAGGGCGGGCGAGGGGGACGGGGGCGTCGGTCTCGATCTGACGGACGGCATCCTCTGTGACGCGCATCTGCGGATCGGGGGGCTTGCGTACGCGGTGGCCGTGGGGGATGTGGCGCGCTTCCCGAACCCTCGTTACGGGACGCTCGCGAGGCGGGTCGAGCACTGGTCGATGCCGGCGGACTGCGCGCGGCACGCGGCGCGGGTGCTGGTGGCCGGGCTCGGGGGCGAGAAGCACGGCTTGGCGCCGTTCGCGCCGCTGCCGTCGTTCTGGAGCGACCAGTTCGACGTGCGGGTGCAGTCGTTCGGGCTGCCGGGGGCGGGGGAGGTGGCCCGGTTGTTGGAGGGGGATGCCGAGGCGGTGGAGGGGGACGTGGTCTACGGATATTTCGTGGGGGAGCGGTTGGTGGGGGTGGTCGCGCTGGGCGGGCCCAAGACCGTGGGCTCGGCCGGGCGCTATCGGGGGGAGTTGATGGAGTTGCCGGAGGTGGAGGGTGTGCCGTAGAGGCGGTCCCCGCGGGGTATTCCTCCATCCCGCCGCTTCCCGGAACCACGGGGCTGCGCACCCTGGACCCCGACAAGATGTCCTCGATCGCCGGACGGGCTGAGCCATTCAGCCCGTCCGGCGATCGAGGACGAACTCGGCGAAGCCGGTGATCAACGGCACGCAACGCGCGGGCCCCTCTATCCACCCACCGCACTCAGCAGCGCGAGCGGCGCCGCCGCCGACCGCGACTCCCGCACACACGCGTGCGGGTAGGGAACCGGCCCGGGATAGCACTCCCGCCCGTACCCGGCGATCACCTCCGGCAGCCGGTCGCCGCCCCGCGACGCCGCCGCCACCAGGCCCCGTGCCACGGCCCGCGCCTCGTCATGGAGGCCGTAGCGCGCGAGCCCCAGGGCGATGAGGGCGTTGTCGTGCGGCCACACCGAACCCCGGTGGTAGGAGAGCGGGTGGTACGCCGGCTGACCGGCGGCCAGGGTGCGGACTCCCCAGCCCGAGAAGAAGTCAGGTTCCAGGAGACGGCGGCCGACCGCCTCGGCGTACTCCTTGTCCAGGAGACCCGACCACAGCAGATGCCCGGCGTCCGATGCGAGCGCGTCGACCTGCTGTCCTGCGCCGTCCAGGGCGAGCGCGGGGAAGCCCTTCGCCGGCATCCAGAAGTCCCGCTGGAAGCGGTCCCGCAGGTCGGCCGCCGCCTGCGTGAGCAGGTCCGCGTACACCGCGTCGTCCCAGACCGTGCGCGCGAGCCAGGCCGTACGGCCGAGGGCGTCGTACGCGTAGCCCTGTGCGCCCGCCGCCATCACCGGGCCCGTGGCGCGGCTGCCGTCGGCGGAACAGATCGCGCCGGGGGAGTCCTTCCAGTTCTGGTTGGCGAGGCCGCCCTCGTCCGCGCGGTAGACGAGATAGCCGCGCGAGGTGAGCCCGCCGTGGTCGAGGATCCAGCCGACGGCGGCCCGCGCGTGCGGCTCCAGGCGGCGGGCCAGCGCCGTGTCGCCGGTCCGTTCCGTGTACGCGCCGAGCAGGACGAGGAAGAGCGGGGTCGCGTCGACCGAGCCGTAGTAGCGCCCGTAGGGCACCTGCCCGAAGTGCGCCAGCTCCCCGTGCCGCACCTCGTGCACGATCTTGCCGGGCTGGGCGACCGCGCCTTCGGTGTCCTCCGTGGCCTGGGCGGCGGCGAGCGCGGGGAGTGTCGCCGCGGCCAGGCGCGGCAGGTAGGGGAGGGCGAAGAGCGAGGCCAGGAGGGCGTCGCGGCCCAGGAGCGTCACGAACCAGGGGACTCCCGCCGCCGGGACGCTCAGCGCCTCGCCGTCCGGTCCTGACGCGGGCACCTGGAGTACGGCGAGGTCCGCGAGGCCCCGCTCGCACGCCGCCGCCAGCTCCGGCCAGCCGCCGGGGATCTCGATGCCCTCCGCGAAATCGGCTTCCAGGGAGGCGAGCTGAGCGGAAGCCTCCGCCGGTCCCGCCGGGACCTGGGGCGTCGGCGCGTCATACGGATGCGCCGCGACACGCAGTGCCACCTCCGCCGTGCCGTGCGCGTCGAGGCCGAGGGTCCAGACGAGCCGTCGCGCACCGGTCCCCGTCTCCTCGACCGCGTCCGGCGCCGGGTCCGCCGTCACGGTCGTACGGGAACACCACTCACGGCGCCGGTAGGCGAACTCGATGCCCTGGATCGCCTCGCCCTCGCCACCGCCGATGACCTTGCGCGACCGGACGGCGCCCGTCTTCGCGTACGTACGGTGGTCGGACCGCAGCTCGAACTGGTCGGTGAAGTCGGCGTCCACGGTCAGCGCCAGACGTACGGTCGTCGGCACCGGGCGGTTGCACGTGACGCGCAGCGACTCCACGAACGCGCCGTCCGTGACCGCCTGTTCGCGGAAGAGCGTGCAGGACGCGGGCTCCTGCCTGCCGCCGCGCGGGACGAGGACGCAGCGCGCGACACCCGCGTCCGCGTCGGTGTCCGACACCGGCGCGAGGATCTCCGGGACGACCCCGTCGACCGTCAGCTGCCAGCGGCTCAGGTGCCGTGCGTCGCGCACGAACAGACCGCCCGGGGCCGTGCCGTCCCGCACCCCGCTGATGTCGCCGCCCGGGCCGAGCGCGGCGAACGTAGCGCCCCGCACGAGTGGTTGACGTTGATCAGTCATCCCTTAACCCCTCACTCGTCACCGCCGCGCCGAGCCCGTCGACGGGCCTCCCGTGCGGCTCCTCGTCACGCCCGGCGGGATCGTCGAGCAGCAGATCCAGGGTGAGCGCGGCGCTCCAGCCGAAGCCGCGCGCACCGCAGCCACGCCCCGTGTACGGGTCCACGTACTCCGCGAACCCGGACTCCCCGGCCACATCGAGCAGCGCACGCCGCAGGCCGTCCGCCCGCGCGCGCTCGCCGTGCAGCCGAAGACCCCGCTCAAGCAGCCAGTTGGTGTTGAACCACGCGGGCCCGCGCCAGTACCGCCGCGGGTCGAACGCGCTCGCGGTGAGGTCGTAGCTCGGCACGAGCCGCGCGGGACCGCCGAGGCCGAAGCGCGGTCCGCACGCGGTCCGTACGAGGGCGGTGGCGACGCGGCGCGGCAGCGCGGGCAGGATCAGCGGCACGAGGCCGCCGACCCCGCGCTCCGGCACCAGCTCACCGTTCCCGTCGACTCCCGCGGACCGCAGGTCGCGGCAGAGGAAGAGGCCGTCCGCCGGTTCCCACAGCCGCTCCACGAGGGTTCCGGTGAGCGCTTCCGCCCGGGATTCCCGCGCGCCGGACGCATCGTGCAGGCCCAACTCGGCCTCGATACGGGCAAGTGCGTACTCGGCGGCGATCAGGAGCGCGTTGAACGAGGGGTCCTCGACGGCGAACTCGCCCGCGCCGCCGGTGAGTCCGCCCGCCCCGTCGGCGTAATGGCGCTCGCGGTAGTCCGCCGCGAGCCGTACGTACCTGCCGTAGTCGAGATCGGTCGGCCGGTCCTCCGCGGCGCCGTGGTCCAGGTCGGCGCGGCGGTACGCGGCCGGGTCCGCCGGGGTCACACGGCTCAACGCGGCATCCCAGCAAGGACTGTTGTCCATGCCCTGCTCCCAGGGGTGGACGACGGAGGCGAGCCCCGCGCCGCCCACGTTCCTGCGGTGCAGCAGATAGTGGTGCCAGGCGGCGAGTCGCGGGTGGGCGCGGGCCAGGAAGGAGCGGGCGCGGGAGAGACCGGGGTCGGCGCGGTGGACGAGCCAGGCGGCGAGCGCGTGGACCGGTGGCTGCACGATGCCGGAGGTCTGCACGTCGCCGGGCGCTCCGGCCCGGCGCCCGGCCGTCGTGGAGCGCCAGAAGTCGGGACTGGGAAAGTAGGCGTCCAGGGGGACGGACGGGTTGAACACGATGTGCGGTACGCGGCCGTCGCCCCACTGGGCGCAGAGCAGCGTCTCCAGCTCCAACTGCGCCCGCAAGGGGGAGAGATGACGCAGGCCGATCGCGATGAACGCGGAGTCCCAGGACCACTGGTGTGGGTAGAGCCGGCGCGAGGGAACCGTCGACGTGCCCGTCCAGTTGGCCCACAGGACCTCGGCGGCACGCTCGCGCAGCGACATCGGGACACGGCGGGTGGCGGTGGTCAGCTGGGCTGTGCCGCCCACGTTCGTGCGGTCCACACAGATCTCCCCGAGGGGTTCGACGCTCTGTCAGTTCGGTCTCGACCACCATAGAGTTACGTCTACTTAACACGCAAAACTCAATATGTAACGTGGAGTTGATGAGCGCAAGGGGAGAGTGGATGCCGGACAGCGAAGTACAGGCGGAGACGCGGATAGCGGTGCGGGCGGAGTCGCAGGCGACGGTGCCCGCGCGAGCGCGGGCGACGGGGGGACGCGTGGGCGGGCAGCACGCCGGTGCCGGGGACCTGCTCCACCTGGTCCGCAGCGGACAGGCCACCACACGCGGCGCCCTGCAGCAGGCCACCGGACTCTCCCGGGCCACGGTCGGCCAGCGCCTCGACCGCCTCTTCCGTGCGGGCTGGCTGCGGGAGGGCGCCGGAGGTGCCCCCGACAAGACGGGCTCACCGCTCGGCGGACGTCCGTCCATCCGTCTGGAGTTCGACGATTCCCACGCGGTCGTCCTCGCCGCCGACCTGGAGACCCGGCACGCCCGCACCGCCCTGCTCGGCCTCACCGGCGAGATCATCGCCGAGCAGGCGGGACCCCTCTCGATCGAGGACGGCCCCCAGGCGGTCCTCGCCGAACTGGGTGTCCGCTTCGCCGAGCTGCTGCGCAAGGCCGACCGAGCCCCCGCGTCGGTCTGCGGCATCGGGCTCGCCGTGCCGGGCCCCGTGGACAGCGAGACGGGCCGCGTCGTCCAGCCGCCGATCATGCCGGGCTGGGACGGCTACGACATAAGAGGCCGCCTGCGCCGCGCCTTCGCCGAACAGACGGGCGGGCCCGCCGGTATCCCGGTCCTGGTCGACAACGACGCGAACCTCATGGCGTACGGCGAACAGCGCGCCTCGTACCCGGAGTGCTCGGCCTTCGCCCTGGTCAAGGTCTCCACCGGCATCGGCGCGGGCGTCGTCGTCGACGGCGCGGTCTACCGGGGGATCGACGGCGGCGCGGGGGACATCGGCCACATCAGGGTGCTTGAGGGGGCCGGGAGTGCCGAGGGCGCACAGGGAGCGCCAGGCACACGGCACGCGACCGCCCTGTGCAAGTGCGGTTCCTACGGCTGCCTGGCCGCCGTGGCCAGTGGCCGTGCGGTGGCCCGCCGACTGCGGGAGGCGGGCGTTCCGGCGGCCTCGGGGGCGGATGTGCGGGCGCTCCTGGAGGCGGGCAACCCCGAGGCGGTGGGCTTCGCGCGGGAGGCGGGGCGGCACGTGGGTGAGGTTCTGGCCACCGTTGTCACGCTCCTGAACCCCGGCGTCCTGATGATCGCCGGAGATCTGGCCGGAACACCGTTCCTCACCGGGGTGCGTGAACTGCTCTACCAGCGGGCCCTGCCCCGCTCGACCGCTCATCTGGAGGTCGTCACCTCGCGCCTCGGTGAGCGCGCGGCCCTCGTGGGTGCGGGAACGCTGGTGGTGGAGCACTTGTACGCCCCGAAGAGGGTGGACGAGCGACTGGCCGCGCTCGGCGTATGACGGCCGTGTGTCCGTCTCGATCCGGAGTCCGGATGCTGACATCGGGCCGCTTCAAACGGCGTGATTCTCGCCACCCCTGATAGGGGTTGCGCTCAGATGAGCGATTCAATGGCGATTGCACTTCTCCAAGGGGTGGCACTCAGTGCCACTGCTCGATCATTCACGAGGTGAACTCACATCTGAGTATCTCTTGCTCATCTGAGCAAATCGCCGCACCTGAGAGGTCATCGCATTCAAGAGTTGAACGAACAAACCCCGACCGGGCTACCGCCGAGTCACTTTCGATCTACTGGCGGACGGGTGGTTACAGCCGTATGACGCGCAAGTGGACGTACCCAGGTGCCTTCGATCTGGGTATGTTCCTCGCCGTCAGGGCAGCCACCGAGTCCTCGAGGAGTCGAGACCCGTGTCGGAAAACAAAGATCCCCACGTAGCGCAGAGCGATGCGAGCGATGCAGGCGATGCGGCCGTGAAGTTCGTTTATGACTTCACCGAGGGCAACAGGAACCTGAAGGACCTTCTCGGCGGGAAGGGCGCGAACCTCGCCGAGATGACCAACCTCGGGCTGCCCGTCCCTCCGGGCTTCACGATCACCACAGAGGCCTGCAAGACCTACCTCGCCAGTGGCGAGGAGCCGGTCGAACTGCGCGACGAGGTGAGTGCGCACCTCGACGCCCTCGAGAAGAAGATGAGCAAGAAGCTCGGTCAGGCCAATGACCCGCTGCTCGTCTCGGTCCGCTCGGGCGCCAAGTTCTCGATGCCCGGGATGATGGACACCGTCCTGAACATCGGGCTCTCCGACAAGTCGGTGACGGGCCTCGCCAAGCAGTCCGGCGACGACCGTTTCGCGTGGGACTCCTACCGCCGCCTCATCCAGATGTTCGGCAAGACCGTCATGGACGTCGACGGCGAGCTCTTCGAGGACGCCCTTGAGGCGGCCAAGGCGGCCAAGAAGGTCACGGTCGACACCGACCTGGAGGCCGGTGACCTGAAGAAGCTGGTCACGAAGTTCAAGAAGATCGTCAAGAGCGAGGCCGGGCGCGAATTCCCGCAGGACCCGCGCGAGCAGATGGACCTCGCGATCCGCTCGGTCTTCGAGTCGTGGAACACCGACCGCGCCAAGCTCTACCGCCGCCAGGAGCGCATCCCCGGCGACCTGGGCACCGCGGTCAACATCTGCTCGATGGTCTTCGGCAACCTCGGCCCTGACTCCGGCACGGGCGTCGCGTTCACCCGCGACCCCGCCAGCGGCCACCAGGGCGTGTACGGCGACTACCTGCAGAACGCGCAGGGCGAGGACGTGGTGGCGGGCATCCGCAACACCGTCCCGCTCGCCGAGCTTGAACGGATCGACAAGAAGTCGTACGACCAGCTCATGCAGATCATGGAGACCCTCGAAACGCACTACAAGGACCTGTGCGACATCGAGTTCACGATCGAGCGCGGCCAGCTGTGGATGCTGCAGACGCGGGTCGGCAAGCGCACCGCCGGTGCCGCCTTCCGCATCGCGACGCAGCTCGTCGACCAGGGCCTGATCGACGAGGCCGAGGCGCTGCAGCGCGTCAACGGCGCTCAGCTCGCGCAGCTCATGTTTCCCCGCTTCGACGCGGAGGGAACCGAGGGCGGAAAGGTGACGCAGCTCGGCCGGGGCATCGCCGCGTCACCCGGTGCCGCGGTCGGCAAGGCGGTCTTCGACTCGTACACGGCCATCAAGTGGTCGCGTTCGGGCGAGAAGGTCATCCTCATCCGCCGTGAGACCAACCCCGACGACCTCGACGGCATGATCGCCGCCGAGGGCATCCTCACCTCGCGCGGCGGCAAGACCTCGCACGCCGCCGTCGTCGCCCGCGGCATGGGCAAGACGTGCGTCTGCGGCGCCGAGGAGATCGAGGTCGACACCAAGCGGCGGCGCCTGACCTCCGCGAACGGCGCGATCGTCGAGGAGGGCGACGTCGTCTCCATCGACGGCTCGACGGGCAAGGTGTACCTGGGCGAGGTGCCCGTGGTCCCCTCGCCGGTCGTCGAGTACTTCGAGGGCCGGATGCACGCGGGTGCCGACGACGCCGACGAGCTGGTCGGCGCCGTGCACCGGATCATGGCGTACGCGGACCGAGTACGCCGCCTGCGTGTCCGCGCCAACGCCGACAACGCCGAGGACGCGCTGCGCGCCCGCCGCTTCGGCGCCCAGGGCATCGGCCTGTGCCGCACCGAGCACATGTTCCTCGGTGAGCGCCGCGAGATGGTCGAGCGGCTGATCCTCGCCGACGCGGACGTCGAGCGCGAGGAGGCCCTCAAGGAGCTCCTGCCCCTGCAGAAGCGGGACTTCGTCGAGCTGTTCGAGGCGATGGACGGCCTCCCGGTGACGGTCCGTCTCCTCGACCCGCCCCTGCACGAGTTCCTCCCGGACATCACCGAGCTCTCCGTCCGGGTGGCCCTCGCCGAGTCCCGCAAGGACTCCAACGAGAACGACCTGCGTCTGCTCCAGGCGGTGCACCGTCTGCACGAGCAGAACCCGATGCTGGGTCTGCGCGGTGTACGCCTCGGCCTGGTCATCCCCGGCCTCTTCACCATGCAGGTGCGGGCCATCGCCGAGGCCGCGGCCCAGCGCAAGAACGCCAAGGGCGACCCGCGCGCGGAGATCATGATCCCGCTCGTCGGCACCGTCCAGGAGCTGGAGATCGTCCGCGAGGAGGCCGAGCAGGTCATCGCCGAGGTCGAGGCGACGACGGGCGTGGCGCTGAAGCTGGCGCTCGGCACCATGATCGAGCTGCCGCGTGCCGCGCTCACGGCGGACCAGATCGCGGAGGCCGCCGAGTTCTTCTCCTTCGGCACGAACGACCTCACGCAGACGGTCTGGGGCTTCTCGCGCGACGACGTGGAGGCGAGCTTCTTCACGGCGTACCTGGAGAAGGGCATCTTCGGGGTCTCCCCCTTCGAGACCATCGACAAGGACGGCGTGGGCAAGCTGGTGAAGGACGCGGTGAAGGCCGGCCGAGCCACCCGCCCGGACCTGAAGCTCGGAGTCTGCGGCGAGCACGGCGGCGACCCGGAGTCCGTGCACTTCTTCCACGAGGTGGGCCTGGACTACGTCTCCTGCTCCCCGTTCCGCATCCCGGTGGCCCGCCTTGAGGCGGGGCGCGCGGCGTCGGAGTCGGCGGGCAGCGACCACCGGTAGGTCTCCGGGCCTCCGGTATGACTCCGGAGCCGTCGCCGTGTCCCCGACCCTCACCGATGCGACGGCGGCTCCGGTTCACCACGAAGGGGCGGTTCCCTGTGCGGGGGAGCTGCCCCTTCGGCATTCTCCGCGGAGACCGGCAACCCGTTCATGGGCCCGGTGGAATCCGTCCCCGAACGCCGCTGCCGACTCATTCCGTTCTCGGCTGGCGGCTTCCGGCTCGGTTCTTCGCGATGTTGCGTGTCTTCTTGGTGTTGGCCGACTCGGCGATCAGGGCGAGTACCGCCGGCGACGTCGATGTCTCGGCGAGGAAGCGCTGCATCCAGTCCGTGGCCTTCGCCAGTTCGGCCGGTGTCGGCACGTGGCCGTCCTTGACGGACAGGTACAGCAGCCAGTCGTGGATGCGGCGGTGGATGAACTCGCGGAATGCCTCCACCTTGAACTGGTCGATGTGCGGAAGTAGTTCGTGCGACCACTGCCGGAACTCGGCAGGGCCGGTGGCCTTCATCGCGATCTCGTCCACGAGGGCGACCACCGCCGTTTTGGCCGCCGACTCGTCGGGGTCGCGCAGGATCGTGGCCACGATCGCGCGGTCCCGGTCGCGACTGCGTGAGGAGGCAGCCACCGAGACGACGCGTAGGTACGCGGACAGCCGCGTGTGATCGTCCGCGACGGCTTCGTCGACGTCCACATCGACGATGCCGGCCTCCGCCAGCAACTCGGCCACATCGGAACGCCATGTCATCTCTTCATCCCTCCGTAGTGCCAGATGTCGGGTTCGCGGGACAGGCGGGTCTTTTGGCGCAGGGAGAATCGGAGGCGACCCGGCGAGGTCGAGTCGCCCCCGCCATGTGCGCTACGTCAGTCGTAGATCGGCGTGCACCGGGCTGTGGTCCGAGTACTCGGAAGGACGCACGCCGTGTTCGAGCGAGACGAAGCCTCGCAGGAAGATGTAGTCGAACTTGCTCTGCCAGTCGGTCGTCGGCTCGCACGTACCGGTGGCCGCCGGGCCGCACCCGGGGTCCGCGTCCGCCGCAAGGCCCCACATCCCGGTGAGTTCGGAGGCCTCCGGTGTCGCGTTGAAGTCGCCGAGGACGATCGTGCGGTCGTGCTCGGCGACCTCCTTCGCGAGTACGCGGGTCTGCTTCGCCCGGACGTCTTCCTGCTGCCGTTGGGCCAGGTGCGTGTTGAAGACCCGGACCGGTCGGCCGTCCACGAGCGTGGTGACCGCCATGTATCCGCGGTCCTCGGAACCGCCCTCGGGGTACTCCACGTTCACGTGGTTCGTCATCGGTGCCGCCGAGAGGACCGCCTGCCCAAAGCCTCCCGGGCTCCACGGCACGCCCCCGCAGCGGCCCCAATTGTGCAGAACCGAGCCGTACTCGACGTGGTAGACGAGCCCGTACAGGTACTCCAGGTGATCCCGGATCTTCTCGACGTCACGCACGCACGCCTCTTGCAGGCCGATGACCTGAGGTGCGTACGCGGCGATGTCCGCCGCGCGGCCCGCGTTGAACCCGCTCGCGTCGCAGGGATTGCAGATGTTCCACGTCATGACCCGGTTCGGCACGACCTCTTCGGGGGCGTCGGCAGGCAGTGGTTCGGCGATGGGGACGCCGTCCGGTGCGCTGGGGCCGACGAGCGCCATGCAGGCCACGATCATGACGCCCGCGAGCCATCGCACGCCTGTTCCGGTCACCATCGCCTCCTCGAAGTGGAGACACCCGGCGGCATCGGATGAGGTCTCCCCGCACGAGGTTATGGGACGGGCTGTCTGCGTCACGTGAGATCGCTGGTCACCGCGGTGACATGTGCGCCGCCTCGGGCCGCGAGCCGCGCTCGTCCGGCACCTGCGCGCAGCCTTCGCGGCGATCCCCGCGGACGCGGCGCCGGCGGCGCAGGACAGCTGAGCGGGCAGGGCGACCTTCGGCGTATGAGCGGGCAGGGCGACCTTCGACGTACGAGGCCGGGGTCAGTACGCGTCGGACCGGCCCCGCCGCGCCGCGACGCGGAACCGCAGGCGGCAGATGACCGCGTCCGTGTCCCGGCGGACGGCACGTGCGAGGACCGAACCGCGCTGGTTCTGGAGCAGGCGCTGCCAGACGTGGGCCGGTTCCACCTCGGGGATCAGGACCGTGACGCGGGTGGTGGGGTGGTACGTGTAGATCCTCCTTACGTACGCCGACACCGGACGCCCGACCGTACGCGTCAGGGAGGGCAGCTCCACCAGATCGACGCCCGGGTTCCACAGCTCCCAGTCGCGGCGCAGCGCCTGCGACGCACGCCGGTCCTCGGCGTCGGTATGGGTGACCGTGACCGCGCGCACCTCGTCGCCGAGCGACACCGCGGCGTTCAGGGCCTCGCCGGTGAGGCGGGACAGGTTCGACACGGGGACGATGATCAAGGAGTGGTCGCGGTGCGGGGGCTCCGGGACACGGCCCAGGCCCAGGTCCTCGCCGATCCGGCGGTAGGCGCGGTGCACGGCCTCGAAACAGAGCACGATCGCGGGCAGCGCAAGGACGATCAGCCAGGCGCCCTCCGTGAACTTGGTGGCCGTGACGACCACCGCACAGATGCCGGTCAGGACCGCGCCCAAGCCGTTGAGCAGGGCCTTCGCGGGCTTGCCCGCCGCGCGCCAGTGGAGCACCATCCCGGTCTGGCAGAGCGTGAAGCCGACGAAGACGCCGATCGCGAAGAGCGGCACGAGCGTGTTGGTGTCGCCGCCGGAGAAGACGAGCAGCCCCGCCGATACGGCGGCCAGGGCGAGGACGCCGTGCCGGTGCACCTGACGGTCGGCCTTCAGGGCGAAGACGTGCGGGAGGTAGTTGTCCCGGGCGAGCAGGCTCATCAGGACCGGCAGGCCGCCGAAGGACGTGTTGGCGGAGAGGGCGAGCAGGATCATCGTCGCGAACTGCACCACGTAGAAAGCCCAGTTGTGGCCGAGTGACGCGTCCGCGAGCTGCGCGAGGACCGTGACGCCCTCGACCGGCTGAAGGCCGAAGCGGGAGATCAGCACGGACAGGCCGATCAGCATCACCCCGAGCAGTGCGCCGAGCGTGACCTCCGCGTGCTGGGCGCGTTTGACGCGTGGGGTGCGGAAGGACGGCACGGCGTTGGCGATGGCCTCCACGCCGGTGAGGGCGGAGCAGCCCGACGCGAACGCCTTCAGGAGGAGCAGGGCGCCGACGGTCGTGGCGTTGTCGGCGAGGGCCGAGGCCTGCCCGTCGGCGGCGGCCGTGCTGAGGGGCCCTTCGCGGAACAGGCCGACCGCGATCATCGTCAGGATCGCTCCGACGAACACGGCGGTCGGGGCGATGAAGACACGCGCCGAGTCGACGATGCCGCGCAGGTTGACGGCCGTGACGACGACCAGGACGGCCAGGCATATCCCTACCCGGTCGCCGTACAGCTCAGGGAAGGCGGAGGTGAGCGCCGCGACGCCCGCGGTGACGGCGACGGCGACGTTCAGGACGTAGTCGAGGACCAGCGAGGCCGCGGCGACCAGGCCCGCCCGGCGGCCCAGGTGGGTCTTCGCGGCGGCGTAACTGCCGCCGCCGTCGGGGAAGGCGGCGATCACCTGCCGGTAGGAGGCGACGAGCACGGCGAGCAGCGCGGCGATCGCCAGGGTCACGGGGAGCGTGAAGCCGAGCCCGTGGCCGCCCGCCGCCGCGAGAACCAGGACGATGGCCTCGGGCCCGTAGGCGACCGACGCCATCGCGTCCAGGGAGAGGGCGGCGAGGCCCTGGAGGGCGGTGAGGCGGTGGCGGTCCTCGGGGGGTGCCGCACCTTCGATGTCCGGGGGGTCATCGACGTCCGCGGGGTTGTCCGGGGTTTCGGAGACGGCGGAGACGGTGGTCATGGGCGGGCCCCTCCAGGCGGGTGCGTTCGCTTGAGCGATGCCCAGCGTGGGTGGGGTCCGGGCTGGTCGCGCGCCCTTTTGTCGGCTCCTTGGCGTGTGCGGGGTGGATCTTCACGCCTCTTTGACGGGGGTGGGGTCGGCGGGGGCCGGTGATGTCCCGCAACACTCCCGAGACGTCGTCGGCGAAGTCGTGCAGGTTTTTCGCGAGCGTACGAACCCGCTGCGGATCGCCTGGAGTCGGATCCTTGTCCAGATCGAGTATGTGCCAGTCGGCAGGACGGTACGACATCGAAATATTCCCCCGTTAAATCATGCACTTATATCCCGAGACGCACCAGAACTGATCCGGCGGTTCCGTTCAACGGTGGAGGGGGTGGAATTGCTTCGCCCTTTCAACGCGGCGTACCGCACGCCCGTCAGCCCCTCCGAAGCCGCCCAAAGCCGTTCCCCCGCCGCATCGTTGAGGGTCCACTTCGCCCGCCAGGACTTCCCCGGCGCCCCCTGCCACCCCAGAACACGCGGTCCGGTGAAGGAGTCCGGGCGGACACCCTGCGCCGTGGCCGCGTACAGCGACGGCAGCGCGCCCGCCGTCGCGGGCTGCGCCAGGACGAGGTTGCCCAGCCGCATCACGCGTTCGGTGACCTTGCGGCCCTCCATCTTGGGCGCGGCCGCCTGGAGGTTCGTCTCCGCGTAGCCGGGATGCGCGGCGGCGGCCACGACGTCGGAGCCGGTGGCCGCGAGGCGGCGGGCCAGTTCATGGGTGAAGAGGAGGTTCGCCGACTTCGAGCGTCCGTAGGCGGTCCAACGGCGGTAACCGTGCTCGCTGTTGAGGTCGTTCATGTCGATGTTCGACAGGATGTGGAACGCGCTGGACACCGTGACGATCCTGGCCCCCGGCGTGCGCAGGAGGCGCGGCAGCAGCAGCCCGGTGAGAGCGAAGTGCCCCAGGTGGTTGACGCCGAACTGCGTCTCGAAACCGTCCGCCGTACGCCGGTAGGGCAGCGCCATCACGCCCGCGTTGTTGACGAGGAGATCGAGGCCGCCGCCCTCGTCGTCACGGTCGTACGACTGCGCGAACTTCCGCACCGACTCCAGATCCCCGAGGTCGAGCCTCCTGAACTCCGCGTCCGCCGACGGTACTTCGGAGCGCAGCCGCTCCAGCGCCCGCGCCCCCCGCTCCTCGCTGCGGCAGGCGAGCACCACGCGCGCGCCATGACGGGCGAGCTCGCGCGCGGTGACGTAGCCGATGCCGCTGTTGGCGCCGGTGACCACGGCTGTGCGTCCGCTCTGGTCGGGGATGTCGCTCGCGTTCCAGCCCGTCATGACACAGCTCCCTCGGCTTCGGCGCCCGTCTGCTGATTCTCGTTACTACCCGAGAGTAGGGCCCTGGAGCGGGTGTCAGGCCGCGGCGCCCCCGTCGATCACCAGATCCGCGCCGACCACCGATGCCGACTCGTCCGACGCGAGGTAGAGCACGGCGGCGGCGACCTCGGCGGTCGACGAGACGCGGCCGAGCGGAGACGAGGTCTTCATGCGTTCCGTGCGCTGGGCCAGGCTCTCGCCCTGGCGCAGCGACATGCTGGTGTCGGATGAGCCGGGGCTCACGGCGTTGATCCGCACTCCGTCCCCCATGTGCTCGGCGGCGGCGCCCTTGGTCAGCGCGGAGACGGCCGCCTTGGTGGCGCCGTAGCCGGTGGTGCCCGGAAGGCTGAGGTGGGCACCCAGGTTGGAGGAGATGTTGACGATCGCCCCGCCGCCCGGCTGTGTACGCATCTGCTTCACCTCGGCCTGAAGGGCGAGGAGTACCCCGGTGACGTTGATGTCGAGCATCGTCCGCCAGTCCTCCTCGGGCAGCTCCGCGAGCGGCTGCCCGGCGCGCAGGACGCCCGCGTTGTTCACGGCCACGTCCAGGGAGCCGAACCGCTCGACGGCGGCCTCGACCAGCGCCGCGAGCTCGGCGGAGCGCGAGACGTCGGCCGTGACGGCGACCGCCGTGCCGCCCGCATCCTCGATGAGCCCCACGGTCTCCTTGAGCGTGCCTTCCGTGCGCCCGGCGATCACGACGTTCGCCCCCTCGGCGGCGAAGGCGAGCGCTATGGCGCGGCCGAGGCCGGAGCCGCCGCCGGTGACGAGGGCCGTGCGGCCGGCGAAGCGCGTGCGCGGTACCGAGGACGCTGAAGCTGCTGAAGACATGACAGGACTCTTTTCTTGAACGATCGGTTCAGTATGAGGGCATGAAAAAGGATCAAGGGTGTGAGTGATGAATCGGGGTTCAGTCGAGCAGGCCCAGTGCCTGCTCCGTCGCGTCCCGCAGTCGCGCGCCGTCCTTCGACGCCTTGCCGACCACGCGCAGCCCCTGCATCAAGGTCAGCAGCATGCGTGCGAGAGCGAGCGGATCACGGTCTTCCGGGAGCTCGCCCTGCGCCTGGGCGCGGACGAGCGCGGAGTGCAGCAGCGTCTCCATGTACTCCCAGCTGCGCTCGACGGAACGGGCGGCCGACTCGTCGTGCGGGCCGAGTTCGGCGGCCGTGTTGGTGATGAAACAGCCGTTCAGGCGCCCCTCGGCGGAGGAGGACTCGCCCCCGAAGCGGCGCACCACCGCACGGACGGCGGGCAGCGCGGGGCCCGGCTGTGAGAGCTCGGCGAGCAGGAGCGGGTTCTGGAACTCGGCGTACCGCTCCAAAGCCTTCAGATACAGCTCGTGCTTGTTGCCGAACGTTGCGTAGATGCTGGCGCGGCCGATACCGAGCTCCTCCACGAGGTCCGCCATCGACGTCGCCTCGTAGCCGCGCCGCCAGAACAGCTCTAGGGCCGACTGGAGCGCGGCGTCCGGATCGAATTCCTTGGTCCTGGCCACGAAGGAACAGTAAGTGATATTGGAACGGTCGGTCAAGTAGGGCCGCTCGGGTGGGTCGCTCGGGTGGGTCGTTCAGGCGATCGGGTGGGCCGTCAGGCGAGGCGGACGGCGTGCGTCTCCACCGCCACCGAATCGTCGTCCAGGCACCGCCCCGTCTCCAGGTCGAACCGCTGCTTCAGGAGCGGTGACGCGACGAACGGCCGTCCGGCGGCCGCGCCGAGCAGGCCGCGCGAGAGCACCGCCGCGCCCGTGAACGGGTCGCGGTTGTCGATCGCGTACGCGCGGCCCGTGCGGTCGATGAAGAGGGCGGCCTGACGGCCGTCGGGGAGCAGTGCGGCGATGCCGCGCCCCGGCTGGAGGAGCGCGCGGTCGCAGACCTCGAACCAGCCGTCCGTCAGGTGGAGTTGAACGCTCATCGGGATATGGCACCTTCCAGGTCGCGGGGGCGGGAGCCGATGGTGAGGAGGGGCAGGTCCGGCTTGATCTGGTCCCGTTCCGGGACGAAGCTCACGGTCGGGTCCGGGACGTCCGGCGCGTTGACGAAGGACACGAACCGCGCGAGACGCTCGGGGTCGTTGATGGTCTGGGACCACTCGTCGCGGTAGTGCGCGACATGGTCGGCCATCAGGGCCTCCAGCTCGGCGCACAGGCCGAGCGAGTCATGGACGACCACGTCTCGTACGTGGTCGAGGCCGCCCTCGATCCGCTCGAGCCAGGTCGATGTGCGCTCAAGGCGGTCCGCCGTGCGGATGTAGAACATCAGGAACCGGTCGATGAGGCGCACCAGTTCGGCGTCGGACAGGTCCTGCGCGAGCAGGTCGGCGTGGCGCGGGGTCGCGCCGCCGTTGCCGCCCACGTACAGGTTCCAGCCGCTCGACGTGGCGATCACGCCGAAGTCCTTGGACTGGGCCTCGGCGCACTCGCGGGCGCAACCGGAGACCGCCGACTTCAGTTTGTGCGGCGAGCGCAGGCCCCGGTAGCGCAGCTCCAGGTCGATCGCCATCCGGACCGAGTCCTGCACGCCGTAGCGGCACCAGGTCTGCCCCACGCACGACTTCACCGTCCGCAGCGACTTCCCGTACGCGTGTCCCGACTCGAAGCCGGCATCCACCAACCGGGTCCAGATCAGCGGCAGTTGATCGACCCGCGCGCCGAACATGTCGATGCGCTGACCGCCGGTGATTTTCGTGTAGAGCCCGAAGTCCCGTGCCACCTCGCCGATCACGATCAGCTTGTCCGGAGTGATCTCGCCTCCCGGGATGCGCGGCACCACCGAATAGGAGCCGTTCTTCTGGAGGTTGGCGAGGAAGTGGTCGTTGGTGTCCTGGAGGGATGCCTGCTCGCCGTCGAGTACGTAGCCGTCGGCGCCGATCGTCGGGGCGAGCGAGGCGATGATCGAGCCGACCGCCGGCTTGCAGGTCTCGCAGCCCTCGGTGCCGCGCGCGGACTCGCGGCCGTGGGTGTCGAGGAGTCGCCGGTAGGAGGTGATGCCCAGGGTGCGGACGATCTCGTACAGCTCCTGGCGGGTCTTGCCGAAGCAGCCGCACAGGCCCTTGTCGACCTCGACGCCCGACGCCTCCAGTTCGTCGTTGACCAGTTGGCCGAGCACCTTCACACAACTTCCGCAGCCCGTACCGGCCTTGGTGCACTTCTTGACCTCGGGCACGGTCGTGCAGCTGTGCCCGGTGACGGCGCCGCGGATCGCGCCCTTGGTGACGTTGTGGCAGGAGCAGATGACCGCGGAGTCCGGCAGGGCGGACGGGCCGAGCGCCACCGGCCCGCCCGCGCCCGCGGGAAGGACCAGCTGCTCGGGCGAGACCGGCGGCACGCTCCCGGTCAGCGGACGCAGCACGCCGTACGCCTCCGCGTCGCCGACCAGAACGCCGCCGAGCAGCTCGCCGCCCGCGCCGATGACCAGCTTCTTGTACGTTCCCGAGCGCGAGTCGGAGTAGACGACGTCGAGGCAGTCCGGAGTCGCGCCGTGCGCGTCGCCGAAGGAGGCGACGTCCACGCCGAGGAGCTTCAGCTTGGTCGACAGGTCGGCGCCGGTGAAGCTCGACTCCTCGGCGGCGATGGAGGCGGCGACGGTCTCGGCCATCTCGTATCCGGGCGCGACGAGCCCGTAGACCCGGCCGTCCGACGCCTGGGCGCACTCGCCGATCGCGTACACGTCCGGGTCGCTGGTGCGGCACTGCTCGTCGATGGAGATGCCGCCGCGCTCGCCCACGAGAAGGCCGCTCTCGCGGGCGAGTTGATCGCGGGGCCGGACACCGGCGGAGAACACCACGAGATCGGTGGCGAGTTCCCGCCCGTCCGACAGCTTCATTCCACTGACGGCACCCTCCGAGCTGAGAATTTCCTGGGTACCGACGCCCGTGTGCACGCTCAGGCCCATGCCGGTGATGGTGCGCAGGAGCGCCGCGCCGCCGCCCTCGTCGACCTGCACCGGCATCAGACGCGGCGCGAACTCCACGACGTGCGTGGCGAGTCCGAGCCCGCGCAGTGCGCCCGCCGCCTCCAGGCCGAGCAGTCCGCCGCCGACGACGGCGCCGGTCGTGGCGTACGTCTTCGCGTACTCCTCGATGGCGAGCAGGTCCTCGATGGTGCGGTAGACGAAACAGCCGGTGGTGTCCTTGCCGGGCACCGGAGGCACGAACGGGAAGGATCCGGTCGCGAGGACCAGGGTGTCGTAGGCGAAGGTCTGCCCGGAGCGTGCCGTGACGGTCCTAGCGTCGCGGTCGACGCTCTCCGCCGGATCCCCGACACGCAGCTCGATACCGTGCCGCTCGATGAACTCCGGGTCCGTGAGGGAGAGTTCGTCCGGCGTGCGGCCCGCGAAGTACGAGGTGAGCTGTACGCGGTCGTAGGCGGGCCGCGGCTCCTCGCACAGGACGATCACGCGGTGCGTCGCGGTGAGGCCGCGTGCGGCGAGGGCTTCGAGGAAGCGCTGGCCGACCATGCCGTGCCCGACCAGCACGATGGTGTTGTCGTGCGCGCTGCTGTGGCGGGGGGTGTCCGTGGGCATGTCAGAGGCCTCCGTCGTAAGTGAGCAGGTGGAGCAGGGGGCTGCCGTCGTCGGGCAGCGGGTCGTCGGCCTCCCAGGCGCGGGCGAGCGCGCCGACGGCGGTGAGCTCGCCGAGCAGCACGCCGCCGACGAGCCGGTCACCGCGCACGACGACCTTGCGGTACGTGCCACGCGTCGCGTCCGCGAGCTGGACCACGTCATCGTCGGGCCGGTGCTCGGGGTCGCCGAAGGCCGCCAGGTCCAGAGGGGCGGAGCCGGGGCGCCCGGTGTGCAGGGTGAGGCGGGTGAGGGCGCGGGTGCCGGTATAGGAGCGTGCGGCCCGCGGGGAGATCAGGGAGTCCGCGAGGGCGTCGGCCTGTTCGAGCGCGGGGGCCGCGAGGCAGCGGGCCTCGCCGGAGTGCTCGGCGCAGTCGCCTATGGCGCGGATGCGCGGGTCGGAGGTACGCAGCTCGTCGTCTACGACGATGCCGCGGCGTACGTCGAGTCCGGCGGCCCGCGCGAGTCCCGTGCGGGGGCGGACGCCGCAGGCCAGGACGGTGAGGTCGGTGCCGAGTACGTACCCGTCGGAGAGTTCCACCGACCGCACCGCTCCTTGGGCCTGCCGTACGCCGCGTACCCGGCACTCGGTGTGCACTTCCACCCCGAGGCCGGTGAGATGCCGGTGGACGAGCTCGCTCGCGGCCGGGTCGAGCTGGCGCTCCATGAGGCGGTCGCCCTGCTGGGTGAGGACGACCTGGGCGCCGCGGGCCGCGAGCGCGCGGGCGGCGGAGACGCCGAGGAGGCCGCCGCCGATGACCACTACGCGGGTGCTCGGGCCTGTGCCTTGCCGCACGGCCCCGGACAGGGCGAGGCAGTCGTCCATCGTCCTGAAGGCGTGCACGCCGCGGGGCAGTTCGGTGGCGCCGGGTTCGAAGAGGCCGCGCAGGGGCGGGAGCACGGGGTTCGAGCCCGTCGCCAGGACGAGAGTGCCGTACGGGACGACGCTGCCGTCCGCGCAGTGCACGATCCGGTCCGCGCGGTCCACGCGGACGGCGCGGGTGCGGAGGAACTCGCCGGGGGTGCGGGGCAGCTCGATGACCTCCGGTCCGTAGCGGCCCGCGAGGACTTCGGCCAGGAGCACGCGGTTGTACGGTGCGTGCGGCTCGTCGCCGATGAGGACGGCCTCGGCGGAGGTGCTTTCCCCCAGCCGCTGCGCGAGGCGGACGCCGGCGAGTCCGGCGCCGATCACCACCACGCGGGAGGGCGGGCTCGGGGGGCTCGGCGAGCCCGGGGGAGATGAGGTCATGTACGGCAGCGTGCGGGGGCGGTGTTACCCGACCGCATCCTGACTGTTTCCCAGGGGGAACGCTGCCCTCAGCGGGCGCCGGGACGGGATGTGAGGGCCACCTCGCGTCCCCTCCCGGCGAACGGGCCTCTCCCCCTCACGCGCCCGATCGCCCCGCATCCGGCCTCGGGCGAAACGGTCGTCCCATTCCCCCCCTCGGCACTGGGACTTAACCCCCGTTGAGCCAACCCTCAAGCCCGCCTTAAGGATCAGCGGTAACCCCCTGACCAGCCACTTCTGCCCCCGCCTCGCGCCTAGTCTGCGGCGGTGACCACCGAGGTAGCCGATTCCCGACTTGCCGCGTACCCCGCGCTGTCCGCGTACCTGCGGCAGACGGAGGGGCCGCAGGTACAGATTCCCCCGATGCCGAAGACGCCCCCGCGTCCCCCCGTCCCCCCGATCCGCGTCACCCCCACCGCCCTGCGCAACGGAATCCTCGCCACAGGCCTCGTGGTCACCGCGCTCTGGGCCGTACAGGCCGAGCCCTCGGCCCGGCTCGACGTGCTCTTCGCGACCGGCGCCCACCTCAGCGGGCTGCTCGCCGGGTACGGCATTCTCGTCATGCTGTTCCTGATGGCCCGGGTGCCCGCGGTCGAGCACGGCGTCGGAGCCGACCGGCTCGCGCGGCTGCACGCCCTCGGCGGTCGCTACGTACTGACCCTGTGTCTGGGGCACGCTCTGCTCGCCCTGTGCGGATACGCGGCCCACGCCGACACCGACCTGCTCAGCGCCGCTCTCGACCTGCTCGGTTATCCAGGGCTCGTCCTCGCCGCGGTCGGGACCGCCCTGCTCATGGCTGTCGGCGTCACCTCGGCGCGCGCGATGCGGCGCCGTGTCCCGCACGAGACGTGGCGGGCCGTGCATCTGCTGACCTATCTCGGCGCGGCGCTCGCCTTCGTGCACCAGCTCGCCGGGCCGGACGTGGCGGGCAGCATCCTGACGGCGTGGCTGTGGTCGATGCTGCACGCCACGGTGGCGGTCCTGCTGGTCTGGTACCGCGTCGTCGTACCCGTGCGGCAGGCGTTGAAGCACAGCCTGCGCGTCATCGACGTACGCGACGAAGGGCCCGGCGTCGTGTCGGTCGTGATGCAGGGCATCGGGCTCGACGGACTGCGGGCCGAACCCGGACAGTTCTTCCGCTGGCGCTTCCTGCGGCGCAGACTCTGGCGCACCGCGCTGCCGTTCTCGCTCTCCGCGCCCGTGCGCGACGACACCCTCCGGATCACGGTGAAGGCCCTCGGGGATCACACGCGGAGGATGCGGCGCCTGAAGCCGGGGACACGGGTGCTCGCCACGGGGCCCTTCGGGGCGCTGACCGCGCATCGGCGTACGAGGAGGAAAGTGCTGCTGCTCGCGGGAGGCGTGGGGATCACCCCGATGCGGGCGCTGTTCGAGACCTTGCCCGGCGGTCCTGGCGACATCACCCTCCTCTACCGGGCGGGCAGCGCCGAGCAGCTCGTACTGCGGGAGGAGCTGGAGGCGATCGCCCGGAGCAGGGGAGCGGGGCTGCACTATCTGCTGGGCCGTTCCGACGCCTCCTTCGACCCTCTCGCCCCCCAAGCCCTGCGCAACCTGATCCCGGACCTCGCCGAGCACGACGTCTATCTCTGCGGGCCGCCCGGAATGACCGCCTCCGCCACCGCCGCCCTCGTACGGGCCGGAGTGCCCGAAGAACGCGTCCACGCCGAGTGCTTCACCTTCTGAGAGGGGCCGAGCCGACATGGGACGGCATCGCAAACCCGTAGGCCCGGCCCAGGGCCCGACCCTGCGGGGCCGCCGCAAGCTGGTGACGGGCCTCGCCGGAGCGAGCGCGCTGGTCGCCACGGTCCTCGCGCTCACGGTCGACCCGGCGGCGCCACCGGCCCCCGATCGCGCGCCGGCGGGGGTTCCCGCACCTCAGGCAGCGCCCTAGGGCCGGAGAACGGAAGCTCTGGGGCAACCTCTGAAGACCCTCAACTCTCCCTTAATTCGTGGACGGCGTGATCAGCCCGTCCATAGGGTCTAGACCATGCCCGACATATCTCTGACCGCCGTCGTCGTCCTGTGCGTGGCCGCACTCGCGGCCGGCTGGATCGACGCCGTGGTCGGCGGAGGCGGTCTCCTGCTGCTGCCCGCGCTGCTGCTCGGCCTGCCGGGGTCGACCTCGGCGGCGCACGCCCTCGGGACGAACAAGGCCGTCGCCATCGTGGGGACGGCCGGCGCCGCGGTGACGTACGTCAGGAAGACGCCCGTCGACGTGTCCACCGCCGTACGGATCGGGCTCGCCGCGCTCGCCGGGTCCATGGGCGGCGCCTTCTTCGCCGCCGGTATGAGCACCGAGGTGCTCAAGCCCGTGATCATGGTGGTGCTGCTCGGCGTCGGGGCCTTCGTCATCTTCAGGCCCGCCTTCGGCACCGCGCCCCCCGCCCGGCCCGCCTCGCCCAAGCGCATCCTCGCCGCCATCGGCCTCGCGGGCCTCGGCATCGGGTTCTACGACGGCCTCATCGGGCCCGGCACCGGCACCTTCCTGGTGCTCGCGCTGACCGCCGTACTCCACCTCGACCTGGTGTCCGCCTCCGCCACCGCCAAGATCGTCAACTGCTGCACCAACGGAGGCGCCCTGGCGATGTTCGCCTGGCAGGGCGCGGTCCTGTGGCAACTGGCCGCCCTGATGGCCGTCTTCAACCTCGCGGGCGGCATGTTCGGCGCACGCACCGCGCTGAAGAAGGGCAGCGGCTTCGTACGGATCGTGCTGCTGACCACGGTGTTCGGGCTCGTGGCCAAGATGGCGTACGAGCAGTGGCTCGCCTAGAGAGGGCGCAGTCCCCGGAGAACGTCAGCGCACGCTCGTCAGGTGCGCGAACACCACCACATTGCCCTGGTAGCCCGTCTTCCTCGAATAGCTGCCGCCACACGTGATGACCCGCAGCTCCGGGCGGTCCGCCCGCCCGTACACCTTGTCGTCCGGGAACTTCTTCGCGTCGTAGACCTCGTTCGCGTCGACCGTGAACACCGCGACGCTGCCGTCCCTGCGCTCGATCTCGACGGTGTGGCCCCGGGTCAGGCCGCCCAGGTCGTAGAAGACGGACGGCCCGTCGGCGTTGTCGACGTGCCCCGCCACGATGGCCGTGCCCGTCTCGCCCGGCGTCGTCCCCGACTCGTACCAGCCCGCGAGGTTCGTCTTCTTCGGAGGCGGTACGTCGAGGCTGCCCTGCCGCGTGAGTTCGAGCCCCATGAGGGGCGCGTCGACCCGGATCGCCGGGATCCGGATCCGGTCGGGCGGGGACGGCGGGAGCGCCGCGGCGGCCGGTGCGCGGTCGGGGCGGGGATGGGCCGATGCGGCCTGCGCGGCGGACGGCTGGGGCGGCGGATGGGACTCGGTGCCGTTGCGCAGCAGCCACGCACCGGAGCAGAGCGCCAGGACGGTGACCGCGCCTATGGCGGAGTTGACGAACTTTCTGCGCATCACTCGACTCGTCCCCCTCAGGGTTCGGGGAGGCCGGTCCCCGCATCCCTCTCCGGGTCCGCGAGGGACGGGCGGATCCGGAGAGGGAGGGGGCTGGCGGTACCGGTGGACAGCGGAGGGTGTCCGTCAGATCCTGTCGCCTCTCGCCCGGCGATGCAGGAGCCAGGTACCGCCCGCGGCGGCGACGGCAAGCGCCGCCACACCCGCCGCGGTCTGCACGGGGTCGGGGCCGAGAGCGCCGCCGACCCCCGTCTTCACATATCCCTTCGGAGCCACCTGACGCTGCTCGCTGGCGGCAGCGGTCGAGGTGATCGTCACGACCAGATCGCCCACCACCTGCTTGCCGTCCGCGCCGGAACCGGAGCACTGGGCGGCGATCTCGTAGGTGCCCGGCTGAGCCGACGGCGGCACCTTGAACCGCCCGACCGCGGTCTCCTTGTGCGCGGTGGGCGCGAGCGTGAATGTACCCGCGCCCACCGCGCTGGCATCGCCCGAAGCGCTGCCGTCGTTGCCGCAGGCGGTGGTGTTCACGGTGACCGTTGAGCCGGGCATGACCGTGGCGGGATGGACCTCAAGGCCTCCCCCGGCGGCGAACGCGGTCGCGGCAGCGGGGGGTGCCAGCAGCCCCGCCGATGCGACGGCGAGCGCGGCGGTGGTCAGCAGGCGGGCTTTGCGCATCGTGCTTGCTCCTCCGAGGGACCTTCAGAGGGCACGGCCCGCGGCACCTCCAAGTGCCGCTGCGTCGGTCGAACCCCGCTCTACCGAGGTAAGTGGCACTCGGCGGCCCACGCCTCCTGAAGGCCGGTCAGAAACCCTGTGGAGGAGCGGCTTCTGACACTTCGACGGGAACATTCCAGCAGGTCACCCGGCGTGTCGCGGAGAAGAGTCCGAAGGGGGTGCGCGGCGCCTGTGAATGGGTGACCCAGGGGGCCGCCGCGACCCCGTCGCGACCTCGTCGCGACCTCGTCGGAGCACCTTCAAAGACCTGATTCCGCCTCAGAGGGCGTCCCAGGGAACGTCGGCGTAGAGCCCCGCCAGAGTCCCCATCAGCTTCTCGTCGACCTCGAACTCCGTGCCGTCGATCCGCCGCACGGGTGCGATGCCCCGCGCGTTCGTGACGAAGGCGGCCTGGTACGAGGAGAGGTCCGCGAGCGTGACCGGGGCCCGGCGCGTGGGAAGACCGGCGGCGGCGAGCCTCGGTTCGAGCAGCCGCATGGTGATGCCGACCAGGCAGGGCGCGTCGGGCCAGACGATCTCCGAGCCGTCGTAGAAGGCGATGTTCGTGACGGCGCCCTCGCTGATCGTCCCGTCGGGCGCGGTGAGCAGCGCGTCGTCGAAGCCCGCGCGCCGGGCGAGGTCCCCGTGGCGGGCCTGTCCGAAGCCGCCCAGGTGCTTGATGTGCGGAAAGGGCCGCTGGTAGGGGACGGCCCGCAGCGCCTGCGCGCTCTCGGACATCTCGCCCGGCGCCCGTACGGTGACCGTCACGGACGGCTCGCCCTCCGGTGCGTGGACGTGGACGCGTACGGAGGCGTCGGCGATGTCGTCGCGCAGCACGCTGCGGATGAGCTCGCGGACGTATTCGCCGTCGAGCCGCCGGTCGAAGAGCTCGCGGGTGGCCGCGTCGAGCCGGGCCAGGTGCAGCCCGAGCCCGCGCGTCGCGCCGCCCCTGACCTGCATCGCGGTGAAGTGCCCTGTGCCGCCGAGAGCGGGCCACAGCAGTCGGTCGGCGGTGGCGGCCCGGCCGTCGATCTCAAGGCGCTGCAGAGGTGCGGGAGTTGTCATGGGCCACACGGTACGACGTGGGGGAGAGGCCCTGATGAGCCTGATCCAGCGGACGACCACGGACGACCACGGACGACCACGGACGACCACGGACGACCACGGCCGACCACGGCCGACCACGGCCGACCACGGCCGTCCGCCGAACTCGCCACGGGAATCGCTTGACCTCAACCAAGGTTGAGCAATGAGGCTCTTCTCATGACTCAGAACACGACTGCTGCTGATTCCACGTCCACCACCACCCCCGAAAGCCCCACGCCCCTTCGCGTCGCCGTCATCATCGGCAGCAACCGCGAGGGCCGCTTCGGGCCGATCGTCGCCGACTGGCTGCTGGCCCGGATCCGCGAGCACGCGGACTTCGAGGTGGACGTCGTCGACCTGGCCGAATCTCAGCTGCCGACCTCCCTCTCCTTCAACCCGTCGCCCGAAGTGGTCGCCGAACTCGGCAAGGTCACCCCGAAGCTGGCCGCCGCCGACGCCTTCGTCGTCCTCACCCCCGAGTACAACCACTCCTACCCCGCGTCCCTCAAGGCCCTGATCGACTGGCACAGCGCCGAATGGCAGGCCAAGCCCCTCGGCTTCGTCTCCTACGGAGGGCTCTCCGGCGGCCTGCGCGCGGTCGAGCATCTGCGTCCGGTCTTCGCCGAGCTGCACACCATGACGATTCGCGACACCGTCTCCTTCCACAACGCGGGCGCGCTCTTCGCCGACGACGGCACCCACAAGGACCCGGCGAGCGCGAACGCCGCCGCCAAGTCGATGCTCGACCAGCTCCACTGGTGGGCGTGGGCGCTGCGCGGCGCCAAGGAGGTCCGCCCGTACGGCAGTTGATCACCACCATGAGGGCGGCTAGGCCTCCGGCAGGCGCACCGTCGCCACCGCGCCGCCGCCCTCCGCGTTGCGCAGCTCCACCCGGGCGCCGATCGCCTGCGCCTGGCCGAGCGCGATCGTCAGGCCGAGGCCCGTGCCCTGACCGCGCTCACGGGCACCGGTCTGGAAGCGCCGCGGGCCGTCCTTCAGGAGGTGCGCGGGGAAGCCGGGCCCGTGGTCGCTCACGGTGACCACGGGCCCGGCCACCCGCACGTCGACCGGTTCCGCGCCGTGCCTGAGGGCGTTGGCGACGAGGTTGGCGACGATCCGCTCCAGGCGGCGCGCGTCGGTGCGTACGAGCGTGCCGTCCGCGGTGGGCGCCACCGCGAACCGCACCGGGTATCCCGACCTCCGCACGATCCCCTCGGTCAGCGTGTCCAGCGGATGCGTCTGAAGGTCGGGCCGCTCCACCTCCGCGTCGAGCCGCGCCACTTCGAGCAGATCCTCGGTGAGGGCGCGCAGGGCGCCGACCCGGTCGCGCACGAGTTCCGTGGGCCGGCTCTGCGGCAGGAGCTCGGCCGCGGTGTGCAGACCGGTCAGCGGGGTGCGCAGCTCGTGGGCGACGTCCGCGGTGAAGCGCTGCTCGGCTTCGAGGCGCTGTTGCAGGGACGCCGCCATCGTGTCGACGGCGGTGGCCAGTTCGGCGACCTCGTCCCTGCCCGTTTTGCTGCCCGCCCCGCTGCCCGTTCCGCTGCCCGTTCTGCCGCCCGGTGGCCGTGGATGGTTGATGCGGGCGTCCAGGTCGCCCTGGCTGATGCGGCGGGCGGTGGCCGCCGCGGTCCGCAGCTCGCGGCTGAGCCGGCTGGCCAGGGCGGCGCCGCCGAGCGCGGCGAGAAGGACGACGACGGCGCCCGAGGCGAGCAGCTGCCGGTCGAACTCCGCCATCTCGGCGGTCTGATCGGCCAGCGACTCGCGGACGGAGAGCACATGGCCGCCGACCGGACGCGCCGCCCATACGACGGGATCGTCGGCGCCCATGTCGAGGTACGTGGTCCGCTGCCCGTCCAGGGCCGCGGCCCGCAGCGACGGAGGCAGATCGGGGGCGTCGACGGCGGCGTCCGTACCGGCGTCGTCGTCGGTGTCGACCTGCCCCGTCAGCTCGTACAGCTGGCGCACCCGCACCAACTGCGCGGTGGCCCCGGACCTGGCGCCCGCGGAGACCTGTTCGAGCCGCGCCTGGTGGACGAGGACCCCGATGGCGACGGCGACGACCGCGCAGCCGAGGGCGAGCAGCGCGGCGATCTTCCAGCGCAGGCCGAGGCCGTTGAGCGCGGCGCGGGCGCGCCGGGCGACGCCCTTCATCTCTGTCCGTCCGTGCCGCCCGAAGGTTTGTTCTCGTGGCGCTGGTGGTTCTTGTAGTTCTTGATGTCGCTCACCGTGGACATCCGTACGCCGTCCCAGTGGAACCGCACGGCCTGCTCGCCGCCGTTCGTGCAATGGCTGCGCACCAACAGGTCCGGGCCGAGCGTCTCGACGTTCATGCGCTTGCCCGTGGTGAACAGGACGGGGTAGACGCGGCCCTCGCGCTCCGTGTAGACGGTGAGGACGCTGCGTCCGCTCTCCGTGTCGGCGGCCACGAGCAGTTCGGGCTGCCCGTCGCCCGTCAGGTCCGTCCGGAGCGGCGGCCGGAGCCCCACCCGGCCTGGGCGGTAGATCTCGCCGCGGTCGGCGAGCGGCTTCATCCGCGGATCGGCCCGCAGGACCTCGCGGAAGTCCACCGTGCGGAGCCCGTCCTTGCCGAGCTTCGGCAGCCCTTCCAGAGGCTCCGGCGGCGGCTGGTGGGTGGCGGTCTCGGCGCCGGGCGCCTGGGGCGACGTGCCGGACCAGGCGGACCAGAGCGGTTCCGGGCGCGGCTGCACGGACACGGACGGCGCGGGCTCACCCGCGCCGAGCCCGTCCACACTGCCGCATCCGGCCAGCACGACGGCCGAAGCGACGGCGAAGGGGGCGGCGCGGCACAGGAGGCGGCGGCGGGTGCGGGTGGGCTTCATGGCTCTACCGACGGTAGGAAGCATCCATCACGAAAAGCGGGATGTTGTGTAACAGATAGGGGTAAGCGGGTGGAAACCTGGAGGTCAGGACCTTCGGCCTGGCCGGTTGCCCCTCCGCCCCGCGTCCAGCCCGCGTCCGGCCCGGTCCGGCGACAATCGGGTGCATGACGCCGACGTACGAGACCCGGCTGCCGTTCTTCGTGTACGGCACGCTGCGGCCGGGGGAGCCGAACCACGACGTCCACCTGCGCGGCAACGTCACGACCGAGGTGCCCGCCAGGCTCGCGGGCGCACTCCTCTACGAAGGGCCCGGCTATCCGTACCTGGTGGAGGAGCCCGAAGGGGGACCGGTGCGGGGCGAGTTGATCGCCGCGCACCCGGCGGCGTACGAACGGCTCCTCGCCGGTCTCGACGTACTGGAGCACTACGCGCCGGGAGACCCCCGCAACCTGTACGAGCGCGTGGAGCGCGAGGTGACCCTCCTGGACGGGACCGCTGCGCGCGCGTGGGTGTATGTCGCGGCGCCGTCGGTGGCGGCGAGGCTGCGTGCCTCGGGGGCGGTGATCGGGGGAGGGGACTGGGCGTCGTTCCGGGCGCGGCGCTGAGGGGGTGGGCCGGGCTGGGGCGATCCGGTGGACTCCGTCACTCGTGCGGGCGACGCACTCGAACCGCGTGATCGCGGAGGGTCGCCACTGTGGCACTCTCCGTGTGCACCAGTCGGTGCGCGAGTCGGTGCGTGAGCACCACGTCCTCAAGCAGGAGTTGCCCCATGAGCCTTCGCCGTTCGCTGCCGGCCCTCGTCGGCGCCGTAGCCCTCACCCTCGGCCTCCCCGTGGCGGCCTCCGCGACAGCTCACGCCCCGACGGCCGTCGTGAACCCCTGCGGGTTCTACGAGACCGGCAGCGACGCGTTCTACAACCACTGCACGGGCGACGGCTCGAACGTGGTCATCAAGGTGGAGGTGAGGATGGCCCCCGACTACGAGCGCTGTGTGGGCCCGGGCAGGAGCTGGCTGGGCTCGGCGAGCAAGATCCAGGGCGCGCACTACACCGGGCGCACCTGCTGACTCTCGTACGCGTACGACCGCGGGCCGGGGTGGCGCGAGCGCGCGATCCCGGCCCGCCGCTAGGCCCGCTCAAGGCGCACCGCGCACACCTTGAACTCCGGCATCCGCGACACCGGGTCGAGCGCCGGATTCGTCAGGGAGTTGGCGCGGCCCTCGCCCGGCCAGTGGAAGGGCATGAAGACGGTGTCGGAGCGGATCGCGCGCGTGATCCGCGCCGGGGCCACGGCCCGTCCCCGCCGTGACACGACCGTCACGGGTTCGCCGTCGCCGACCTCAAGGCGCGCGGCGAGTCGCGGATGCATTTCCACGAAGGGGCCGGGAGCGGCGGAGTTGAGCTCGTCGACGCGGCGCGTCTGGGCCCCCGACTGGTACTGGGCGAGGACCCGTCCCGTGGTCAGGAGCACGGGGTACTCCATGTCCGGCTCCTCGGCGGCGGCCCGATGCGTCACCGGCACGAAGCGCGCCCGGCCGTCCTCGGTGGCGAACCGGTCGAGGAAGAGACGGGGGGTTCCGGGGTGCCCGTCGTCGCTCTCGCTCCGCGCCTCGGGGCAGGGCCAGAACACCCCCTCCCCGTCCCCCTCCTTCAGCCGCGCGTACGAGATCCCCGAGTAGTCCGCGACGCCGCCCGCGCTCGCCCTGCGCAGTTCCTCGAAGACCTCCTCCGGGTCCGTCGGGAAGCCCTTCTCGTGGCCGAGGAGGGCGGCGAGACCGTGGAGCACGTCCAGGTCGCTCCGTACGCCGTCGGGCGCGCTCACCGCCCGGCGCCGCAGCAACACCCGCCCCTCCAGGTTCGTCACCGTCCCCGTCTCCTCGGCCCACTGCGTCACCGGCAGGACGACGTCCGCCAGTTGGGCCGTCTCGGAGAGCACGACATCGGCCACCGCGAGGAGGTCGAGCGACCGCAGCCGCTCCTCCACGTGCGCGGCGCGCGGCGCCGATACGACCGGGTTGGAACCCATCAGGAGCAGGGCCTTGATGTCCCCGCCGAGCGCGTCGAGCAGCTCGTACGCGGACCGTCCCGGGCCGGGGAGCGAGTCGGGGTCGACGCCCCACACCCGCGCGACGTGCGCCCGCGCCGCCGGATCCGTCAGCTTGCGGTAGCCGGGCAACTGGTCCGCCTTCTGGCCGTGTTCGCGTCCGCCCTGCCCGTTGCCCTGTCCGGTCAGGCAGCCGTACCCGGCGAGCGGGCGGCCCGCGTTGCCCGTGGCGAGGCAGAGGTTGATCCACGCGCCCACCGTGTCCGTCCCCTTGGACTGCTGCTCGGGCCCGCGTGCGGTGAGCACCATCCCGGCGTCGGCGTCGCAGAACATCGCCGCCGCGTCCCGGAGTCCGGGCACGGGAACGCCGCTGATCCGCTCCACGTACTCCGGCCAGTGCGCCATCGCCGCCGCCCGTGCCTGCTGCCAGCCGCTGGTGCGCTCCTCGATGAACGCCTCGTCCGTCCGCCCTTCGGCCACCACCAGGTGCAGCAGGCCGAGCGCGAGAGCGAGGTCGGTGCCGGGACGCGGCGCCAGGTGGAGGTCGGCCTGCTCGGCGGTGCGGGTCCTGCGCGGGTCGACGACGATCAGCTTTCCGCCGTTCGCCCTCAGCTCCGTCAGATACCGCAGCGCGGGCGGCATCGTCTCGGCGAGGTTCGAGCCGACGAGGATCAGACAGCCGGTGCGCGGGATGTCCTCGAGCGGGAACGGCAGGCCGCGGTCGAGCCCGAAGGCCCGCTGTCCCGCCGCTGCCGCCGACGACATGCAGAACCGGCCGTTGTAGTCGATCTGCGACGTGCCGAGCGCCACCCGCGCGAACTTCCCCAGGGCGTACGCCTTCTCGTTGGTCAGGCCTCCGCCGCCGAACACCCCGCACGCGTCCGCGCCGTGGTCACCGCGGGTGCGGGCAAGACCTTCGGCTACGCGGCCGATCGCCTCCTCCCAGGTGGCCGGTTCGAGGCGGCCCGTGGCGTGGGATCGGATGAGTGGCCCGGTCAGGCGCACCCGGGAGGAGAGCACCGCGGGCGCCGTACGGCCCTTGCCGCACAGCGCGCCCCTGTTCACCGGGAACCCGGGACGCTCCACGACCTCCACCCCGCCACCGGGGCCGGTGGCCAGGCCCATTCCGCATTGCAGCGCGCAGTACGGACAGTGGGTCGGTGTCGCCTCGGTGTGCATGGCGACCAGAGTCCGACGCCCGTGTTACACGCCCCGCCCCGCCGCGTTACGCCGTCGGTACGCCCCCCTCAGCCGACGCCCCGCCCCGTTGTGAGGCCCACAGGCCCTGATGGCCTGTTCCGCGGCGCCGCCCCTCAGCGCCGCGCCGCGAGAGCGTTGCGCACACCCGGCTCCTTGGGACCCAGGAAGTGCGGATCGGGCCGCAGCGTCGCGTCGAGCGCCGCCTTGCCGGCCGCGAACACCTCCCGCGCGCCGCCGTAGTACCAGGTGGCGTCATGCTTGGCGTCGACCCCGACGCCGTACGACGAGACGCCCGCCGCGCGGCAGAGCGCGACCGCCCTGCGTATGTGGAAGCCCTGGCTGATCAGGACCGCCCGGTTGACGCCGAACACCTTCTTGGCGCGCACGCAGGAGTCCCAGGTGTCGAAGCCCGCGTAGTCGCTGACGATCCGGCGGCTCGGCACGCCGCGCTCGGTCAGATAGGTGCGCATGGCGTCCGGTTCGTCGTACTCCTCGCGGCTGTTGTCGCCCGTGACGAGCACGACCTCTATCCGTCCCGCCTCGTACAGCTCGGCCGCCGCGTCGAGGCGGTGCGCGAGATAGGGCGAGGGCTCGCCCTTCCACAGCCCGGCGCCGAAGACGACAGCGACCCGCGTGCGCGGCACGTCGGCCGTCGTGCGCAGCCGCCCGTCCGCCGTCACGAAGAGCCAGGTCGCGGGCAGCAGCGCCACCACGCAGACGGCCATGAAGGCCTGCAGGGCCCGCCGCTGTCCCCGCCGTGTGCGCGGCAGCCGCAGGCGGCGCAGCCGGGCCACGCGTCCACGGGCCCAGTCCCGCACCGCCGACGGCCCTGACTCCCCTGACGGCGTTGACGCCCCCGGCGGTCCCGTCGCCCCCGATCGCCGCATCCATCCCGGCAGTTTCATCCCGCCCCCCGTGCCCCGAAGCCGGATCCCCCGATCCGATCACTGTGGACAACGGTAAGCGACCGCACTGACAATGCCGCGGCGCCCTCGGTGAGCCAGGCTGAAAGGACCCGTCACCGGCGCGCAACGCGACGGCAATACGGCCCGTCCATCCTCGGTCCATGACGCCGTCGAACCCTCTTAGCGACGAGTACGGCAGCTTCGGCAGCACTCCTCTCGAAAGTACGGCGCAACTCATGGACCGGATCACCAGCCAGCTCGGCAGCCAGCTCGACCGCGTGTCGCTCGACGGCACGCGCCGCGCCGCACCTGGCACGGCATCTCGCACCGCACCGGCGCCCGCCCTCGTCGTGGTCGGCCACGGCAGCCGTGATCCCCGCGCCCTGGCCGCCGTCACGGCGCTCATCGAACGGGTCCGTGAACTGCGGCCAGGACTCACCGTGCGCCTTGGCCACATCGAGCTGAACGAGCCGCTGCTCACCGACACCCTCGCCGCGGCGACCGGATCCGCCGTCCTCGTACCGCTGCTTCTCGGCCGCGGCCACCACGTCAAGCACGACATACCCGAGGCCGCCGCGGGCGCGGCGCACCTCGGCACACGGGTCGCCGCGCCGCTCGGCCCGCACCCGCTGCTGGTCGACGTGCTCCACGACCGGCTCGTCGACGCGGGCCTGCCGACCCGGCTCGGCAGGGCGGGGCGGCGCACCTGCGCAGTGATCCTCGCCGCCGCGGGCTCGCGCGATCCGGAATCGGCCACGGACACCCGGCGCACGGCGGACCTCCTCGCCGAGCGGATCGGCGTACCGGTGGTGCCCGCGTACGCGTCGCCCACCGCGGCCTGTGCGCTCAGCGTGCCCGCGGCGGTACGGGCCCTCGCCGCACGTGGCCGCCACCACACCGCCGTGGCCTCGTACTTCACGGCGCCCGGCCGCTTCGCCACGCAGTGCGCCGATGCCGCCGACTGGATCGCGTCGGCCCCGCTCGGCGCCCACCAGGCGATGGCCCGCCTCCTCCTGCACCGCTACGACCAGGCCCGTACGGGCGCCATGGCGGTCCCGGCCGCCGCGCGGGTGCCGCCCCGTCAGCTGACCTCCGCCTGAACACCTTCGTTTACTGTCGGTGCATGGAAGGCACCGCACCGAACGTGTACGACGCTGAGGCGGCCTATGACAAGGCCGCGGTCGAGCGATGGGCCACCGAGCCGGACAAACGGCCGGGGCGCACCGCCTTCCAGCGGGACCGCGCGCGCGTCCTGCACTCCTCCGCGCTGCGCCGCCTCGCCGGAAAGACCCAGGTGGTCACCCCTGGCACGCGCAGCAACGAGGCATGGGACGCCAGCGCACGCACCCGCCTGACGCACTCCCTGGAGTGCGCCCAGGTCGGCCGCGAGCTCGGCGCCGCCCTCGGCTGCGACCCGGACCTGGTGGAGACCGCCTGCCTCTCCCACGACCTGGGGCACCCGCCCTTCGGGCACAACGGCGAGCAGGCGCTGAACGAAGTCGCCGAGAGCTGCGGCGGTTTCGAGGGCAACGCCCAGTCCCTGCGGCTCCTCACCCGCATCGAACCGAAGCGCTTCGTCACGGACGAGGAGACGGGCGACCTCGTCAGTGTGGGGCTCAACCTGACCAGGGCCGCCCTGGACGCCGCCACCAAGTACCCCTGGCCGCGCGGCGCCCACCCCACCGACCCGGCGTCCCCCAAGTTCGGGGTCTACGAGGACGACCGGCCGGTCTTCGACTGGGTCCGCAAGGAGGCACCGGGCCGCCGCACCTGCTTCGAGGCCCAGGTCATGGACTGGTCGGACGACGTCGCGTACTCGGTGCACGACATGGAGGACGGCCTGCACGCCGGACACCTCGACCCGAACCTGCTGCACGCCGAGCCCGAGCGCCAAGACATCTTCGCCGTCGCCATCGGCCGCTACGTGCCCGCGGACACCGACCCCGAAGAGCTCTCCGAGGCTCTCGACCGCCTCCTGGAACAGGAGTGGTGGCCGCACGGGTACGACGGCTCCGCCATCGCCCAGGGCCGTCTGAAGGACGCCACGAGCCAGCTCATCGGCCACTTCTGTCTCGCCGCGGAGAGCGCCACCCGCGCGCGGTACGGCAAGGGCCCCCTCACCCGGTACGCCGCCGAGCTCGTCGTCCCGCGCGAGGCCCGCCACGAGTGCGCGGTCCTCAAGGCCGTCGCTGACCGCTACGTAATGCAGCGGCCCGCCCAGGAGCGGCTCCGCGCCGATCAGCGGATCGTCGTCGCCGAGCTGGCCGACGCGCTCACGGCCCGCGCCCCCGAAGGCCTCGACCCGCAGTTCCGCGCGCTGTACGACACGGCGCGCGACGACCGCGCGGCGCTGCGCGTGGTCATCGACCAGATCGCGTCGCTCACGGACGCCGCCGCGCGTTCCCTGCACGCGCGGCTCACCGCAAAACACCCCTGACATATGCGAAATGAGCCGATCGACCACGGGGCGTGACGAAAACTGGCCGGATCGGGTCGCAACCCCTTCCCCCATCACGCTCTGTGCGGGACGCTCCCCCCTGACGGCAAGGCTTTGAGGAGGCATCAAGTGGTCGACGCGGATCAGACGTTCGTCATTGTCGGAGGAGGTCTCGCGGGCGCGAAAGCGGCCGAGACACTCCGGTCCGAGGGCTTCACCGGCCGGGTGATCCTCATCGGCGACGAACGCGACCACCCGTACGAGCGCCCACCCCTGTCGAAGGGATACCTCCTGGGCAAGGAGGAGCGCGACAGCGTCTACGTCCACGAACCCTCCTGGTACGCGCAGTCGGACGTGGAGCTGCACCTAGGCCAGACCGTCGTCTCCATCGACCGCGCCACCAAGGCCGTCCACCTCGGCGACCGCGCCGTCATCCACTACGACAAACTCCTCCTCGCCACCGGTGCCGAGCCGCGCCGCCTGGACGTCCCCGGCACCGGCCTGGTGGGCGTGCACCACCTGCGCCGCCTCGCGCACGCCGACCGGCTGCGTCAGGTTCTGGCCAGTCTCGGCCGGGACAACGGCCATCTGGTGATCGCCGGAGCGGGCTGGATCGGCCTTGAGGTCGCGGCCGCCGCGCGGACGTACGGCGCGGAGGTCACCGTCGTCGAGTCCGAGCCCACCCCGCTGCACGCGGTCCTGGGCCCCGAGCTCGGCCAGATGTTCGCCGACCTGCACGCCGAGCACGGCGTCCGCTTCCACTTCGGCGCCAGGCTCACCGAGATCGCGGGCCAGGACGGCATGGTCCTCGCCGCCCGCACGGACGACGGCGAGGAGCACCCGGCGCACGACGTGCTCGCCGCGATCGGCGCCGCCCCGCGCACCGCGCTCGCCGAGTCGGCAGGGCTCGAAATCGCCGACCGCGCGCACGGCGGCGGTGTCGTGGTCGACGCCTCCCTGCGGACCTCGGACCCGGACATCTTCGCGGCGGGCGACGTGGCCGCCGTCCACCACCCGCTCTTCGGTACGAGGCTGCGCGTGGAGCACTGGGCGAACGCGCTGAACGGCGGCCCGGCCGCGGCGCGCGCGATGCTCGACAAGGACGTGACGTACGACCGCGTGCCCTACTTCTTCTCCGACCAGTACGACGTGGGCCTGGAGTACTCGGGATGGGCGCCCCCGGGGTCGTACGACCAGGTCGTGGTCAGAGGTGACGCGGGCAAGCGTGAGTTCGTCGCCTTCTGGCTGAGCGAGGGACGCGTCCTCGCCGGGATGAACGTCAATGTGTGGGACGTCACGGACACCATCCAGAAGCTGATCCGCACGGGTGCGCGGCCGCCCGCCGAATCCCTCTCCGACCCGTCCGTCCCCCTGGAGTCGCTGCTCGGGTGACGGGGCCTGGCGGGAGTGTCACACGTGGGCCGTAGTATTCCTACGTGGCTGGCAGGATCAATGACGAGGACGTGAAGGCGGTTCGGGACGCGGTCCCGATCGACGCCGTGGTCTCCGACTACCTCCAGCTCCGGAGCGCGGGCGGAGGCAACCTCAAGGGCCTGTGCCCCTTCCACGACGAGAAGTCACCGTCCTTCCAGGTCAGCCCCAGCAAGGGTCTCTTCCACTGCTTCGGCTGCCAGGAAGGCGGCGACACGATCGCCTTCGTGATGAAGATCGACCACCTCACCTTCTCGGAGACGGTCGAGCGCCTCGCCGCCCAGGCGGGCATCACGCTGCGGTACGAGGAGGGCGGGTACAACCCCACCAACCAGCGCGGCGAGCGCATCCGCCTCGTCGAGGCCCACAAGATCGCCGCGCAGTTCTACGTCGACCAGCTGGAGAGCCCCGAGGCCGAGATCGGCCGCAAGTTCCTCGCCGAGCGCGGCTTCGACCAGGCCGCCGCCGCGCACTTCGGCGTCGGCTACAGCCCGGCGGGCTGGGACCACCTCACCCGGTTCCTGCGCGGCAAGGGCTTCACCGACAAGGAGCTCATCCTCTCCGGCATCTCCCAGGACGGCCGCCGCGGCCCCATCGACCGCTTCCGCGGCCGTCTGATGTGGCCCATCCGCGACATCAGCGGCGAGGTCGTCGGCTTCGGCGCCCGCAAGCTGCGCGACGACGACAACGGCCCGAAGTACCTCAACACCCCCGAGACGCCGATCTACAAGAAGGGCCAGGTGCTCTACGGCGTCGACCTGGCCAAGAAGGAGATCGCCAAGACCTCCCGCGCGGTCGTCGTCGAGGGGTACACGGACGTCATGGCCTGCCACCTCGCCGGTGTCACCACCGCCATCGCGACCTGTGGCACCGCCTTCGGCGGCGACCACATCAAGATCCTGCGCCGCCTCCTGATGGACAACGGCTCGGCGCGGGTGATCTTCACGTTCGACGGTGACGCGGCAGGCCAGAAGGCCGCCCTGCGCGCCTTCGAGGACGACCAGAAGTTCGCCGCCGAGACGTACATCGCCATCGCGCCCGACGGCATGGACCCCTGCGAGCTGCGTCTGGCCAAGGGGGACACCGCGGTCGCCGACCTCGTCGAACCCCGCACGCCGCTCTTCGAGTTCGCGCTGCGCCAGATCGTCGGGCGGTACGACCTGGAGACCCCCGCCGGCCGCGCCGCCGCCCTCGACGAGTCGGCGCCGGTGGTGGCCCGCATCAAGAACAGCGGCGCGCAGCACGAAGTGGCCGTCCAGCTCGCCGGGATGCTCGGCATCATGGACACCCAGTTCGTGGTCAAGCGCGTGGCCCAGCTGGCGCGCTGGGCCCGCGACCGGGGCGGCAGGGGCCCGGCCCCGCAGCAGCGGCGCACGCACCAGGGCCAGCAGTACGAGGCATCCGCGCCCTCCGCGCCCTCCGGACCGGCGCTCACGCTCCGCAGCCCCGCTCACCGCACCGAGCGCGAGCTGCTCAAACTGGCTCTGCAACGACCCGAGTTGGTCTCCCCGGCCTTCGACGCGTACGGCGTGGACGAGTTCACGGCCCCGCCGTACGCCGCGGTGCGCCAGTGCGTCGAGGAGGCGGGCGGCGCCGAGGCGGGCATCCCCGAGTCGCAGCCCTACCTCGCCCGCGTCCTGGACGCCGCGCCGGACGACACGGTCCGCGCCATGGTCACCGAGCTGGCCGTCGAGGCGATCCTGCGCAGATCGGTGGACGAGATCTACGCGGGCGATCAGCTCGTCCAGGTCCGGCTGCGCGCCGTCGACCGCCGTATCCGCGATGTCCAGGGCAGTCTGACCCGCCTGAGCGGCCAGGGAGATCCCGCCCAACTCGCAGCCGTCCAGAACGAGTTGTGGGTCCTCCAGCAGTACGGCAGGGCGCTGCGCGAGCGCGGCGCGGACGCGCTCTGAGGTTCGGGTAGCGCGAGGCTGGTCACCCGTCGGGTAACCGCGCGGTTACGGACCGGACTCAGAAAGTCACCGCACGCCCCTCGTGGCGGCCGTGTGTCGTACCCCACACTGGGTTGCGGTGCCTGAGTCCTCGGAGCGCGGCCGGCCCGCACACAGCGGATCCGACGTACCCGCGATTCCACACATCGTGTTCGGGACGGACAGCGGCGAGGCCGTCGAAGCCGATCCCGCTGTACCGCTGCCGCACGCCTCAGCAGCGATCATCATGGAGGTCGCCCCCGTGCAGACCCAGACCCTCACCCAGACCGAGACCGCCGTTGCCGCGGAAGCGGAGGCGGAGGCGGATACGGACGTCATCGCGAGCGTGCCGTCGCAGAGCCGAGCCGCACGGCACCCGGAATCGGGACCCGAGAGCCCCGAAACGGACGAGCCGCCCGACCCCGGGGAGAGCCCGGAGGCCCCGGAGGCCCCGGAGGCCCTCGAACCGGACAGCGCCGACCTGCCCCAGCCGCCCGCTCCCCGCAGCCGCGCCGACACCGGCGGCCCGTCGTCCGACCTGTTCCGCCAGTATCTGCGCGAGATCGGCCGGATACCCCTGCTCACCGCGGCGGAGGAAGTGGAGCTCGCACGCGGTGTCGAGGCCGGTCTCTTCGCCGAGGAGAAGCTGCGCCTCGCCACCGACCTGGACTCGCAACTCGCCCTCGACCTGGACAAGCTGGTCGTCGTGGGCCGGATGGCCAAGCGCCGCCTGATCGAGGCCAACCTCCGCCTGGTCGTCTCCGTCGCCAAGCGGTACGTGGGGCGCGGGCTGACCATGCTCGATCTCGTCCAGGAGGGAAACCTGGGCCTGATCAGGGCGGTCGAGAAGTTCGACTACGCGCGCGGCTACAAATTCTCCACGTACGCGACCTGGTGGATCCGCCAGGCGATGTCGCGGGCCCTCGCCGACCAGGCCCGCACCATCCGCGTGCCCGTGCACGTCGTGGAGCTGATCAACCGCGTCGTCCGCGTCCAGCGCCGCATGCTCCAGGAGCGGGGCTACGAACCGACCCCCGAAGAAGTGGGGGCCCAACTGGACCTGCCGCACGAGCGGGTCAGCGAAGTCCTGCGCCTGGCCCAGGAGCCGGTGTCGCTGCACGCGCCCGTGGGCGAGGAGGACGACGTCGCGCTCGGCGACCTCATCGAGGACGGCGACGCGACGAGCCCCGTCGAATCGGCGGCCTTCCTGCTCCTGCGCGAACACCTGGAGGCGGTGCTCTCCACGCTCGGCGAGCGCGAACGCAAGGTGGTCCAGCTGCGCTACGGCCTCGCGGACGGCAGGCCCCGCACCCTGGAGGAGATCGGCCGGATCTTCGGCGTGACACGCGAACGCATCCGCCAGATCGAGTCCAAGACCCTCAACAAACTGCGGGACCACGCCTTCGCGGACCAGCTGCGGGGCTACCTGGACTGACGAGCGCCCCGAAGGGGCGCGGGGAACCGCGCGCTCAGCCACACTCGACGGGCACGCGCAGAACCCCGCTCCCACAACGGCGCTAGTCGACCTCGGCCACGGCCTGCGCGAACTGAGCGGCATACAGACGGGCATAGGCCCCGTCCTCCGCCAGCAGCGCGTCATGCGTGCCCTGCTCCACGATCGCGCCGTTCTCCATCACCAGGATCGTGTCCGCGTCCCGGATCGTGGAGAGCCGGTGGGCGATGACGAACGAGGTCCGCCCGTGGGCGAGCCGCGCCATCGCCTTCTGGATCAGCACTTCGGTACGGGTGTCGACCGAGCTTGTCGCCTCGTCGAGGACCAGGATCACCGGGTCGGACAGGAATGCCCGCGCGATCGTGATCAACTGCTTCTCGCCCGCGCTCACCCCCGTGCCGTCGTCGTCGATCACGGTGTCGTAGCCATCGGGCAGCGTGCGGCAGAAGCGGTCGGCGTGGGCCGCCCGCGCCGCCTCCTCGATCTCCTCGCGAGTGACGTCCTTGGCCGCTCCGTACGCGATGTTCTCCGCGATGGTGCCGCCGAACAGCCAGGTGTCCTGGAGGACCATGCCGATGCCGGACCGCAGCTCGTCGCGCGACATCTTCGCGATGTCGACCCCGTCGAGGGTGATGCGCCCGCCGGTGACTTCGTAGAACCGCATCAGCAGGTTGACAAGGGTGGTCTTGCCCGCGCCGGTCGGTCCGACGATCGCCACCGTGTGGCCGGGGTCGACCTTGAGGGACAGGTCCTCGATGAGCGGCTTGTCCTTCTCGTAGCGGAAGGACACCTGGTCCATCTCGACCCGGCCGCGCAGCTGGTCGGGGCGCTCGCCCGGTACCGGGTCGGCCTCCTGCTCCTCGGCGTCGAGCAGCTCGAAGATCCGCTCGGCGGACGCGACACCGGACTGCACCAGGTTCGCCATCGACGCGACCTGCGTGAGCGGCATCGAGAACTGCCGCGAGTACTGGATGAAGGCCTGTACGTCACCGATCGACAGTGCGCCCGACGCGACCCGCAGGCCACCGACCACGGCCACGAGCACGTAGTTCAGGTTCGACATGAAGAACATCAGCGGCTGCATGGCCCCGCTGTTGAACTGCGCCTTGAACCCGGCCTCGTACAGCGCGTCGTTCTGCTCGGCGAAGGCCTTCGCCGACTCCTCCTGACGCCCGAAGACCTTCACCAGGTTGTGCCCGGTGTACATCTCCTCGATGTGCGCGTTGAGCTTGCCGGTGGTCTTCCACTGCTGCACGAACTGCGGCTGCGACCGCTTGCCGACCTTCGTCGCCACGAAGAACGACAGCGGCACGGTGACCAGGGCCACCAGGGCGAGCAGCGGCGATACGTAGAACATCATCACCAGTACGCCGACGATGGTGAGCAGTGAGTTCACCAGCTGGCCCATGGTCTGCTGCAGGGTCTGGCCGATGTTGTCGAGGTCGTTCGTCGCGCGGCTGAGCACCTCACCGCGCTGCCGCTTGTCGAAGTACGACAGCGGAAGCCGCGACAGCTTCTCCTGTACGTCGCCGCGCATCTTGAAGACGGTCTTGTTGATGGCGCGGTTCGAGAGCCGCGTCGAGACCATCATCAGGAGTCCCGCGATCAGGAACACGCCGAGAGCGAGCAGAAGCACCTCGCCCACCGCGCCGAAGTCGATGCCCTTGCCCGGGGTGAAGTCGACCCCCGAGAGCATGTCGGCCATGCCGCCGTCGCCCTTGTCGCGCAGGCCCTCGATGGCCTGGTCCTTCGTGACGCCGTCCGGCATGTCACGGCCGACGATGCCCGCGAAGAGCAGGTCGGTCGCCTTGCCGAGGATCTTGGGGCCGAGCACGCTGAGCGCCACGCTGAGCACTCCGGCGCCGATCATCCCGTACATCGTGGTGCGTTCCGGCTTGAACTGCGCGAGGAGCCGTCTGCCGGACCCCTTGAAGTCCATGGACTTGGAGTCCGGACCTATCATCGGTCCACCCATGCCACCAGGGGGCATTACGCGGCCTCCGCTTCCGTCAGCTGGGAGAGCACGATCTCCCGGTAGGTCTCATTGCCGGCCATGAGCTCGCGGTGGCTGCCCGTCCCCACGACCCGGCCCTCGTCGAGGACGATGATGCGGTGGGCGTCCCGGATCGTCGCCACGCGCTGGGCGACGATCACGACGGTCGCCTCGGCGGTCTCGCGGCCGAGCGCGGCGCGCAGGGCGGCGTCGGTCGCGTAGTCCAGGGCCGAGAACGAGTCGTCGAAGAGGTAGATCTCGGGGCGCTGCACCAGGGTCCGCGCGATCGCGAGCCGCTGGCGCTGACCGCCGGAGACATTCGTGCCGCCCTGCGAGATCGGGGCGCCCAGGCCCTCCTCCAGGCCTTCGACGAAGCCCTTGGCCTGGGCGACCTCAAGGGCGTGCCAGAGCTCCTCGTCCGTCGCGTCCGGGTTTCCGTAGCGGAGATTGGTGGCGACCGTGCCGGCGAAGAGGTACGGCTTCTGCGGTACGAGGCCCACCGTCCGCGCCAGCAGCCCGGGCTCGATGGTGTGCACGGGCACGCCGTCCACCAGGACCTCGCCCTCGGTGCTGTCGATGAGCCGCGGCACGAGGCTGAGCAGCGTCGACTTGCCGCTGCCGGTCGACCCGATCACGGCGGTCGTCTCACCGGGCCGTGCGACCAGGTCGACGGCCTTGATGACGGGCTCCTCGGCGCCGGGGTAGCGGAAGCCCGCCTCGCGGATCTCCAGGTGGCCGTGGCGCCGCAGCTCGGTCACGGGGGAGGACGGGGGCACCACGCTGCTCTCGGTGTCCAGGACCTCCTCGATGCGCTCGGCGCAGACCTCGGCGCGCGGCACCATCATGAACATGAAGGTGGCCATCATCACCGACATCACGATCTGCATCAGATACGCGAGGAACGCGGTGAGCGCCCCGATCTGCATGCCGCCGCTGTCGATGCGGTGGGCGCCGAACCACACCACGGCGATCGACGAGATGTTCACGACGGTCATGACGATCGGGAACATCAGCGCGAGCAGCTTGCCGGTGCCGAGCGACACCTCGGTCAGCTCGCTGTTGGCCTGCCGGAAGCGGTCCTTCTCGTACTCGTCGCGGACGAAGGCGCGGATGACGCGGTTGCCGGTGATCTGCTCGCGCAGCACGCGGTTCACGGTGTCCAGGCGCACCTGCATGCTGCGGAAGAGCGGGCGAAGGCGCTTCACGATCAGGCTCACGCAGATCGCGAGGACGGGCACGACGGCGACCAGGACACCCGAGAGCGGTACGTCGAGGCCGAGGGCCATGATGATGCCGCCGACGCACATGATCGGCGCCGAGACCATCAGGGTGAACGTCATCAGGACCAGCATCTGCACCTGCTGGACGTCGTTCGTGGTCCTGGTGATCAGGGACGGCGCGCCGAACTGCCCCAACTCCCGGGCGGAGAACGACTGTACGCGGTCGAAGACGGCGGCCCGGACGTCGCGGCCGAGGGCGGACGCGGTGCGGGCGCCGTAGTAGACGGCCCCCACGTTGCAGATCACCTGGGCGACGGTGACGGCGATCATGACGCCGCCGAACGAGAGGATGTAGCCCGTGTCGCCCTTCACGACACCCTCGTCGATGATGTCGGCGTTGAGCGTGGGCAGATAGAGCGAGGCGCAGGTCTGCAGGAGCTGCAGGAGCACCAGCAGGGCGATGGGTTTCTTGTACGGACCAAGATGGGCCCGTAGGAGTCGTATGAGCACGCTCGGTCTCTCGGGAGGAAGTGGCGGCGGGGTCGGCGATGGTGGCGAGGTCGCACCCATACTCCGACATCGCACCCACCCTCGCGCAACCGATTAACCCATGACCCGGTAAAACATTAGTCCGGGTAAATAAGTCGCCACGCCGAAGGTCAGCCGTCAAGTGCTCCGGGGTGCGACTGTTCCCGCACGGTCCGGTACTGCTGACGCACCGCCTGACCCACGGGAAGCTCGTCGCCCGGCTCGAAGACCTGCGCCGACGCCCCCTGCCAGTACGGCAGTTGCCCGTTCAGCGCCCAGGCGGCCTGTCGCGCCGCACCGATCGCCGCGTAGTCCGCTGGCTGCGGCACCACGACCTGCGTGCCGAACAGCATCGGCGCCGCGGCCTGCACGGCCGGCAGCTCGGCGGCCCCGCCGAGCAGGAAGATCCGGCGCACCTCCACGCCCCGCGAGCGCAGCACGTCGAGCGCGTCCCCGAGCCCGCACAGCATGCCCTCGAAGGCCGCCCGCGCCAGATGCTCGGGCCGCATCGACTCCCGCCGCAGCCCCGTCAGGGTGCCCGCCGCGTGCGGCAGATTCGGCGTCTTCTCACCCTCCAGATACGGCAGGAGCACCAGCCCGTGCGCACCCGGCGTCGACTTCATGGCCAGATCGGAGAGCGCGTCGAGGTCGGAGACCCCGAGCATCTCGGCGGCGCCGCGCAACACGCGCACCGCGTTCAGCGTGTGCACCACCGGCAGATGCAGGCCGGTGGCGTCCGCCAGCGAGGTGATCGTCCCGCTCGGATCGACGAGCGCCTCGTGGTGGACGGCCATCACGGACCCCGAGGCCCCCAACGAGACGACCGCGTCACCCTGTTGGACCCCGAGCCCGAACGCCGCCGCCATCGTCTCGCCGGTACCCGCCGAGATCAGCAGCCCCTCGGGTGTCGTCCCCGCGGCCTCGGCGGGACCGATCACCTCGGGCAGCATCGCCTGGTGCCCGAGCGCGAGCTCCACGAGATCGGGGCGGTACGCACCCGTCGCCGCCGACCAGTAGCCGGTACCGGAGGCGCCGCCGCGGTCCGTCGTGCGCCGCGCGGGCCGCCCGAGCAACTGCCACACCAGCCAGTCGTGGGCCTGCATGAGGGAGGCGACGCGCTGGGCGGCCTCCGGCTCGGTCTTGGCCAGCCAGCGCAGCTTCGTCACGGGGTGGGCCGCCTGCGGGACGCAGCCCACGGCCTGCGCCCAGGCCTCGCGGCTGCCGAGTCCGTCGGTCAGGTCGGCGGCGGCGACCTGCGCCCGCCGGTCGTTGCCGACGAGCGCGGGCCGCACGGTGTTGCCGTGCTGGTCCAGGGGGACGAGCGCGTTCTGCTGCGCGGAGACGCCGATGGCCTGCACGCCTTCCAGCAGCCCGCCGCCCGCCGCCTCGCCGAGCGAGAGCAGCCAGGCCTGCGGATCCACGTCCGAGGGACGGCCGCCTCCATCGGGGCTCTCCGTCGGATGCGGGGCATAACCCTGCTTGAGTACGGCGCCCGTGTCCGCGTCACAGACCACGATGCGCGTGAAATCGGGCGAACTGTCCAACCCTGCGACTATCCCCATGCCTGGAATTCTGCCGCACCGCGCGACGTGTCCCGTACCTCAGCTCCCAGGAACGGCCCCCGTCACGTACTGGTCACCTATGAGCACCGGTCACGTATTGGTGGTGCCCCAGTCGTCCTCGCCACCGCCCTGCCCGCGATCGCGCAGCGACCGGACGCGGTCGGTCACCGAGTCGGGGACCCGGTCCCCGACCTTCTCGGACACGGAGTGGAAGGCCTTGCCCGCCACGTCGCGGCCCTGCTGCGTCGCGGACTCGACCGTGTTGCGCACGGCCGGGTTCTGCGAGAACTCGCGGGCGGACTTCTTCAGCTTCTCGTAGCGCTCGCGACCGGCCCGGGTACCGAGCACGTACCCGAGAGCCAGTCCCGCCACGAATGTGAGCCGGTAGCGCATGACTGCCACCCTTCCCTTGCGTCGGCGTCGAGCGTGTGTTCGCTCGTCTGCTGCTCTGTGTCGGCGGTGGGGGATACCGATTGGCGGAGCACCCCCCTGCTTGCGCTAATGTATGTGTCGCAGCGACCGCCCGCCGCCTGGAGAGTTCCCAGCTAGGTGCGTTCGATGCAACGAGACGATCCCCTGTAGCTCAATTGGCAGAGCAGCCGGCTGTTAACCGGCAGGTTACTGGTTCGAGTCCAGTCGGGGGAGCTCGGTCTCCTGTAGCTCAATTGGCAGAGCAGCCGGCTGTTAACCGGCAGGTTACTGGTTCGAGTCCAGTCGGGAGAGCAAGTGAGAAGGACCCTTGAGATTCCACTCAGGGGTCCATTTTCATGCCTGGTGGAACCATGTGGGCAGCCCTGCGGTCCTCATGGTCGAGCGATGCCGACCATCCGAAGCAGGAGATCGTATGAGCGGCTATGCTGCGGCAGACGGCGCGCACAAATGTGCGCGACGCGCCGTTAGGGGCGGTAGCTCAGCCGGTTAGAGCAGCGGACTCATAATCCGTCGGTCGTGGGTTCGAGTCCCACCTGCCCCACTCCCCGGTTCTCCCAGAGAACCGTTTCTACCTGCGGAAACGCGGAAACGGTGGGCACCACTCCAGGGTGGTGCCCACCGTTCATTCGTTCAGACCAAGATCCAGTGGACACGTAGTGGACACGGGGACGATTCAGTGGACAGAAGTGCCCTCACGCCGCCTTCCGCCGCCCGTTCGGAGCCCTGCGGGCGGCGCGGGATGCCGCCGGGGGCAGACCGGTCGGCAGCGCCCAGCCGTCCACGCTCGGGGATTCGGATCGGGCCACCGTGAAGCGCGTCAGCGAGAAGTCGGACCGCTGATCCGCCGCGTAGAGAGCGTTGAAGTTCTCCACCCGAACCAGCTCCAGCTCCTTCGCCGCGCAGTGGTCCCGTATCCACTTCACCGCCGCGTTGGCAGCGTCGTCCTGGCCCCGGCCGGACAGAGCGATCATGCCGAGAAGATCGGTGCCCGGCTGCTGCTGCGCCCCAACGGCCCAGGTGTCACCTGACTGGCGCGCCCCGTGGGCGAAGAAGACGGCGAAGTCGTTCTGCCAGGCCGTTTCGGGGATCGACAGCGGGGTGCGCACCTCGAAGGGAACGTCACGAGGGACCACGGTCATGACCGACTCGGCCTCGGCCCGCATCATCTCCGGCAGGACGCTGGTGTAGGTGTCGGAGGTGATCTGGCGTGAGGAGTGCCCCAGCTTCTCCTGAACCACCTTGATGTCGTGACCGGCGAGCAGGGCCAGGGTGGCAGCGAGGTGACGCAGGTCGTGCAGGCGAACCGGAGGCAGGCCGGACAGCTCCACGAGCCGGGTGAAGCGCCGGGATATCCAGTCGGGGTGCAGCTCCTCACCGTTCTCGTGCGTCCACACCCGACCGTTCTCGACATACGCGGCGCCCCACTCCTGCCGCATCCGATCCTGCTTGGCGCGGAAGCTGACCAGGTTGTCGCCGGACTCCAGGCTCAAGGGCAGGGTGCGGACGCTGTCGGCCTTGGGCGCTTCGCCGTACAGCTTGTAGGCGACCTCCACGATCTGCTGGGAGATACGCATCCAGAGGGCGTCGGTGCTCACCTCGGTCCACGGCAGCGCGGCCATCTCACCGCGGCGGGGGCCGAGGAAGATGAAGGTGTGCCACAGCTCGTAGAGCCAGTCCTCCATGACGAAGTCGAGGAACTCGCCGGTGAGCTGCGGTGTCCAGACCATGACCGGGCCCGGCTTCTCGCCCGTGCGCTTCCAGTGCTCGATGCGCTCGGGGGTCCAGACGAGCGGCTTCGGCCGGGTGACCGGCGGCAGCTCAACGAGCTGCGCCCAGTTCCTACTGAACGCCTGCTCGCGCTTGATCCCCCAGGAGAGAGCTGAGCTGAGGGTGTCGTTGATGCGGTGCATGGTGGCGGCGGAGGTGACCTTCCGCAGCCCCTTCTTCCCCTCGCGGAGAGCGGCGTTCGCGTCGAGGAAGGCGCGGCGGGTGGTGCGGCGCTCCTCCCTCTTGGCGTAGCCCGCCGTCTTCACCCAGGCTTGGTGCGCTGCGTCCCGGTCCTTCTGGAGCTGATCGACGCGAAGGCGGTGGAGAATCCGCTCGGCGTTCTCCTTCTCGATCGCGTCGTAAATCTTGTCGATGTGCCGGACCTTGAGGTCACGGCGCTTGATGTGCCCAAGGTGAGGGAGCAGGTAGTTGGTGATGTGCTCCTCATAGCCGTGGCGGGTCGTGCGGGCCAGCGACTTCTTCGCCTTGATCCACCGAAGGAAGAAGTCTCCGCACTTCTCGTCGGACAGCACATCGGTGCCGGCCGAGGCGGCGTCGTACAGCTCCTTCGCCTTCGCCTTGGCGTCGTCCAGCTTGGCGAAGCCGCCACGGCGGACGCGTGCGCGCTTGCCACCCTCGCCGGGCTCCGCCTCGAAGTAGAAGGCCCAGGTGCCGTGTCCCTTGCCCAGTTTGGGGCACGTGGTGCCGATGGAACCGATTTTCGGCTCGCCCTCGGCGTCGAGGACGGGCTTGCCCTCTTTGTCCTTGAGCGGTCCCTTGCACTGGCACCGCCGGTAGTAGCTCGGCTCGAACATCCGACCCCCTGCTGGTCTGTTGCTTGGCTCACAACCAGTCATCGGTGTCGTACGTATCCGTACGTGTCTGGCGTGATCTCCTTCGATCTTGCTGGGGCTGTCGGACACTGTTGTAAAGTCGTTTTCCAGTTGGCGCGGGGGAGACAGGCGACCAACGATGACTGCTCATGAAGCGGGCGGAACCGGAGCCATGGGGCTGGAGGAGCTGCGAGCTCTGCCAGCCACGGTCAATGTGACAACAGCTGGACGTGCACTGGGCATTGGCCGGGACAAGGCGTACGAGTTGATCAAGGCGGGCACGTTCCCCGTCAGGACGCTGCCCCTCGGCGGCACCGTGCGCGTTCCGACAGCTGAACTGTGGCGGGTGCTTGGAATCGAGCCTCGCGCGGAGGTGAGTCCGTGATCACGAGATACGTAGGGATCTGAGGTGTGTGTTGGTTTGTCAATACTGTTACCTATCTCGCTGGTAAATTAGTACGTGTATGGGGGTCGGGTAGAGGGGTCGAGAATGCCAAGGCTCTACGGTTTTGAAGACATGGCGTACCGGCGTGTGCGCGAGGCGGAGGCTGCGGGTATCCGGGCCGCCGCCTCGCGGCGGCTGGAGGCGCAGAGCTTTCCCGCGATCACGGCGTGGATGAGCGAGGAGGGTTACCGCACCACTCAGGGCAACGAGTTCAAGCCGGATGTCCTGGCCGGCGTTCTCCACCATCCGGCGATTGCCGGTCTGATGGAGGACGAGAGTGGCGAGCTGGTGGACAGCGGCGGTCCTCGGATCATCCCTGTCGCCGACTTCATGGCTATCCGCGCCATGAGGCAGGACAGGGATGCGGGCAAGAGCGGTGACCAGCAGGAGTACCTTCTCTCCGGCCCGCTCAGCGTGTGCGGTTTGTGTGCTCACACGCTTGGTGCGTCGCCGTCGAATGCAGGGGCACGCGGGCACCGCTGCCCTCCCAGCACGGCGCAGCACCCGGGTGGCTGCGGCAAGGTCCGGATCAACGCGGACCTGTACGAGACGTATGTCGCGGAGCAGGTTCTGGGCGAGCTGGCCAAGCCGGAGGTAGCGGAGCTGATCGGCGCTGCACGCGATGAACTGCTCTCCCAGGCGAAGGACCTGGATAGACAGGTTGCAGCGGCGCGCCGTCGGCAGAAGAAGCTGGGCGAGGATTACGCCGCAGGGTCGGGGATGTCGCTGGCCGCCTTCAAGGCGGCCGACAAGGCTCTGACGAGCACGATCCGGGATACATCGACGCAGGCCCGGTTCCTGAAGCAGGTCAAGCACGTACCCGCGGGGTCTGTCCCGGATCTCGTGCGCTGGTGGAATCACGCGCCGCTGAAGGCCAAGAGGGGCCTGGTGGTCCTTCTGCTGGAGCAGATCGCCGTGTACCCGGCCGCGTCCAGGGGCTCGCGCACCGTGGATGCGGACCGGGTCGGTTTCACCTGGCGGCAGTGGGGTGCCGCCGAGCAGGAGCCGCGCTCTGCCTAGACGTTGACGCTGTCGCGCAGTGCGCTGGAGCGGCGGCTGTTGCTGAGTACTGCCATCGAGAGCCCGGCGGCGATGCCTCCGATGGACAGCCCCGCAAGCGCGGGGCTGATTACGTTGTCAAGCGCCAGCGGCCAGGCGTGGCCGCTTTCGTAGGCGAGGACGTAGCCGCCTCGGCTCAGGGCGTAGAAGACGCCCATTGTCGCTCCGCCTGCCGCGACGGCCAGCCCGACGCCCGCTGGGCGGCCCTGTCGCCACATGGCGCGGGCGAGCTTCGTTGCGCGCATCGACACCTCGGCCCCTGCGGCAGCGAAGAAGCCCAGGTACGTCAGCAGGTAGGTGCGGACATCCTCGCTCTGCGCGTACGAGGTGGACAGATCCAGGTCGAGGCGCGCGGGATCGGTACGGCCGAACTGCCAGATCAGCAGGCTGGACACCACGACGACGAAGGCGATGCGGCACGCGATGCCGACGTCGTGGGGCAGGCCCCGGTACTCCCAGTCGATGATCAGGATCTGAAGGCTCGCGCAGCAGATGACCGCAGCGATGTCCGAGACGAGCGAGGACAGCTCGACCGTGGTGGCTCTGTCCGCGAGTTCGGCCACCGCCGGGATCGCCAGCAGGGAGCCGATGAAGCTGGTGACCAGCGCGACGACATGGGCGCGGCGCGATACGCGGAACGCGTTGCCGCTCAGTCTGCGCCGTACCAGGATGCGGCTTAGGGCTATCGCCGTACTGAGCAGGGTGAGCACCGAGCACAGGCCGAAGATCGGGCCGTCCACGTCAGTGTCCTTCCAGGTAATCCGCTGCCCGCTCAGCGGCGTCGTTCAGGCTTCGGCGACGTGGACGGCCCTCACGGGGCTGGTCGACGCCGGGAGGGGGTGGGGGGATCGCCGGGACATCGTCAGACAGTCCCTCCCGGCGACGAATCTCCTGGAGCCTTGTACTGATTTCAAGAATGTCCTGCACCTCAAGTCCTTGCATTAAACGCAGGACTTCGCGCGCCTCGGGTCTCGTGGCGTACACGGTGAGCGCGGTGAGGTCGTCCCACTCCTTTCCGCTCAGGAGGAAGGCCGCCGGCACGCCCAGGGCGCGGGCCAGGGCGTCGATCGTTGAGGCGCGCGGGTTGCCGCTCTTCCCGTTGAGCAGGCTGGCCACCTGGCCGTGGGAGATCGTGGAACCTTCCCCGCCGAGGGTGGCGTCGGAGATGTCCCTCGCACTGGGCGTGAAGCCGCAGGGGTCGCGCCGCAGCCTGAGCAGGACGAGGAGTTTCGCCGTGAGGCTCAGGGGCCGCCCAGTGTTGTGGGTGTCTTTCAAGTTCGTCTTCTCTGGCTGTGTCGTATGCTCACGACTGTGTGACTAGCCGGTAACAACCGCGTGGAACCTCACAGTACCTCGCAGGTGGCAGGGGTTATAGGGTTTGTCGCACAGTTTCTCGGCGGAGTGTCGTCCGGTGATGCGGGCACCGGCGTGCTCCCGCGTGCCCGCCGTGTGGCGGGCGCCCCGAGTGAGTCGCTGTTGGGTGGGCGAAGGCGGCGGTGCGCCGTGCACGGGAGGGTCCATGTCCGAGGTTGATGAACGACGGATTGCTGAGATCGCGAAGGAGCCCCCGAGGGTCCTGCGCGGTACGGCTCGCCGGGCTGCGCTGGACGATGCGCGCAGAGCAGTTGAGGTGATGGCGCTTCTGAGGAAGCGGAAATCAGGCGGAGGAAGCGGCGCCGGGGGTGAGACATGAGGACCACGGGGCGGCGCCCCTTCGCTGTCGAGATAGGTGACATTCTTGAAGAGCTGTTGTACGTTCTGACGTGCCGGGCGGGGTACAGCAGCCGCAGGACCCCCGCACGGCAGCGTCGCGTGAGCGGCGTCCTTCCCTACTCCTCGCCGGGTGGCCGACCCCCCCGCGCCCCGCCCGGCGAGGAGTCGGCCGTCTGATGCGGCCGTCGGGGGTGCGTGACGGGAGTCGGCCCGCCGTGACCGCTTGGTCGTGGCGGGCTCTCTCGTATCCGCACTTGCCGCATTTCAATTCATGGAATGGCGCGCAATTCCCCTTTCTGAATTCCTTTGCATTAAAAGAGTTCCCCACTTGCTTTGGCGGTAATTGCCATTAAGATATAAGTGTAAGAACAAAGGGAAACACCTTAACGGAATTCACGAAAGGCGCGGGAAGATGACCGACACCAAGAAGATCGAATTCATCAGCATCAAGATCACTGAGATCGCCCCCAACCCGGAGCAGCCCCGGAAGTACTTCTCTCCGACCGCCCACGAGGAACTGACTGGCAGCATCAAGGAGAACGGCCTTCTTCAGCCGGTCGTCGTGCGGCCCGTCGAGGGCGGCGAGGTGCCCTACATGCTGATCGCGGGGGAGCGGCGCTGGAGGGCCTGCCAGGAAGCCGGCCTGGAAGCCGTTCCCGCCAAGGTCGTGGAGGGGGCCTCCGAGGAGCAGGCTTACGTCCTCAGCATCGCGGAGAACGTAAATCGGGCGGACATGACGATCATGGAGGAGGCCGGGGCGTACGCCGACCTCGCGGCTGCCGGATGGGAGCCGGTGAAGATCGCCAAGCAGTTCGGCAAGACCGAGACTCACATCACCTGGAGGCTGGGTCTGCTCACCCTGCGCCCCGAGGTGTCCGAGATGGTCGACAAGGGTTTGATCAAGAACAACCTTGCCTGGCACATCGCTCAGCTGAACCCGGGCAACCAGATGATCGCGGCCTCGCGCTACGTGCGAGGGGACTTCGACAGCGAGTCCGAGGCCCAGCACTTCGCCAACGGCCTCAGGAACGTCGAGCAGCAGACCTCCCTTACCAACGAGCAGCCGCCCACGGAGGAGGAGGCGGAGAAGCGCAAGGTGGCCAAGGCTAAGGCGAAGGACGGCCTGGGCAAGGCGGAGGACGTCCTGATCCCGCTGCTGGAGGACCTGGCCAAGAAGAAGCCCGAGGACCTGGCCGTCATCCTCGGTGACGACCTCGCCCGCCACCTGCGCGTGGTTACCCGCCTGCACGCCAAGGTGCAGATGGTGAAGAACATCCTGAGCAAGGCCCAGGGTATTCAGCGGGCCATGGAAGCGGAGTTCAACAAGGCGGCCGTTGAGGTCCAGCAGGAGGCGGCCAAGGAGAAGCAGGCGGCCAAGACCGAGGTCAAGCCGGAGGGCGAGGTCAAGGCGGAGGCCAAGCCGGAGGTCAAGGCCGAGGTCAAGCCGAAGCCGGTGGCGAAGAAGGCGGCGGCCAAGCCCGCGGCCCCGGCGCAGCGGACCGGCTCGGCGGCCAAGAGCACGGCGCGCCGGACGCCCGCCAAGAAGACCGAAGCGGCGAAGTAGGACGGAGGGGCGCGGCGGTGGCCGCGCCCCTCCCTTCCCCCCTGGCAGAAGCGTGGGGGGGGGGCGCGGTGGGGGGCGCGCGGCCCCGGGGGTACCCGGCGGGGGGGGGCGTGGGAGAGAGGAAAATGTGTTTGGGGGGAGGGGTGCGGGGCGGAGGGGTGTGCAGTGG